>JAHLYR010000069.1 GCA_025128025.1 Synechococcus sp. CS-1330
GATATTTGGGGGGCAGCCCCCTGAGAAAATAGCTCGATGCCAGGTAAAAAATTCATCCCAATCAACTGCAGCATTCTCTTGAAAGAGTGTGTGCCATTTGACTTAAAAGCCACCCCTAGGGGTGGCTTTTTTGTTGGTTAAGCTTCTTGCTTGGGCTTGGTAACTACAGCAGCTGCAGCTAGTGTCCATCTAGGTCCAGGTGGTGGCTAGGTAGTGCGTTCAAGATCTCTCTGGGACCTGCGTAGCTGGGGTGGTGCTCAGAGAAATAAATTGCTGCCTTTTTGGTTGGCTTATAAGTTGTGGCTGAAGCTCGACTGTGTTGATCTCAGTGCTGCTTTCGCGTATCACAGTCTTCAGTCTTTGTTCCCTGTGCTTTTGATAGCACTTTCTATTGCGGCTAGGTTGCTCGGCGGGGATGAGGGTTTGGTTGAAAGATTGTTGGTAGTCGTTTCGGAAATCTTGCCCAGCTCGGCCATGCCGATTTTCTCTTCAACATTGTCAGCCTTTTTAAGGCAAGGATTTGGGGCTGGAATCCTAGGTGCCGTTGTATTGATTTTAACGGCGAGTAACGCCTATCTCACCTTGCAGCGTGGCGCTGATCGCCTTTGGTGGAATCGCCCAGCAGGGCTTGAGGGTTTGCCATGGAGGCGTTTGGTAGTCCGCTATGTGCGTTTACGCATCAAGGCTTTTGGCCTTGTTTCATTATTCGCCCTTTTTATTGTGGTAGATCAGGCTTTCACCAGCATGCGACTGCTGGGTTCAGCAAGCTTGTGGGACCGTGTCCTCGAGATTCTGCCTGTGGCTCGTGATTTGCTGCGTCCAGTGTCATCAATTCTTGATTTACTGATTTCGTTGGCGATTGCTATTGCCTTAGCCATGTTGTTGTTGTGGGTATTGCCCTCGCGTCGTGTCGCTTGGCAGCCTCTGTTCCCTGGGGCCCTATTAATAGGTTCAACCCTCACCATCCTTAATTTGGTGCTTGGGCGCATTCTGTTGGCATTGGGGGTGCGCTTCCAGGCCTATGGACTCGTGGGGGGGGTGCTGTTGTTGAGTCTTTGGGTTTGGTTGGTTGGTGTCATCCTTTACTACGGTCAATGCCTGTGTGTCGTCCTGGAACTGCGCCAGAGCGTCAGGATGGATGTATCGGCCCCAATTGAGATCAGCTGATGCAGCGATCACGTACCTGGCTCTGGTTGCTGTTAGCGCTATTGCTGCTCCTTGCTCCCGGTCCGGCAGGTCGCTTCGTGCTCGACCTGCTTGGAGGCATCACCCTGCTCTTGGTGCTGTTGCCCCTATTGCTGGGAGCGGCTGGCTTCGTGGCTTGGCAGGTGATTCAAAGAAGGTTGCGTACCTGTGAATCGTGTGGTTTTGCCTCCATGGAGAAGGAATTTTGCCCAGCCTGCGGCAGCGCTTTTGCTGCGCCTACGGCGGGGGCGGAATCTGGTGAGCAGTTTGACGTCAGTAACGTCACCATCGATGTACAGGTCCTGAACGAGGATGATCCATCCTCTTGAACTTGCTGCTAATTCCCGCGCGCTAATTCCTCCAAACGGCGCTCTCGTAAATACAAAAATAGTGGGGCTCCACATGCGAAGGCCAATGTTACGCAGCTGAGCAGTACCCAAGGAAGCCCCCGCATTTGGAGCCGCTTGCTCTCCTGCACGATCCAAATCACCACTGCCGTTGCTCCTATTGCTAGGTCCCTCGATAGGGAACTAGCGGCTGGATTCGCATTTGCAAGCCGCACAAACATGCCAAAGTCGAAGCCTGATCCGTATTCCCTGATGAAATCTAGGTTCGCCAGCCAGGGCAATACTGCTCCGCTGATTGCCAATGCCAGATACAGCCATTTCAATGTTGAATTCCCCTGAATAGTGACGGTGGTGTTGCTAGTGCTGGTATCGGAATTGGCTTCCACGTTTTTAGTTGGTTCTAGGTGAGTTCTTTAAAGGTGACTACCGCCATATCTCCTTCCTGCCACAGCATCACTTCCTGTTCCACATGGGCGAGTACCGCTTCGCAGCGATCCAGATAAGCGCGGGCTTGCCTGTATAGACCTGTCATTGCTTCGACATCCAAGTCCGTGGCTTGCAGGGCTGATAAGGCCAGTTGCAGGGCGGTGTGGGCTTCGTTGTATGAGAGATCGGCGCCAACATTTTTGTTGCCTTCTTCATCTCTTATTTTGCTTGAGGCTTTTGCTTTAGGCATCGTTCAGGGGTTTGTCTCTAGAGCTTCATGAATAATCTCGCGCACCACGGCGATCGCCTGCCCATCGGCGACTTGGGCGACGACTTCTCCCCCTTGTTCTAGTTGCTGCACGGAGCGCACCACAACCCCTTGGCCATTGCGCAGTAGGCAGAAGCCCCTTTTGAGCTGGTGTGTGGGCGAAAGTGCTTGCAGCAGCTGCTGGGCATGTCCCAGGGACTGGCGATGACTGGTCACTAGGGCAAGAGGATGTACCCCCGCCAGTCGCTCCCGATCCCGCGTGAGTCGCTGACGTTCTCCCTGCAGCCTCAGTTGGATGAGTTGCTGGAGGTGTCTCCCCTGCTGCTGCAATGTCTGAACCGCTACGCGGCGATCTGGCAGTAGGGCCACCAGGGCAGCGGTGGGGGTGGCGGCTCTGTAGTCGGCTACGAGGTCGGCAACGGTGGTGTCATCTTCGTGGCCAATGCCGCTGACTACGGGCACTGGGCAGGCGGCTAGACATCGGGCCAGGTCTTCGTGATCAAACACGGCTAAGTCTTCGCGGCTGCCGCCGCCTCGGCCGATCACGATCGCATCGATACCCAACTGCTCCACTTGGGAGCTCAATTTCTCCAGCGTTCGGCAGATGGCTTCGTGTACGGGGCCTTGTACGGGTATTGGCACCACGACCACCGCTGTTGCCGGCCAGCGCTCGGCGCTTGTGCGCAGCATGTCGGCCAACGCAGAGCTTGGACAGCTCGTGAGTAGGGCAATGCGCCTTGGGAAAGCGGGTAGGGCGCGCTTTCGAGCTTGATCCAGCAAGCCATCGAGGGCCAGCCGCTCTCGCACCTGTTCGAACTGACGCAGCACGGAACTCAGGCTTGGCCTGATGTCGAGTGCCTGAACGCAGAGGCTTGCTCTGTTGCTCCAAAAGTTGAGCTTGCCCACCACTACGACCCCATCCCCGTCTTCGGGAACGAAGCTGAGCTTCGCCAGCTGGGAAGCCCAAACCACTGCCGAGATTGATGCCTGTTCGTCGACCAGGGTCATCCAGAGATGGCCCTTTTTGAGCTGGGGCCTGCTCACGGTTGCGTCAAGCAGAAACCGAGGCGCAAAGCCCCGTTCCAATAGAGATGCGACCGCGCCATTCAGTTCTGTCACCCCGTAGCGCGGTATGCCTGAAAATTCCGGGGCCGCCGTCACGGCTGGATCTGGCGATAGCAGATCCACCAGTAGAGGCTCACCAGGCCTGCTATCAGCGCTACCGATCGCCCAATCGGATGGTCAACGCGGATCAGCCCTGCGACGCAGATCACTAGGGCGCTGCTAAGCAGGCGCGAGCCATCACGACGGTTGTTGACGTAAAAGCGGGCCAAGGCAGCCTTGTTGGAAAGATCCAGTTTGGGGCAGGCAGGTGTCTTATCGCCCCATGCCCCTCAGGCTGGATTATTGCCCTGTTGCAGCCTCGCTTTGGTCAGGGCCGTCGCCTGGGCCTGGCCCGGGTCTTCCGGCCAGGGGTGACGGGGGTAGCGCCCGCGCAGCTCCTTGCGCACCTCTGGATAGCTGCGCTCCCAGAAGCCCGCCAGATCCTGGGTGATCGCCGCCGGCCGGCCGGCCGGTGTGAGCAGGTGCACGGTCACGGCTAGCTGACCTGAGAGCACCATTGGGTTTGTGCGAGCGCCGAATAGCTCCTGCAGCTTTACCGCCAGCACAGGCTGGCCGCTGCTGTAGTCGAGCTTGACTTGGCGGCCAGAGGGCACGGTCAGGGTCACTGGCAGCAGCTGATCGAGTTGGGGACGCAGGCTCCAGGGGGCGTCACCCCAGAGGGCTTCGCCTAGGGGTAGTCCCTGCAGGTCGTCGCGGCTGCTGAGGCCGTTGAGGTGGGGGCCGAGCCATTCATCTAGCTGGGCAAGTAGCTGCTGGGGGCTGCAGTCGGGCCATGGGTCGCCTAGGTGCTGGTGGGCCAGGTTGAGGCGGTGCTGGAGTTGGCGGCTGGCGGGATCCCATGGCAGAGCTTCCAATCCCAGCTGCCGCAGGCCCTCTAGAAGGGCGCTGCGAATCAAGGCCGGTTCGGCTTCGCTCCAGCTGCGGCGCTCAAGCACCAGCGCCCCTAGTCGCAGGGAGCGTTCGCAGCGCACCCGTTGACCTTCTCCATCCCAGCGCGCCTCCACTGCGACCTGGCCTTGGCCGCCGGGCTGCTCCGCCAGTTGCCGCAGTTGCCCGATATCAAGGGGAATCGCCAGCTGGATGCGAGCGTCCTGACCCTGGCCATCAAGCTGGGCAACGGCCAGAGCAGGGCAGGCCAACAGAGGATCGTCTGCATGGAGCACGGCGCCGCGGCCGCCACTGAGTAGATAGCGGCCAGGCTTGCCTGCCCTGGCTAGGGCGAGCCGCTCGGGATAGGCGGCGGCTATGAGCACGGCCGCCGCTTCCGACAGGGTTACTGATCGGCCAAGCTGCCTTGCAGCTGTAGGGCTGGAACTCTGAGCACCTAGTTGCCTGACCTGGCGGTGCAGCTGGCTTTGCAGCTGACGCAGGCGGCGCTGGGAGCTATCGCCAGGGCGGTCTTTCCCTAGCCAGTCAAGTCGCCTCAGCAGGTCACTGCCGGCCTCCTGCCGGTTGAGGGGATCGCGCTCGCTCAGCAGCACCGCCAGGCCGCAGGCCAGCTCCAGTTGGCCTAGTTGCGCGCCCAGCAGTAGCAGCTGGGCGAGGCGCGGATGCACCCCCAGTTGGGCCAGGCGCTGCCCGTGGCTGTTCAGCTGCCCGGTGGCGGCTAAGGCACCAAGCTGGTGGAGCTTGAGACGGGCCTCCTGCAGGTGTGCAGGTGCTGGTGGGTCTATCCAGTGCAGGTCGCTGCCAAGGGGATCGCCCCACTGGGCCAATTGCAGGGCCAGGGGCAGGGGATCTACCTCCAGCAACTCCGGTGGATCGAAGGCGGGACGCCGTTGCTGTTCAGCGGGTGACCAGAGGCGCAGGCAGCGACCTGGCCCCAGGCGCCCGGCCCGGCCGGCCCGTTGCTCAGCGCTGGCTTGGCTGGCGGGCACGGTGACGAGGCCATCAAGTCCACTTCCCGGATCGAAGCGGTTGCGGCGGCTCAGACCACTGTCGAGCACCAGGGTTACCCCAGCCAAGGTGAGGGAACTCTCAGCGATGGAAGTGGCGAGCACCACCTTGCCCGCGGTGCTGCTGGCCGGGCCAATAGCGCGGCCCTGGGCCTCCAGGGGCAGGTTGCCGTGCAGGGGAACGCACTCGACGCCCCTATGGCTGGGCTTGCCCCAGTCGGTGGCGGCGATCGCCCTGCTGCAGTCCTGGATCTCCCTCAGCCCCGGGAGGAAAACCAGCACGGTTTCGCCGTCGCCGCGCTGCTCTAGCCAGTGCTGCTCAAGGGCGCGCACCACCTGTTGCGCCAGCCTTTCGCCTGGTCGCGGTGGCTGGTGGCTGATCGCCACCGGATAGCAACGGCCTTCGCTGGTCAGCACGGTGGCCCCAGGCAACTGCTCCGCCAGCGGGGCCAGGTTGAGGGTGGCAGACATCAGCACCAGCCGCAGCTCTGGCCTCAGCAGCTCCCTGGCCTGACGCACCAGGGCAAGGGATAGGTCGGTGTCGGTGCCGCGCTCATGGAATTCGTCAAAGATCAGGCATTCGACCCGATCAAGGCCAGGGTTTGCCTGCAAGCGCCGCAGAAACAGGCCGTCTGTGATCACCTCCAGGCGGGTGGCGGCTGAGATGCAGGATTCGAGCCGCACGCTGTAGCCAACTTGCTGGCCGAGGGGCTCGCCGAGCTCGGCCGCCAGCCTTTGGGCTGCCGCTTTGGCTGCCAGGCGACGGGGTTCCAGCATCCAGATGCGGCCAGATGGGGCACCCGGCTTGCCCGCCTCCAGGTTCAGTCCTGACAGCAGAGCTAGGGGTACCCGAGTCGTTTTACCTGCCCCAGGGGGTGCCTGGACCAGCACGGTGGCACCGGGCCTGCAGGCTTCGAGCAGCGGCGCCAGCAGGCCGTCAATCGGTAGCGGGGGTGTTGGCAGGGGCTGTCCTTGTGGAATCAGCGCACGTGGCGAATGCCATCTACCGGGTGGTAGGCCTCGCCTGTGAGCTCCTCATAGACGATCGCCGGCAGGCCGGTTTCAAACATGGTTTGCAAGGCCTCCTTTAGGTAAGGATTCCAGCCACCAGTGCTCACCTTGCCGTGGCGAACAGTCCAGTCCCAGGTGCCTTGCAGGTCTCGGGGGATGCGCCCCTCCCGGTCGCGACGGGCCACGAGATCCTGAGATTCAACGAGGCCTACCAAAATTGGATCCCTGCCGTAGGCAGGCGTGATGCTCAACTCGAGCCGAATCGGATCTTCCTTGATCAGCTTGAGGCGAAAACGAGGTGGCAGTTTGAGACTGGTCAGCACTGCAGCCACTATTCGGGTCCGTTGATCCACCGTCTGTCTCCGCTGAAAAACGCTTGCTCAACGGAGAGCCTATTCAGCTGAGGTCACCTGGGTAAGCAGCTTGCTCGTTGTCGCCGCTGAAGCGTACGGTCAACAGGTCTTCCTGGGTGATCTGACCATCTGAATCAAGCAGCTCCGGATGGATGGTGAGTCGGCCGGTGCGGTCGAGATTGGACCTGATTTCGACTGATTGTGTTGCTGGCGTACCTATGGCGTCTCGGTCGCCTGGACGGGGAATGGCGCGGAATCCCTGACCCATCACCTTGAAGGCTTGCCATAGCAGGGCCACAAAGCAGGCCCCGTAGAGCAGGGGTAAAAGCTGGGAGAGCACAGTGTTCATGGCCGTAAAGCTGGCCTCAGATGGGTGGTCGCGTGTCGCAATTCCATCATTGCCTGGAGCGAGCCGTTTGGGGATCAACGACTGCAACCTCTCCGGTATTTGCAACCATCCAGGCCCACAGGGTGCTGCAGGCGGCACCGAAGGCGAGAAAAGCAATTAGCAGTCGCCCGGTGTCCATGGATTGAAAGATTTATTTACCAATAATAGGGTTGATTTGGATTGCTTGTGGCGCCTGCGCTAGGAGGGCAATCCCGCCCTAGGCGTCTGCTAACTAGTTGCTTACGGTTTTGACTAGTTGACTGTTGTGGTGATGGCTAATTTGCGGGCCTTGCCCTGGCTGGGTTCGGGGCTGATGGCGATGGCTCTGTTAGCACCCCCGGCTCCCTGGCCAGGTGCTGCCGCCCGAGCCCAGAGTGCAGCTTCAGTCAGCTTGAATCGCCAGTCATTTGTGGCGGCGGCCGTTCGCCGCGCTGGACCCGCGGTGGTGACCATTGACACGGAACGGACCGTGGCTGCCTCAGGTGGTGCTTCGGGAGGCTTGCCAAGGGGCCTGCTCAACGATCCCCTGTTTCGCCAATTTTTTGGCATGCCCCAGCTTCAACAGCAGCCCTCTCAGCGTACGGAGCGGGGGCAGGGAAGCGGCTTCATTTTTCAGGCTGAGGGCCTGATTTTGACCAATGCCCACGTGGTGGAGAAATCAGACCGGGTGACCGTGGGTCTGCAGGGCGGTCGTCGGGTTGAGGGCACGGTTGTCGGTCTCGATCGCCTCACGGATCTGGCGGTTGTGAGGTTGGCGGGCAGCGGCCCCTGGCCAGTTGCGCCCCTGGGCAACTCCGACAGCCTTCAAGTGGGGGAGTGGGCAATTGCCGTAGGCAACCCATACGGGTTGGACAACACCGTGACCATGGGGATCATCAGCAATCTCAATCGGAACGCCAGCAAGCTGGGTATCACAGACAAGCGCTTGGATCTAATTCAGACCGATGCAGCAATTAACCCAGGCAATTCAGGCGGGCCGCTGCTGAATGCGGATGGTGAGGTGATCGGTATTAACACTTTGGTGCGTACCGGGCCTGGTGCGGGCTTGGGATTTGCTATTCCGATTAACCGGGCCCGTGATATTGCCCGCCAACTGATTACCTCTGGTCGTGTCAGCCACCCGTTTATCGGGATAAGTCTCGACGGGGTACGTGCCGGAGATGGCACTGGGCTGAATCAAGGGGTGCGGGTGATGGCGGTGCAAGCTTCCGGACCAGCGGCGCGGGCAGGCCTGCAAAAGGGTGATGTAATTGTCGCGGTGGGTGATCAACCCATCGCAAGCCCCTCCCAGCTGGTGACAGCGGTGGAGCGGGCAGGGGTGGGAGGAAGCTTGGCGCTTCGGGTAAGTAGGGCTGGAAATTTGATGCAGTTGACGGTTATTCCAGCCCAATTAGCCCCAGCCCCCTAGGCCTCCTGCCCCCACGGACTGCCCAGGCTTGGCGAAACTTGGGTTGGTGCGCCGAGTTGCTGACGCATCACCCACTGGGTTGCCGCCTTTTGGCTATGCCAGGCCTGGAGTAGCTGCTTGGCAATGCCCTGCAGGGCCTGGGGATCGGCGGTGGCTTCGATAGCCCTATTCATGCGCTCCAGCTCAAACTGCTGGCCGAGGCTGAGGGCGAGTGGTTCAGACATGGCACGCACCGCAGGCAACTGTTTACCCCGTAACACTACAAACTGTTTCATTCGCTTGCGTAGCGGTTGCGACAGGGTGCCTTGCTTGTGCTGATTTGCTGTTGCGCGGTGATGGGCTGGCCGATACCTGGGCTCAGGGCTGTTCACGCAGCTCTTCAACGCAGCGCGTCACACAGGCGCCGTCGTCCAGGGAGCAGGTGGTGATGCATTCGAAATACACCTCCAAAGCGTCGCCTTGGCCGCCGTTCTCCTTGGGGCCGGCGACTTGATAGCTGGTGCTATGGGCGTTGGGGCCCATGTGTGCAATTCCCATGATCTCCTCGTGGCGGCTTCTTGTCAGCCTATGCACACCAAACCAAGGGGGCTAGTGAAATGAGTCTTCCTGCCTAAGCGGCGGTGAAGTTCTGTGTACTTGCTGAGGCAGGGGCTGCGGGCCGGGCTGCTCAGCTCGATTTTGACTGGGATTTGCGTGATGCCTGCTTGGCTTTGTTGGCTGCCTGTTTTGCCGTTTTGCGTTCTGCTTCTTCTGCCTGCCGGGCCAGGCCAGCTTCCTCTTCTTTCTTGGTGAGGTAATAGGAATAATCGCCGCGGTAGAGCACCAGTTGGCCATCTCGGATCTCCACTATCCGGTTGGCCACCCTGGAGATGAAATAGCGGTCGTGGCTCACCAGCAAGGCCGCACCCTCGTAGTCGATCAGCGCGTCTTCCAGCATCTGCTTGGCTGGAATATCAAGGTGATTGGTGGGCTCATCCAGCACTAGGAGGTTGCAGGGGCTGAGCAGCATCAAGGCCAGCGCCAGCCTGGCCTTCTCCCCTCCAGAAAGCTTGCCGGCCTCCTTGAATACGCTTTCGTTGCTGAAGCAGAAACTGCCCAGCAGTGAGCGCACCTGGGTCTGAGTCCAGTCGGGCACTACCTCGAAGATCGTGTTGATCACGGTTTTGGAGAGGTCTAGGGCTTCGGCCTGGTTCTGCTCGAAGTAGTTCGCTATCACGTTGTGCTCCCCGAGGCTGGCGCAGCCTTCCTCGGGCTGTTCGCTGCCCATGATCAGCCGCAGCAGGGTTGATTTACCGGCGCCGTTAGGCCCGACAAAAGCGATGCGGTCACCCCGTTCCACCTCCAGCTCAGCACCCAAAAACAGAATTTGCTCGCCGTAGCTGTGGGTTAGGTTTTTGATATCCGCCACCAGGCGCCCAGAGCGCGGTGCTTCGGGAAAACGGAACCGCGGCCCGCCGACACCTTCGAGCGGGGCTTCGACCCGCTCAACCTTCTCCAGCAGTTTCTCCCGGCTTTTGGCTTGGGTGGAGCGGGTGGCACTGGCCCGAAAACGGTCGATGTAGGCCTGTTGGGCTCCCAGCTCCTTTTGTTGCCGATCAAATGCGGCCTGGGTTGCTTCGCGCTCCAGGACTTTCTGCTCTAGGTGCTGGCTGTAGTTGCCTAGGTAGGTGCGCGACACCCCCCGCTCGGTCTCCACTATCTGGTTGCAGACCCGATCTAGGAAGGTGCGGTCGTGGCTGATCACGACTAGGGCCGCGGTCTGTTCGACCAGATAGCCCTCGAGCCACTGGATCGTTTCTACATCCAGATGGTTGGTGGGCTCGTCGAGCAGCAGCAGATCCGGCTCCTGGAGGAGGATTTTGCCGAGGGCGATGCGCATCTGCCAGCCGCCGGAATAATCCCCCACCAGCTGTTCGGCCCCCTCGGGGCTGAAGCCAATGGTGGGCAGCAGTTTGTCGATGCGGGCGTCGAGCTCGTAGCCGTGCAACGCCTCGAAACGGCTGTGCAGCCGGCCTAGCTCGTGGATCAGCCCGTCGAGATGGTCTGGGTCGCTGGCGGCCTGCTCGCTGGCCATTTCGTGCTCGAGCTGGTGCTGGCGAATCAGCACTTCAGCTGCTTCGCCGAAGGCCTGGAACAGCTCCTCTCGCACCGTGCGAGCTGGATCGACGTCGAATTCCTGTTGCAGGTAGGCAATGCGAGGTTCGCCTTGCTTCACCACCAGGCCACTGCTGGGCTCTTCCAGCCCGGCAATGATCTTCATCTGGGTGGACTTGCCAGCTCCGTTGACGCCCACCAGACCAATGCGGTCTCCCGGCCTCACCTCCCAGGTGACATCCCGCAGCACCTCGCCGGTGGGATAAATCTTGCCGAGGCGTTCGAGGCGGAGCACGGAGAAGGGTCTAGGGACCAATCCCATCATCCCTGGCGACCCGTCTGCCGGGGTGGGCGGCTAGGCGATCATCTGGTGCAGACTCGTCGCACCTGCCTGTGGGATGGCCATGATCAAACGCCTTGAGCAGGTGGCGGCTCTGGTTGTCGCAGCTGGTCTGGCGCTTGTGAGTTATTGGCTCTTTTTCAGCTGGGCAGGTGGGGAGCGTGATCAGCGACAACAGCGCCGCACCAACTCAGAGCCCCCCGCGGGCCTTAACCAGCCACTGCTTGCTGACGCTGTCATCCAGGCTGGAGATGTAGGTGCGGATCTCTTGGGAGCTGACCGGCAAGCTGAACTGCTGGCCGAGCTCAATGATTCGGCTAATGGCCCCGGAAGGATCCTGTAGGGCCTGGCGGAATAGCGCTTGGGTTAGGTCGTGGTCGGCACTGATTTGGGCGTAGAGCTCAGCAGCATTGCTGGCGGTCATGGCAAGCAGCAAATTATCCAAACTTTAAAACGAACCGGCTTAGGCGGCTAGCTGGTTTTCGCCTTGCTCTGGTGTGCCACAGGCTGAGGCATCTTCCATGCTGCGGGCATCTAGGCAAAGCACTTTGCGCAGCTCGGCGTAGTTGGCTGCAAGTGCGCCTCTTCCCTCCTGCTGGGCGCCGTATTCGGCCCGCTGCAGAACGTGATGCAGGTGGGTGAGCAGGTAGGTGCTGATTACTGCGGAGACGAGCACATCGCTGCGTTCGGCTGTGAGGCGTTTGCGGCCCTGGGCAGCCGAGGCAGGGGTGGAGGCGCGTGGGGTGGAGGAACGGGGCACGGTGTGCACCTCCGAAGGGATGGTTGCCTTCAGCATAGTCTTGGATACTACCCTTGTGCATCTCTGTACACTGGTTGGTATCTGAGGGGTATGGGCTGGAGATTGCAAGCTCCAGCTCTAGCCCACGCTTGCTTCGCAACTCCGTGGCCACCCGGCAGACCTCCTCTAGTGGCAAGTCCAAATCACCCCGAATTCAGGTGGTGTTGCCCGAGGAGCTCTGCCAACGGTTGGCTGAATTCGCGGATGCCGAGTCGCGTACGGTGAGCAACATGGCCAAGGTGCTGATCCAGCAAGGTGTGGAGCGGCTGCAGCAGGCCCAAGCCAGCCAGGCCTCCCCAGTTCAGGCGGGTTTCCAGGCCGAGCTTTTTCGTCAGGGGCTGGAGGCCAGTCAGGCCCAGAAACCCCAGCGCCTGCGGGGAGCTCCCCGCAGGGTGCGCTTGCACCGACCGGTCTGAGGACGGGCGCACACCCCCAGCACTGCGCCGCCGCTGGCGCCGGTGACTGAGGGCAGATTCCCCTGATACCCCAGGGCGTGCCACCAGGCCAGCAGGGCGAAGGCCAATGCCTCTCGCTCTGCCTCGCCGATGCCGAATTCCGCTAGCGGCCGCACGATCAGGCCGCGGCAGCGGCGTTGCAGTTGTTCTTTTAGCAGGCTGTTGCGGCAGCCCCCGCCAGCCACCAGCAGCTCGATCACTTTGGGCCCATGGTCCAAATCTTGGGCAACTACCGCGGCACTGAAGCCGGTCAGGGTGGCTAGGGCATCCGCCGCGTCTCTCCCCTTGACTTCGGCCAGCCGTCGCTCCAGGTCTGTCAGGCCAAATAGCTCTCGACCGGTGGACTTCGGCGGTGGGCTCTGGAAATAGGGCTCAGCTAACCAGCGTTGAATCAGGGCTTCATCGATCTTTCCCTGACGGGCCCAGGCCCCATCAGAGTCATAGCTCAGCTGGCCGCCACTGAAGTGCATGGTCGCCAGGTCCAGCAGGGTGTTAGCAGGCCCACAGTCCCAACCCCGCACTGGCAGGGAACTTTCGGGCCCCTGGGCCGGTGGGATCAGGGTGAGATTGGCGATGCCCCCCAGATTCAGTACCGCTCGCCAGCCGCCGCAACGACCCAGTAGGGCCTGGTCTGCAGGTGGGACAAGCGGTGCTCCCTGGCCGCCAAGGGCCAGATCGGCACTGCGGAAGTCAAATACCACCGGCGTAGCCAACAGTTCCGCCAGCAGCGGCCCTTGAAGAAGTTGCCAGCTGGCACCCCGCTGACCAGCCTGGGGCGGGCGATGCCAGAGGGTCTGGCCGTGGCAGCCAACCAATTGGGCCCTGCCCTGGGGGTCGCATGCTCTGGCGGCGAGAGCTTGCTGCTCGGTTACGGCTTCCGCCAATTCGAGCAGCGTTGAACTATCGAACGATTGGCCTTGGCCAATGCCAATTAGCTGGCGTTGGAGATCGGCGGGGTAAGGGTTGAAGTGGTGCTTTTCCAGCCTCCAGCGCGGACGTTGGGGCGGCCCGCTGAAGCTGGCCAGGACGGCATCCACGCCATCGGCGCTTGTGCCGCTCATCAACCCCAACACCCGCATCAGCCCAGGCTCACTTGTTGGGCTGGGGGGTCATGCGCAGGTAGGGCTTGATCTCAGTGACACCCTTGGCAAACTTGGCGCGGGCATCTTCAGTGGAGATCGATGGCACCACCACGCAATCGTCGCCGTCTTTCCAATTCACCGGGGTGGCCACAGAGTGGTTGTCGGTGAGCTGCAGGGAATCGATCACCCGCAGGATTTCGTGGAAGTTGCGGCCGGTGCTGGCGGGGTAGGTGATCTGCAGGCGCAGTTTCTTGTTGGGATCGATGATGAACACCGAACGCACGGTCAGATTGTTAAGGGAGTTGGGATGGATCATCCCGTAAAGGTCGCTCACCTTTTTGTCCGCATCCGCCAGGATCGGATAATCAACTGTTGTGTTCTGGGTTTCGTTGATATCGCAGATCCAGCCGTTGTGGCTTTCGGCGGAATCCACGCTTAGGGCGATAGTTTTGACGTTGCGCTTTTCCCATTCAGGGCGCAGCCGCGATACCTCTCCCAATTCTGTGGTGCAGACAGGGGTGTAGTCGGCCGGGTGGGAGAACAGCACAACCCAGCTGTCAGCGCCGAAGTCGTAGAGATTGATCGGCCCGAGCTGGGAATCCTGGGTGAAATCGGGAACGGTATCGCCGAGTTGGAGGGCCATGGAGGCTGTAAGGGAGGAAGAAAGCAAGTGCTGATCGTGCCACAAGTCAGCGCGCAGATGTGGTGTTTTCGTTCTCAGGCGCTGACTCGGGCCAGCTGCGCAACTCCTGGCGCAGGTGCTGCAGGCCCAGGCAGGCGGTGGCGGAAATGAACAGGGCCGTTGGGGCTAGCCCCCTGGCTCGCTCCACCTCCCCGGCTGGGCAGCGGTCGATTTGATTGGCGATCAGGCGCCTGGGGGCGGTTGCTCCAAGGGAATCGAGGATGGTGTTGACGGTGCGCCACTGCTCGGGCCAGGCCGGGTCGGCCAGATCAACCACGATCAACAGCCCCTCAGCTTCAAGGGTTTCTTCCAGGGTTGAGCGGAAGGCTTCCAGCAGGGGCGGGGGTAAATCGCGGATGAAGCCCACCGTGTCAGTGAGCAGCACTGGTTCCGGCAGCTCAAGTCGTCGGGTGGTGGGATCAAGGGTGGCGAACAGCTTGTTTTCGGCCAATACGGCGCGGGCCTCGCTGGCCCTGGTTAAGGCGTTGAGCAGGGAGCTTTTGCCGGCGTTGGTATAACCCACTAGGGCCAGTCGCCGCAGTCCCTTGCGGCTGAGGCGCAACCGGGCCCGGTGCTCACCCAGCTGGCCTACCTCCCGCTGCAACCGTTCAATCCGGCGGGCGATGGCGCGACGATCTTTTTCCAGTTGGGTTTCTCCCGGTCCCCGGGTGCCGATGCCTCCCCCCTGCCGCGACAGGCTGCGGCCGCGGCCGGTGAGCCTGGGCAGCCTGTAGCGCAGTTGGGCTAGCTCCACCTGCAGGCGCCCGGCGGCGCTGGCTGCCCGTTGGGCAAAGATGTCGAGAATCAGTTCACTGCGGTCGCTCACCGGCAGATCGAGGAGCCGCTCCAGATTGCGGGCTTGCACCGGTGTGAGCTCCCGGTCTGTCACTACCAGGGTGGCGCCGAGCCGCCGGGCCTCCAGGGCCGCTTCACCCACTTTCCCCTCACCCCAGAGGGTCTGGGGGGCGACCTGGCTGCGGCGCTGCTCCACCACTCCCACCGGCACGGCACCGGCGCTGTCTACGAGTCCCTCCAGTTCGGCGATCAGGCGCTGGGCCCTGCCGCGGTCGCCGGGGGTGAGGGCCAGCAGCAGCACCCGTTCAGGGCCGTCTTGGTTGGCGCTAAAGGCGCTAGCGCTGGGTGCACTTGGTGGGGCGAGGCTGAGGGGATCGCGGCCGCACAGCTCGGCTAGATCTTCAGTGGCTTCGCTTGCCCAGGGTTCGGCGGCGTCGGGGTGGGCCACCAGCAATTGGGCGGGCCATTGGCCCCCCGCCCCCGCCCTGTCGCCGAAGCGCAGCCAAACGATGGGGGCTAGATCCAGCCCCACGATTCCCTCCTGGCGGCCGGCTTCGAGCTGTTTGGTTCGACCGCAGCAGGTGATCAGCCGCAGCTCGGAACCCTGGCGGCGCTCCGAGCCGGGCAGGCGCTCCAGCAGCCGGCCCGATTGCTCCAGCGGCCCCACCCAGAGCAGCCGGCACAGGCCCCGGCTATCCACTACCAAGCTGAGCGGCAGCTCCAGCTCACGGCTTTCACTGGCAAGCCGCTGCAAGCAGAGCAATTCAGCTACCTGGTCGTCCGGATGGCGGCGGTGACAGAGGCGTTCCAGGCGTCTTTTTTGGGCGGGTCGCAAGCCGGCCGTGCGCCCCGCCAGACCGTCTTGTTTCACCACAGGCCTTGTTTCATCACAGGCTTTGTTTCACCACAGATAGACAACGATTACGGATTTGATCATGGGCGGGCCTTGCCCACCACAAGCTTGGGCTCCCGGCAGTGTCACCGGGGCCAGTCCGCTAGCCAGCCGGCGACCACTTTTAACTGATGCGATTTGCCAGGTAAGCGGGCCAGGTAGGCCAGTTTGCGGATCTGAAATGCCGCCGCTCCCGCCAGGGTGAATCCGCCGCCAACGAGGCTTGCTTCACCTCGGCCCAGGCTCATCATTTCGCCGAGGTCGTTGTAGTTGAAGGGCTCGAGGGGTTCGCCAGCGAGGGAATGCATCAGGTTGGCGGCCAGGCACTCAGCTTGTTGGAAGGCCACTTGGGCCGTGGCTGGCAGGGGTAACTCCTGCTGGGCGATGTCGCCCAGGGCAAATAGGTGGGGCTGATCGACCAGCTGCAGGGTGGGCTCGCAGCTCAGTCGTCCAAGTCGGTCGACGGATATTGGCGGCTGGCATTCAAGCGATTGAAAGCGCAGGCCTGCAGTCCAGATAACCCCATCAACCTTCAGCTGTTCCGAGCCGGCTGGCCCCAGCAGCGTCAGTCCACCTGGTTGCACCGCCTCGACGCGGGTGTGGGTTCGCAGCCTCACATCCCGGCGTTGCAGGGCCTGCTCAGCCTGCTCTCGGTTGAAGGCCTTGGCCTGGGGCAGCAGTCCGTGGCCCTGCTCAATCAGGTCCACAATCGTGCTCCCCTGCAACTGGTCGGCCAGCTTGCAGGCCAATTCCACCCCGCTGGCACCAGCTCCCACCACGGCCAAGCGCTGCAGGGGCCGGGACCGCTCCTTCAAGGTCTGGATTAGCCGCTGCAGCCGTTCCACGTCTGCCAAGGTGCGAAAACCGATGCTGTATTCAGCTACGCCGGGGATGCCGAAGTCATTGGCCTGGGCACCCGTGGCCAGCACCAGGCGGCTGAAGGGCAGGCAGCGGCCGCTAGCGGTATGGACCTGGGAAGACTGGGCGTCGATGCGCACAACCCGGTCCTGCAGCCAGGCCACCCCTTTGCCGGCCAGCAAACTGTCGTAGCGAGGTGCGATTTCCCAGCTGCGCAGTTCGCCGCTCAGCAGTTCGTAAAGCAGGGGCAGAAATAGGAAGCGATCGTTGGGTTCGATCAGCAGGATTGGTGGATGTTGGCGGCGCTCTGCCAGGGCGAGGGCTGTGTAGAGCCCACCAAAGCCCCCGCCCACAATCACCACCGGTGCGGTCGGCGGGGTCACCGCAGCCTGCGATCGCGCCGCCTCAGGATTCAGCATTGCTTTGGTGGTCTTTCGCCGGCACCTGCTTTTGAACCCTAACCAGCGACTCACTCAAAGGGCGATGATGGCTCCATGCAGACGGCTCCAGCCCCAGCTCTTCCCCTCGATGGCGCCGGTCGGCCGATCGATCTGGACGCTGCCAGGGCACTGCTTGCACCTTTGTCGGCCCAAGAGCGCCTGCGCTGGGCTCAGAACACCTTCGGGGCAGGGTTTGCGTTAACAACCAGTTTTGGCATCCAGGCAGCCGTGCTGTTGCACATGGTCAGCGAGCTGACCGCCAATACCGGCCGGCCCATAACAGTGATCTGGGTTGATACGGGCTATCTGCCGCCGGAGACCTACCAATACGCCGAGCGCCTGGTAGAGCAGCTCCAGCTCCAATTAGTGGTTGCCCAGTCGGCCATGAGCCCGGCCCGGATGGAAGCTCTGCACGGCCGCCTTTGGGAAACCGACCAGGGCGGAGATCTGGAGCTTTATCACCGCATCCGCAAGGTGGAACCCCTCGACCGGGCCCTCACTGATCTGGCGGTGACCTGTTGGGCCAGTGGTGTGCGCGGCAGCCAGACCGATCACCGCAAGGCCATGGAACCGCTGGATGCGGTGCGACAGCGCTGGTCGCTGCGACCCCTTCTCTCCTGGAGTAAACGGGATGTTTACTACTACATGGAAGAGCACAAATTGCCCCAGCACCCGCTGTTTGAGCAGGGTTATTCCACGGTGGGCGACTGGCACTCCAGTGCTCCTGATCTAGGAGATGTCAGCGGCCGGGCGACCCGTTTCGGTGGGCTCCAACAGGAATGTGGCATCCATCTGCCGGGATTGATGGGCGAGGGCATCTGAGCGAAGGCCGTTGGCTGCTGATCGGCAACAGCCGATGGCACTGGGCGGAGGGTGAGCTGGGCAGCCTGCGTACCTGGAGTGCTCCAGACGCTGTGGGACAGATTGAGGGGCTGGTTGCTTGGGCTGCGGTGGGCCCTGTGCCCGCCTCTGCGCCACTGCCGCTGGAGCGGCGTTTGCATTTAAAAGATGTGCCGTTATTGGAGCAGCCTGGCTGGCTGGGGGTGGATCGTGCCCTGGTGGCTTGGCGGGCCTGGTGCCTTGCCTCTGGTCCCGTATTGGTGGCGGACGGTGGCACCGCCTTGAGCCTCACCCTGGTCACCAGCGAGGGCCGATTTGGGGGAGGACGCTTGCTAGCCGGAGCTGCCTTGCAGTTGCGGGCCCTGGCCGCTGAAACTGCAGGACTGCCTGGCTTGGACCTGCCCTTGGACCTGCCTTTGGACCTCTGGCCCCGCTCCACACCAGAAGCTATGGCCGCTGGGGTTTTGCGAGGTCTGGCGGCCGCCTTGGCCGCGGCAGGGCGTGAAGCCCAAACCAGCTGCCCTGGGTGCAGTTTTTGGCTCACGGGAGGGGATGGCCCCCTGCTGAAACCATTGCTGCAGCAGCTGCTAATGAGCTCCATGCCGCTGCAGTTGGCTCCGGACCTGGCTCTTGAGGCCTTGGCAGCACTCAGGCCAAGCCCAGATCGCTAAGGATGTCGTCCGCCATGGTTTCGGACTTCACCTTTGTGTAGATCTTTTCGATCTTTCCTTCTGCATCCACCACGAAGGTGTGGCGCATCATGCCCATGTATTCCTTGCCCATGAATTTCTTGAGCCCATAGCTCCCATAGGCCGCGGCCACTGCGCAGGGCTCGACGTCGCTTAGCAAGGTGAAGGGAAGGTCATATTTGGCGATGAATTTGGCGTGGCTGCTGGCGCCGTCTTTGCTGATGCCCAGCACGGTGATGCCTTGCTTTTCGAATGCCCCCCACTGGTCGCGGAAATTGCAGGCTTCTTTGGTACAGCCCGGGGTGTCGTCCTTGGGATAGAAGTAGATCACCACCCGTTGGCCCTTGAACTGGGAGAGTTTCACCGCCGTTCCGCTCTGGTCTGGCAAGGTGAAATCGGGGGCGGGATCGCCGAGCTGCAGGGCCATTGAAAGTCCAACCAAACACTCGCGTGAGCCTAGGCAGCAGCTTCGATCTGCCGCAGCGCCTAGCCCCCCAGCTTTGGCTGCGCTCTTTGAAGGGGGGCGACCCGGGTTGCCTATCTAGTGATGAACGCAGTTGGGGCTCGGCTTTGCCAGAGCTGCAGCGAAGTCGCTACTTCCAGAGCCGGGCGCTGCTGCGGCGGCAGCTGGCTGAGCTATTCGGCTGCGCTGCTGCCGAGGTGCCCCTCCACAGCCCGCCCGGTCAACCACCACTTTTAAGGGCTGGTCTGGGATGGGTAAGTCTCAGCCATAGCGGCGCTGGCTTGCTGATTGGCTACTCCGGTTCTCCCATCGGAGTCGACCTCGAATCCACTGCTCGACCTATGGAGCCAGCTGGATTGATGCGGCGGTTTTATCCAGAGAAGGAGCAGGCGCAGTTGTGGGATTTGACTGGGGCTGAGCTACGGCGAGCGGTGCTTAATAGCTGGGTGTTGAAGGAAGCGGCTATCAAGTGGCGCCATCGCACCCTGGCAGCCGAACTGGCTCAGTGGTGTTACGACCACAGCAACGGCAGCTTGCTGAATCTCAGTGATGGGGCCAAGCCTGATCACAGCAGCGCTTTGCAGCTGGATTGGCGTTGGGCGGCGGTTGGTGAGGGTTGTGCAGGGTTGATGTTGCAGTAGCCAGGCCAGCCTGAAGAAAGAGGGGGATAAAAAGGCGCATGATTGTTCTAAAAACGCAGATTTACTACTGAAATCCAGCCCTAATCTTGCAGCTTTGTATCGATGCGCCCCGCTGACTTGCCTCTTTGCTGACATACGTCACTGCGCGGCTACGTTCGAAATGAACTTATTCCATGCCTCCCGTGATCAAGCGTTTGCTGGCCGGCCTTTTTGTGGGTACGGCCCTCTCGGCGGTGGCTCTGCCAGCGTCCGCCGCAGTCGACAACAATCTCCCCGTTCGTTGGAACACCGGCGGCGCCGTGTGGTCCACCAACCAGGATGCCTTCAATACATTCCTGCAGTCTGGAGAAGTCACCGATCGGGGCCTGGAAGGGGGCCTGAACCGCTCCGGCTGGACCGCCGCCGAGGTGCGTGAAGGCATGAACAAGTCCTACAACGTGGACTTCGTTGGCGTCTCCCGCTTCCTCTACTCGGATGCCGGTGTCAAGTTCCTCAAGAACCAAACCACCAGCTACTTCCCCTACTGGAGCATGAATACCTTCGCGGTGCAGGCCCTGCGCTCGGCGATCGTGGCCGATGCCCGTGACGGCCAGATCTCCTCGGCCGGCATCATGAATGCCCTGCCTACCGACATGCGTCTGGCTGACTTCTGCAACACCTACACCGGTGCCCAGAACGTCTGCGCCGAAGGTCGTTGCCAAGGTGACGCCCAGTGCACCTCCCTGCTCTCCTGGTACGTATTCCTGCCGGCCTGCATCCAGGCCAACCAGATGGCCGATCCCGTGGCTCAGGTGCGCACAATGGCCCCGGCCCCGGTTCAGCAAGTTGAATCTGAAGCCATCCGCGGCCTCTGGTGAGCATGGCCTTAGGCGATTAGCCACACCAGCTGCCCCGGCTTGCGCCGGGGCTTTTTTATGGGTTGTGGGGTGTTTGAAGTGAGTCCACTCGCCTTGCCTTTATCAAGGTGTGCTCAAGGGCCTGGGGCAGGGGCTGGCCCAGGCGCTGGCTAAATGCCTCTCGCAGGCTTTGCAAGGCATCACTGGCTAGGGGCTTGCCCCTGAGCGCCGCCATTGCTTCGAGATAGGGGCTGGCCGGGGCCAGCCAGCGTTCGATCAGCTCGGCCGTCAGCTCGAGTTGGAGTGATTCCTGCCACAGCTCTTGATGCACTTGCCATCCTGCAGCGATCAAGTTGCGTTGGCTGATTAGGCTGGTGCTCTGGGCCTGGATCAGCCGCTGCCCCTCCAGGTGAGTTAGCTCCTCTAGCAGGACTTGTAGAGAGGGTTCTGCCGTGCTGATCAGTGCCCGCAGGCCTGCTGCTGGTCCGAGTTGGGGAGTGCTGAATAGCAGGCGCCATTGGCCGGTGTTACCCAGCAGCGCGCCTGCCTGGCCGATCCAGGCCTCGATTTGTTCGGCGCTGAGGCCCTGCCAGGGTTGCCGCGCTATCACCCAGTCGAAGCGGGTCCCGGAGTCAAGTGCGAGTTGCGGTTCGAGCTGGGAGCTAAGGGTGGCAGGGGTTTGGGGAGGCACCAGCAGCAACTGGGGTTGGCGCAGGCTGTCGAGCACCTTCAGCTGGGCCTGCAGCCGCTCCCGGTCGGAGGCCTGGGCCACGGTGATCACTACCCCGCCCTCGGGCGTAGCGGCCAGGGGATCTAGGGCCCATAGCAACGACCGCGCTTCCAGCACCAGCACCCGGTCGTGGCGCCGCCAGTCCACCCCGACCCAGAACCGACGTCTCAGAGTGTCGAGTCGTTCTCCCTCAGTGGCGGCTTGCCGCTGCAGCCAGCGCTCCAGCTGGGGATCCTCCGGACTGCTGCTAAGCACGTCGCCTTGATCCGCCGCCATCTCAGCGGCAGCTGCCAGTTGGGCGGCCCGCCGCTGTTGCAGGCGCTCGCGCCTCTGGCCCTCCCAGCCCAGGCTGCCCGGTTGCCAGAAGATCTCACCTTGAAGTGCGCCAGGCAAATACTGCTGGGCTACCCAGTGCTCGGCGTAGGCATGGGGGTAGCGGTAGCCAACCCCATCGCCAAAAGCCTGGCCATCGCGGTTGGCGTCGCGCAGGTGGGCGGGCACCTGCTGACGGTTGGCGCTGCGCACGCTTTTGAGGGCATCGAAGAAACCCAGCACGCTGTTGCTCTTCTCCGCTCCCGCCAAATACAGAGCTGCCTGGGCCAGCGGGTAAAGCCCCTCTGGCAATCCCACTCGCTCGAAGCTGGCCGCGCAGGCTTCCACCACCACCACTGCCTGGGGATCGGCTAAGCCGATGTCTTCCCCGGCGGCGATCAACATGCGCCTGAAGATAAAGCGCGGGTTTTCGCCCGCCTCCACCATGCGGGCCAACCAGAAAAGGGCCGCATCTGGATCGGAACCGCGCAACGATTTGATGAAGGCGCTGATCGTGTCGAAGTGGGCATCCCCCTGCTTGTCGTAGAGCACCGCCCGCTGCTGAATCGACTCCTCGGCGATGGTCAGATCGATCGTGATGCAGCCATCAGCTCCAGGAGGAGTGGTCTCCACAGCCAGCTCCAGGGCATTCAGCAGGCTGCGGGCATCGCCGCCGGCCACATCAACCAGGTGGTCGGCCGCTGCGGCGGCTAAGTCAATCGAGCGTTCGCCGTAGCCCACTGCCGGATCCCGCAGGGCCCGCTCCAGCAGCTGGCGCAGGTGTGCTGGCTCAAGCGGTTGCAGGCGAAACAACCGCGAACGGCTTACCAGGGCTTTGTTCACCTCGAAAAAGGGGTTTTCGGTGGTGGCTCCGATCAGATTCACCGTGCCGTTTTCTACCCAGGGCAGCAGGGCATCTTGTTGAGCACTGTTGAAACGGTGCACCTCGTCGATGAACAGGGTGGTGCGCAGGCCATGGTGCGCCAGGCGCTGCTGGGCCGCGTCCACCTCGGCCCGCAGATCCTTGACGCCGGCAAGTACGGCATTGAGGCTGCTGAAGTAGGCCCTGGTGCTGCCGGCAATGATCCGGGCCAGGGTGGTTTTGCCCACCCCCGGCGGGCCGTGCAGGATCAGGTTGCCGACTCGATCTGCGGCGATGGCGCGTCGTAGCAGGCGCCCTACGCCGAGGATCGACTCCTGACCGACGAATTCATCAAGGCTGCGGGGCCTCAGCCTGTCGGCCAGGGGCGCGACCCGGGCCAGGGTGACGTCGCGTTGATGGCTGAACAGGTCGCTCACGAGGTCGCCGCAGCGCCGTTCTGAGTCCATCATCGGCCCGCCGGCGATACGCTCCGGCCACGCGGCGCGCCCGATCCACCATCACATCCATGCACCGCCCTGTTACTTCTCCGCTTTTGCTTTTCACGGCGATGGCCTCTGCCCTGGTTGTGGGCTGTCAGCAGGGGCGCCAGCCAGCCCCCCGGATACCCGTGGTGCAGAGCCAGCGCCTGGAAACTGCCGAATTTCAAGCCAGTTTTGACACCGTCAGCACCCTGGAGGCTGAGGAAGAGGTGGATCTGGCGGCCCAGGCGGGGGGCCGCATTCAGCGATTGTTGTTGCGTCAAGGAGATCGGGTGCGCCAGGGCCAGCTGCTGCTGGTGCTCGACCAGGCCCAGCTCAGGGCTGAGGTGGCCAGCCTGCGCGCTCAGATGCAGACCAACCGCCTCAATTACCAGCGCTATCAGGATCTGGCTCGTCAGGGTGCAGCTAGTGCCCTGCAGCGGGATGAATTTCGCCAGGCCTACATCGCTGCCCGCGAAGCTCTGGTGGCCAAGGAGGCCGATCTCGCCTTTAAGGATCTGCGGGCGCCGATCAGCGGCACGGTGGCTGATCTGCGCGTCAAGCAGGGCGATGTGATCGCCGCAGGTGTGCCGATCACCCGCTTGATCCGTAACGACAATCTCCTGGCTCGCATCGATGTGCCGGCCGCCTACTCCGATCGTGTTCGGCCGGGTCAGCGGGTGCTGCTGCTGGCCGCCTCCAGCTCCCAGCCCCTGGCGGAGGGCCCGGTGATCTCGGTGGATCCGGGGGTGAGCGCCCCAACTCAGACGCTGCTGGTGAAGGCGTCGTTTGCTAACGCGCGGGGCAGCTTCCGCAATGGTCAGCGCAGCCGCACGCGGCTGGTGCTGGATCGGCGCCAGGAGTTGGCCGTTCCCTTCACCGCGGTGACCCGGTTGGCAGGACAGCCCTTCATCTATTTAGTGGGCAGCTTGGCTGAGCTGGAGCAGCGGCCGGGCAAGGCTCCCATCGCCGAGCTGCGCCGGTTGCCGAGCGGCACCCTGTTTGCCTTGCAAACTCCAGTGCAGCTGGGTGATCTGCAGGGAACCCTCTATCCACTGCAGCGCATGGGTCAGGGTGCTGTTCAGGGTGGTGATCGGGTGATCACCACTGGTCTGCTGAACCTGCGCCACGGTGCTCCGGTGCAACTTGCGAGGCAGGCCAAACAGGCCGGTGTCCGGTAACTTGCGCTTCGGTGCTCAGTAGATGTGAACAGAGCGGTTGCGGTGGCCTCCCTTCTAGGCCTGCTGTGCGCAGGGGGGTGTGCCACCAAGCAGGCCTCCCGGCCACCCTTGGTAGTGCAGGTCGAGACCATCGGCGAGGCTGATTTCAGCCCCTCGATTGAGGTGATCAGCCAGCTGAGCTCCACAAGTGATGTGGCACTGCGCCCCGAGGTTGATGGGCGGGTGGTGAAGATCCTGGCGACCCAGGGTCAGCGGGTGAAGGTGGGCCAGCCGATCTTGGTGCTCGATAACGTGCAGCAATCGGCCAGCCTGGATGCCAGCAAGGCCGAGGCCCGTAAGAATTTGGTTAACGCGGAGCGATATATCTTTTTGAACGAGCAGGGAGCGGTATCCACCAAGGATCGCGACTTCTACGTCACCCAGGCGATTCAAAGCCGCGACCAGGTGCGCGCCAATGCGGCCACCTTGGGCTACAAATTTGTGACGGCACCGATCAGTGGCGAGATCGGCGACCTCGACACGGTGAAGTTGGGTGATTACGTGCGCCAGGGGCAGGCGATCACCGGCATTGTCGACAACTCAAGCCTTTGGACTCTGATGGATGTGCCTGCCACTCGGTCATCGCAGGTGGCGCTTGGCCAGACCGTGCAATTGGTTACCCAGGGCAACCCTCCCCTGTCCGCGACTGGAAAGGTGGTGTTTATTTCTCCGTACTACGGCGTGAGCGGCAGTAGCTCTTCGCCAAACACAGTGCTGGTGAAGGCTTCCTTCCCTAACGCTACAGGTCAGCTCAAAACAGGGCAGTACGTGCGCAATCGGATTAT
Source organism: Synechococcus sp. CS-1330 (assembly GCA_025128025.1). Taxonomy (GTDB): domain Bacteria; phylum Cyanobacteriota; class Cyanobacteriia; order PCC-6307; family Cyanobiaceae; genus Cyanobium_A. The sequence goes on from JAHLYR010000069.1 coordinate 24,701, forward strand.
TACCGGCAACACCCGCCAGCTATCGGTGCCGGTGCAGGCCGTGATGATGCAGGCCCAGCAGCCTTTTGTTTATAGGGTGTTGCAACTCAACAAGGTGCTCGCCAAGATCCGCGCTTCCACCGAGATTCCTGAGGCACAGAAGCAGAAGCTTGAGGCCCTGCCGCCCACTACTCCGATCGTGGTTCAAACCCCAGTGCGGCTGGGAGCTTTGGAGGGGAATCGCTACCCGCTGGTCTCCGGCTTGCAGAAAGGAGAAAGGGTTGTGGTTTCCAATACGGCGCTCTTGCGTACCGGCATGCCGGTGAAACTGTCGGATGGAAGCAACTGAGAAAGATATGTCACTCTCGGATAATTTCATCAAGCGGCCTGTTCTTACGACCGTTTGCAGCATCCTGATCGTGCTGATGGGAATCATTGCGATCCCCAGTCTGCCAATTGAAAACCTGCCGAATATTGCGCCACCGCTTATTCAGGTGACGTCTAATTACGGCGGTGCTAATTCCATAGTTACTGAACAGGCGGTTACCAACCCGCTCGAGCAGCAGATCAACGGCGTGCCGGGTGCTGCCTACATTTCTTCAACCAGCTCAAACACTGGTCAGAGCATCATTCAGGTTTTCTTTAACGAAAACACCGATATCAATATCGATCAGGTAAACGTTCAAAACCGCGTTTCCCTGGCCATGCCCCAGTTGCCCCAGCAGGTGTCGGCAACGGGTGTGTCGGTAATGCAAAGTACTCCATCGATTTTGCTTGCCTATCAGGTCACGTCTAGCCAGGGGCAATATGACGCCTCCTATATCAACGGCCTCATTTATGAGCAGCTCTATTACGAGCTTGAACGGGTTCCTGGCGTTGCCCAGTTGAACATGCTGGGGGGCAGCAACCCGGCCTTCTGGCTGTTCGTCGACCCTAACAAGCTCACGGCCAATCAACTGACGGCTGATCAGATCGTCAATGCTGTCAAGAGTCAGAACAGCGTTGCGATTGGTGGTCTAATTGGTGGTCCTCCAGCCGGAGGAGATCAGCTGTTCGCCTACCCGATCTTGGTGTCCGACAACGGCAACCTGATGTCGGTTGATCAGCTCAACGATCTAATTGTGGGCAAGTCCCCCCAAGGCAACTTGCTGAGGCTCCGGGATGTGGGCCAGGCAACCTATGGCTTCAACACTTTCGCTCAGCAGGCGGTGAGTGTCGAAGGCTACCCAGCGATCACCGTGGCGGTGTTCCAGACCCCCGAGAGCAACGCTCTGGATGTATCGGAAGCGGTCGTGGCTGTGATGGACCAGTTCGCCCAGACGGTGCCTGAGGGGATCACCGTTAAGCAGATTTACAACATCGGTCAATTCATCGAGTCGGCTGTGGACGGCGTGACCGACGCCCTGGGCCTGGCGATCGTGTTGGTGCTGGTGATCCTCTTTCTGTTTCTACAGAACTGGCGCGCCACGGTGGTGCCCAGCCTGGCAATCCCGATCTCACTTATTGGCACTTTCGCCTTCATCAAGGCTTTTGGATTTTCTATAAACCAGCTTACTTTGCTGGGCTTGGTGCTTGCTACCGGCCTGGTGGTTGACGACGCGATCGTTGTGATCGAGGCGGTCTCCAAGAACATGGAGAGTGGCATGAGTCCGCGCAAGGCGGCGATGGCCTGTATGGGGGAGTTGATTGGTGCTCTGATCGCTACATCGCTGGTGCTAATGGCGGTATTTGTGCCAGTGGCTTTTTACCCAGGCGGTATTGGCATCATCTATAAGCAATTTGCACTAACAATCGCCTTCTCCATTGCAATTTCCACCTTCAATGCCCTCACCTTCTCGCCAATGATGTCGGCCCTGATTCTTAAGTCGGAGCAGCCTCCGAAGCCCAAGGGTTGGGGTTGGACCATCGGTGGTGTGGTGGTGGGCCTGGCCTTCGGCCGCTTCAGCGCCGCATCCTTTGGGGTCGGTGCCTACGTGTTCGGGGTGCTCCTGTTCGGTATCGCCGGCAGCAGGCTCGGCCTGATTTTTGAGCGTTTCAACAGCTTTTTTGCCTGGTTGCAGAGCAGTTACGCCCGCTTGCTTGAGGTTCTTATTCGCAAGCGTAAATACGTTGTTGCTGGCCTCGCTGGCGGCATTGTGCTCACCGCTCTTGCCTTCTCTGCCCTGCCATCGGCGTTCATCCCTGAGGAAGATCAGGGCTATGGGGTGGGAATTTTCCAGCTACAGAATGGGGCTTCCCTCAGCTTGACCCAGAAGACTGGTCTTGAGGTGGCCAAAATTCTCAAGGAAGAGCCAGATATCACTGCCGCTTCGGTGGTGAGCGGTTATGGCTTCAATGGTTCTAGCCCTGATCAAGGAGTGTTCTTCTTCGGCCTCAAGCCCCTTGAAGAGCGCAGTGGTGCCGATCAGAAAGCTCCAGCAATCGTGGCGCGACTCAACACCAAACTTTCCAAGATTAGTAGTGGCCTCGCCGTGGCAGCCCAGCCGCCGGCGATCCCTGGGTTCTCGGCCCAGGGTGGTTTCTACTTCCAGTTCAATGATTTGAGTAATGGTGCATACAGCTTCAACCAGCTTGATGCTCTAGCTCAGAAGCTTGTGGCAGCAGGAACAGCATCTGGCCAGTTTTCAACCCTTTATACCCAGTTCATTCCCAGCGCCCCAGCATTTGGTCTCAAGATCGATCGCTCGATTGTAGGTGCGCTGAACATCGACTTCCAGCAGGCAATGCAGACAATTGCAGTGCTTGCTGGTGGAAACTATTCAGGGCTTACTTATGAAAACGGCCAGGTTCGCAATATCTACGTGCAATCTGAAGCTTCAAGTCGCAGTACCCTTGAGGATGTACTCAGTTACTACGTGCGTAACCGCGACAACAAGCTTGTACAGGTCAGTGAGTTTGCCTCGTCAGAGCTCACGAGTGCTCCTCCAGTGATCAGTCACTTTAACCTCTATCGCACAATTTTGATACAGGGTGCTGAGGCTGTTGGCAAGAGTTCTGGTCAGGCCTTGGCGGCAATTCAGCAAATTTTCAAGCAACTTGATTTCAACAATATTGGCTATGCTTTCACCGGTTTGGCTGCCCTTCAGCTATCGGCGGGAAGTGCAAGCGTGCTGGTGTTTGGTTTGGGAATCTTGATTGTCTATTTGGTGCTCTCCGCCCAATATGAGAGTTATGTCACTCCTTTCATTATTTTGATGACGGTGCCCTTGGCCATGCTCGGCGCCCTGGTGTTCTTGTCGCTCCGCTCCATCGATCTCAATATCTATGCCCAGGTGGGGCTGGTCACGTTGATCGGTTTGGCAGCCAAGAACGGCATCCTGATCGTGGAGGTAGCTGAGCAGCACGTTGGCGCGGGCATGGGCTATACGGAAGCGGCGATTATGGCTGCAGAATCTCGCATGCGACCAATTTTGATGACTGCGATCGCTTCGCTGGCGGGCTTCCTGCCCCTGGTGGTGGCCACCACCGCCGGTGCCAACAGCCAGCAGTCGCTTGGCACGGTGATCTTTGGAGGCCTGCTGGTGGCCACGGTGCTGTCGCTCGGAGTGGTGCCTCCCTTCTATGTGCTGATCAAGCAGCTGGAGGAACGTTGGTTTGGTGAGGGCGGTGGAGGAGCTGAATCTAGAACCGTTGCTGTTCCTACCATTTCCGATCCGAATTGATGGCTGCAAATCCCCCTCAGTCAAGACCTTGGGGATTCGGTGTGTTCACGAGGATTGTCTACGTCCATCAGGCTGTTTGTTTAGCTTTCTTTGTGGCAGGGTTGCGGCTGCATCCATCCCAAGGCATCGATGAGCTGGTCCTCCCGCATCTGATGGGAATTGCGATTTCGCTTGCGGTGCTGGTCGCCATGTTTGTTGTTGCGAGCAAGAAGTCGCTGAGGGCTCTTTCCTGGCTTCGAGTGATCTTGTGGATTGGGGTTGTTAAGATCTTGATTGTTCAACTGTGGCTGATTGCCCACGGCGAAATTGGATTGGCTTCCTACGCCCGCGCCATGTTGGTCAATGAGCTTGTCGCGATTCCTCTGGCTCTTTACTGGTCGAGGCCTGCCCACTCCAGCTATCTGGCTTCCCTCCGGTACTCGGCTGGTTCTGCTGCGGATTGATTGAGATCGAATCACGCAGATGCTTGAGATGGTCGGCTGCACATGGTTGATGTTGAAATTAGTGGGGCTGTGCAACGCGAAGCCGGGAGAGGCTGAAATCGATGTTGATTTAGAATCAATCCGCTTTTGTTTCCTCAGATTGTACGCTCAAGGCCATCATCCTCTGGACAAGAAAAATTAATTGAGCGGTGCTCCAGCCCGCCATTAGAACCCCATTGACAGCTTCTCCCACGCTGAGTAATTGCCAGCATTTGCCTAGCGTGATATCTCCGTATCCAACTGTTGTGAATGTGATGCCTGAGAAATACAAGCTTGCTTCCAGTCCGTGAATGGCGCCGACGTGGCGATAGACCCATGCCCAGAGGAGAATTTCCAGGAACAACGTGGCTGCAGTCATGAGTGCGCCAATGGCAATTAGCAAGTGGGGCCGTCCGCCGCTTGTTGAGCACCAGGCACTCAGACGTTTTGAGTGAACCAGGTCCGCTTGTAAGGACGTCACCAATGTATGGATGAGCGTTGTGGCGATGAACATGCCAAATACGATGCCCGGAAGGCTGCCGATTTCAGGACAGCGAGATAGCTGAGGCGTCGTTGGATAGTTGCTTAAGAGCACCCCGGCCGCAGCTGCTCCGGCCAGTAGAGCCAATTTCACTTGTTTCCAGCTCATCTGAACAGCCAGACCCCGGAGTAGGGCGTCAGGGATCGCATCACCCAATAGCTAAGCAGAGCCACCGTGATCCCCATGTTGACAAAGACGCGGAGAATACAGGGCCAGGAGGTCAGTAGAGCGCTCGCATGGGGACTCATCATTAGATAAATGCCCACCACACCAATCCAAGCTAGGTTCGCTTGTTTGTAACGCTTAGGAGCGGTGTGAATCGGTTGTCCGGGCAACTGGAACCACCGCTCCAGGCCGGTTAGCACTTTTATGGATTCCGGCTTGCGAATCAACGGCTTTACGCGCTCGATCAAGTCCTTTCGTCTCTCCGATTGCATCTAGGTCTCCAGATGCGGGCATGGGCCGAACTGGAGCACAATCACGTGATCAGTTGACACGCCCCAGCTGGTTTACGCGGGCAGCTGTTTTCGGAGGTAAAGCAGGAGACCCCTGCTTGATTCAGGTGATAACCGTGGGCCGCTCCATGCCGGTGCGGCTGCGAATCTCGGCGAGTTGATCGATGGCTGTGATCAGCTCGCCCAGGGCGATTTGGGGATCCTGGCTGAGGTTGCCGCTGGGCGGCACATAGCTCTCGAGATACACCCGTAGGGTTGCCCCCTGGGTGCCAGTGCCTGAAAGGCGCAACACCACCCGGCTGCCGTCATCGAGCAGCAGTCGCAGCCCCTGGCCGGTTGTGAGGGAGCCATCCACCGGGTCGGTGTAGGCGAAGTCGTCTGCGGTGGCGATGCTGCGGCCGGCGAAGGCCTGGCCCACCAGTGCGGGCTGGATGGTCTTGATCCGTGCGTAGAGGCCGTGGGCGGCTTCGGAGAGGATCGCCTCATAGTCGTGGCGGGAGTAGTAGTGCCGGCCGTAACGACCCCAGTGCTCTGCCATGATCTGGCTCACCGGCTCACGCCGCTTGGCCAAGATTTGCAGCCAGAAAAGCACCGCCCAGAGGCCGTCCTTTTCGCGGATGTGGTTGCTGCCGGTGCCGAAGCTCTCCTCGCCGCAGAGGGTAATCCGACCGGCATCAAGCAGGTTGCCAAAGAATTTCCAGCCCGTCGGCGTTTCATAGCAGGCCAGACCAAGCTCCTTCGCCACCACATCGGCGGCGGCGCTGGTGGGCATCGAGCGGGCTACGCCGGCTAGGCCATCGGCATAGCCTGGGGCCAGGGTGGCGTTGGCGGTGAGCACCGCTAGGCTGTCGCTTGGATTCACGAAGCAGCGCCTCCCCAGCACCATGTTGCGGTCGCCGTCGCCATCGCAGGCGGCACCGAAGCTGTAGGCATCGCTGCCCAGCAGTAGCTCGGCTAGGTCGTGGGCGTAGGTGAGGTTGGGATCGGGGTGGCCGCCGCCAAAATCCTCCAGGGGAATGCCGTTGCGCACGGTGCCTGCGGGAGCGCCAAGCAATTCTTCGAAGATGCGGCTGGCGTAGGGGCCGGTCACCGCATGCATGGCATCGAAGGCCATCGGGAAGTCGCCCCGCAGTAGATCGCCGATCTGGTCGAAGTCGAACAGCCGCTGCATTAGCGCCACGTAGTCGTCGACGCCATCGATAACCTCAACCTGCAGCTCGCCGATGCTGCTGCGGCCAGGGGCCGAGAGGTCGGGATCGCTGCCGCCCTCACAGATCCGATAGCCGCCTAGTTCCAAGGTGGCGGCGTAAATCGCGTCGGTGATCGATTCCGGCGTGGGGCCGCCGTTGGCGCCGTTGATTTTGACGCCGAAATCGCCATCGGGGCCGCCGGGGTTATGGCTGGCCGAGAGGATCACCCCGCCCACGGCGCCGTGTTGGCGGATCAGGTGGGAGGCGGCCGGAGTGGAGAGGATGCCGCCGGTGGTGGTAATCAGCCGGGCCACGCCATGGGCGGCTGCCATGCGGGCGATCACGCTAATGGCTGCGCGGTTGCCGTAGCGACCGTCACCTCCCACCACCAAGGTGCCGCCGGCCACGCCTGGCAGCACCTGCAGGCTCGCTTCAATGAAGCTCTCCAGGTAATGGGGGGCCTGGAATTGGCGGCTGCTTTTGCGTAGGCCGGAGGTGCCGGGCTTCTGGTCGCTGAAAGGCTGGTCCAGGGGAATTTGCCGAATGCTCACGGGATTACTGCTGGTCATCGGCCGAATCCACAGGGGCACTGGGGCACCAAATTAGCCCTGGCTTGTCACCCTTCCAGAACTGACTAGCTTCCAAGAGAAGGCAGTTGAAGGGGGAGAGGGTTAGGGAGACTCTGGAAAACCGAGGCCGTTTGCGGGACAATAACCCTGTGATCGCAGGCCAGGACTGGGTTGATGGGCGGCAAGCAGCTTGGCTTCTCTGATTACGAGCTCACCACAGCCAAGAAGCAGACCAAACGGGA
>JAHLYR010000070.1 GCA_025128025.1 Synechococcus sp. CS-1330
GAGGTGATGCGGTTCACCGTATCCATGCGCTTGTTGCTTTCGGCAACCATCGATGCGAGGGCATCGATCTGGCCGGCGTTGATGAATTCGCCACGGGCATCAGCCTGGGCAACAACCTTGGTGAAGGCGTCGAACATTGGGGGAGCTCCGGGTCTCGACGAAGAGTCGGGAGTGTGGGTGGATTGGGTGCCAGGTTGCCCGTGGCCCGGTGGCAGCGCGACGCCCCGTTCGGGCACGACGCAGCACTCAGGCTGTATTCAACTTGACCTGCCTATTGTTGGACCAGTGGCCTGGTAAGTGTGGCCCCCGTTACAAACGGTCACTGGGTGCAGACCCTTTGCTGGCCTGGTTTTCTGGGATAAGACCGGCCACAAAAAAGCTCCCGCCCATAGAGGCGGGAGCAGGGGGATTTGGAGCAACCGCTAGCTGATCAATCTGCAGCTTTGGCGGCTTTTGAACTGGTCTTTTTGCGGGTAGTGGGCGCGGCTGTTGATCCGAGGTCGCCGCCACTCACCGAGACGCCCGTAATTTTGCCTCCCATGCGCTGAACCATGCGCATGGTTTCGTTCATGCGGGTGTAAGGCACGTTCATGACTAAATCCGCGGTGCGCGAATAGTCGTTGTTGGCCAGGCCGGTCACTGTGAATGAGACTTGACGGCCGCTGCTGAAGCTGGTGCCTCGGGTGCCTGCGGAAACCTTCATGGATTGGGGAAGGAAAGGAACGATTGATTGGTTGCTTGCTTAATTCACCGGGGTGATGCTGGCGATCCTGCCGCCTTCACGCTGAATCTGCTGCTGGTACTGGAGGAGCTTGCTGAAGGGAATGAAGCGCACCCGGTTGCTGCGCTTGTGCAGTCTGTAATTGTTGAAACCGGTGATCTCGACGCGGAAGGTGCGCCCTTCTTCCGATCCGCCCACTCCCTGGCGGGTGACGCCGTCGGTGCTGACTTTGCGGAAAATTGCGCCTTTGGCATTGGGGCTCACCACCGCCATCGGCTGTTCGGCGTGGACGGCAGGGTTGAGGCGCGACTGGGTCTTGAGGGCATCACCTCGCACCGAGGCGCCAACGCCACGGGCGAGTTGCAGCATGTAGGAGAACTGCAAGCCCTGCTGACCGGCGTTGTAGTCCCAACCATGGAGGTAGGGAACAACTTCTTCGCCGAAGCGCTCTTGGTACTCGGCGCTATCGAGATAGGAATCGATCTCAGCGTCATAACCCTGCTCCTGCAGGATCGTGAAGTGGTGGAGCATTTCCGCCTTGTTCTGGGGAGCGCGACCCAGCAGGTGCTTGAAGTTGAGCTCGATAAAGCGGTAGGCGTTGCAGTTTTCAAAAAACTTGGCCTTGTAAAGCCCGCTCTTGGCGACTTGGCGCACGAACTCACGCAGGCTCAGGTAACCGCGCCTGAACAGCGACTCGGGGCCCTCGAGGCGCTCGCTGGCCATCACGTACTGATTGCCAAGCACCTGCTTGTAGACCGCACGAATCAGGGCCGCCTTGTCGTTTTCGGTGGCGTTTGACCAGTTTTCCTTGTTGCGGTCGTTGGCGAAGCGCTCGATGCCCAGGTAGGCAGCGTTGGCAAGTGTCATGGGCGTGCGGGGCCGAGGGAGAAGGGCTGAACTGGTCAGGCGGAGATCCTATGGGTCTGTTTTGATTGGATTACAAGGCTTTCGGAATCGTTACAAACGCTGCGCTGCAGGCCCATAAGCGCCAACCCCTGGCGCTTATGGGCTGCGCCGATACCATCCGCCCATTCCATCGGCAATGGTTATGGCTGTTGAGCTAAAGGTTGCAGACTGCACCCAGCGGCTGGCTGACCAGCTGCAGACCCTCTCGGAAGTGGCTGAAGCGATCACCTTCCGGCTGCTTGAACTGGAGGAGCGGCTTGCCGCCCAGGAGTTGAGGCTCGAGCCCCTGCTTGAGGGCCATGCCGATAGCCAGGGCGTGCTCGCTGACGAGACGGAGCTACGACTCGATGACACCGAAGACCGGCTGGCTCGCCTTGAGGGCCTGCTTAAAGGCATCGAGAATCAAGGGGTAGGCCGTCACCTGCGTCCAGTTGTTGCCTCCCAGCTGGCCCATGCCCAGGAGGCTCAACAGGACAGCTTTCTTGATGACAGCTTGGTCGAGCAGCCCTTCCTTGATGAAGAGGAGCAACCCTTCCTCGATGAGCTCAGCGCCTGACACTCAATCCCGCCACTGCTCAGACCAATGGGCTGGTATTTCGTCGCTGTAGTCGTCGGTGCGGGCAAATTCAAAGGGACCCGCCAGCGACCCCCAAAGATGTTCGTGGGTGATCGGATCGTGGCCCCTGTCGATCGTGCGCATGCCAGCTGGGTTTAGGTCCAGCCGGCTCACCAGGTAGGAGGTGGCTCCCTTGCGCTCCACCAGACAGCGACATCCAGGCTCCACTTCCCCCACGAATCCTTCGCTCTCTTCGCGCACCACGTAGGCGCAGCCATCGAGGGGCATTAGGTCACTGGTTTGAATGCGGCTACGGAGTTCGCTGTCCTCTACCGCTCCCCAGAAGCGTTGATCGTCTGCCAGCGCCTGGTTGACGATCGTCAGCTGGCCGTTCCGTGCTTCCGCCCTCAATACTCGAATTCGGTAGGGAGCTGCCGGGTTAATTGCATAGCTCTGCTCCAGCAGCAGGGAGCCCGTTGCCAGCTGGGGGAGGGGACGTAATTTGACCAGGATGTGGGCGTATAGGGGTGGATTCTCAAAAGCCTGCTCCTGGTTGCTGAAACCACCGCTCAACATCCGCACCAATCGCTCCAAGGAGCTCGCCATCACGCCAGTTCACGGCTGTGAGGATGACGCTACTGGCTGGGCCCTGCCAACCCCAGGAGGCGGAGGCGAAAAGTGGCTACTTGCTGAGCCAGCTCTGGTTGGTTTTGCAGAAAGGGATGGTCGCCAAGCCCTTCGAGAATCAGGTCGACCTTGGCGGCTGGATCGAGGCCGTGGTGGGGGTCGCGCTGCTCATGTTTTTGCCAGGCTTCATCGAAAGCCTGAGCAAAGCTGTCGGCGTTATTGAACATCCGGTTGGAGTTCAGTGGATGTTCACGCATGGCGCCGCAATATTCAGCAGTTTCTAGTTGAGCAATCCCAAACCCTGGCAGGCTTTTCGCGGCAGGAAAGTAGTGGGATGAGAATGCCAGGACCCAGATTTGAACGAGGCAGGCAGCGGTGTGAGACCGCTTAAACCACTGTATCTGGTGTATTGACTCCGTGAAAACCACCAAATAGGCGGTTCGGGTTGCAATTCCCATACCGCTCCCATACCATTGGTGCTGGTTGCGACAGGTCCAGCGTTCCTCCGGAAGTGAGTGCTGGTATGGGAACTCTATGGCAAGGACGCTTCCCCAGGATTGGTTGGACGGGAGTCGGAAATCCCTTTCGGTATCAAGGGACTTGGGGTTGAGGGGGGACTACCCCAGCACTCTCGCCATCTACGTGGTCGGCAAAACCAGGAACCTGGACTGGCGCTATTTACCTGCTGAGGAAGAGGACCCAAGACCCTTTGCGGGTAGGACCAATCAGGGCAAGGGCAAGCGCAAATACGAAACAGGGAGCACCCACACTGACGACCCATGGGAAGCAGGCAAGACAGCAATTGCCTCTTCTATTGCCAGGAGACAGCATCGTCTAAGGCAACTGGAAGGACAGCAGGTGGACCGTGAGCATTCTCTTGCGGTCTACTGGGAGACCTGGATAGCAAGACAGGCATCAAAAACTAGACCGAATGCGACTCGTTGGTTGCGGGACAAGAGCCTGCTTTGGAACGGCACGACGGGTATCGGGCATCAGGCGTGGGCGACGCTCAAGAGTGTTGAGCACATCACCTTCCAGGATTTTGATTCGTTCTTTGACATAGTTTCTGCGCATTGCAAGGCTAAGGAATCTCTGGACAAACGGGGCTTGAGCGGAGGCAGTGAGCAGGAAAGAGTGCCTTTGACCGAGAATTGCCTCTGAGGCCATTTTCTGAGGACTTTTGGTCTCATGTTCAGCCACTTTGGGCTGGTTTTTTAGGC
>JAHLYR010000071.1 GCA_025128025.1 Synechococcus sp. CS-1330
CACGCTGCAGCTCAGACACCAGCGCATCGAACTCGGCATCGCTGAGGAACGACTCGCCGCAGCGGTAGGCGGCATCAGCCGCACGTATGGCTTGGCGAAGGGACCCCTTTGGGCGCGTTTTGGGCGCGCCCTCGAAGGCCATTCGGTGAAAAGTCAATCGGGGCGACAGGATTCGAACCTGCGACCTAGTGCTCCCAAAGCAAATACTCTTGACTAGTTGCGGCGGGAGTTTCCGGCCATATAGTAGTTGCTGCAATGGGTCTTGCTACCACAAGCTGCCACAATCAGCACGTTGTGGCAGCCTCCCAGCTCCCGCTCAGCTCCCGCATCCAGCCCCTATGCCCGTCACCGTCACCAAGTCCGGCAGGCTCGTGGAGCCATGGGTCCTAGCCCTCCGGTCCACGGTGACTGCCAACCCTGGACGACGCTCCTGGTCACTTACGGGACATCGTGGAACTGTCAAGCTCCAGATCCGGATTGGGACATCCAGGCCATCGGTCAAGCTTCCGATCGACTGGTGTCAAGCCTCCGTCCCGGACATCGTTCGTATTTGCGATGCAATCGCCATACGTTTAGAGGCAGGAGACAATCTCTCAGAAGCAGCTGAGGCCGTATTTCGGAGCAAACCTCACCAGCTGTTGGCAGTAGGTGCAGTCGCTGAGCACCCATGCGTAACGGGAGACTGGAGTAATGCCATGGAGAAATTTAAAGATCAAAAGCTCAATCATGGAAACACGATAAAGCAAGAAACCTGGAACCTGAAGTACGAGCCAGTACTTAACGATGCCCTCCATTTACTTGGTAGCAATTCTCCGGCCACTTCATCTGGTGAACTTATTGAATCCTGCATTAAGAAATGGATACCAGGATCTCGCACTCGGGAAATACGTGCTCAGAACTTGGCCCAATTCCTGAGGCATTGTGTTGCACGTGAGGGCTTTCCTTCCATTTGGACGCCACCACCCAGTCTCGCCGATCTAGTTGGGCGCAGTCCCTCAGGGACTTCAAGAAGAGAGGCTGCCACACTCACAGATATTGAAATCAGCAGGCTTATCGACAGTTTTCCGAACGATGAAGCCGGATCACGCTGGGGCGATGCCATTTACCTAATGGCGGTTCTTGGTCTTCGTCCAATTGAGCTGCTGCATCTTTCAGTAAAGAAGGACAAAGCTGACGGAACAGAATTCTGGTGGTGTAACTACCAAAAGCGCTCCGGAGGTGGCGTAACAAACCCTCGAAGATTGTATTCTCTACCTGTCCGAACTGACGCCATTAATAATGCGGGGGGTCGCAGCGATAGTTCTTTGCTTGGGCGTTGGCGATCGGGAAATGTACAACTGCCATCCTTGGTAAGCGGTACCAGTCCTGGTGACTGTGTTGCTACCTACCTAGAACGCAGACCATATTGGCGAGAACTCAAGACTGTACAAAAGGAGAAGGGAGAGTCACTTTCTCCATATTCGCTGCGTCACTCCTACAGCCTGCGGGGACATTGCCTAGGCATTGACGCCGGCTCGATGGCCATGGCTATGGGGCATACCCTCGAGTGTCACCTAAGGGAATATCGGTGGGCTAGCTCAGCGAGCACTACGGAAGCATTCGCTCGTGCCACGGCAAGCGCCCACAACTAGCAAGAAGTGGCACACCTCTATTACCGAGATCGACTGCACCGCAATGATTAATTCTGTGTTGTCCTACGTAGGCGCAAACTGGCACAAGGTCTTGCCCTTCAACTGCCAATAGGCCAATAAGTTCAACGAGTCCGCGACAACCATTATTGGTTGTTGATAGTATTAGATGGTGCAATGGCTAGCTTAATCTCGGATGCTCATTTGTGGGTTTCAACGACAGACTGCTGTTTTAGGATGGGAGTCAGCCGCGAGACATTAAGGCGGCAGCGTCTTTCTGGATTATTGAAACCAGGAATTCACTACAGGTCAAAAGGTTTTAGTCGTAACAGTCCACACCAGTGGAACTTAGATGCAATCAGTGCATCAATGTCAAAGTGGGCCAAGACTCGTAGTACTGAGCTGATCAAGCCGGGTTGACATTGCTTTTGCTTCGGGATTGCTCGAGTGCACCGAGCCATGGGACCCGACCCTCAGCCACGACGCTGCAGCAGGAAAACCGCAGGCCTTTCCCATCCAGAACCTTCAGGTGCCCCTCCCAGGAGGTGCCATGCCTCATCTGCTGCTCAGATCTTGCGCAAGCGCGGCTTGCCAAGGTGATGCACCGCATGGACCACCACGCCAAATAGCCCTGAGCGATCAAAGACCTCCAGGTCCAAAGGAATTGCTACTTCTCCTGGCCGCACCGGTTCAAGCAACCACTGCTCCCCCTGACGCAGCAGCGGCCGCATCAAGAAGCTGCTCTGGTGGGCAACGACGACAACATGGCCTGAGCAGGGTTCCACACTGCGGTCAATCACCATCAGGTCGCCGTCGTTGATCCCGTGCTGGCGCATGCCATTGCCGCTGGCCCGCATGTAGAAGGTGCAAACCGGGTTGGGAATCAGGGCGGCATGGAGATCTAAGCCCTCACCCAAAGAACCCAGGCAGAAGGGGACAGGCTCGCCAATGGGCAGGTCGGCCAACATCAAACCAGCAAAGGCGGCAGTACAGCTGTTCTACTCATGGTGGGGCGGGTTGGGCTGGCTCAGCTGCCTGCTTCTTGCCAGGGCACAAGCTTCATATCCCCCACCTTGTTCCAGGTTTTGCATTTGGGATCAGCCAGCCGGTAGAGGGCGTTGCCGTCTGGCCCGTTCTTGGTGACGACCAGGACCGGTGCACCAGGCCAGCCAATCCGCCAAAGCTGCTCACCATCGGCCAACACAATCAAATCGCCAGTGGCAGGGTGCTTGAGGTCTGGGTCCATCTCAGCACCGTAGAAAGCCACTGGCGATTCGTTGCCAAGCCGCAGCCCTCTCCAGAGCAAGCGGAACAAGGACAACCCCAAGTGGATTGCTCGATGGATCGTCTGCCAGGTGGCTCAGTTTTCGTGTCGCCTCTGGCTCAGTTTTCGATGTCGCCTACCAGCCGCCGGGCGCTAGGCCCCCAGCTGCTGGCGCAGAGCTTCGAGATTCTTCTTTTGGGCCCGTTGCACCGCTAGGCGCACCTCACGGTGCGACACCGGCATGGCGCTGATCTTGAGCTGCTAGGCAGCAGCGCGGACTTACATGCATTCCCGAAGCTTGCGCTGGTGCCATTGATGGCCGCGGTTGTGCCATTGGTTGCGCGGCACTGTCGCCTTCTACTCTGGCGGAGCGGATCGGCCCGATCAAGCTTGCGGGCAGCACTTTCAGCCAACGCCATGCTCCGCATCCACGGCGATCGCAACAGCCTGCTGGCAGCCCTTGCTGCCCAATGGGTCGACCAGCAACTGCAGATCCCGCCGCCGTTCAAGCCTCAGGTGCGGCCGATCCGCCGCCTGCCAGGGCCGCTGCGCTGATCGGCCCTGGCAGCAATAGATGGACAGGGCCTCACTCCACCCCGCTCAGCTGCTGGCGCAGCGACGAGACCGATCCCAGCGGAGGTCCGACGTCAGGAGGGCCTCAAACTGGAGAGGACCGGAGCAAGCCTTCCCAGCGGAACCGATCAATCCGCTGCAAGCCATCCGCGAACGGAGGTGCCAACCTGGATGCCATCAGTCCTTCAGTTGGAGAGCGCCGGTGGGAATCGCGATCGAGCTCAGTGACCAACAGGCCCAGGCCTTGAGCGAAACAGCACGCCGGCTCCACGTCAGTGAGGCCGATCTCGCTTCTGCTGCAGTGCGGGATCTGGTTGCTCGGCAATCGGTTGATTTCCAGGCCGCTGCGGATCAGGTGCTTAAGAAGAACCAGGAGCTCTATCGCCGGCTGGCCTGATGCGCTGGCTGAGCCTGGCGGAGGTGCTGGAGCTGCATCGTCGCTTGATCGAGCAAAGCGGAGGCATGCCCGGTCTGCGGGACCTGGGCCTGCTGGAGTCCTCCCTCGCCCAGCCCCACCAGAGTTTTGGCGGTGTTGATCTCTACCCAGGACTGAACGCCAAAGCCGCAGCGCTGGGGTTCTCCCTGATCCAGAACCATCCCTTCGTGGATGGCAACAAGCGGATCGGCCATGCCGCCATGGAAACAACCCTCGTGCTGAACGGCGTCGAGTTGACCGCCACAATCGATGCTGCCGAGGCCGTTGTTTTGGCAGTGGCCAGCGGCGAGCTTGATCGCGAGGCCTTCTCGCGCTGGGTCGCAGATAACCAGCAGACGACCGAACCGTTCTGATCCGTATCAGCAACCTTCGGAGTTGGTGCTCGAGTAGTGACTGGGGAGGAGGGCCTCAGCCCGCCCCCACCAGCTGCTGCCGCAGAGCCTCAAGAGCTTTCTTCTGGGCCCGCTGCACCGACATGGCGCTGATTTGCAGCTGCTCTGCTGCCGCCCTCAGCGAGAGGCCCTCGAGGACGGTGAGCCGCAGGGCCGTGGCTTGCGGCGCAGGCAGCTGATCTACCAGCTGCTCCAGCGCCAGATCATCAGCGGGCCCGGCTGCTTCTTGCTCTGGGCTGGCCAGCTGATCGAGCAGGCACGGCTCGCCAGCGGCGTGGCCATCAAGGCTCATGTGACCCAGGGGGCACTGACCCTGCTCAAGCATC
>JAHLYR010000072.1 GCA_025128025.1 Synechococcus sp. CS-1330
CCCGTTTGGTCTGCTTCTTGGCTGTGGTGAGCTCGTAATCAGAGAAGCCAAGCTGCTTGCCGCCCATCAACCCAGTCCTGGCCTGCGATCACAGGGTTATTGTCCCGCAAACGGCCTCGGTTTTCCAGAGTCTCCTTAGCCGTGTCAGGGGGATCAGAGAAACTGCGGCCGCAACTCCTGACTGCGATCGAGCTCCTGCCGCAAGCCCTGCCAGTCCCCCTGGCTCACCTGCTGCTCAAGGGCTGCCAGCCGCTGCCGGTAGGCCGCCAGCGCCGCCAGCAGCGCCTCGCGGTTGCAGCGGGCCATCAGGGTGCCCAACTCAGGATTACCGCCGCCCACCCGGCTGGTGTCGGCAAAGCCGCTCGAAGCCAGGGCGCGCACTAAGCCAGCTAGATCCCCGGCGCCCGCAGCGCCAGCCTGATCAGCCGTCTGCAGCAGGGCGGCACCCACCAACACCGGCAGGTGGGAGATCAGCGCCACCGCTTGGTCGTGCTCAGCGGCGCCGCAACTGAGCCAGTGGGCCCCCACAGCCTGGGCCAAGCACTGAACCAACGCCAGCGCCTGCGGATCGGTGGCGGCAGAGGGGGTAGCCACCCAAGGGCGCCCGCGAAACAACCCCTGCTGCCCCGCCTCCACGCCCGCCTCAGCCGTACCGGCCATCGGATGACTGGCGACAAAACGGGGATGCAGGCCCTGCCAAAGCTCCAGCACCGGCGCCTTCACCGAACCCACATCGGTGATCACCGCCTGGGGCGGCAACGCCGCCAGCAACTCCTGCGGCGGCTCCAGCAGCCGGTCTAGAGGCAGGGCCAACACCACCAGGCTGCAGCCGGCCAGCACGGCAGGGTTGGTGCCCACCTCGGTGGCCAGAAGCCGCTGCCGGGCTCGCTCGGCGGTGGCCTCACGGTGCACTAATGCACGCACCTCCACCCCTTGGTGCTGCAGATCCAGCCCCAAGGAGCCGCCAATCAATCCCAAGCCCACGATCCCCACGGGCCCCTGCCGCCACGGATTGGCAGTGCTGCGAGCACGAGCCTGGGGGCTGGGCAAGGAATCGGGAGTCATCGGGGGGCAGGAGCCATGCCGCCAGCTTCCTACGCTTTTGATCTGTTGGCTGGCTGGGAATGCTCGAAGCCCGCGCCCATCAGCAACTCAAAGCCCTGTTGCGCCAGGAGGGTAGTGCTCCCTGGCCCCACCACCTCAGCCTCAGCCGCTTGGTGGCCCGCAGCCTGCGCCGCGGCGACCACACCTTGGTGCGAATAGCACCAGGCAGCGAGCCCAGCTGGTGGATCAGCCTGCTGGTACCCCTGGCCCTGAGCGAATGCCCCCTGGCAATAGTGGTGGGCGAGGCCCAACGCCAACGGCTGCTGCAGGTGGAGCTGCCCAGGCTGGCAAAGGCCGAACCAAGCATGGCCCTGGCCTGCTTCGAGGGCGACCAAGCACCAGAAGCTGCCCGCGTCTGGCTGCTTAGCCATCAGCAGCTGGTGGCTGCCTGGCATCAGGGGTGGCTGGGGGAGCGCCAACTGGTGATCCCGGAGGCTGAACAGCTCGACGCCCTGCTGCGCCAAGCCCTGGAGGTGGTGGTCACACCCCAGCACTGGGACCAACTGCGGCGGGCCCAGCCCACTGCCGAGTCCAGCCTGCTGAGCCTGCACCAACGCCTCAATCGCCGGGTGCTCAGCGCCCCCCGCCGTCCCAACCAGCTAGTGGCCCTGGCCCCAGACGACGAAGCCCCCCTGCGCCATCTGCTGCAGCTGCTAAGCCCCCTACCCGCGCCATGGCCCGACTGGCTGGCCGCCAAGGGCGACGGCTGGACCAGCTGGGCCCAGCTGAATCCCCAACTGCTGCAATGGCAACTGCACCGCCACCCCCTCGAGCCCTTGGCGGTGCTGCGCGGTCTGCTGGAGGGGCGGGGTGCGCTGCTGCTGGGCCAACTTGCGCCGGGGAGTGAATTAGGGCTGCAGCCTGTTGTGGACCTAAATCTCGGCGATGCGCCCCTTGCCGACCCCCTGCCCCTATTTGCACCGCTGCGCCAACCGCTGCCGAATAGCCCGAACTACGGACAGCACCTGCTCGAGCAAAGCCGGCGCCTGATCCTTGGCCAAGCTGGGCTAACAATCGTGTTGATCGATGACGACGCCCTGCGATTGGGACTTACCAGTGGGCTGGCAGCGGAATTCGGCAGTCGAGTAGGGCACGAGAGCACCGCGCCCGAGGGAAATGGGGTGATTTGTGGCCGCTGGTGCTGGTGGCTCGAGCAGCAGGCCCGGTTGCCGCTGCCAAGCCAGATCGTGATCGCCCTGCTGCCGATCGCCAGCCTCGAAGATCCACTCACCGCTGCGCGCGTAATGGCCCTGCGCCAGGAGGGCCGCGATTGGTTCCGAGAGGGCCTGCTGCCAGATGCCCTAACCCGTTTGCAGCTCGGTGTAGCGGGGCTTAGACGCGAGGGCGCTGGCCGACTGGCCGTACTGGATGGGCGGCTGCGGGGGCGGAGCTGGGGCCGCCAGGTGCTCGCAGCCCTGGAACCCTGGATCAACCTCACCCGCCTACTGCCTCACTGACGTGGGATCCTGACTTCACCATCGAAGTAGCGGAGGCCATGGGGGAAGCCAAGCGTCGCAGCATTCAGGGTCTGCCACCCAAGCTGGTTAAGCCAAAACGGCCCAAGGAAATTGACACCTCACCACGAATCGCAGCCTGGCTGCCTCTGACGCGCAACCAGGCTGATCGCTTCGTCACCCTCACCACAAAAGGGGCCTGGATAGGCATCGGCGCCCTGGTGCTGTTCTGGCTGACGGTGCGTTTTGTCGGCCCCGCCGCCGGCTGGTGGAACCTGTCAGACGGCTAACCCGCCAAATCCTGAAGAAAAGATTAGGATCTTCATGAATCCGCCGGGTCGTCGTGTTCCCACGCTTAGCCGAGCAGTACAGATCTGTGGTACACGACCTGGTGATGAGTCTTCAGGCTCTCGCCAAAAGCCTTCAAGGCCGAGGCATTGCTGCCACTTGCTACGTGTGCGGTGATGGCCGGGATGGCCACGGGGCCTCCTTCGTCGCCAACCTCGACGCAAATCACATGGTTAGGTTTTTGGTTTCCGATTTCGGCATCAGCTGGGTGGAATCCCGCGATGGCCACGAACTGGTGAAACTGGAAGGAGCCGAAGCCATCCAGGAGCTGCAGCGAGTCGCCCAGGTGCTCCAAAGCCCCGTGACAGCCAAAGGATCGCGAGCCCAATCCTCAGCCAACCTGCCTAACCCCAACCCGCTCAAGGGAGCATTCACTCTCCCTTGAGCTGGGGCAAATCACTTGAGCTGGGGCCAGCCGCTCAGCTAGCCACCGACAACTCTTCGAGGCCATCGCGCGCTTCAGCGAGCCCTGATGCTGCAACAGCCGCCTTAGCAGCCGCGGCGAGGGGCTTCATGGAATTGGCGGTGACCTCTGAGCCCTCCTTCAGCTTTTGCCGAGTGAGTTGCTCAATCACCTCAGCCTGGGCTGGGTTTTGCTCCAGCCACGTGATCGTGTTATCCCGACCCTGACCAATGTTGTCGCCCTCATAGCTGTACCAGGCACCTTTGCGGACCACCACACCGGTCTCCTCGGCCAGGTCGAGCAAACAGCCCAGGGTGCTGATGCCACGGCCAAACAAGATGTCGAATTCAGCGATCCGGAAGGGCGGGGCAACTTTGTTTTTAGCCACCTTCACCTTGGCGCGGATGCCGTACTCCTCGGTGCCCCGCTTAAGGGTCTGAATCCGGCGAATATCTAAGCGCACCGATGCATAGAACTTGAGGGCGTTACCACCAGTGGTGGTTTCCGGATTGCCGTAGGTGACACCGATCTTCTGGCGCAGCTGGTTGAGGAAGATCACGGTGCATCCGGATTTACCGATGTTGCCGGTGATCTTGCGCATGGCCTGGCTCATCAGGCGAGCCTGGGCACCCACCGCCAGGTCCCCCATTTCGCCTTCAATTTCAGCGCGGGGGGTCAAGGCAGCCACCGAGTCGATCACCACGATGTCCACGGCGGCTGAACGCACCAGCTGGTCGACGATCTCCAAGGCCATCTCACCGGTATCCGGTTGGGAGACCAGCAGGTTTTCAATGTCAACGCCAAGGGCCGCTGCATAGACGGGGTCGAGGGCATGCTCCGCATCCACAAAAGCGGCCACACCACCTCGCTTCTGCACCTCGGCAATGGCATGCAGCGTGAGGGTGGTCTTACCGGAACTCTCCGGCCCATAGACCTCAACTACGCGGCCCTTGGGATAGCCCCCACCCAGGGCGAGATCCAGGGTGAGGGCCCCAGTGCCGATGGTTTCCACCCGCATGCGGGACGCATCCCCCAGGCGCATGATCGAACCCTTGCCGAAATTGCGCTCGATCTGATTCAAGACAAGCCCCAAGGCCTTGTCGCGCTCGGCCGCTGCCCGACTATCGGCAGTGGAACTATTAGCTGAAGAGGCAGAAGCCAAAGAATTAGTAGCTGAAGAGGTGGGAGCCGCAGAAGCGGCAGAAGCCGAAGCAGAACTGGCTGAGGCGCGGGAAGCAGGGGGCACGGAAGAGCTGGAGGGGGAGTTAGGGGTAGCGGGCATAACAGCAATCAAATGCGAAGGAACAGGCCGCAAAGACGAAAAGCAGGGCGTGAGCGAGCCGTAAATCGGCATGACCCGCAGGTACGGCCTCCAGGCAAACCCGAAGACGGCCATCCTGCGACCTCTAAGCAGCAAGTGCCCCCAAAACGGGCCGGCGTATCAATTGCTTGTAGTACGAGCGTACTCTAGCTCACTGGGGCCATTGCGCCAGGGGGGCAGCAAATTGCTCCGGCGTCAGCCAGGCGATGTCAGCCGGCAAAGCCTCAGCGTCCTGGGGAGCCAAGTACCCCCAACTCACTAAAAAACAACGCACCGATGCCAAGCGGGAATCGGCGCGCACCGTTGCCAGCGTGGGGCGTCGGTCTTCGACAAACCAGAGCGGTCGCCCCTGATCCAGCAGCTGGTGCAGCACCTCGGGCTTACTGCCGTGCTCGTGGCCATAGAGGGCGGAAGGCTCTAGAGCCGCAGCCGCCAACAGCCTGGCCGCAAAAGCGGCGCCCTTGGTGGTGAGCACCACCCAGTCGGCCCCTTCCTGCCCCAAGCGCTGTAATCGCTCCCTCACCCCCGGGTAAAGCCTGTGGCGGGAAAGCCAGGCAGCAGGCGCTTCAGCGATGGCGGCATTGCGGACCTGCTCGAGCTGCCGCTGCAGCCGCTCCGGCTGCCACCCCCAACGGGCCAGAGCGGCAGGTAAGGCCCCGTCGTAACCGGCCAGCAACTCCTCCAGATTGAGCTCCGGGCGGCCCAGCTCCGCCGCCATCAGCACCATCTCCCAACCCTTGTGAATCAGGGGCCGCAAGCGGGCGAAGCCTGCCGGGGCCTGCTCGGGGAGCACAAGCTCTGGAGCCAGCTGCAGGGCCGCCGCCCGGGCCGACCACCAGTATTCGGGCATGCCATCCATCAGCACCCCGTCGAAATCAAAGACGATCAAGGGGCCAGATCTAGCCCAAAAGCCAGTCGCAGCAGGGGGAGCGAAAGACATGGATCAAAACTGGGTCGCTAGGATTCGAACCTAGGAATGGCGGTACCAAAAACCGCTGCCTTACCGCTTGGCGACGACCCAATGGCGCTCTAAAAGAGCTTGAACCAAACCTAATGGATGGGCTCAACCGGAATTTCCGGTACCCAGATAGTTACCCATAGAGCCCGGTCCTTCGTCAACCGCAGCAGCCACCGGCTCCAAGCTCAAGCAGGAAATAGCCGCAGCCGCTGCTCCACACCGCGGCCAAATACGGCGGTGCGTAGCCGATAGCGATCAGCTAATTCCGCCTGCATCAGCCGCACCCTCTCGCTGCGGGGCAGCAGCTCTACGGGCTGGCCGTGGGGCAACACCACCTGTTCAACCGCCAGCCGGCATTCCTCCAGCCCGGCGAGCGCGTCATCGGCCTGGGCGCTGCAGGCAGCCACTGCAACTGGATCCTTTTGCGCCTGGCCCTCACGATGACGCTGGAGCAGCCGCTCTAGGGCGCGCTGCAGCTGGGGCGGGGCCGCCGACTTCAGGACCAAAATCGGCAGGCCCAGGTCCTGAGCCTGACGGCGCACATGGGGATCACGGCCGAGATGTTGGCGCAGGCTGAGTACCGCGTCAGCCAGCTCGACACTGCCCACCAGCTCCACGGGCAACTGACGGGCCCGCACCACCTGCTCCAGCGGCCCCAGGCTGAGGCCCGCTCCGTACACCCGCAACATCGCTGCAGCGGCTTCAACCGCTGGGCGCTCTGACGCCCCGTCAGCGTCCTCCAACTCGGGCAGGGGTGCGGCCGCCAGCCGTGGTCGCCCATGGGGCCGCGGCGCCACCGCCTCCCTGGTGGCTGGGGCAGGCGCTGACTCCTGTTGCCGCTGCAGCTGCCCATCAGCGCCGAGCTCCCGAATCTCGGGGCGCCCAACCTGGCCCCGGAACAGCATGTCCACCGTGCGGGCCACATCCCTGTGCACGTGCCAACGATGGCGGCTGTGCATCTCCACCGCCATGGCGAAAGTGGGCTCGGCAGCCCTCTCCAACACGGTTTTCTGCGTGCGACGGCGGCGGGCCTCCTCATCGCCGAGCGTCACCGCCTGAATGCCACCCACCAGATCGGAGAGGGTGGGGTTTTTGATCAAGTTTTCAATTGCATTGCCATGGGCCGTGGCCACGAGCATCACGCCACGCTCGGCAATGGTGCGAGCCGCCTGGGCCTCCAGCTCGGTGCCGATCTCGTCAATAACGATTACCTCGGGCATGTGGTTTTCCACGGCCTCGATCATCACCTGGTGCTGAAGCTCCGGCCTGGCTACCTGCATGCGCCGGGCGCCGCCGATGGCGGGATGGGGGATGTCACCATCACCGGCGATTTCATTGCTGGTGTCAATCACCACCACCCGCTTGCCCAGGTCGTCGGCCAGCACCCGGGCGATCTCTCGCAGGGCCGTGGTCTTGCCCACACCAGGGCGCCCCATCAACAGCAGCGACTCGCCGGCGTCGAGCAGGTCGCGCACCATGGCCACCGTGCCAAACACTGCTCTGCCCACCCGGCAGGTGAGTCCCACGATCGTGCCGCTGCGATTGCGGATCGCACTGATGCGATGCAAGGTGCGCTCAATGCCGGCACGGTTGTCGCCGCCGAAGCTGCCGAGTCGCTCCACCACTGCAGCCAGGTCGGCGCGCTCCAGGGGCTGATTGCCCAGGGCGCTTACCTGGCCCGGGTAGCGGGCCTCGGGCACCCGGCCCAGGTCCAGCACAACCTCCAGCAAATGCTCACGCGACTCGTCGGTCGCCAGGGCTGCCTGCACCAGCTCAGGCAGCAGGGCCAGCAGGCGATCGAGGTCGTCGGTGACGCGCTGGGGGGCGATCAAAGCAGGGCTGGACACCGAATCGCATGGCACTACGTACGTTCTAGCCAGGGATTAACAAGCTCCCGAGCCAGCCCCAGGGCAAGGGGGAAAAGCTCGGCATCGGCCAGCAAAGAGCGCCCCCGCCCCTGGGCCTCAAGTAGCAGGGGCTGCAACAGCCGGCGAGCCACGCCACCAAAGGCGACGCCAGCTATTCGATGCTGCAAGGGATAGCTCCTCAACTGCGGCAGCGTGTGGCCGTTGGTGCCCCCAGCCAGCTGCACCGGGCCGGGGGGCGCCTGGGGGAGCACGGCCGCAACCAACTTGAGGGCGGCACGGGCCGTCCCCGCCCCCAGATCACCACTCATCGGCCGGCCATCGAGCTGCCAGAGGGGCCGAAAGCCAGCGCCGCCCAGCAGGGTGAAGCGCTGCCATAGCTCCGCCACCAGCGCAGCCGGCGACTGGGCTGTGCCCTCAAGACCCGCACTCACCGCCAGCCGCCGCAGCGGCACGCCACTGGCCCGCAGCTGGCCAACCCGCTCTGCAAAGGCCACGCCGCGACCGGGGTGGGTGTGCAGTTCCACCGCATCAGGGCGCAACTGGGCAAGCAGGGGAGGCACATCAGCCCCTGCCAGCACCTGACTCCGCTCCTCAATCAGGCCGTGGGGGCAGGCCGGCAGGCAGCGGCCACAGCCGTAGCAGCGCTCCGCCGATACTCCTGGAGCGCCTGTAGCGGCCAGCCCGATGGCCAAGGCCGGACAAACCCGCTCACAGGGGCGAGGGCAGGCCGGCGGGCAGCAAGCGGGGTCGAACCATGCTTTGCGGAAATGGGGATCGTCGCCATCGCTGAGGCTCAACATCAGCCAGGGGCGGCTGGCTCCACGGGCTTCGGCCCAATCAATCCCGCGGCGGATCGCGGCCACCACAGCCGCATCTACCGCGCCATCTATACAGTGCACCCCGGCTAGAGAAAAGATGCCGCAGAGGTCTTCGATCGCAGCCAGATCCTGGTTGCTAGCCCCGCAGATCAACTTGACCCAGCGCCCCGAGGCGAGAGCCTCCTCAGGCGTCAAGCAGCTGCTCAAGGGGCTGCCAGCGCAGTTCCCGGGAACCGCCCATCTCCACCACAAGCTTGAGCCGGGGCTCACGCTGGCAGAGGGCAATCAAGGAGCCCAATTCAGCTTGAGATAGGACCTGCCCCTCCAACAACCACAGCAGGATCGGCTGCGTGCCCTCGAGCAAAGCCCCCAATTGGGGCATCACCCGCTGCACCTCGCCCACGGCTGCACCCCTGCCCACGCTCTGGTGACCCAGGTGGGGCGGACGTACACCGTGCAACTGCAAAAGAAAGGCCTCAGGATCACCAAGCCCCCGCGCCGAGGTGAGCTGGGCGCGATAACCAACGGCCCGCATCCGTCGCATCAAGCGAGTCTCTGCGCCGCCCTCAAGGGGTGCAAATAGGGCCAGAGCACCAGCGCGCTCAAGGTCCTGGCGGAAACCGCGACCGGAGAGCAGCAGGGGCATTACGGGTAATTGCTATCTAGACACCACTTTGACAGCCCAGGACCGGTTAGGTGGTGGGGTATGTTCATCAACTGTGCCATTGATATGTGCCCGACCGCTAGCCGGGCCTCCAGATCACGGCACACGATCACCAGTGGTGGTGATCGTCCTCGGCCAGCACGGTTCCAGCAGCTTTAAAAGGTTGCAGGTCCCGTCGGGAAACTGCCAGAACGCACTGCTCTCACACCTGTTGAGTCCAGTCCGGTTCCGATAAGTCCCAGCCGCGCTGATCCGAATCAGATCAGCCTCGCTAGCCCTTGGAAATCGCAATCCGTTGCTGGAAGCCCATGCTTCCGCGGCGAAGAGCGGCCCCTCGGCCGAGCCAGGCAACATCCTGACCGCTTCAGTTTCACCGTCCTGCATGAGTTCCCTGCTCACTGCGCTCGGTGGTCCAGCTGGCGTTGTTTCCCCTCCTATGTCTATCGGCATTCTTGGGAAGAAATTGGGCATGTCCCAGTTCTTCAACGACGAGGGCAAGTCCATCCCGGTCACCTTGATCGAGGCGGGTCCTTGCCGCATCACCCAACTCAAAAGCACCAGCACCGACGGCTACAACGCCGTTCAACTTGGTTTTGGCGACATTCGCGAAAAACTCGTGAACAAGCCAGCCAAGGGGCACCTAGCCAAATCTGGTGATGAGGCTCTGCGCCACCTGAAGGAATATCGGGTCGACAGCGTGGATGGCCTTGAGCTGGGTGGCTCCATCTCCGTGACGGCCTTTGAGCCTGGTCAAAAGGTTGATGTGAGCGGCGACACCATGGGCCGTGGCTTTTCCGGCCTCCAAAAGCGCCACGGCTTCAGCCGGGGCCCCATGACCCACGGTTCCAAGAACCACCGAGAGCCTGGCTCGATCGGCGCCGGCACCACGCCGGGCCGCGTCTACCCCGGCAAGCGCATGGCGGGCCGCTACGGCGGCAAACAAATCACCACCCGCGGCCTCGTCATCCTCAAAGTGGATGTAGAGCGCAACTTGCTGGTAGTGAAGGGTTCGGTGCCCGGCAAGCCTGGCGCCCTGCTCAACATCCGCCCGGCGAACCGGGTAGGCGCCAAAGCCGGGAACTGAGGAGAAAACCAATGGCTAATTGTGTAATTCGCGACTGGCAAGGCAAGGAGGCCGGCAAGGCTGCCCTTGAGCTCAAAGTCGCTAAGGAATCGTCTGCCACAGACTTGGTGCATCGCGCCGTGGTGCGTCAGTTGGCCAATGCCCGTCAGGGCACAGCCAGCACGCTTACCCGCGCTGAAGTAGCCGGTGGCGGCCGCAAGCCCTACAAGCAAAAGGGCACAGGTCGGGCTCGCCAAGGCTCGATTCGAACCCCGCTCCGCCCCGGCGGTGGTGTGGTGTTTGGTCCCAAGCCCCGCAGCTACACCGTGGCGATGAACCGCAAGGAGCGTCGCCTGGCCCTGCGCACGGCGCTGATGAGTCGCATCGACGACATCACCGTGGTCAAGGGCTTTGGCGTTGGGCTCGATACCCCCAAAACCAAGGAAATCACCGCCGGCCTGGGCCGGCTTGGTATCGAAGCCGGCACCAAGGTGCTGGTGGTGCTCGACGGAGCCTCCGAGGCCGTGCGCCGCTCGGTGCGCAACCTCGAGAAGGTCAAGCTGATCGCTGCGGATCAGCTCAACGTGTTTGATTTGCTCCACGCCAACAAGTTGGTGGTGAGCGAGGAAGCACTCGCGAAGATTCAGGAGGTCTACGGCGATGGCTGAACGTTTTTCGAGCCGGCTTGCGGATGTGATCCGTCGGCCGCTGATCACCGAGAAGGCCACCCGGGCCCTCGAGCAGAACCAGTACACCTTTGAGGTGGACCCTCGGGCTGCAAAACCCGACATCAAGGCTGCCGTTGAACAGCTGTTCGACGTCAAAGTCATCGGCATCAGCACCATGAATCCCCCTCGCCGCTCCAGGCGGGTGGGCCGCTTCGCCGGCAAACGTGCCCAAGTGAAGAAAGCAGTGGTGCGCCTCGCCGAAGGCAATGCCATCCAGCTGTTCCCTGAGTCCTGAGGGGTCTGAAAAGTAATGGCTATCCGTAAATACCGACCCATCACCCCCGGCACCCGTACTCGTGTCGCCAGTGACTTCTCCGAAGTAACTGGCCGCGAACGGGAGCGAGGCTTGGTGGTCGCCAAACACCGCCGCAAAGGCCGCAACAACCGTGGCGTGATCACCTGCCGCCACCGCGGCGGTGGTCACAAGCGCCTCTACCGCATCGTCGACTTCCGCCGCGACAAGCTCGGAGTCGTCGCCAAAGTGGCGGCCATTCACTACGACCCGCACCGCAACGCCCGCCTGGCTCTGCTCTTCTACGTCGATGGCGAGAAGCGCTACATCCTGGCTCCGGCTGGCATTGAGATCGGCCAACAGGTGATCTCCGGACCCGAGTCGCCGATTGAGACGGGCAATGCCCTGCCTCTATCTGCCATTCCCCTCGGCTCCAGCGTCCACAACGTTGAGCTCTATGCCGGGCGGGGCGGCCAGATGGTCCGCACCGCTGGTGCCAGTGCCCAGGTGGTTGCAAAAGAGGGCGACTACGTAGCCCTCAAGCTGCCTTCCACCGAGGTGCGCCTGGTGCGCCGCGAGTGCTACGCCACCCTTGGTGAAGTTGGCAACTCCGAAGTGCGCAACACCAGCTTGGGCAAGGCTGGTCGCAAGCGCTGGCTTGGTCGCCGGCCTGAAGTGCGCGGCTCGGTGATGAACCCCTGCGACCACCCTCACGGTGGTGGTGAGGGCCGCGCCCCGATCGGCCGCGCCGGTCCGGTCACCCCCTGGGGCAAGCCAGCCCTTGGCTACAAAACCCGTAAGCGGAACAAACCCAGCAATCGGTTTGTGCTCCGGAAACGTCGCCGTACCTCCAAACGGAGCCGTGGCGGACGCGATTCCTGATGATCAACACCGCTTTGCTGTTCGCTTAATCAACCATGGGACGTTCGCTCAAAAAAGGACCGTTTGTTGCCGACAGCCTGCTTCGCAAGGTTGAAAAGCAAAACGGCGCAGATGACAAGTCCGTGATCAAAACCTGGTCACGCGCTTCCACCATCCTGCCGATGATGATTGGCCACACCATTGCTGTTCACAACGGCAAATCCCATGTTCCCGTCTACGTGACGGAACAGATGGTGGGCCACAAACTCGGGGAATTTGCCCCCACCCGCACCTTCCGGGGCCACATCAAGGATAAGAAAGGAGGCCGCTGACGCTATGGCAAACACACCTTCCAACCAGGCTCTCGCCCACGGCCGCTTCATCCGCGGTTCCGTATCCAAGGTGCGAAGAGTTCTCGACCAGATCCGTGGCCGCAGCTATCGCGAGGCCCTGATCATGCTCGAGTTCATGCCTTACCGCTCCACCGGCCCCATCACCAAGGTGTTGCGCTCGGCTGTTGCTAACGCCGAGAACAATCTCGGCCTGGACCCCTCGACCTTGGTGATCGCTTCAGCGATCGCCGACATGGGTCCCTGCCTGAAGCGCTTCCGCCCCCGCGCCCAGGGTCGTGCCTTCGCGATCAAAAAGCAAACCTGCCACATCAGCATTGCTGTGGCTCCTTCCACCTAACCCCCGAGGACACCGAAAGATGGGACACAAGATCCATCCAACCGGCCTGCGCCTGGGGATTACCCAGGAACACCGCTCGCGTTGGTACGCCCCCAGTAAGACCTATCCAATCCTGCTTCAGGAAGACGACCGCATTCGCAAGTTCATCCACAAGAAGTACGGCGCCGCAGGCATCAGCGATGTGCTGATTGCCCGCAAGGCCGATCAACTGGAAGTTGAACTCAAGACCGCTCGTCCTGGCGTGCTTGTTGGCCGTCAGGGCAGCGGCATTGAAGAGCTGCGCACCGGTATTCAGAAAACCCTCGGCGATGCCAACCGTCAGGTGCGCATCAACGTGGTGGAGGTCGAGCGGGTCGATGCCGACTCGTTCCTGCTGGCCGAGTACATCGCTCAGCAACTGGAGAAGCGCGTTGCCTTCCGCCGCGTCATCCGCATGGCCGTGCAACGGGCCCAGCGGGCTGGAGTGCTCGGCCTGAAAATCATGGTGGCCGGCCGCCTCAACGGCGCCGAGATCGCCCGGACCGAATGGACCCGGGAAGGTCGAGTGCCCCTACACACCCTGCGTGCCGACATCGACTACGCAACCAAGCTGGCCAGCACCACCTACGGAGTGCTGGGAATCAAGGTGTGGATTTTCAAAGGCGAGGTGCTACCTGGCCAGAAAGAGCAGCTGCCCGTGGGTGCTGCGCCCCGCCGCCGGACCAGCCGGCAGCCGCAACAGTTTGAAGACCGCTCTAACAAAGAGTGATCCGGAGCCCTGAACCATGCTGAGTCCAAGACGCGTCAAATTCCGCAAACAACAGCGAGGCCGCATGCGCGGTGTCGCTACCCGGGGCAACACGATTGCCTTCGGGGAGTTTGCACTGCAGGCCCAGGAATGTGGCTGGATCACCTCCCGCCAGATTGAAGCCAGCCGCCGAGCCATGACCCGCCACGTCAAACGCGGCGGCAAGATATGGATCCGGATCTTCCCTGACAAACCAGTCACCATGCGCGCCGCCGAAACCCGTATGGGTTCCGGTAAGGGCAACCCGGAATTCTGGGTGGCCGTTATCAAACCGGGGCGCATTCTGTTTGAGATGGGTGGTGCTGAAATCACCCCCGAGATCGCCAAGGAAGCCATGCGCCTGGCGCAGTTCAAGCTTCCTCTCAAGACCAAATTCCTGAGCCTGGCGGATCAGGAAACTGCAGCCCCAGTGGAGGCCTGACCGATGGCAAAACCCAACATCGCCGATGCGCGCAAGCTCACCGGTGAACAGATCAACGAACAGGTCAACGCCACCCGGCGTGAACTGTTTGAGTTGCGCTTCCAGCAAGCCACCCGCCGGCTGGAAAATACTCACCGCTTCAAGGAGGCTCGCATCAAGCTGGCCCACCTGATGACGGTGCAGCAGGAGCAGCAACGCTCCGCCGCCACGGCTGCTTCAGCCTCCTGATACCCCCTCGATCCCCATGGCACTCAAGGAAAGGGTCGGCACCGTCGTCAGCGACAAGATGGACAAAACGGTGGTGGTGGCGGTGGAAAACCGCTTCCCCCATCCCATCTATCAAAAGACGGTCAGCCGCACCACCCGATACAAAGCCCACGATGAAGCGAACAGCTGCAAAGTGGGTGACCGGGTTCGCATCACCGAGACCCGCCCGCTCAGTCGCACCAAGCGCTGGACCGTGGCCGAAGTTCTCACCAACAGCACCGCCGGTTGAGGAGAACTCCTAATGATCCAACAAGAAACCTATTTAAACGTCGCTGATAACAGCGGCGCCAAGCGCATCCAATGCATCCGGGTGCTCGGCACCAACCGTCGCTACGCCCACGTGGGCGACGTGATCGTGGCAGCCGTCAAGGATGCCATGCCCAACATGGGTGTCAAAAAATCGGATGTGGTCAAGGCCGTAGTGGTGCGCACCAAAGCCACCCTGCGCCGTGACACCGGCAATTCAATCCGGTTTGACGACAACGCAGCCGTGATCTTGGGTAACGACAACAACCCCAAGGGAACCCGAGTCTTCGGCCCGGTTGCCCGTGAACTGCGCGAGCGCAACTTCACCAAGATCGTTTCCCTCGCTCCGGAGGTCATCTGAAATGGCGACCGCAACTCCCAAGGCAAAACCCGCTGAGCGCATCAAGATGCGCCTCAAAAAGGGTGACACCGTCCAGCTGATCTCCGGCAAGGACAAGGGCAAAACCGGAGAGGTGCTACGCACCCTTCCCTATGAAAATCGTGTCGTAGTGCAGGGAATCAACCTGCGCACCCGCCACGTCAAGCCCACCCAGGAAGGCGAGAGTGGCCGCATCGTCACCGAGGAAGCCTCTGTGCATGCCTCGAATGTGATGCTCTACTCCAGCTCAAAACAGGTGGCAAGCCGCGTCGAAATCGTGGTGGAGAAAGACGGCACTAAAAAGCGTCGCCTCAAGAAGACAGGAGAAATCCTCGATTGAGCTCCAGAAGCGTGCCTCGCGATCACTCGCCCAGGCCCCGCCAACTTCAACTCCAGTCCCTGTCAGCCTTCTGACCCAGACCAGAAGCGCACCCCCCTCTCCCCGTCATGTCACTGAAAAAGCGCTACCGGGAGTCGATTCAGCCCAAACTCCTCAAGGACCTGAATCTCTCCAATATTCACGAAGTTCCCAAGGTGGTGAAAGTCACCATCAACAGGGGCCTCGGTGAAGCCGCCCAGAATGCCAAAGCCCTCGAGGCCTCAATCACCGAACTGGCCACAATCACTGGCCAAAAAGTGGTGGTGACTCGAGCCAAAAAGGCAATCGCCGGCTTCAAAATTCGCCAGGGGATGCCAATCGGTGTCGCCGTCACCCTGCGTGGTGAGCGGATGTATGCCTTCCTGGAGCGCCTGATCAATCTTGCTCTGCCCCGCATCCGCGACTTCCGCGGTGTGAGCCCCAAGAGCTTTGACGGCCGGGGGAATTACACCCTGGGGATCCGCGAACAAATCATTTTCCCTGAGATCTCCTTCGACAAAATCGATGCGATCCGGGGGATGGACGTCACGATTGTGACCAACGCCCGTAACGACGAAGAGGGCAGGGCCCTCCTCCGCGAGATGGGAATGCCGTTCCGCAGCAACTGAGCCCTCTTCGGACCCGACCATGGCCAATCACGACCCAATTTCAGACATGCTCACCCGCATTCGCAATGCGAGTGAGAAGCGCCACGAGACCACCAAGATTCCTGCATCCCGACTGGTGCGTAACGTCGCCAATGTGCTGCAGCAGGAAGGCTTCATTGCCGCAATCACCGAAGAAGGTGAAGGCGTCATGAAGCACTTGGTGCTTGAGCTCAAGTACAGCGGCAAGCATCGCCAGCCCACGATTCGCTCTGTCCAGCGAGTCAGCAAGCCAGGCCTGCGCATTTACAAGAACAATCGCCAGCTGCCCAAAGTTTTGGGCGGCCTGGGAGTTGCCATCATCTCTACGTCGAAAGGGGTGATGAGCGACCGCGATGCCCGTAAGCAGGGCGTCGGTGGCGAAGTGCTTTGCTACGTCTACTGAATCTGGGAGATTGATCCATGTCTCGTATTGGTAAAGCGCCGATTCCCCTCCCCGACAAGGTGAGTGTCAGCCTCAATGGCTTGGCGGTCACCGTGAAGGGTCCTAAGGGCGAACTCAGCCGCACCCTGCCCGAAGGGGTGCAGATCTCCCAGGACGGCAACACCCTGGTGGTGAGCCCCAGCAGCGAAAATCGTCGCTCCCGCGAGCGCCACGGTCTCTGCCGCACGCTTGTCGCCAACATGGTGGAAGGCGTCAGCCAGGGATACACCCGCAAGCTGGAAATCATTGGCGTGGGCTACCGCGCCGCCGTCCAAGGCACAAAGCTTGTGGTCTCAGCTGGCTACAGCCACCAGGTGGAGATGGTGCCCCCCGAAGGCGTCACCTTCGCCGTAGAGGGAAACACCACCGTGTTTGTCTCCGGTGCCAACAAGGAATTGGTGGGCAACGAAGCTGCCAAGGTGCGTGCCATTCGTCCGCCTGAGCCTTACAAGGGCAAGGGCATCAAGTATGAGGGTGAGCGCATCCTGCGCAAGGCCGGTAAGACCGGTAAGAAATGAGGTCTGCCTGAGCGTCGTTACCCTGTATCGCAATGTCATCCATCTCCCGCAAACAGCAGACCCAGAAGCGTCACCGCCGCCTGCGTCGTCAGCTCACTGGCACGTCCTCCCGTCCCCGGTTGGCCGTGTTCCGCTCCAACAACCACATCTACGCCCAAGTCATCGACGACGACGCCCAGAACACCCTCTGTGCGGCTTCGACCCTCGACAAGGACCTGCGCACCAACCTCGACGCCAGCTCTACCTGTGATGCCTCCGTGGCGGTAGGCGAGCTGGTAGCCAAACGGGCGCTCGCCCAGGGCATCCAGCAGGTGGTCTTCGATCGAGGCGGCAACCTGTACCACGGCCGGGTCAAGGCCCTGGCTGACGCCGCCCGGGAAGCGGGCCTTCAGTTCTGATCCCTGCTCTCACCATGACCGAAACCAACGATCAAGTTCAGTCCAACGACATCCCGGCCGCGTCGGATGTACCTGCTGCTGCCGAAGGCCAGCAGGATCGCCGCGGTGGTCGGGCTGAAGGCCGAGGCGGCGATAGCCGTCGCGGTGGCGGCCGCGGGCGCGACAACCGTCGCGGCCAGGAGCGCGACTCCGAATGGCAGGAGCGGGTGGTGCAAATCCGCCGCGTCTCCAAGACCGTTAAAGGCGGCAAGAAGATGAGCTTTCGGGCCATCGTTGTCGTTGGCAACGAGAAGGGCCAAGTAGGTGTGGGCGTCGGCAAGGCCGGCGACGTGATCGGCGCAGTCCGCAAGGGCGTAGCCGATGGCAAGAAGCACCTGGTCAAGGTGCCCCTGACCCGTCACAGCTCCATCCCTACCCTCAGCAACGGCCGCGACGGTGCCGCCAGCGTGCTGATCCGGCCGGCAGCACCCGGAACCGGGGTGATTGCGGGCGGCTCGATCCGCACGGTGCTCGAACTGGCCGGCATCAAAAATGTGTTGGCCAAGCGCCTCGGATCCAAGACCCCCCTCAACAACGCCCGCGCTGCGATGGAGGCTTTGGCCGGCCTTCGCACCCACAAGGAGACCGCCAAGGAGCGGGGCATCTCCCTAGAGCAGATCTACTCCTAAGGCCTCGTCATGACGTTCAATCTCCAGTCCCTCAAACCCAACGCTGGCGCCCGGCGCCGCAAGCTCCGCAAGGGTCGCGGCATTGCTGCAGGCCAGGGAGCCAGCTGCGGTTTCGGCATGCGCGGCCAGAAGTCCCGCTCGGGTCGTCCGACCCGTCCTGGCTTCGAGGGTGGCCAAATGCCTCTCTATCGCCGCATCCCCAAGCTCAAGCACTTTGAGCTGGTCAACCAGAAGGAGTTCACGATCATCAACGTGGCCAAGCTCGCCGACTGCAAAGCCGGCAGCACAGTCAGCCTCGATTCCCTGGTGAAGGAAGGTCTCGTGACCAGCCCCAAGCATCCCCTCAAGGTGCTTGGCAACGGTGAACTCTCCGTCAAGCTGACCGTGCAGGCCGCCGCATTTACTGCAAGCGCCCGCACCAAGATCGAAGCTGCCGGTGGCAGCTGCGAAGTCATCTGATCGCCTTGCGGGCCTCCGCCCTAAGGTCTGAGCCGTCCAGTCGAGCCCCGGGCACGCCGCGGGTCTTGATGGGCGGTTTTTTCATGTCCATCACACGCCGCCATGCTTGTTAGCCGGGGTCGCAACCCAAGTGCCGGGGAAATCCTCAGCCAACTGATCCAGTCGAAGGGGCTGCGCGACCGGGTGCTAACCACCCTCGGCCTGCTGCTGCTGGTCCGGCTGGGCATCTACATCCCGATGCCAGGCATCGACCGGGTGGCATTTCAGCAGTTCCTCTCCCAGGGCGGTCAGCTGATCGGGTTCCTGGACATCTTCACCGGGGGCGGCCTGTCCACCCTTGGCGTTTTTGCACTGGGCATCCTGCCGTTCATCAACGCCTCGATCATCATTCAGCTGCTAACCGCAGCCCTGCCCCAACTGGAGGACCTCCAGAAAAATGAGGGCGAAGCAGGCCGGCGCAAGATCGCCCAGATCACCCGCTACGTGGCTCTGGGCTGGGGCATCCTGCAGAGCCTGGTCTTTGCCCTGATCCTGCGGCAATACGCCACAGAGGGCCTTTCGGAGCCCGTGTTTGTAATCCAGACGGCCCTCGCCCTGGTGACCGGCTCCATGGTGGTGATGTGGATCAGCGAGGTGATCACCGAGCGGGGCATCGGTCAAGGAGCGTCCCTGGTGATCTTCGTCAACATCGTGGCCACCTTGCCCAAGGCCCTGGGATCAACGATCGAGCTGGCCCAGAGCGGGGACCGCAGCACAGTTGGCGGCATCGTCGTGCTGGTGCTGGTTTTCCTGCTGACGATCGTGGGGATCATCTTTGTGCAGGAAGGCAACCGCCGCATCCCAATTGTGAGCGCCAAGCGCCAAGTGGGAGGCGCTGGGGTGCTTGCGGCACGGCAGAGCTACCTGCCGCTGAAGCTCAACGCCGGCGGCGTGATGCCGATCATTTTTGCCTCGGCCGTGGTGTTTCTGCCGCTCACCATTGCCAACCTCACCCGCAACCCTTGGCTGATCAAGTTGGCGGGATACCTCAACCCCAACAGCAGCACTCCCTGGCTGTATGCCTTGGTGTTCTTTGGCCTGATCTGCGGCTTCGGCTTCTTCTACGCCTCACTCACCGTGAATCCGGTGGACATCGCCACCAATCTCAAGCGCAGCGGCGTGGCCATCCCCGGCGTGCGCCCCGGCTCAGCCACTGCCAACTACCTCAGCGGCGTGCAAAACCGGCTCACCCTGCTGGGTGGTGTGTTCCTCGGCGCCGTGGCGATCATTCCCTCGGCCGTGGAAGGGGCTACCCAGGTGCGCACCTTCCAGGGGCTGGGGGCCACCTCCCTGCTGATTCTGGTGGGCGTTGCGATCGACACAGCCAAACAGGTGCAGACCTACGTGATCTCCCAGCGCTACGAGGGCATGGTGCGCCAGTGACCACCAGCCCGTTGCTGCGGGCCTCGCAGCAAACCCTTCCTCCAACTCCCAAGTTCAGCGATGAAGCAACGTCTCCTCTTCCTTGGCCCCCCAGGAGCTGGTAAGGGCACCCAAGCCCAGCAACTGGCCGCCGATCGCCAGCTGCTGCACCTCTCTACGGGAGACCTGCTGAGGGCGGAGGTTGCTGCTGGCAGCGATCTCGGCAAGGAAGCCGAGGCCGTGATGGCCCGTGGTGAGCTGGTGAGCGATGCGCTGGTGTTGGCGATCGTGCGGGGCCGGCTGGAAGCACTGGCCGCCAGCGGCGGCGGCGGCTGGTTACTGGACGGCTTCCCCCGCAACCTCGTTCAAGCCGAGGCTCTG
The DNA here is from genome assembly GCA_025128025.1 of Synechococcus sp. CS-1330. Taxonomy (GTDB): domain Bacteria; phylum Cyanobacteriota; class Cyanobacteriia; order PCC-6307; family Cyanobiaceae; genus Cyanobium_A. Next base: position 19,885 of record JAHLYR010000072.1, read on the forward strand.
GGGCTGCTGCTCGATGAGCTGCAGCAACCGATCGAGCTGGTGGTGCTGATGGAGCTCGACGACGCCGTCTTGATCCAAAGGCTCCTAAGCCGGGGGCGCTCTGACGACAACGAAAGCGTGATTCGCCACCGGCTGGAGGTCTACCGGGAACAGACCGCACCGCTGATTCAGCATTATCAGCAGCTTGGCTTGCTGCAGGCCATTGAGGCCAATGGCAGCGTCGATGCGATCGCCGAACGGATCGCCGCCCTGCTCGGTTGAATCGCCAGAGGGTGTTGACCTGTGTGGTAGGTTGTCGGTTTGCAAATTAGGAGAGCACAACTCCCATGAAGGTGCGTGCCTCGGTCAAGAGAATGTGCGACAAATGCCGGGTGATTCGTCGCCACGGCCGGGTGATGGTGATCTGCACCAACCCCAAGCACAAACAGCGCCAAGGCTGACCAGCCTTAGCCAGCCCCCTTGGGGGCCAGCTGTGCATCATTTCCCCGCTCCGCTCAGGCGGAGCCCCTTGCCCCCTCATCGAATTCCTACGTGGCTCGGATTGCCGGCGTTGATATCCCACGCGAAAAGCGCGTCGAGATTGCCCTCACCTACGTGTATGGCATAGGTCTTACCCGTGCCCAGAAGATTCTGGCCAAATCCGGTGTCAGCCCAGACATCCGGGTAAAAGACCTCAGCGACGCCGACGTCCAGAAGTTGCGCGGTGCGGCCGAAACCTTCACCCTCGAAGGCGACCTGCGCCGTCAAGAGGGCATGGCCCTCAAGCGCCTCCAAGACATCGGCTGCGTTCGCGGTCGCCGCCATCGCATGGGTCTGCCCGTGCGTGGCCAGCGCACACGCACCAATGCGCGCACCCGTCGTGGTGCTCGCAAAACCGTGGCCGGCAAGAAGAAGTAAGGCCCCGCCTTCCTTCACCTGCTCCCACCCTGCCGCCAACTGCGCAAGCGACCGGCGTCACCAGGGTGCCCCCCGACGTTCCCCTGATCACCTCCTGCACCAGCAGGCCTTTCCGCCATGGCAAAGCCAGCCAAAAAATCCGGCGCCAAGAAAACGAAGCGCAACGTCCCCAACGGCGTTGCCCACATTCAGAGCACCTTCAACAACACGATCGTGTCGATCACTGACACGGCCGGAGAGGTGATCTCCTGGAGTTCGGCCGGCGCCAGCGGCTTCAAAGGAGCCCGTAAAGGCACACCCTTTGCCGCCCAAACCGCAGCTGAAGCAGCCGCCCGACGCGCCCTCGAGCAGGGCATGCGCCAGATCGAAGTTCTTGTAAGGGGTCCTGGTTCAGGCCGCGAAACCGCAATCCGAGCCCTGCAGGTGGCCGGCCTTGAAATCACCCTGATCCGCGACGTGACTCCCCTGCCCCACAACGGTTGCCGTCGCTCCAAGCGCCGTCGCGTCTGAGTCGTCGTTTCGTTCCTGCCCCCTGGGCTTTCTCCAACCTTTCGACCCTTCAGAACGTGTTGCATTACCAAATCGATCGAATTGAGCATCAGGTCGCGGACGACCGATCCCAGACCGGCACCTTCCTGATCGGCCCGCTCGATCGCGGCCAGGCCACCACGCTTGGCAATGCCCTGCGACGCGTCCTGATCGGCAGCCTTGAAGGCAGTGCCATCACCGCAGTACGCATCTCCGGAGTCAACCACGAGTACGCCACCGTGCCCGGGGTTCGTGAAGACGTGCTCGACATTCTGCTCAACTGCAAGCAGATCTCCGTTAGCAGCCGCAACCGCGAGCTGGAGATCGGCCGCCTAGTGGTGAACGGCCCCGCCATGGTTACCGCCGCCGATCTGCAGTTCTCCTCCCAGGTGCAGGTAATCGATTCAGATCGCCTGATCGCGACCGTGGCTGAAGGCCACAGCCTCGAAATGGAGGTACACGTGGAGCGTGGTGTCGGCTACCGGCCCGTCAATCGCCACAGCGAAGACACCAGCGCCATCGACCTGCTGCAGATCGATGCCGTGTTCAAGCCCGTGCGCCGGGTCAATTACACGGTGGATGAAACCGCCGTTGGCGAAGGTGGATCCGCTCGCGAAAGACTGCGCCTGGAGATCGAAACCAATGGCAGCGTCACACCAGACGACGCCATGGCCCAATCAGCCAACCAGCTGATCGGTCTGTTCCAGCCCCTGGCCAGCTTGACCATGGTGGAAGAGCCCGGCCTTGAGCCCGAGCCCTCCGCCGAGGCCCAAATTCCCCTCGAAGAACTCAACCTCTCCGTGCGGGCCTACAACTGCCTGAAGCGCGCCCAGGTCAACTCCGTGTCCGACCTGATGGGCTTTAGCTACGAAGATCTCCTGGAGATCAAAAACTTCGGCTCCAAATCAGCCGATGAGGTGATCGAAGCGCTGGAGCGCATCGGCATCACCCTGCCCCAGAGCCGCACTAGCGCCTGATCGGCGGCCCCTTTTACCGACAGCCTTCTCACCTGAGTCAGCCCAATGAGACACCAGTGCCGAGTCCCCATGTTGGGACGCCCCGCCGACCAACGCAAAGCCATGCTGCGGGGTCTCACCACCCAGCTGATCCGCGAGGGTCGGGTTACCACCACCAAAGCCCGTGCCAAAGCTTTGCGCGATGAAGCTGAGCGCATGATCAGCCTGGCCAAGGACGGCAGCCTGTCTGCCCGTCGCCGCGCCATCGGTTACATCTATGACAAGCAGTTGGTTCATGCCCTGTTTGACAAAGCCCAAGACCGCTACGGCGAGCGCCAAGGTGGCTACACCCGCATAATCCGTACCGTTCCCCGCCGCGGCGATAACGCCGAGATGGCCATCATCGAACTGGTCTAAACCTCTCCCCGTCTGGCGAGATCCCAAACTGCCGCGGTGGCGTAACCCCACCGCGGTTTTTTAATGGCTGCATGGTTCCCGTGCTGACTCCCGCCCCCGCCGCCCTGCGCCGTATCGCTCTTTGCCTGCAATACGACGGCTCCGCCTACTGCGGCTGGCAGCGGCAACGCAATGCCCACAGCGTGCAGCAGACCCTGGAGCAAGCGATAGCTGGGCTGGATCCACAGGGACCCAACCGCACCATGGCTGCTGGCCGCACCGATACGGGCGTGCATGCTGCTGCCCAAGTGGCACACTTCGAAGCTGCTGGGCCAATTCCGCCGGAGCGCTGGGCCAAGGCTCTCAATGGTCGGCTACCGGCCACGATCCGCATCCGGGCGGCTGTAGAGGTTGACCCCAGCTGGCACGCCCGCTTCAGCGCTAGCTACAGGCGTTATCGCTACACGATCTACAACGCCCGCACCCCCAACCTGTTCCTGGCCCCCTGGAGCTGGCACCGCTATCAGCGACGGCTCGATGAACAAGCCATGGGCCAGGCCCTGGAGGCCATGCTGGGAGAACACGACTTTTCTGCCTTTCAACGAGCCGGCAGCCGCCGCGCCCACGGCCGCACCACCCTTCAGGAGGTGAGTTTGGAGCGCCAAGGTGACCTGATCAGCGTCGAGTTGCAAGCCAGCGGTTTTCTGTACGGCATGGTGCGTCTGGTGCTGAGTCAACTCGTGGCGGTTGGCGAGGGGCGGCTCAGCGGCGCCGACTTCGAGCGCCGCTGGCGCGAGTGCCAGCGCCTGGAAGTGAAAGAGGCAGCTCCACCTCAGGGCCTCTGCCTGCTGCGGGTGGGCTACCCCAAGCCAGTATTCCCCCAAGCCGCCTGGTATGATTGCCAACCGCGGTTTCAGCTCGAGATTTCCGATTCTCCGGATCTCCAGCCTGGTTCAGCCCAGCCTTTCGTCAGTTCAGCGCAGCTACCTCCTGGGGGCGCGCCGGCCAGGCGGTAAGGTCACTGAACACGGGCGTTGGGTTTCCAACGACCAGCTGTCCTGCCCCACTTCCGGCCTGCCGGTGCCTGATCAGGCGAAATGAACAAGACCCCCCTGCCCTCCATTGATTCCCTCGACCGCCAGTGGTATCTGGTGGACGCAGAGAATCAGACCCTCGGTCGCCTGGCGAGCGAAGTGGCCCAAGTGCTGCGCGGCAAGAACAAGCCCTGCTACACCCCCCACCTCGACACCGGCGACTTCGTCATCGTCATCAACGCCGACAAAGTGAAGGTGAGCGGTAACAAGCCGACCCAAAAGATTTACCGCCGCCACTCCGGCCGGCCCGGTGGCATGAAGACCGAGACCTTCGCCCACCTGCAGGCCCGGATCCCTGAGCGGATCGTGGAGAAAGCCATCAAAGGCATGCTTCCCCACAACGCTCTGGGCCGTCAGCTGTTCCGCAAGCTGAAGGTTTACAAGGGTACTGAGCATCCCCACGCTGCCCAACAACCCCAAGCCCTAGCCCTCGATCCCGCCACTGCCGCCCGATGAGCACTAACAAAGTCGTCTATTGGGGTACGGGTCGTCGTAAGACGGCAGTTGCCCGAGTGCGTGTGGTTCCCGGGACCGGCACCGTAACCATCAACGGTCGCCCTGGCGACAACTATCTCAACTACAACCCCGTTTATCTTGCAGCGGTCAAAGCTCCTCTGCAGACTCTCGGCTTGGCAACCGACTACGACCTGCTTGTGAATGTGCGTGGTGGTGGTCTTACCGGCCAGGCCGACGCCATCAAGCAGGGTGCAGCTCGTGCCCTGTGTGAATTGTCCCCGGACAACCGCAAGCCCCTTAAAACCGAAGGCCACCTCAGCCGCGACCCTCGCGCCAAGGAGCGTCGCAAGTACGGCCTGAAGAAAGCCCGTAAGGCACCTCAGTTCTCCAAGCGCTGATTTCTTCTCCCCGCCATCAGCCCCTTTCCCGTCATGCCCAAGGCCGAAATTCATCCCACCTGGTATCCCGATGCCAAGGTGATTTGCAACGGAGAGGTGGTTATGACCACCGGTTCCACCTCCCCCGAACTCCACGTTGATGTGTGGAGTGGCAACCACCCCTTCTATACCGGCACCCAAAAGATCCTCGACACCGAGGGCCGTGTAGATCGCTTTATGCGCAAGTACGGCATGGGTGGAGCCGATTCCCTCTCCAACGCCGCTGCCAAGCAGGAGCCCCAGGCTGAGGCCTCGGCCGAAGCTGCAAGCCAAGGTGAGACCGTGGCCCCCGCTGTGGCCGAAGCCTGATCTCTGCAGGCCTGATTGAACCCCCCAGCCGGGTGCTTACGGGCACCCGGCTTTGTGTTGTCTGGTGCCCATGCGGGCTCCTCCTACCTCGCTGATGGATCCTTCCCTGCTGCATGAGCGCCTGGAGACGGCCCGCCGCACCTTCGAGACCCTGGAACGCCAGCTGGCAGATCCAGCCGTGGCGGCTAATCCCAGCCAGATGCAGGCCATCGCCCGCGAGAGAGCTCGCCTTGAGCCCCTGGTGCAGGACCACCTGAGCCTGCAGAAACTGCAGCAGGAAGAGCGCGAAGCTCGCGCCCTGCTGAAAGAACATCGGGGCGACCTCGCCATGGAGGAACTGGTAACGGAGGAGCTGGCAACCCTGGCGGAAGCAACGGCCAGCCTGCTCGACAAGCTCACGGTGGCCCTGCTGCCCCGAGACCCCCGCGATGAGCGCAGCGTGATGTTGGAGATCCGCGCCGGCGCCGGTGGCGATGAAGCGGCGATCTGGGCCGGTGATCTAGCCCGCATGTATGAGCGCTACGCCCAAGGGGTGGGCTGGCGGGTGGAACCTGTAAGCGCCTCCGAAGCCGAGCTTGGGGGCTACAAAGAACTAATCCTCGCCATCAAGGGAGATGGGGTTTTCAGCCAGCTGAAGTTCGAGGCCGGGGTGCATCGGGTGCAACGGGTGCCGGCCACCGAGTCCCAGGGCCGGGTGCACACCTCAACCGCCACGGTCGCCGTGATGCCGGAGGCCGATCCCGTGGAGGTTCAGATCGAACCCGGCGATATCGAAATCAGTACCGCCCGCTCCGGTGGCGCCGGCGGCCAAAACGTCAACAAAGTGGAAACGGCCGTAGACCTGCTGCACAAGCCCACCGGCATTCGGGTGTTCTGCACCCAGCAGCGCTCCCAGCTGCAGAACCGCGAGCGCGCCATGGAAATCCTGCGGGCCAAGCTCTATGAGCGCCAGCTGGCAGAAGCCAACGCCCAGGAGCGCTCCACCAGGCTGGCCCAGGTAGGCAGCGGCGACCGCAGCGAGAAAATCCGCACCTACAACTTCAAAGACAACCGCACTACCGACCACCGCCTAGGCCGCAACTTCGCGCTTGAGCCGGTGCTCAACGGCCAGCTCCACGACCTGATCAGTGCCTCAATCGCCGCCGATCAGAGCCGCCAGCTCGAGGAGCTTGCCCAACAGGTAGCCAGCTGAGGGTTCTCAGGACCCAATCACATATTTGGCCCACTCGCCATGCTGACCAGCGGAGATCTGGCGACTGGCTTCAAAGCTGAAGCTGCCCAGGGGCCGATGAGGTGACCGCAGCAGGGGCATGGCCGCCTCCCGCGGCGTGCGGTTGCCCTTGCGGACATTGCAGGGCAGACAGGCTGTGGTGACGTTTTCCCAGGTATCGAGGCCACCGCGGCTGCGGGGCACCACATGGTCGACAGAGAGCTGCTCAGCGCTGGCACCGCAGTACTGGCAGCGATGGCCATCGCGGTGAAACAGGTTGCGGCGGGTCAGGGGCAACGGCTTGTAGGGCACCCGCACGAAATGACGCAGGCGGATCACTGTGGGTAGCAGGGTGTCCTCTCGAATCCTGCGGTCGGGGTCATGCTCAAGGCCCTCCGCCTTCCCCTTCAGCACCATCACCACCGCACGACGCCAGGTGGTGATGTTGAGGGGCTCGTAGGACGCGTTTAGAACGAGAACGTGGCCCATGCCAGCACCCGTGTTCGGCGGCATGCTAGTGGCAATCTTCGCTGTAATCCGTGACCCAGGCGACCGAGACCAGTTGGAGTGCCCCGGCCCATGAGGCCAGCCTGGCTCGGCAACGGGCCTGGGTAGAGGTGAATACCGGCGCCATAAGTGCCAACGCCCGCAGCCTGAAACGCTGCATAGGCAATGGCACCGAGCTGATGGCTGTGGTCAAGGCCGACGGCTATGGCCATGGATCGATCCCCGTGGCCCGGGCCGCCCTCGCTGGTGGAGCCAGTCAATGCGGTGTCGCCACCCTGAGCGAAGGCATCGAGCTACGCAGGGCCGGCATCGAAGCGCCAATCCTGGTGCTCGGCAACCTCACCCAGGTAGAGGAGCTGCGCAGCTGTCTGCACTGGCAGCTCATGCCCACCATCAGCGGCATGCGCGAAGCCCTGCTCTGCCAAAACCTCGCCAGCGGCCAAGGCCGCCCGATGGCCTTGCAGCTCAAGCTCGACACTGGCATGGCTCGGCTTGGGGCCGATTGGCAGGAGGGGCCCAGACTCGTGGCCGCGATCACGGAACTGGAAGCCGTGCAGTTGGCCGGTCTCTATTCCCATCTCGCCAGTGCCGATGCATCAGCGGACGCCGATGACGGGCTCACCGATCAACAGCAGCGACTGTTCGAGACGGTGCTTCAGGCCCTGGAGCACCAGCGCCTGCAGGCTGGCATCCGCCACCTGGCCAACTCGGCCGGCACCCTGCGCAATCCAGGGTTGCACTACGACCTAGTGCGAGTCGGCCTGGCGCTATATGGCCACAGCCCGGCGGCCCACCTGGCTTCTGTCACACCCCTGCAGGGAGCGATGACCCTGCACGCCCGCGTCAGCCTGATTCGGGAGGTGGGCAGCGGGGTGGGGGTGAGCTACGGCCATCGCTTCCGCACCAGCCGACCCAGCCGCCTGGCCGTTGTTGGCATTGGCTACGCCGATGGAGTGCCCCGCCAGCTCTCCAACCAGCTGGAAGTTCTGTTTGCAGGCCAACGTCTACCCCAAGTGGGAGCCATCACCATGGACCAACTGGTGCTCGATGCCACCAACTGCCCGGAACTGGAGGTGGGGTCGGTGGTGACCCTGCTAGGCCAGGAGGGAAGCGAACAAATCACCCCCACCGACTGGAGCGATCGCTGCCAGACCATCCCCTGGGAAATCCTCTGCGGCTTTAAGCACCGCCTGCCGCGACTCACCGCCGCCCAGGCCGCCTGGGAGGCCCCAGGCGATAGGGCTCACTGATAAAGTGAGCAAGCCCCTGGAGAGGTGGCTGAGTGGTTGAAAGCGGCTCCCTGCTAAGGAGTTACAGGAGGCAACTCTTGTCGAGGGTTCGAATCCCTCCCTCTCCGTTTAAGACAGGTTTCAGGAGGGGTCATGCCCTCCCAACACCTGTTCAAAACCCAGTAGCGAAGGGCACTTGAGTGCCAGTGGTCCCCATATGGTGCCATGGATTTCCCACAAATGGGTGTTGGAAGTGGTGGGGGAAATACGGCGCTCGTGGTGTTGGAAAGCGGGGCTACCAACCTCTCTCTGGACTAAGTAAACCCCAGTCGGAGCAGGGGTTTACGCCATCTGATGAGCCAGATGGTATTGGTCATTGGCTTGAACCAACACCCAGCGGGCAGAACCCAGCAGCTCTTTACGTGGGCAGATAGGTCCCCAACTCGCTCTCACACTCCTGAATGGCCGCCAGGAGATCGCTCAGCAACACCCTGAGCCTCACGGAATGCTCTGGATGGGCAGAAGCGTTGATGGCCAGCACGGTGAGGCTGGTGGGGCGTCACCACTTTGACGCAGTGGTGAATGCGATAGCTCAGATAGACATAAAACCGCCCAGGCTCCCCAAACAGGGTTTCGTTGCTCGGGGTGCGGCGGCGATAACCGTGGCAGGCGGGCTCGCTCTGGCAATACGCCTCCGTTTCCACAATCACGCCCCACAGCAACTCCCCAGTGGGTTGGCGCTTCACCAGCAGGCAGCCGATGAGGTCGGGTGCGACCTGCTCGGCGGGGCGGGCGAAGAAG
>JAHLYR010000002.1 GCA_025128025.1 Synechococcus sp. CS-1330
AGCCTAAAAAACCAGCCCAAAGTGGCTGAACATGAGACCAAAAGTCCTCAGAAAATGGCCTCAGAGGCAATTCTCGGTCAAAGGCACTCTTTCCTGCTCACTGCCTCCGCTCAAGCCCCGTTTGTCCAGAGATTCCCTAATTAAATCAGTGGTGCTGGGGCCTGTTTACGGCTGGCGTACAGCAGGGCGTGGAGTTCGGGATCTTGCATGGTGCGCAGGATGCGGCGGGGGTAGTCGAGCTTGCCGTTGTGGAGGTAGGCCAGGGTGGCTAGGGCCTTGGCGTCACGGGGGTTGCCGCTGGCCTGCAGGGGGCGCTGGGGCAGCTCGAGGGCGCGGCTGAGGCGAGCGAATTTGCCCACAAGCAGCACCACGTTGCGTTCGGGATCGAGCAGCTGGTTGCGGGCCTCGGTGATTTCGGCTTCGGAGGCATTGGCCGGCAGCAGGCCCTGGTGCACCATTTCGCCCAGGCTTAGCTGGGCGGGGCCATGGGTGCTGAATAAGCCGGAATGGGCCGCCAGGGGCAGATCTTCGCCCGGTTTGGCGTGCCGCATTTCGTCAAACAACACTGCCGTCACCAACACGGGATTGATCTTCTGGCGCCGGGATTCGGCCAGGATCAGGGGACGAAGCTCGACCAAGCGCCCCAGGGTGTGGCTGCGCAGCGGCTCTAATTGGTCAATACCACTGGTGAATAACTGGGCCAGGCGTGGCTGAGGTCCGTGGACACCAAAGCGGCGCTGCAGCTCCTTAAGTTCGTCTGGTGAAAATTGCAGCGGATCTGCAAGTTGCCCCGAGCCAGCAGCGGAGCTGATGCTGCCGCTGAGACCGGGATCAAGCAGCAGCAGGGGCGTTTTTGGACCGTTAGAAAGCTGGAAGCTTGCAACAGCCAGCAGGACTGCTGTGAGGCCGGTGAGACGCCGAACCCCTACCAGCCGCTTGCCTAGGGCAAGCCAGCGCGGATAGCTGGTGGGATTAGGCACAAACACTTATTGATGATTGATTGATCTTAAGGAATTTTTCCTGGTTAGTCCCCTGACTACGGAACGGTCTTCCGTCCGGCACTGGGTCTCGTGTTGGGGCTGGTGCTGGGACGGGGTCAGATCTAAGTTCTGGCGACGAGAGCGGCTTGAGCCGCAAGCCCATGCTTGCCAATTTTGATGGCTCCAACGCCCAGATCCAATGGCATCGCTTCTGCGACTTGCTTTGGTATGAAAGCGATCTTGGTATCTGGCTTGATGTGAGTCGCATGGCGATCGGCCAGGCCGATCTCGATGCCTTGGCTCCCCGATTCGACATGGCCTTTGCAGCGATGGCGGCCCTGGAAGGTGGTGCGATCGCAAATCCGGATGAACAGCGCCAGGTTGGCCACTACTGGCTGCGCACCCCAGAGCTGGCACCAGACGCCGCCACCACCGCGCACATCAACGCCGAGGTGGAGCGGATTGAGACCTTTGGCCGCGAGGTGCTCGACGGCAGCCTCTGTGCTCCCAATGGCCAGCCTTTTACCGACGTGCTTTGGATCGGTATTGGCGGTTCCGGCCTCGGCCCGCTGCTGATGGTGCGCGCCCTGCAGGAAGAGGGTCAGGGTCTCCCCTTCCACTTCTTCGACAACGTTGACCCCGCCGGCATGAGCCGCACCTTGGCGGCCCTTGACGGTCGCCTAGCCACCACCTTGGTGGTGGTGGTGAGCAAGTCGGGCGGTACCCCTGAGCCCCATATCGGCATGGAGCAAGCCCAGGCGCGGCTAGAGGCCCGGGGCGGGCAGTGGGCCGGTCAGGCTGTGGCGGTCACCATGCTCGACAGCAAGCTCGATCAGGTGGCCGTGGCAGGTCAGTGGTTGCGCCGCTTTGACATGTTCGATTGGGTGGGCGGCCGCACCAGCATCACCAGTGCCGTTGGCCTGCTGCCCGCGGCCCTGGTGGGTGCCGATCTGCGCGGCTTTCTGGCCGGCGCCGCCCGAATGGATGCCCTGACCCGGGAGTCAGATCTGCTACGTAACCCGGCTGCCCTGATGGCTGCAGCGTGGTTTGTGGCCGGCCATGGCCAGGGCAAGCGCGACATGGTTGTGCTCCCCTATCGCGATCGGCTGGAGGTGTTCAGCCGTTATCTCCAACAGTTGGTGATGGAGAGCCTCGGTAAGAAGCACGACCGCGGCGGCGAGGTGGTGCACCAGGGCATTGCCGTTTACGGCAACAAGGGCTCGACCGACCAGCACGCCTACGTGCAGCAGCTGCGCGATGGCATCGACAACTTCTTTGTGACCTTCATCGAGGCCTTGGAAGAGCCCAGTGATATCCCCCCAATCGGTGATGAGATCCCTGGCGACTTCCTCGATGGCTTTCTGCAGGGCACCCGCTCGGCCCTGATGGAAGGGGGCCGCCAGAGCCTCTCGATCACTCTGCGCCGCTTTGATGCCACAGCCCTCGGTGCCCTGATCGCCCTGTTTGAGCGCGCCGTCGGTCTCTACGCCGAACTGGTAAATGTCAACGCCTACGACCAGCCGGGGGTGGAGGCCGGCAAAAAGGCAGCAGCCCTGATTCTGGCCCTGCAGGAGCGGCTCGAAGCCCTGCTCAGCGATGGCCAGGAGCGCAGTTTGCAGGAGTTACAGCTGGCCTTGGGTACGGACAGCCCAGAGAGCCTTTTCTGGATCCTGCGCCACCTCTGCGCCAATCCCCGCGGCTATCAGGTGAATGGTGACTGGGGTTCTCCGGCGGCGATGAAGTTCGCCAAGGTCTGATTAGGGTAATACCCATGCCAGAGCCTGTTGCGGCGAGCCCGGTCTCTCCCGGGCAGGTGCTGCGCGAGGTTTTTGGCTACGGCGCTTTTCGCGGTCCCCAGCAGGAAATTGTTGAGCATGTGGTGGCTGGTGGCTCGGCCCTGGTGCTGATGCCCACCGGTGGGGGCAAATCGCTTTGCTACCAGATCCCGGCCCTCTGCCGAGCGGGAACGGCGGTGGTGATTTCGCCCCTGATCGCCCTGATGCAAGATCAGGTTGAGGGGCTGCGTCAGGCGGGGGTGCGGGCTGCGGCGCTGCACTCGGGCTGTAGTGCTGAGGAAACCGCCAACACCTGGCGCCTGCTGCGGGCGGGCCAACTGGATTTGGTCTATTTATCTCCCGAGCGCTTGCTGGCGGGGGACACCCTCGAGCGGCTTGCTGCCCTACCCCTGGCTCTGTTTGCCATTGATGAGGCCCACTGCGTTTCCCAGTGGGGGCATGACTTCCGCCCGGAATACCTGCAGCTTTCGGTGCTGGCCCAGCGATTTCCAGCCGTGCCGAGGCTGGCACTCACCGCTACGGCCGATCCCCGCACCCGAGACGAGATCCGCGCCCGGTTGCAGTTGGAGCAGGGGCGAGTGTTTCTGGCCAGCTTTGATCGCCCCAACATCCGCTATTTGCTGCGCGATAAGGACGACGTCCGCCGCCAATTGCTTGAGCTGCTCGCCGATCACCGCGGCGCCTCAGGGATTGTGTACGCCCGCTCCCGCAACCGGGTGGATGGCTTCTGCCGCGACCTGCAGGCAGCGGGATATGACGCCGTTGCGTATCACGCCGGATTGGATGGGGCGGTGCGCAGCGCCGCTCTGGAGCGCTTCCGGCGCGAAAGCGGCGTGGTGGTGGTTGCCACGGTCGCTTTTGGCATGGGCATCGACAAGCCGGATGTGCGCTTTGTGGCCCACGTGGACCTGCCCAAAAGCCTGGAGGCCTACTACCAGGAAACCGGCCGCGCCGGCCGGGATGGCCTGCCGGCCCTGGCCTGGATGGTGCATGGCGGCGGCGACGTGCCCCAGCTGCGCCGCTTCATCGACGACTCCGACGCGGAGCAGCAGCAAAAACGGGTTGAGCATGGCAAACTCGATTCGCTGATTGGCTTCACCGAGGCGAGCGGCTGCCGCCGTCAGGTGTTGCTCAGCCACTTCGGCGAGGCCCTGCCCGAGCCCTGTGGCAATTGCGATCTCTGCCTTGAGCCAGATACGGCCGTCGATGCCACCGAGTCGGTGCGCAAGGCCCTATCGGCTGTGTACCGCACGGGCAGCCGCTTTGGTGCCGCCCATTTGGTGGATGTGCTGCTGGGGGCAGATACGGCCCGAATTCGCGAGCTCGGCCACCAGCAGCTTGGTGTGTATGGCATTGGCAAGGAGCTTGATCGCGGCCAGTGGCGCAGCCTGTTTCGCCAGCTGGTGGCCCAGGGGTTGCTGCAGGCCGACTCCGAGCGCTACGGGGCTCTGGGATTCGGCGAGGACGGGCGGCTCAAGCCGTTGCTGCGGGGTGAGGCTCAACTGCTGCTGCGGCTGCCGCCAGCGAAGCGAGAGCGCCGCCGCCAGCCTGGGGTGAGCCCGGCTCCTGCTGCGGCAGAGCTGAACCCTGATGAGGCGCCCGTGTTGCAAGCGCTGAAGGATTGGCGCCGCGAGCAAGCGCGGCAGCAGGGAGTGCCGCCCTACGTGGTGTTTCACGACCGCACCCTGGTGGAGGTGGTGGCCCGCCGGCCCCGCTCCCTGGAGCAGCTGGCCGGGATCGGCGGTGTGGGCCAGGCCAAGCTCGATCGCTATGGCGTGGCGCTGCTGGCGAGCTTGGAAGCTGCGCTTTTGCATCAAGAGACACAAACGCCGGCTTCATGAGACGTTACAATAACCTCACGTTTCCTTAAGGATCCTTTTCATGGCTGACTCCGCTTCCCGCTTCGGCTTCGTTGCCTTCGCCGAAACCTGGAATGGCCGCCTGGCCATGCTCGGTTTCGTGATCGGTTTGGGCACCGAGCTGCTTACTGGCCAGGGCATCCTGGGCCAGCTCGGTCTGGGCTGAGTCTCGATCGGGCCTGAGCAGCTGGCTTCACAGCCACTGCATGCCCGGGGTTTCCAGCATTTCCTGGCTGGGCCAGGCACCTAGACCTGCAAAGGCTGTCCCTAGGGCAGCCCATATCCCCTTACCGCTGGACAGCTCCTGTTCAGCGGCCCATTCGGCTTCAGCCACTTCAGATTCGCTCAGGCCAAGGGATTCCACCAGCTGCCGGTAAAGGGCTTTTTCTGCTGAGTTGATCGGCGAACTGTCCTGAGGACGTTGGCCCACTTTGGCCATCATGTAGCTGAGCTTCAGGGCTAGAGCACGGTCTTCCCCGCTAGTCAGCCTGGGAATCACTTCCGCCAGCACGGATGAGTCGACTGTCCAGGCAGCTAGCTGACGCGCAGCTTCCTGGTTTGCCCCCGAGCCATCTCCACAGGGGAAGTACTTGGCCACGAGTTTCTCCAGCAGCCGCTTTTCATCTGCGGAAACATCGCCATCGGCCCAGGCCACGCAGCAAACCACCCTGAGCAGGTCAAGTTGACGGTCTCGCTGCGAGAGGCCTGACTCAGAGCTAGTGATCTCAGAGCTACTGGGCCCAGTTTCAAGGGTCATGGCGCAGGAGATGGCTTTTGCGCCATTTTGACCAGCCCTTGGCTTGTTTCAGCGGAAATCACCCCCGGATGGGGGCATACAAGGGCAGCAATCCAGAAGATGATGAATTGAACACAGAACGAGGTGGGCCATGGTCCACACCACCCAAGTTTTGACAACCAGCTGCCTGGGACGCACCTGCCTCAAATGGCAGCCTGATGGCGAGCTCACCGCCCTTGATCTGCAGCTAGTGCTCGAGCGCCTGGCCCAGGTCGACGAAGATGTGGTCGCCATCCTGGATCGCACTGTCGACGAGATCCCATGTCCCTCGATCAGCTGAAGGCCTTCCTGGGCAAGGTTCAGGATGACCAGTCGCTCCGGCAAGCCGTGCAAGCCGCTGCTACTGCTGATGATGTGGCCCAGATCGGGGCAGGCCTGGGCTTTGAATTTTCTGGCGACGAGCTGCTGCGGCTCTCAGGCAAAAAAGTAGGCCGCGTAACGGTCATTAAGCAGGACCTGCCCGGTGAATACAACTAGCTGCCGTGCCGTGGGCTTCGTTCGCGGTTAGACCACCTCTAGTAAACGCAGCAACAACACCATGGGCAAGCGAGCGGAACTGATTTCGGCGATTGGCTTAGGGCTCGTCGTAGCAGCTGCGGGCAGCTTCACCGCTCTGGCCCGCCCCATGGGTGGTGGTGGCTTTGGCGGACCGGGCTCCGGTGCGGGGGTGCGTCCAGGGGCGGGCTGGGGTGCCCCTGGCGCCGGAATGAGACCGGGGGCTGGTGTGGGAGCACCCGGAGTAGGGGCGCCCGGAATAGGTGCACCCGGAGCGGGGGCTCGCCCTGGTGTGGGCTGGGGTGCCCCTGGCGCTGGTCTCACCCGCGCCCCAGGGGCCTCTGCCTGGAATCCGGCCTGGGGCCGCCAAGGCGGTTACTGGTCGTCGCGCACCTGGAGCACCGGCTGGTACCGGCCCTATCCAGCGGCCTGGCCCTGGTGGGGAGCCAGTTCGGTGGCCTGGGGAGTGGGCAGCTTGGCCACGGCTGCTGCAATCACCAGTGCTGTCGACGCAGCTGCTTATCAGCAGTCAACCGTGATCGTGGTGCCCCAAACCAGCCTGCAGCTCGACTACGGCTCGGTTCAAGCCCTGCCACCTAATCGAGTTCAGTTTGCCTACGGCGTTGCCGGTATGCCCCTGATGACAGCAACCAGCGATTGCAAGCAGGGGCTGATCAATGGCATGGCACCGACCACGGCTGACCAGGCCCAGGTGCTCAATGCCAGCTGCCACATCGCCTACGGCTCCAACTGAGCGGGATGGCCCCATCCCCTTTTGCGGATTCGGGCGCTGGAAAAGGGCGATCTCGCCGACGTCATCGCCTGGGCCCGCGCTGAACACTTCGCGCCGGGCCAGGGAGACGAAGCCATTTACCGCCATACCGACGCTGCTGCAGTTGGGCTTTGCGATGGTCCCATGGCACTGATGATGTATCGGGGCAGCCTGCCGGTGGTCCCCTGGGCGATGTCTACGGGTTGGCCTGCCTGGAGCTGGGCTGAGCGCGGCGGGCGGCGAGGCCAGCCTCTGTTGCAGTAACAACTGCCAGCAGCAGCAGGCCGCCTAGCCCGATCAGTTGATTTTGCTGCACCAAATCGGGCATCAACACCGCGTCTACGTTTTGGCCCAATACGCCTCCCGCCACAAACCAGGCCGTTGCCAGGCCTGAGCTGATCCAGTAAGCCCGCCAGCGGCGTTGATAGATGTATCCCGTACCTAAACCAGGCACCAGGTTGAGCACTACAGCCACCCAGGGACTGGAGGCGGCCAGAATTACTTCTTGGCTGATTTCCTGGCTGGCTTGATCTGAATTGCTGGTTGGGGTCATTTTTGGGGTGGCCTGGTTTGCTGCATCTGGGGCGTTGAACCTGCAGGCTGGAGTGCCGCTGATTCTTATTGCAGTGCTCGCCGCCCTGGTGATTCTGTTGGTGATTGTGGCGGTGGCGTGGAGCCTGAATCCAAGCCGGCAGGATTTTGCCTGGTTTATCCGGCTGCGCCGCCCCCGCTGGCTGGTGTTTGAGGGTTTGATTCCCGTGATTTGGTTGCTGATCTACGCCTGCTTCTACATCTCGGCTTGGCTCACCTGGCAGGCCAGCTGGAGCGGCCTCTGGATGGCGGCTTTCTTGGTGCAGTTGGTGTTGGTGCAGAGCTACACGCTTGTGATCTGCCGTAGCCGCAGCCTGGGTAGGGGCACGGTCATTGGCTTTGCTGGCTGGGTGTGGGGCATTGCCCTCACCCTCGCTGTGGCTAGCGAGAGTTTGCTGGCGGCTGCTTTGCTGCTGCCTTACTTGCTCTGGAGCCCGGTGGGCACCTGGGTTACCTGGCAGATGCGTCAGCTCAACCGCTAGTCCTGGTCACCTAGGCGACTCGCGAGCCACGGCCAGGGCAGCCAGCAGGCCGCCGCCAAAACCGCTGAAGTGGCCAATCCAGCTCACCCCTGGCGGTGAAAAAATTGGCAGCAGGCTTGGCAGCACCCCCGCATAGGTGACCAGGGCCAGCACCGAGAGGAGCAAGGAGAGGGGCCGCTTCTCTAGCCAGCCGATCAGCAGCAGGTAGCCCAGCAGCCCGTAAACGACCCCGGAGAGTCCGTGACTGCCATTGGGCCAGAGCAGCCATACGGGAATAGCCGTGGCATAAACCCCCAACCAAACGGCCAGATAGTCGCGGCGGCCGCGCAGCAATACCAGCCAGGAGAGGGGCAGAAAGGTAAGCGAATTGGCCAGGAGATGGCCAAAACCGCTATGGCTGAAGGGGGCTGTCAGCACCTCGAGGAAGGAGCCTCCGGGCGTCATCGGCAGGTTCCAGTTGCCACCGAAAACCAGCTGGTCCACCAGCTCCTGCAGCCAGGGAATCAGCAAGATCAGCGGCGGAAGCAGCAGATTGAAACCGGCTCGCGCGATCCAGCGATCCAGACGTTGGGGTAGAGATTCGCTCACGGCTCGCACTTGAAGCTGCAGCGCAGCATGGCAAGGGCTTCATCAGGCAGGCCCAGCAGGCGATCCAGCCAGGGGGCGCCGCACGGCGGCACACTCGCCACCCCCACCAGCAGGGCCGTGCCATCGGCGCTAAGGGGCTGGCCCACAGCCCGGTGGCGTTGCCCCTGCGCCGAACCCGTGCTCAGCAGGGTGTCGATCAGCAGGTCGGGGGCGCGGTAGAGCCCAGCAATGCGGAAGCGAAAGCGGGCCCGGAAGCGCAGCTGCACAGCACCAGTTGCTGAATCGATGCTGCCCGCGAGCTGCTCAGGGGCGATGGCGATCTCCAAGCCCGGGGGCAGGGGCAGTCCCAGCACCCGAGTGGTGCGCCAGTTGAGCGGAGGAATCAACAGGGTTGAGGGCTCGAAGCTCACGGTTCGCGGGCCGTCAGCTGGTCCTGGGCCGAGCTCGCCGATTCCGCCGCCGCCGCTGGCGTCGTAGCTGAAGTGGGGATAGGCGCCGATGGCCAGGCCACAACCCTTACTGGTGCATAGCTGCAGCGTGGCAACCTCTAACTCAGGGCTCACAGGCTGCGCAGCACGTCTAATTCGCCGCGGCTGTGCAGTTCGGCCAGTTCGTTGTAGCCACCAATAGAAACGCCATCGATGAAGAGCTGGGGCACCGGACCCGTCTCTTCGGGTTCGATTTCCACGAAGGCAATGCCCAGGGTGCGCAGCATGCGCAGGGCCCGGCGCGAGAAGGGGCATTCCGGTCTGCCGGCGATTTCAACTCGCGGTTCCCTGCTGGCTGATGCAGTAGGTGCACCCGTGTCGGTGCTGAGTAGGCCCACCAGCAGGTCGGCGCCGCGCAGCACCAGGGTGCCGTGCTCGAGGTGGCCGCCCCACACTTGGCAGCTGGCATCGGAGAAGCTCAAGTGCAGGTGCACCCCATCCGGGCTGATCGTGCCCTGCAGGGTGATGATCTCCAGCTCACCAGCCAAAACCGTGGGTGCGCTTTTGCCGGGGCAGGCAAAGGCGGCTTGGGAGAGGTTGCCCACCACACTCAGCACAAATCCGCCGGCGTTGTGATCAAGGGCCAGCTGCTCCAGGCTGCGGCGCACATCACTGCCGGCTTCGAGGTGCAGCGGCACGGCACGCATTGCAGATACAGCAAGAAGAGCGCAAGGCTACGCCGGCCCATGCTGGTGAGGTTGCCCTGTTGCCATGGCCCCGGATTCCGCCCTCGCTGCGCTCAACCTGGCGGTAGTGGGTCATGTGGAGTGGGTGAGCTTTGTGGCCGTGGAGCAGCTGCCAGTTGCTGGCTCGATCGACCGGGCCACAACTTTTCTGGAGGAACCCGCCGGTGGTGGGGCGGTGGTGGCGGTGCAGCTGGCCCGTCTCAGTGGCAAGCGGGTGAGGTTTTTCACCTCCCTGGGCCGGGACGCCACCGGCGAGCGCTCAGCGGAGCGACTCACTGAGCTGGGCCTTGATCTGGAGGTGGCCTGGCGGGATGCCCCAACCCGCCGGGGCGTGAGCTTTGTGGATCGGGCCGGTGACCGCAGCATCACCGTGATCGGCGAGCGACTGGCCCCTTTGGCTAGGGATCCACTCCCCTGGGCTGATCTGGCTGGCTGCGATGGCGTCTTTGTGACCGCGGCCGACGCGGCAGCCCTGCAGCACTGCCGCCGGGCCCGGCTGCTCGGCGTTACGCCACGGGTTGGCTTGCCGCTATTAGAGGCCAGCGGGGTGAGCTGCGATGCCTTGATCGGCAGCGCCCTCGATCCTGGTGAGCAGGTGCCTGCTGGCGCTCTATCGCGCCCCCCGCGACTGCGCATCGCCACCGAAGGGGCTGCTGGTGGCTGGAGCGAACCCGGCGGGCGCTTCGCAGCCCAGGCCCTGGAGGCCCCGCCGGTCGACAGTTATGGCTGCGGCGACAGCTTTGCAGCCGGGGTGATGGCAGGACTGGCGGCTGGTTGGAGCGCAGCCGCAGCAATAGGCCTGGGTGCCCGCTGCGGCGCCGAGTGCGCCGTTGCCTTTGGTCCCTACAACCGCCCTAACTGACCTGGTTTTGCACCAGCAGCAGCAGCCTGTTTGCCTCCGGATCCAGCAGCCAGGCCTCCACTCCGAAGTCCTCCTGGCGCGGACCGTCCAGTAGCGAAGCGCCCAGACCAATGGCGCTCGCCAGCCAGGCCTGCAGCAGGTCCATGGCAGCTTCCTGGTCGTTGCCGGCAGGCACGCTGCGCTGCAGGCACGTTGCCAGCCGGCCTGGTTGCCTCGCTTGGGGCCGGCTCTGGGATGGGGCATAGATCTCCAGGAAGCCACCGGCGGGCCAGGGCACCCGCCAATGGCCGGCACCAAACCCCTGCAGGGGCTCTACCGCCAGCAAATCGGCGTAAAACCTGGCTAGCGCTGAGGGATTGTCTGCAGCCAGCACCAGAGAGCTGCTCAGGTTTGGGATGTCTTGCACCGTTTTTATTGCTTGTCAAAAAAGTCTGCAACGGCAAGATCGGGGCGGCGCAGCAGGGCAAAAATTGTGCCGGCGTTGCCACGGCACAGCCGCAGCTCCTGGGTGAGCACGGTGATGTCGAGCCAGGCTGGAAAGCTTTGCTGTACCGCACGTTGCAGCTGCAAGCGTGAGCTGCCAAACCGGGGCCCGCGCCAGCCACCCCGCTGGAAGCGCACCTGCACGCGCTGCTGTGGAGTTGGGCTGTTATCGCCAGGTTTTGATTCGAGCTGGATGCCGGCCTCTACAGCTATGCCACCCAGGCTGGCCAGCTGCCCTGGCGGCCTCAACAGATTCAGGGCTAGCCCCCGGGATGGAGCCAGTATCTGCAGGTTTTCCAGCCATGGCACAGCCTGGAGATAGGGCTGGCTGCTGCTGCTCCAGCGCAACTCCCAGACCCCCTCCAGCAGTTCGAGGGCACCTGGGGCAGCTAGATCTACTGGTGAGGTGCGCTCGAGCTCGACAATCAGCTCCCGCATCCGCGGCCCCTCGCGTTGGGCTTCCCCTCTGGCGCCACGACGCAACAGGGCCAGCAGCTCTTCTCTTGCTTCCAACATCTGGGCCGGCCGGCGTCTTTACAGTCAGTTATAGTTGCTGAAACAATCCTCAACACAAATGACTGAATCCACTCCCCGCTTCGGTTTTGTTGCTTTTGCCGAAACCTGGAACGGCCGCTTGGCCATGATGGGCTTTGTAATTGGTCTTGGCACCGAGCTGCTCACCGGCCAAAGCATCGCTGCTCAACTGGGCCTGGGCTGATCGCCATGGGCATTGGTAGTTGTGCTCACCCGCATGACTACCAATCCTCTGAGAAGCCCAAGCGTCCTCACTTCTAATTTTTAATTATCTCTGGCCGTTGATTACCTCTGATTAACTTCTCAGGAACTCCATTTTTAATAAAAAGCCCGGAGCAAAAACTCTGGGCTTTTTTGTGCAATAAGTTGCTAGATCTAGCTAGATCGTATGGATTGATAGAAGAAGCCACCATCGATTCCCCTTTGGCTAACTACGGTGCAGCGAGTTGCAACCCGCCACAAGGCGCGATGAATAGGAGTCGGGTCGTAGCGAACTAGCTCGGGAAAACGCTGCTTGAGCAAGGCGCTGGCCCGCCAAGCGTTGTAGTGAGGAATTTTCGGGTTGATGTGATGGCACACATGGGTTGAGCCGATGCCGTGATGCAGCAGGTTCAGCAGGGGGCCATAGGGACGATCAACCGTCTGTAGAGCACCTTTTGCCCAATTCCAGTCACTGGTGGAGAAGTGGGGAATATCGGTATCGGTGTGCTGCAGCCAGGTGTAACCAACTAACCAAGCATTGATAACCAGATAGGGCAGGCCGTACACCAGCAGCACTCTCGTCGGAGAGAAGTGGATAGAGGCCCATACCAGGGCCGCCACCATCGCCAGCAGGCCGAGGTTGGAGATCACCATCAGGCGACGGCAGGAGTCGGGAAATAGCTGGCGCCCACCGTTGCGAAAGGGTGCGGCCGTAGTGAAATGGGAGGTGGGGCTGCCGTACTCTTCGCCGCCGGCCACACCAAACATCAGATAAAGGGGCCAGCCCAGCACCAAGTGGGTAAACAGGGAGGCCACGCCGTAGAAGCCTTGTCCAAGCATCCGTTTTGCTCCGGCCACGAAGCGTCCAGCGCTGGAATCTGAGCGAGGCGGCACATGGGTTTCACCAGCCTCGAGGTGGTTGCAGTTGGCGTGGTGCACCGCATGGCTGCGCTGCCAGCTGAAGTAGGGCACAAGCAGCAAGCTGTGCAGCACAAATCCCACCACGGCTTCGACGCGGGGGTTGGGATGGAAGGCACGGTGACCGCACTCATGGGCAATTACCCAGCAACCTCCCGCCACTGTTCCAGTGACCACGGCGTAGAGCAGCCAGAGGGGCGCAGCGCTGAGCTGCAAGGGGATCAGGGTTCCCACGCCATAGGCCAAAACAGATAGGCCCAGGGACATGGCCAGACTTCCCCAGGCTTTAGCCGGGTTGATCTGGGTTAGCTCAGATGGCAGGCAGGCAAGCAGCTCAGCTTTGCTGGGATAGGTGGCTGCTGGCGTGGCGACCTGCACGGTGGCGAGGGACGGCAGGGAAACAGGTGGAGTCAATGAAGCTGCCGCAGGACAAGGGGGAAATGGAAGCGGCCCCAATAGGCCTTTGAGACCTTAGGTATCAGCACCCTGCTGCCGCGCCTTGGCAGTCACATCCACCTCTCCTTAACGTTCAGCTTGTCTCAAGCGCATTAGGGAAATGACTGGCTCAGAGCTCCGCCAGCGAGTTTGGGAGCTCCTGGATGTCAGCGAGGATCCTCAAAGCGGGGTGGCCGATTGGGATTGGGTCGATGTTTTCCTGCTCGCGCTGATTCTTTTAAATGTGCTTGCGGTGATACTGGAGACTGTCAATAGCCTGCAACTGCGCTTCGGCACGGCTTTTTGGGCGTTTGAGGTCTTTTCAGTAGCGGTTTTTAGCGTCGAATACGCAGCGAGGATTTGGTCTTGTACGGCTGATCCGTGCTACCGGCAGCCGATTGTTGGCCGGCTGCGCTATGTGAGCAGTTTCTTTGGCGTGGTCGATTTTTTAGCCATTTTGCCGTTTTACATCACGCTCGCCGTACCTGCCTCCGCTTTAGATCTGCGGATACTCCGAGTTCTTCGGCTACTGAGATTCGCACGGGTGCTGAAATTGGGCCGCTATTCGGATTCCATCGGTCGCATGAAGCGTGTGATCGGTGCACGGCGCGGTGATCTTGGCGTGGCACTCGCAGCTGTTGTGGTCATACTCGTGCTTGCTTCGAGTGCTATCTACTACGTTGAGTCTGATAGCCAGCCAGAGGTGTTTACAAGTATTCCTGCGGCGATGTGGTGGGGAATTTCAGCGCTTACAACTGTTGGATACGGTGACATGGCTCCAGTTACACCGTTTGGCAAATTCCTAGGCGGTATAATTCAGCTGCTGGGGATTGCTATCTTTGCGCTACCGGCTGGCATTATTGCAGCTGGCTATGAAGAAGAAACCCGCCGTGGTAGGACTGATAAGGGGATTTGTAGCTCCTGCGGGCGCCCATTCGGCCTCGAGAGTGAGCCTGACCAATGCATAGATAGGGAGTGAGTTTTACCAGGTTCATTCAACCCTGAAGGTCACGGCCATCACAGCAGTGATGTCCTTCTCGATTGTGCGGGTGTCGTAGGAGCCACTGTCACTGGTCTCCGTTGAGTTGGGGGAGGTGATCTGGAACGAGCCGGTGTCGGCGTTGGTGATCGCACCGATGCCGGCGCCGGCCTCCCAGGCTATGGCCCGCGCCCGTGCCCGGGCGTCCTTAGTGGCCTTGGCCAGCATGTCGACCCGCTTCTCCGCAAGCTTGGTGTAGGTGTAAGCCGGCTCGTTGATTGTCAGAGGCACTCCCTTGCCGATCAACTGCCCAATCTGACCAGAGATCTTGTAGATCTTGGCGACGTTCCAGCTGCCGATTAGCACCGCTTGGGTGGTGGTCCAGGTGGTGGAGCGCAACTCCCCGGTGCGGGGATCGCGTACTTCCTCTTTTTGGGATTTGACCGAGTCGAGCTCCATCTCATCGGCCTCGATGCCTTGGGCCTTGAGGAAGGCCACGGTTTGTTCCACTGCAGGCTGCAGCCCTTGGTAAGAAGCTTGCTTGCTGGCCCCGCTCTGGGAGACCTGCACCGACCAGTCGACGTAGTCGGATGTAATTCGCTCGGTGCTGGCTCCAGTAACTGTGATGGTGTCGTTGGCAGTGCGGATGCCCCTCACCAGTACGCCACTGGCGCTGGTGAGCCCGAGTCCAAGCACCGCCATAGCAAATACCAGCGTTGGCGTCCGCTTGAGAAAATTCCAGCTGCTCAGCGCCCAACTCTGCATATTCACTCGTCTTGAAAGCAGCTGAATTCACCCTATTGAGCTGTCGCTTGCCTGTCTCCAAGCTGCTGCGCAGCACGTCTTGGCGCAGGCGTTTGAGGCTGAGGTTGCGGTCGCTGGGGAGCAACTGGCGTTGTTCGGCCAAGCGCTGGCGCTCGTGGCTGATGCTGCTGCTCTGGGGCATGGCCGCCAGCTCGATATCGATCGACTGCAAGCTGGCTAATGCGGCGTTTTGATCACCGCGATCGAGAGCCTCGATGACTCTGCGGCGGTCGCGGCTTGCCTGCAGCAGAGCCAGCTGTTCGGCTACCTCCAGATCCACATCCAGCTCTCTGAGTTCAGCAGCGGGCAACACCGGCAGGATCAGCTGCTGGCGTAGTTCCTGGCGGCGGCACAAAGGCCCTCGGGCTGAAGCCTCCATCCCTAGCCTCGATTGATCCCTGTCGGCCAGATCCCGCGAGCCCCGTGACCACTATCCCGATCACATCCTTCGCTGAGTTCGCGCAACGGGCTGATTATTCGCTACTGGAGGCGCTGCAGCCAGATCCCCAGGCCACGCTGGATGGCCATGATCACCGGCCCCGCCAGGTGTTCTCGGGCCATTACGTGCCGGTCACACCCACGCCCCTGCCCGTGCCCGCCTACCTGGCGCACAGCTCCGCCCTTTTTCAGGAGCTGGGCCTGAGCGACGCCCTGGCCCACGACGAGGCCTTCCTGCGGCTGTTTTCCGGCGACATCAGCGTGGCGCGGCAGCCAATGCGCCCCTACGGCTGGGCCACCGGCTATGCCCTCTCGATCTACGGCGCTGAATACATCCAGCAGTGTCCGTTTGGCACCGGCAACGGCTACGGCGATGGCCGGGCCATCTCCGTGTTTGAAGGCGTGTTCAACGGCCAGCGCTGGGAGCTGCAAATCAAGGGCGGCGGCCCCACGCCCTACTGCCGCGGCGCCGATGGCCGGGCCGTGCTGCGCTCCAGCGTGCGCGAATTTCTGGCCCAGGAGTTCATGCACGCCCTGGGTGTTCCCACCTCCCGCTCGCTGACCCTCTACGGATCCGGCGCCGAAACCGTGCGCCGGCCCTGGTACGCGCCGAACTCCACGTCGTTCGATCCCGACATCCTGGTTGACAACCCAGCGGCCATCACAACCCGGGTGGCGCAGTCATTCCTGCGGGTGGGCCAGCTGGAGCTGTTTGCCCGCCGCGTTCGCCGTCAGGCCCATCCCGGAGCGCTGGAGGAGCTGCGCCTGATCGTGGCCCATCTGATTGAGCGCAACTACCGGCCGGAGATTAATCGGAGCCTGGCCTTCAGCGACCAAGCGCTTGAGCTGGCGCGCCTGTTCCGGGGACGCCTCACCGCCCTGGTGGCCCACTGGATGCGGGTGGGCTACTGCCAGGGCAATTTCAACAGCGATAACTGCGCCGCCGGTGGTTACACCCTCGACTACGGCCCGTTTGGTTTCTGTGAACGGTTCGATCCCGGCTTCCAGCCCTGGACCGGTGGCGGCGAGCACTTCAGCTTCTTCAACCAGCCCGTGGCCGCTGGAGCCAATTACCAGATGTTCTGGTCGGCCCTGCGGCCGCTGTTATCTGACAACAGCGAGGCCCTGGCGCTGCTGGATTCCATCCGTGATGGCTTTGCCGGCGCGATGAACCAGGAGCTCGAGGCGATGTGGGCCCGCAAGCTTGGCCTGGCCGCTCCTGATGCGGCTCTGGTGAACGAGCTGCTCGAGCTGATGCTGCGCTCCCAGGCGGATTACACGATCCTGTTCCGAAAGTTGTCGGAGATTCCTGCCACCACCACCGAGCACCTCTCAGCTCTCAAGCAGAGCTTCTATGAGCCGAGTTCGGAAGGCCTCGACGCGGCATGGAGCGGCTGGCTGGAGCGTTGGCGTGCCCAGATTGGCGACCTGCTCGAGACATCAGCAGCGATGAAACGCTGCAACCCAGCAATCACCTGGCGCGAGTGGTTGGTCGCGCCTGCCTATCAACAGGCGGAGCAGGGTGACACCAGCCTGATTCAGGAGCTGCAGGCCGTGTTCAGCCATCCCTACGAGGATCCTTCCCCAGAGTTGGCGGCGACCTACGACCGCCTCAAGCCCAGGGAGTTCTTCAACGCCGGTGGGGTGTCGCACTACAGCTGTTCGTCTTAGACACACTTGCCGCCAGGGGCGTTGATCACCACCTCATCGCCGAGCTTCACGGCCGAGAGCAGGAGCTTCAAATCTGGCTCGGCCACGTTCACGCAGCCGCCGGTCACCTTTTGACCGATGCGGTTGTCGTCGTTGCTGCCGTGAATGGCGAAGCTGTACCAGCGAAACTTGCCGTCATAGGTGTTGAAAGCGAAGGGCTGCTTGACGCTGTCCACCGGCTCCAGGCTCACGTAGCCGCTGCCGTATTCGCCGCTCTCGCCATCGCCGTCGAAGTCGATGGCGTTCATGTTGCCAAAAAGCATTTTGCGCAGCTCGGCCTCGCTCTTGCCTGACTTGGCGATCAGGGCGGGATCCATCACAAAGGTGGTGCCGCTGAGGATGGCATTCACCCGGAAGCGGCCCAGGGGTGTGTAGCCCTCCTCGAAGCGGCTGCCGGCGCAGGTGATGCCGTTGCGGCCGAAGCCCACCTTGAAAATGGTGCGCTCCTCGCCCCGTGGCAACACCCCGAAGCTCCTGGAGGGATCCTTTGGGTCGAGCTCGATCCGGATGGGACCGGTAACGCCGGCCGGTACTGGTTTGGGTTGCTTGTTGGTGCCGCAGCCGAAGAGCCCCGTAGCCAGAGCGAGCAGAGCGAGTGTGGAGAAAGGGCGCATCACGGTTCCTGCAGCTGCCTCAGCCCACAAAGCGCTTGTAAAGCCAGCGCACAAAGCCACCGAGCACAGGCACCGGCCCGAAGGTGGGGCCCACGAAGTCGAAGTAGTCGCGGTGGTCGCAGATCTTGCCCTCGCTGTTGAAAAGCAGCCGGGAGGTGCCTGGATACACAAACTCGATGCCCTTGATCTTCAGACCCATCTCCCACTCCACGAAGGCCGAATCGGCTTCGATCGCGATCGCGCCGGTGGTGAGGTAGGTGTCGTCACAGCGTTTCAGCAGGCCCTCCTGGGCTTTGATGTAGGCCGAAATTCCATCTCGCTCCTGGGTGGGATCGCTGAAGTGCACGTCCTCGGCGTAAAGCTGCCGCCATTGCGCTTCGCTTGGGCCGGGGGCGCCGTAGGGCTTGTTGAACAAGGCGCGCAGCTGGGCAGTGTCCACCGCGGATAGATCAAGGGCTCAACCCAGGATGCCGCAGGCCCAGTGGTGAGCAAAGTCCCAGGGCGATATCCGTGCTGTGGGCCTTTGCGCTCAAATTCTTTGAAAATTTGATTTGATCAGTTTCATGCTCAAATCTATCGGATTTTGCCTATTTGATCATGGAGCAAACGGCTGGGGTCTCCAGGGTCGACTAGGATGGATGGGCTCGCAATAATTCAACTAATTTGACGACCGTTAGCGTCATTACTCCGACCAGGCTTTTGCCCGATCGATTGCCTATGCTGAGCAACCTTAATCGTAGCCTGAACGAGAATAATTGCAGTGTTGAACATGTGATTGTCGTTGATGGCAACGACCTCGAAGCCCTGCCTGCCGAGCTTGCAGCCAACGCCACAGTGATTGCTTCTGCCCGGCCGATTGGTCAGGCGGCTGCTCGCAATCTTGGCCTGCTTGTTGCTCGGGGGGAGTGGATCACCAGCGCCGACGACGACGACTGGCTTTACCCCCATTCCATCGACAAGCGCCTGGCCGCAATTAATGGCCAGGCAGGGGCCCTGTGGGCGGCCGGTTATTGCACTGACGATCTCAAAAACGATCCTGCAATTGTGGCCGCTGGACCATGTCTGGCAGGTGATGTTTGGCGAGCCTGGCCATCCCCCCATGACAGCATTCCCTTGGGGCCAACCACGCTGCTTGTACAGGCCGCCCTACTCAAGCGTGTCGGTGGCTGGATGGGCCTGCCACAAGGTGAAGATGTAGGCATGATGATCGCGGTTACAAGTAGTGCTGCAGGCGTACTAATTTCTGATTATGTCTATCACATACGCCTCCATGTTGGTCAGATGACAAAATCGGCGTGGTTTGATGATTTGGAGCTTTTATCGCGTCGATCTGCTTGGGAGCGCGGTCAAACCATCCTTTCGCAGCAACTTGCAAGTTCCTCAGTGCCGCTGATTCGTCAGCGCATTGCCACGCTTTGACTATCTCAAACCTGTGAGCAACCCTTCCCTGCCGCCGATCGCTGGCCGCGAAGCTGAAATCCTCGCCCTGGTGCAGCAGCAGCAGCCGGTATTTCTGCCCACCACCAATCTCCATCTGGAGCAGCTTCGTTCAGGCTTCGCCTGTGCCCTGCACATGCACCAGCCCACGATTCCAGCCGGTGCCAATGGAGAGCTGATCTCCCACCTCCAATACATGGTTGAGCATCCCGGCGAGGGGGACAACCACAACGCTGAAGCCTTCGCCCATTGCTATCGGCGTTTGGCTGACATCATCCCCCAGTTGATTGCTGAGGGCGCTAATCCGCGGATCATGCTGGATTACTCCGGCAATTTGCTGTGGGGATTCCAGCAGATGGGTCGCCAAGACATTCTCGATGCGCTGCAGCGGCTGGCCTGTGATCCTGCCCTTCAACTCCATGTGGAGTGGCTTGGCACCTTTTGGAGCCATGCCGTTGCCCCCTCCACGCCAATCCCCGATCTCAAGCTGCAGATCCTGGCCTGGCAGCATCACATTGCGGCGATGTTTGGTGATGCGGCCCTGCAGCGGGTGAAGGGGTTCTCGCCGCCGGAGATGCATCTGCCCAACCACCCAGACACGCTCTATGAATTCATCAAGGCCCTGCGGGAGTGCGGCTACC
This sequence comes from Synechococcus sp. CS-1330, assembly GCA_025128025.1. Taxonomy (GTDB): domain Bacteria; phylum Cyanobacteriota; class Cyanobacteriia; order PCC-6307; family Cyanobiaceae; genus Cyanobium_A. Next base: position 19,590 of record JAHLYR010000002.1, read on the forward strand.
GCTGGCTGCTTGTGCAGGAGCACAGCGTTGAGAATCCCGATGGTTCCGCCCTCAGCCAGGAGCAGAAACTGGTGCCCAACCAATTGGTGGCACGCAGCTCCAGTGGTGAGGTGGCGTCGATCACGGCGCTGATCAAAACCCAGGGCTCCGACACCAAGCTGGTGGGTCAGATGCAGCCCTATTACGAAGCCCTGGGGCGTGGCCCCATACCCCTTGGCGGCATGTCCGTGCCGGCCCTCGTCTCCCAGATCGCCGATGGCGAGAACGGTGGCGTGATGATGAACGAATTCCCCCAGGCCTTCATCCAGGCCCACCAGCGCATCGCCGCCGACGGCGGTGGTGCTGGCACGGTGGCGATTAATGGCAGCGAATATTTAGAGATGCTTGAGGCCGCCGGTGTGTCTGCCGGCGACTATCCGCCGATTCAGGCGGTGCAGCAACACAAGCTTTGGCAGCAGCTGGGCGACTCACCCAGCGCTGCAAATGTGGAGGTGGCCATCGCCGAGCTCCAGGCCCGTGATTCCTCCTTCTCGATGGCCGGTGCCTCCTGGACCAACAACCTCAGCTGGGTGGAGGGCTACGCCAACGTGCTGGAGCCGATGACCAGCCTCAGTGCGGCCTTTCACCAGCATTTCGATCCCCTGGTGGCGGCCGATCCCTCAGTTACCCAGACTCAGCCCTACAAGCAAGCGCTACTGCATTTGCTGTTGCTGGAAACCAGCTGCTTTCGCTACTGGGGCCAGGGGGTCTGGACCGACTACGCCAGCGAGATTCACCGGCGCGGCGTCGTCAGCCTGGGCTCTTGAGCGGTATTACCAAGGCAGAAGGGTGCCGTTGGCGTGCCAGAAGCCGCCGCTGGTTGCCAGGCTGAGAGCATCAATCCTGTCCAGCAGGCCCCGCACCGCCTCCTCGGGGCTGATGCCCTGGGGGTTGAAGTTGACCATGCGGGTGCTCACCAGCCCCGGGTGCAGCAGTGCCACGGCGATGCCGCGGGGTCGCAGGTCGATCGCAAGGGATCGCCCCGCCATGTTCAGCGCCACCTTTGACATCCGGTAGCCGTAGGAGGAGCCGGAGCTGTTGTCGTCAATCGAGCCCATGCGGCTGGTCATCAGCGCCAGCTTGGAACCGGGCTGCAGATTCGGCAGCAGGGCGGCCACGAGCAGCAGGGGCGCCATGGCATTCACCTCAAACTGTCGCCTGAGGCTGTCGCTGTCGAGATGCTCCAGGCGGTTTGTTTCAAGGATGCCGGCGTTGAGGATCACCCCGTCAAGCGGCTGGCCAACTAGCCGTTGCTGCAGAGAATCAAGATCTGCTTCGGCGGTGAGCTCGATCCCCGCCTCGAGGCGCACCCCCAGCGCCTCCAGCTCCGGCGACGGCGTGCGGCAGACGGCGATCACCTGATCGCCGCGGGCCTTTAGTTGTCTGCAGTACTCGAGGCCAATGCCGCGGTTGCTGCCGGTAACGAGGAAAGTTGGCATTGCTGGCCTTTGCAGTTGCTCAAGACTGGCTGATATCAGCCAGCATCAGCGCCGTCCGTTGACGATCACCGAGTTGCCGCTCCCCCCAGGGGTACCAGGCAGGGCCGGCACCACGGAGGTCTGGCCATCCCACTTGTCGAGGAAGAGCTTGTAGAGCACCTGGTCATCGAGGCTTGAGTTGAGCGTTTCGTAGCGCTTGGCTTCCTGCTCGGCGATCAAGACCTCGGTCTGGGCTCGCAATAGCTGCTGTTCGGCAATCTGTTTCTGTTCGATCGCGGCGCGGTATTCCTCGGCGATTTGCAGGCCTGTGAGATCGAGTCCCTGCACGCTCACGTAATCAAACTTGCGCAGTTCCTCCGCCACCTTCTCCTGCACCAGTTCCGAAATGGAGTTCCATTCGGTGGCGATAGTCACCAGCTCGTACTGCGAAAAGACTGATTTGAGTGCCTTCAGTAGCGATGGTTGGATCACGCGGGGATAGATCTGCTGGTCGTCGGTAGCGATCGTCTCGTAGATCCGCCCAGCTTCTGCAGGCTTCATGGCGTATTTCACCGTGGCGGTGGCCTGGATCACCTGGAGATCCTTGGTGAGAGTCGAAAACTGCTCCGGTCGCACCTGGGTGCGCACGTCAAACAACGAAGTGTTCTGCACCAGGGGTGCCTTGATGTTGGCGCCGGGGCTGCGGGGGGTACCGGTGACCTTGCCCAGGGTTGTGACAACGGCCACGTTGCCCGCCGGCACGATGAAAACGGTTTGGCTGAGCAGGATCGCGATCCCCACCAAAACGGCCGCAATCAGGCTGAGGGTGGCTCCAGGCCCATCGGGACTGCCAGCTGAGCGAAGGGGCGACTGCATGAAGGGGCCATTACCAATTGCGAACCCTAGGCAGGTCCTCCTATGAAACAACGGCTCACAAATGGAGAAGTCATGGCCCGCAGCAGGCTGCTGTAGCTGACCTGGAAGCGCTGTTCATCACCCACCACCAGCGCCTCTACCGCTCCGCTCACCACTAAGTGGTCGCTGGATGCGCCCTCGATGCTGATCCCAGGGGCACTAAGACCGGCTGGATCGGCATCCTGTTCGCCCAGGGCAAGTAGGGCTCGCATGGCCATGGGTTGCTCTGGTTGCTTTTGGGGAGCGACTGGCCCTTTGGCAAAACTGGTGCAGTGACGCGTTCCCCAGGCACGGCTGGGCTTGCGCTTGGACTCGATCACCTCTGCCACCAGGGTGATGGCATCTGTATACAGCCCTGGTATCGCTGTGCGGGTGAGGGGCTCTCGCCCCAGCAGTAGGGCCTCGCCGAGGCGCAGGTGGTTGATGCGGCCCGGATCACCGCCACCAGTCAGCCAGGGAATATTGGCCGAATTACCTCCAGAGCACCACTCGAGCCTGATGCCAAAACGCCTTTCCAGGCCATCGATCAGACGCGATAGCTCGGCCATATTGGCTTCATCTGGGGCAACGCCGTTTTGACAGCCCAGATTGGTGCCGATGCCCAGCAGCAGCAGGTTTGGCAGGGCAAGGGTAAGCAACACCATCGCCTCCAGGTCTGCCGCGAGAATTCCCTCGCGCAGATCCCCTAACTCCACCATCAGCAGCACTCCGTGGCGCACCCCCTGGCAATGGGCTGCAGCTGCCAAGGCCTTGAGCACCACCGCCTCGCTGTTGCAGCTAATCGCTGCATGGGCCACCACCCGATCCACCTGGCTGAGCATCGGTGAGCGAACCAGCAGCAGGGGCACGCCAAGCTCGCAGCGGCTAAGCGATTCGATTGATTCGATTCGCGATTCACCGATGGAATGCACCCCTGCCGCCACCCAGGAGCGCACAATTTCCGGCAGTCCCAGGGTTGCCTTGCTGACCCCGGTCACCTTGATTCCTTGGCGAGCAAGCCGATTCACCATGGTGGTGGCGTTGTGCTGCAGGTGCTCGAGATGGATCTCCAGCCGCGGTGCGCTCAAAGCTTCCCGTCAGTTGATCCGCACAACTCGGGGAAAGCCCGCAGCACCATTGCCACCAGAGCAGAGGGTGCACGGCTCACCGCATCGGTGACAGGAATGGCGAGCTCGGCGGCATAGAGGGCGATTGCGGCACTCACCTCGGCGTCATCCATGCCTTCATGGTTCAGGGTTAGGCCGATTACTCGGGTTGGTGCGAAGGATTCGATCAGGCGAATTTCACTGGCAGGCGTGGGCATCGGCATAAACGGAAAGTCGCTGAGCTGCCGGCGTGCCGGCGCGTGCTGCAGCACCACCGCCTGGGGCTGGCTGCCCCGCAGGATGAAGCTGGAAGAGAGGTAGGCGGGATGGCTGAGGGCCCCTTGGCCTTCAATCACGATCACCGCAGGTTTTTCCGTGCAGTAGGCCTCCACCACAGCGGCCTCCACCTCCCCTGAGCAAAACTGCGACGGAATGGCATCAAGCGGAATGCCATAGCGGCCCCCTTGAATTAATCCGGTTTGGCCCGTGCTCACCAAAACGGCGCGGATGCCGCTGGCGTTTAGGGCTTGAACCAGAAGCGTGGCCGTGGTGCGCTTACCGATGGCGCCATCGGTGCCGAGCACGGCGATTCGAATGCAGCGTGCCTTGGTGATCGAACCATTGAATAGGCGAAGATCCTTCAAGGCAGGTGGACGACGCACATCCCGAATTGAGACTTGATGACGGATGGCCGCCAGGGCAAATTCACTATCGTCGTTGAGGAATTCGCGCATGCCGCTGACCAGATTCAGGCCAGCTGCCATGGCCAGCAGCAGAGCCCGGCGATCGTCTTTGCCATAGAGACCATTTGCAGGCGCCATGCCATAGATGAAGGTGCTGGCGCGGGGCCCTGGCAGGGCGAGAGCCCTATCTAGATCAGCCACGATGGGAATGCCGTTGCTGATGCCGTCTAATAGAAGACCTGCATCATTCCCAGCTGATTGGCTGTCAATAATTGCCCTGATTTCGAAGGCTTCACAGAAGCGCACGAGTCCGTGGGCGGTTTTGCCGTCGAGCCCCGCGAAGTTTCCTTCGCAGTAAACAACTGCAGCTGATTTGACCGCAACTTGATGCGGTGAAATCGAAATGGTCAGGTCATTGACCTGTTTTAGAAATGCCAAATAAGCCAGGACCCATCATTTGCCCAGGCTTGCAATAAGTCTGAGGTGGTGATTTCAGGGCTCAGAATTGGCCGCTGAAGGGCGTGGATATATTTATTCTAGGGCGCTTTCTGCTTCAAGGGGGTCAGCCAGTATTTCAGCGATCTGGTTATGGCCATTGCCCTGGGCCAGGAATAGGGCCCGTTCGGCCCGAAGCAGGGCATCGAGGGGCTGGCGATCGGCTGGGGCAAGCAGGGTCAGGCCGCCACTGGCGGTTAGCTGGTGGCCGCTGGCCGAAAAGACCCCCCTCAACTCGCTGATGCCAGCGCGGATGGCATCGGCCCGTTCGATGGCTGTGGCCAGGTCAACATTCACCATCAGCAGGGCGAATTCCTGGTCGCCGATTTGACCCACCAGGTCCTGCGCGCATTGCTGGGAGCGCAGTAGGCCGGCGACGTCAAGAACAGCTCGATCGGAGGCCTGCAGACCCCAGCGGTTCTTGATCTGGTCAAAGTGGTCGAGCTGCAGGGCCAGCACGGCAAGGTTTTCACCTGCCTGGCGCGCCCGCAGTAGCTCAGGCTCAGCTTGCTCCAAGAAGCTTTCTCGGGTGGCTAAAGCGCTCACAGGATGGACGGTGGTGAGTCGGCGCAGTTCAAGCTCACGCAGCACCAGCTGGGCTAGATCTTCGAGCAGTCGCACCTGGCTGGAGCTGAAGTGGCGCGGCTGCCTGTCAATTACGCACAGGGTGCCCAGATTGTGGCCGTCACGACTCTGCAGCGGGGTGCCTGCGTAGAAGCGCACCTTTGGGTCCTGAATAACCAGGGGATTGGTGCAGAAACGGGGGTCCTGGCGCGCATCTGGCACCACCAGGGTTTCATCACCGGCAATGGCGTGGGCGCAAAAGGCCATCTTCCGCGGCGTTTCGGTGCTGTCTATGCCGTGGTGGGCAAGGAACCACTGGCGGTCGCCATCCACCAGGGAGATGAGCGCGATCGGGGTTTCCAGCACAGTTGAAGCGAGCCGCACCAGTCGCTCGAAATGCTCATCGCCTGGATGGTTGAGTACCCCGAGGCGCTCTAAATCCCTTTGGCGCTGGGATTCGTCTGCCGGAATCGGGTAGTCGGGATACGGCATGGACTGAGCCGATAATGCCAATTCTAGGAAGTCCACGGCCAGCCATCCGGGCTTCGCAAGGGCCATGATTTAGTCATTCCCAACAGACCTTCCCAACAGCCCTTCCCATGGCCCTCGACCAAGAAAGCTGTCTCCCCTGCCGCGATGGGGCCCCGCTCCTGAATGCAGCTGAACTAGCCGAATTGCTGGCCCAGCTGCCCGGTTGGCTGGTTGTGGATGGACACCACTTGCAAAAGTCCTGGAGCTTCGCTGATTTTCAGCAGGCTCTCGATTGGCTCAACCGGGCTGGGGCGATCTGCGAAGCAGAGGGTCACCATGCTGAATTCAGCCTTGGCTGGGGTCACGCAAGCGCTGAGGTGTACTCCCACAAGGTGGATGGCCTAACCCGCGCCGACGCAGTTTTGGCCGCCAAGCTTGATGGGGCCTAGCAGGCGCTAGCGGCGTAACGAGTCTGCAGCCGGCAGGTTTCGCTAGGCGCAATTTCAAGCTTGCCATCGCCACTGATCAGAGCCTGGCGAGGTCCAGTCCAGGGCTCCAGGCAGACCATTGGACGGGGCGGTTCGGTCCAGAGCACCACCATGTTGAACGGGGCGCTGAGCTGCAGATCAAGGGCCAGGCCGGCTTCCGGATCCAGCAAGCGCACGTCACCAGTGGGACGGACCAACAGGTCAATGCCGTCGTCCAGTCGCGCCATTTGTTCGGCCGTGTCGGCCTCGGCCATTGATAGGTGGTTTAGGCAGCGCTCCGGTAGCCCTTCAAAGCGGGGAGATTTGAGGTTGCTAAGGTTGAAGTAGGGGTGGAGGCCGAAGCTGAATGGCATCTGCTCCTGGCTACGGTTCTGCACCGAGGTGTCGATTTCGAGGGCCCCTGGCACCAGGCGTAGCTCAAGCCTCAGCAGAAAGCTGAAGGGATAGCTCGTCAAGGTGGTCTCGCTGTCTTTGAGTTCAAGGGCGATGCCTTGGCCATCCTCGAGAGCTGTTAACTGCCATGGCAGCTGTCGGGCGAAGCCGTGCTGGCCTAGGGGAAAGTTCCCCTGGGGTAGGGGCAAGGTGTTGTCCGGCAGGCCGCCGCAGATCGGGAAGAGGATGGGAATACCGCCCCGCACCGATTGGGCTGGGTCAAGAAAGCGTTCAAGATCGAGATAGATCAGCTCCTTGCCGTTGCAGCACCAGCCGGTCACCAGACCGCCGCGCTCAGGCACCACCCGCAGCAGATCCCCTGATTCGCTGGCGAACTCCCAGTGGGGATATGGAGTGTCGCGGTGAACTAGGGCCACGGAGCTCGAGCGGGATTGGCCTATTTAGGCCTGCGGCCGGCCTCTGGGCGGGTGTTCCTTCACACAATCTTCCATTGAAAAAGATCAGAGCCGGTCTCGATCCCCTGATCCATTCCATAGGGTCTTGCAAACCGCGAGTACCAGTTATGAATTGCCCAGAGGACAGCGGGCCAGGCCAGGAATTATTTGAGCCTCGCAGCTTGGAATGGCAGGAAAATGGCGAGTTGGCCAGCACCGAGATGTTCGAGCTGGTCAAGCGTCTGCGGGCTGTGGAATCAGGAAAAACCGTCAACGAGCTTTGGCGGCTCAGCCAGAAAGCCTGAGGCTGGTTTTCGCACCAACACTCCCCCTTGCCATCCCAGGCCTGCTTTGGTTGATTGCAGTGGTCGCATTGCGTGCCATGCCTGATTCTTCTGCCATAGCGGAGTGGCGACATCGAGGCTGCAGCGTGCGCTTGATTAGCCGCTGCCCAGCTGCAGAGGCATACCGCATACAGCACTGCAGTGGCATGCCCATGGGTTCGGTAGCCAGCCTTGAAGAGGCTCGCACCCTTATTGACGACCACATTCAATTACTAAGGCAGCGCCTTGTAGCCAGCGCTTAGTTTTCAGGGCAAAACCCCAACCAAGCCGCGGCGCTGAAGTTCCTGCTGGAATTCATTGCTGAGCGGATCAAGGCGCCATTGCCGCTGACTCCACTGCCACAGGGCCTGTAGCCGCCAGCCCAACCACAGAAGGTACAGTACCAGGCCCAGCCAACGCATCTATAGGTCCACGGAACCCACCTTCTTTAAGAACGGACTACCCTCCTGGCGAGGGGGTCGGCAAGACATTGACACAAGTCGCCAAGGGTCATGGCCTCGACTCAATTGATTTGCTCCCCCTGACAGAGTTAGGTCCGCGCTAGCCCTGAGCGCCCGCTGGGGAGCGCCTGGAATCAGCTCTTGCAAGCAATACCTGCCCTGGTCGCCTGCTCCCCGGGCGTGGCGATCTGCTGACACGGGTCCAAAAACAGGCCCAGAATCCATGAAGATCAGCGGAGTTTCTTCGGAAAGCAGCTGTCATGACTACGTCAGGTTTTCCGATTTCAGGTGATGAAGACGCCAACGACCTGACTTTGCGTCAACTGCGCCAGATGGCGAGCAACCTCGGCATCGGCCGCTACAGCCGGATGCTGAAGGATCAGCTGCTGCGGGCTATTGAGCGCAAGTCAGACTCCCAGCCCGCATCCAGCCAGCCAGGAGGCGATGCGCCAGAGGGTGTGGATCTGCGCAGCATTGAAGCTGAGATGAGCTCTGCTCCCAGGCCGGACTCCCAAACTGCAGTTGTATTTCTGCCCAGGGATCCCCAGTGGGCCTACGTGTTTTGGGAGCTCTCCGACTCCGACCGTCGCCAGGCGATGGACGACGGTGCCAGCCAGTTGGTACTTCGGGTTGTTGATGTAACCGGTCTTGGTGCTGGTGCTGCTCACCAGCACACCATGCAGGAAGTAGTGGTCAACAGCCATGCCACCGAGTGGTACCTGCCCGTTCCCCTCAGCGACAGGGACTATCGGGTTGAACTGGGCTACCGGCTCGCTGGTGGCGGTTGGCGTTCATTGGCCTTCTCCTCGGTGGCTCGGGTACCTGCCCTCCATCCCAGTGAGCAGATCCTTGATCAGTTTGTGCCCTTCTCCCTAGAGGCCGCCGCACCTGCTGCAGCTAGTGGTGCAGCCGTTATGCCGACTGCAGCTCCAGGTATTCACGAGCGGGTTTATCAGGCTGCCACCACCACTTGGCGGGCCGTAGGCCGCGGATCTGAGGCTTTCCACGAAGTGGATTCTAATTCCGACCACAATCACGGTCTGAATGCTTCCGGTGCCGGTCTTTGGGCCAGCGGCCGCAACGAGTCGGGTGCTGGTGGTGTGGCTAGTCGTCAGCGGGCCTTCTGGCTAGTAGCCGACGCTGAATTGATTGTTTATGGCGCTACTGATCCGGCGGCAACCCTGCGGATTGGTGATGAAGTCGTGCCCCTTGGCGAAGACGGAACCTTCCGGCTTCAGGTTCCCTTCCGTGATGGACAGCAGTTGTACCCCATCACTGCGGTAGCAGCTGACGGTGAACAACGGCGTAACATCACTCTTGAATTCGTCCGCACTACCCCGGACGCCAATGTCAACACCGCTGAGGAAGCGGTGGCTGAGTGGTTCTAGGGCACCAGATTCACCAGCTTTCCAGGCACCACTATTATCCGGCTGGGGGGCTTGCCCTCCAGCCATTTTTGTGCGATTTCGCTGCTGAGTGCCAGCTGTTCAAGGGTTGCTTTATCAGCGTTGGCGGGCACCGCCAGGCTGCCTCGCATCTTGCCCTTGACTTGAATAACCAGGTCAATAGTTTCGCGCACTAGGGCTGCAGGGTCTGGCTGCGGCCAGCTCTGAGCGTGGATGCTGCAGTTGTTATCTGGATTGGCGCCCAAACGCAGCCAAAGCTCCTCCGCCAGGTGGGGGGCAAATGGAGCCAGGAGAACCAACAAAGTGTGCAATGCCTCTTTAGCTACAGGCGCAGAGGCCGCCTCGAGATGTTCAGCCATCACATTGCTGAGCTTCATTAACTCAGAAATGGCGGTATTGAACTGATATTCACCATCGAGGTCCGCGCTGATCTCGGCTATGGCCGTGTGCACTGCCCGGCGCAGCTCCAGCTCAGATGCCGTCAGCGTCGTGTTGGCAAACTGGGTTGCAGCTAGCTCAACCACCCCCTCCACCCCTGCTAGCTGCAGGTCCCGGGCGCAGGCTCCATCCACGAGCCGCCAAAGGCGCTGCAAAAAGCGGAACTGGCCTTCCACATCGGCGTCATCCCATTCCAGATCTTTTTCCGGTGGGGCCTTGAACAGGATGAACATCCTGGCCGTATCAGCGCCATACTTATCAATTACCTGGGCTGGGTCGACGCCGTTATACTTCGACTTCGACATTTTTTCGTAAAAAGTCTCTAGTACTTCGCCACTGATTGGATCACGGGGGTCGCTTGGATCGGCAACATCGCCCGGAGCGATGTATTTGCCGGAGTGGGGGTTCTTGTAGGTAATGCCCTGAACCATCCCCTGGGTAAGTAGGTGGGTGAAGGGTTCATCGAATCCCAGCAGGCCCCGATCGCGCAGCACTTTGGTGAAGAAGCGGGCATAGAGAAGGTGGAGGATCGCGTGCTCGATCCCACCCACGTATTGATCAACCGGCAACCAGCGGTCCACGGCCTCGCGTGTAAACGGAAGATCTGTGTTGTGGGGATCGCTGTAGCGCAGGAAATACCAGCTGGAGCACATGAAGGTGTCCATGGTGTCGGTCTCACGCTTCGCTGGCTTGCCGCAGCAGGGGCAGTCCACGTTCACCCAGCTCTCTAATTGTGCTAGGGGCGATCCACCCTTGCCCTCAAGGTTGGCCCCCACCGGCAGCTCCACCGGCAGCTCTTCGGCCGGTACGGGCACCACACCGCAGCTCTCGCAGTGGATCACCGGGATCGGACAGCCCCAGTAGCGCTGGCGCGAGATCAGCCAGTCGCGCAGTCGGAACTGCACCTTGGCATTGCCCCAACCCTGACCCGCAGCAGCCTCGGTGATCGCCCTTTTGGCTTCACCGCTTGGTAAACCATCGAAGCAACCGGAGTGGATCAAAACCCCGGCTTCTGTCCAGGCACCACCTTCGAAGGCGTGCTCGTCGCTGCCCTGGGGAATGATCACCTGCTGCACCGGCAATTCGTACTGCCGCGCGAATACGAAGTCGCGCTGGTCGTGGGCAGGGACCCCCATCACCGCGCCGGTGCCGTAGTCGGCGAGGACGTAGTCGGCGATCCAGAGGGGGATAAGGGCGCCATTGGCTGGGTTGCGCACCCGGGCACCGATTGGCACACCCCGTTTGGGTTTGTCGTCGGCCGTGCGCTCAAGCTCGCTTTGGCGGCTCACTAGATCACAGAAGGCCTGAACGTGGATCTCGTGCTCGGTGGTGGTGAGACCAGTTACCCGGGGGTGTTCGGGGGCCAGCACCAAGTAGCTGACGCCAAAGATGGTGTCCGGGCGAGTTGTGAACACGGTGATCTGTTCACCGGTGCCAACGCCAGATGAATCCACAACCTCAAAGTGCAGCTCGGCGCCCGTACTGCGGCCAATCCAGTTGGCTTGCATGGTGCGCACCCGCTCCGGCCAACCCTCGAGCTTGGGCAGATCGTCCAGCAGTTGGTCGGCGTAGGCGGTGATCTTGAGAAACCACTGGCGCAGCTTGCGTTTCTCTACCAGGGCTCCGGAGCGCCAGGAGCGGCCCTCGCCGTCCACCTGTTCATTGGCAAGCACCGTTTGGTCGATGGGATCCCAGTTGACGCTTGCGTCCTTCTGGTAGGCGAGACCAGCATCTAGAAACTGCAGAAATAACCACTGGGTCCAGCGGTAGTAGTCGCTATGGCAAGTAGCCAGTTCTCGATCCCAGTCGATGGAGAGGCCAAGTCGCTTCAGCTGCTCCCGCATTGAAGCGATGTTTTGATCGGTCCAGATGCCGGGTTCAATTCCCCGCTCGATGGCCGCATTTTCAGCTGGTAAACCAAAGGCATCCCAACCCATCGGATGCAGCACCTGCTTGCCACGCAAACGTTGTACCCGGGCGATCACATCGGTGATCACGTAATTGCGTACATGACCCATGTGCAGGTTCCCCGATGGATAGGGGAACATCGACAGGGCGTAATAGCTGTCGCCACAGGACCCATCCAGCTTGGCTGGTGTGCGGTGCTGAGCCGCGCTATCCCAGTGCTGTTGCCAGCGCGATTCGATGGCCTGGGGTTGGTAGCGGGGGGCGTCGCTCACGGCAGCCAGGCTGGATCAGAGCTTTGATCGTGCCACAGCCCAGTTGGAAGACTGCCGCTCAGCCGAGCGCACGGATCGTCGCCGCAGACCCACGACTGATCAGGGTGAGTGGGCGGTTTTCGTCCTGCTTGAGCGCCAGGTAGTGGATGTCCTGCCAATGCAGGATTCCCTCAAGCTCCCCCACACCCAGCACCTGGACCGCCACCGGGGTTTTATGGCGAATCAGATCCTGCAAATGCCGAATGCTGGGTTGCGAGGTATCGAGGGCGGTGGTCCGCTTCTCGAAAAAGCTCTGCATAAGATCTAGCTGTGGCTGCGCTCGCCCCCATCGTGCTCCAGTTCAGCAAATATCAAGGCCTGGGAAATGATTTCCTCATGCTTGATGGCAGGGGAGCCTCCAGCACCGATGCCAGCTACGGCCTCACCTCGGAACGAATCCAGCGTCTGTGTGACCGCCGCTTCGGCGTTGGCGCTGACGGGGTGATCCTGGCCCTGCCGCCCCGGCAGGGCGGTGAGTTGCGCATGCGGATCTTCAATGCCGATGGCACGGAGCCGGAGATGTGTGGCAATGGCATGCGCTGCCTGGCCCGCTTCCTGGCCGATAGCGATGGCGATCTTCCCGGGCGGCAATGGCAGATCGAAACCTTGGCGGGCCGCATCGTTCCCGAGCTGCTTCAGGACGGCAGCATCCGAGTCGACATGGGAGCTCCCTTTCTCGATTCTGAATCCATTCCCACCACCTTGACTTGTGGCGAAAACGGGCTTGCCCAGGGCAACTTGGAAGTGGCTGGCAGCTCGTTTGCGGTCGGGGCGGCCGGCATGGGCAATCCCCACGTTGTGATCCCCGTTGACGACGTTGAGGCGGTGGATTTGGAGCGTTACGGCGCGGCATTCGAGGTTCACCCCGCCTTCCCCGCCCGCACCAACGTTCATTTCGTCCAGGTAATCAGCCCCACTCACCTGGTGATGCGGGTGTGGGAGCGCGGTGCGGGCCCCACCTTGGCCTGCGGCACCGGAGCTTGCGCCACCCTCGTGGTTACCCATCTGTTGGGGCTGGCTGAACGCTGCGCGCGCCTCGACCTCCCAGGCGGGCCCCTGGAAATTGATTGGGATCAAGCCAGTGGTCATGTATTTATGGCGGGCCCCGCTGTGGCTGTTTTTGACGGCGTCGTGACCCCCGAGCTCTGGGGTGATGAGCCCTTTGAACTCGAGGCCCCCGCTCCGGTGCAACAGCAACCAGACGCTTCGCCTGCAGTCGACTGCGCCAGCGTCTGCACCAGTGGCTGCATCCGGCCGGAAGCCTGCCCTTCAGCCGAAGCCCGGGCCAGGGTTGATGCCCTGCTCAACGGCAGCTCCCTAGACGACCTGGTGGCCTTGGCCACCAATTCGCTTGAATCGCGGATTCGCTCCCGCTTTGAGCGGGATACGGCTCAGGGAGGCTAGGTGGGCCATTCGGGCAGTGAAGTGCCAGCACTGGCTAGCTACTTCGACACCAGCGCCACCACTCCCACCGCTACTGAGGTGCTTGAGGCAATGGCCCTGGCCCAGGCCACGGCATGGGCTAACCCCTCAAGCCTCCACGCCCCTGGCCTTGAAGCAGCAGAGCAGCTCGAACGCTCGCGCCTGAGCCTGGCCGAGGGGCTGGGCTGCGAGCTCGATGAACTGGTGGTGACCTCCGGTGGTACCGAGGCCATTCATCTGGCCCTGCTCGGTGCTGCTGCTGGCCTCACCCCCGGCCGGTTGGTGATATCGGCGGTCGAGCATCCCGCCACGCTGGCGGCAGCTGCCCAACTGGAGCAGCGCGGTTGGAGCGTCCAAACCGTGCCGGTGGATAGGCAGGGATTGCTTGATTTCGACGCCCTCGCTGGCTTGCTGGTGCCTCCAACCCGTCTGGTCTCCGTGATCTGGGGGCAAAACGAGGTTGGCAGCCTCCAGCCGATTGAGGCGATCGGGGCACGCTGCCGGCGGGCGGGGGTGCTGCTGCATGTTGATGCGGTGCAGGTTCTGGGCCACCTGCCGATCACTTTTCGCCAGCTGCCCATTGATTTTTTAAGTGGAGCGGCCCACAAGCTGCAGGGCCCCAGGGGGGTTGGGCTGCTGCTGGTGCGGCGTGGCCTCGCCCTCCAGGCCCAGCTTGGTGGTGGCGGCCAAGAGGGCGGCAGGCGGGGCGGCACCGAACCGGTGGTGCTGTTGAGCGGCTTTGCCAAGGCCCTGGAGCTCAGCTGTGCCACCCCCTCGCTGGCACCCCTGCGCGACTCCCTGCTACCTCGGCTTTTAACCCTTCCCGGGGTGCGGTTGAGCGGTCCGCCCCCGGGCGACTCCCGCCTGCCTCACCACCTCAGTCTGCTGGTGGCTAGTGAGGCTGGCCTGCCGCTTTCCGGCCGCAACCTGGTTCGTGAGCTCTCCCGCCAGGGCTTCGCCCTGAGCAGCGGTTCGGCCTGCAGCAGCTCTGGATCGGCTGCCAGCCCCGTGCTCCGTGCCCTGGGCTACAGCGAGTCCGACGCCGCAAGTGGCCTGCGCATCAGCCTCGGGCCCTGGCACCGTGCCGCCGATCTAGACGCCCTGGTCCAGGCGTTGCAGATGGCGCTTGCGGCCTCGGTAGCGTCTGATCACCTGTTGACGGCCTAATGCTCCCCCCCGATCTGCGCAGCGCCGAAGCTGAAGCACTGGCGGCGATTCAGAGCGCCTTAGCTGCAGGAGCCAAGGGGCTGTGGAGTGTCGAGCTCCGGTTTGAGGGTCTGCGATTACTCCCCTTGGCCCTGCGATTGCAGGCTGGACTCAGTCCCGCCGCACCCAGCCTGAGGCTGCTTTGTGCCGATGCCGGCGCCACCGCCCTGGCCCAGCGCGATGCCCCTGATTTCGCAACTCGAATCGCCAGCCTGCGCGAGCAGATGCGCCTTCAGCAGGCTGGTGGCGGCAGCGAGGGCGTGCTGCTGCTGGTGGCACCTTCCCCTGCCGACTACGAGGAGGTGGAGCAGGTATGCGCCCTGCACCGCGGTGTTGTCTTGCTGTTAAACGGCAACCTCGAGGATGCGGCCATCGGCATCGGCAGCGTGGCTCGGGAGCGGCGCAAGGGTTTTCTGGCCGGCTGGCAGAGCGCCTATGCCCTGATTCCAACGGGCGATGGGGCCCTGCGTCGGGCCTGTCCGGGGATGTGGGAGCTGTATCGCTGCGATGCCGATGGCTATCGCTTTGTTTGCAATTTCGACCAGAAGCCAGATATGGAGCAACGGGCGTTAGCAATGGCGGGTGAGGCCGGCCTGGGGCTCGGTGCAAACCTCAAAGTGATGGACGCTTTCATTGAAGGCCTGCGCAGCTAGCTCCCAGCGGACCCACTTGCACTGGATCTAAGCGGCCAGCCTCCGTACACTTCGCCAAACGCAAACCCTGCCGATGGCTTCCGAGAGCGACCAGAGCCCTGTCGCAAAAGGTCGCTCCTGGAGCTTGGTTGACATCGGCGCCGGAGTTGCGGTGCTCCTGGCTGCCGCAGGGGTGATCTGGAGCCCCAAGCTGAGCGGAGCGGTGGCTCAGGCCACCGGTGGCCTCACCCCAGTAACCGTGCTGGTGGATGTCCGTGGCGTGCCGGTGGCTGATCCCGGGGCCTTGATTCAGGCCGCCCAGGAGGAGGGCAAGGTTGCAATCGTGATCCGCAACCAGCCCCATGGCTTGGTGGCGCTCAAGCAGGTATTGCCCCTGCAGCGGCGCCTGGTGGCTGTCCAACCCAACGGATCGGTGGTGACAGCTGTGGACCCCAACCAAGCAACTCTCGGCAGCCTCGATGCTCGTTTTGTGCTCCAGGGTCAGGGCCGCAAGAGCGCTGGTGGTGTGGTTTTTGGCAACCAAACCCTCAAGATTGGTGCCCCAGTGGAAATTGAGGGGGAGCAGTTCCGCGTTGGCGGCACGGTTAGTGGCCTCCAAGTTGGAGGTGGCTGAGATGGCCCCTCTCAAAACCCCTGCTAAGCGTCAGCTTCTGCTGCGCCTTTCTGGTGTGCATGCACTTGGGCTCGCTTTGGCGGTTGCGCCAGCCACTGCCTTGGCCCAGCAGGTGCCCCTGGCCGAGCAGGTGCCCCTGGCGTCCCTACCGCCCCTGCCCCCACCGGTTGGCCTGCCCCAGCTTCAGGCTCAGCTGAGCTGTCCGGCCCTGCAGCAGCGGCTGCTTGCCACCGTGGCTGGCGAGGCTTCTGTGTGGAGCATCACCATTGCCGATGCCCAGGGCCGCCTGCTGGCCGATCTCAACGGCAACCGGCCCCGCATTCCCGCTTCCAACCAGAAGCTGGTGAGCACGGCCTATGCATTGGACAGATTGGGGCCTGACTACCGCCTTAATACCCAGCTCTGGCGGCTGGGGGATGGCAGCTTCCGACTCACCGGTGAGGGTGACCCCGACCTGGCCCTGCCCCAGCTGCAGCGCTTCGCCATGTTGGCGCTGGGATCGGGTGGCAGCAGTGGTGAGACGCCTTCGCTGGTGCGGTTGCAGATCGCTGAGGAGCCTCGCCAGGCCTGGTGGCCCCAAGGTTGGCACCCTGACGATCGCTATTACGCCTACGGCGCCCCGATCACCCGGCTAGCTGTCACCAGCAATGCCATTAACGAGGCGGTGATGAATCCGCCTTCGCGGCTTCAGACCCTGCTGCAAAAAACCATGGTTCAGCGGGGGGCCAAGGTGCAGGTGTCGCTGGTCTCGGCCCGCATTCCCCTGCCCGGTGATGCGGTGTTGCTGCATCAGGAGCCATCGGCGCCGATGCACAACCTGCTGAGCCTGGCCAACACCGAAAGCCACAATTTCACCGCCGAAGTACTGCTGCGACAGGGCGCGGGCACTTGGGATCTTGGCCGAGCTACCCAGCTTCAGACGCTTTGGCTCACCGAACAGGGCCTGCCTATGCAGGGGGTTCGAGTTGCCGATGGCAGCGGCCTGGACCGCGCCAACAGACTCACCAGCCGCTTCTTGGCTGCGTTGCTTTTGCGCATGGATCAGCACCCCTACGGCCGCGCCTATCTGGCGTCGATGGCGGTTGCGGGCCAGCGGGGCACCCTGCGCAACCTTTATGTGGGCACTCCCCTGCAGGGACAGTTCTATGGCAAAACAGGCACGATCAGCGGTGTGCGCTCCATCAGTGGCGTGCTGATGACGGGGGCCGGGCCCCGCTACGTAAGCGCCATCAGCAATGGCGCCAGCTCGCCTAACGACACTATTGGCAGGGTGCTGCGCCAAGCGCAAAACAGCCAGCTGTGCCCCCCCTAGCCCGCTAGCTGCTTGAGAGTGTTGGCTACCCGGCGGCGGCGGCCCGTCGTTTCCTCGACAGCTGGCGCGGTGGCTTCTGGCCCTTGGAGTCGCACCAGCTCGCGGCGGCCCCCCAGTACCACCTGGCTCATCTCCTTCAACCTGCCCTCGAGCTCGCCCAGCACCTGCTCGGCGTAGCGGTTGGCTCCTTCTTGAATGGTGGCCGACTCCTGGCGGCTGCGGCTCACCAGGGCGTCGCATTGCTGCTGGGTCTGCTGGCGGAACTGCAGGGCGTCGTTGTGCACCCGCTCCGCTTCTACCTGGTTATCGCGCTGCACTCTCACTCCCTCCTGGCGGATTTGCTCAAGTTCGGCCATCGCCTGTTGACGATTGCGATCGTGCTGCTCGAGCAGCTGGCGGTTGCGCTCGGCCGTTTCCTGTTCGAGCTGCTGACGGCGGATTGCAAATTGCTGCTCCATCTGGGCCATGCGCGCCTGGTGCTCCTGTTCAGCCTGGGCAACCTGCTGGCGGGCTTGCAACATCAGCTGCTCGCATTGCTGGCGGGCCTGATCCCGCAATTCACCCACCTGCCGCTCCGCCTCCTGACGTATGGCGGCAGAGTTGATCAGCTGCTCCCGCTCCCTTTTGCCAGCAGCAATAATCTCGTCGGACTGCTGGCGGGCCTGGCCAATAAATTCCTCACGCTGGCGGATGAGCGCTACGGCCTGCTGCAGCTGGCCCGGCAACGATTCCCGCAGGGCATCCATCACTTCAATGGCGTCCTGCTCATTGACCAGCCGTCCGCCGCTGAACGGAATGCGGCTGCCCTCCAGCACGATCTCCTCCAGCTGATCGAGCTGATCCAGCACGGTGATGGTGGGCTCGGCCATGTACAGCTCTAAACAGATGCCCGATTAAAAAGCCTGCACAGGTCTTCCGCCACTCCGGGGGGCACCATGTGACGCACATCGCCGCCAAAGCGAGCCACCTCCTTCACCACTGAACTGCTCAGGAAGCTGTGGTGCACAGCAGTAGCAAGAAAGAGGGTTTCCACCTGGGGGGCCAGGCTTTTGTTGGTATGGGCGATCTGCAACTCGAACTCAAAGTCGCTCAGGGCCCGCAGGCCCCGCAGAATCACCTGGGCCTGGCAACGACTGGCGAAATCGACGGTGAGGCCATCAAAACTGCCCACTTCAACCCCCGGGAGATGGGCCGTGGCGGTGCGGATCTGCTCCAGGCGCTGCTCGAGGCTAAAGGCCGGCTGCTTGCTGGGGTTTTGCAGCACCGCCACCACCACGCCGTCAAACAGGCGTGCTGCCCTCTCGATCAGGTCGAGGTGGCCCAGGGTGAGGGGATCGAAGCTGCCGGGGTAGAGGGCGCGCATCGGGCCAGCCTATGGGTGCCCCAGACGTTTCTAGGGTGGGTCTAGTTCCCCGCGCCCTTGCCGCCATGGCCCTTAACACCGCCCTCAACGCCGAAGCCAAGAAAACCCTGCTGCGCAAAATCCCCCATGGCGTGTTCATCTGCGGCGTAGCGGAGGGGGATGAGGTCAATGGCTTCACCGCCAGCTGGGTGACCCAGGGCTCCTTTGAGCCGCCTTTGGTGGTGATGGCTGTGCGGGCCGACAGCACCAGCAACGGCATCATTCAGCGCACCAAGAAATTTTCCCTGAACGTGCTTGCCGCTGACCAGAAGGACCTGGCCGCCGTTTTCTTCAAACCCCAAAAAGGCATGGGCGGTCGCTTCGATGCAGCCCCCTTCAGCCTCGGTGAGCTGGGCTTGCCGATTCTCGACAACGCCCTGGGTGCGGTGGAATGTGAGCTGGTGGGTCAGGTGGCCCATGGTGACCACACCGTGTTTGTGGGCGAAGTGAAGACGGCCAACCTGCACCGCGATGGTGCTGCCCTTGAGCTCGGCAGCACCGGCTGGCAATACGGCGGTTGAGCCTGCCCCTGCTGCAGCAACCCGAACGCCTCAAGGTCCGGCTCAAGGAGGTGCCCTCGGAGCCGGGCTGCTATTTGCTGCGCGACGCCAGCGATCGCATCCTCTACATCGGCAAGGCCAAGGTGCTGCGCAATCGGGTGCGCAGTTATTTCCAAAGTGGTAGCGGCCATGGCCACAGCCCGCGCATCTCCCTGATGGTGCGCCAGGTGTGTGAGATTGAATTCATCGTCACCGACAGTGAAGCCGAGGCGCTGGCGCTTGAATCCAACCTGATCAAGCAGAACCAGCCGCACTTCAATGTGCTGCTGAAAGACGACAAGAAATATCCTTACCTATGCATCACCTGGAGTGAGGCCTACCCGCGCATCTTCATCACCCGGCGGCGGCGGTTTCGCTCGCCCCTGGATCGCTTTTACGGTCCCTATGTCGATGTGGGCCTACTGCGCCGCACCCTCACCCTGGTGAAGCGGGTGTTCCCGCTGCGCCAGCGACCCCAGCCGCTCTACAGGGAGCGCACCTGCCTCAATTACGACATCGGCCGCTGCCCAGGGGTGTGCCAGGAAAAGATCAGCTCCGAGGCCTACCACCTCACCCTGCGCCAGGTGGCGATGGTGTTTCAAGGGCGCAACGAGGAGCTGCTCGAGCTGCTGAATGAGCAGATGGGCAAGTACGCCGAGCGGCTTGATTTTGAGAGCGCCGCGCGGGTGCGCGACCAGCTGCAGGGCATCGACACCCTCACCGCCGACCAGAAAATGAGCCTCGGCGACAGCTCGGTGAGCCGTGATGTGGTGGCCTTAGCCGCCGATGAGCGCGTTGCGGCAGTGCAGCTGTTCCAGATGCGGGCCGGCAAGCTGGTGGGGCGGCTTGGCTTCACCGCTGATGCCGTAGGCGCCGATGGCCACCCCCTGGAGCCCGGCCGCATCCTGCAGCGGGTGGTGGAGGAGCACTACAGCCAGGTGGAGCCGGTGGAGATTCCCCCCGAGCTGCTGCTGCAGCACGCCCTACCCCAGCAGCCCCTGATCGAGGAGTGGCTGGCGGAGCGCCGCGGCCGCAAGGTGAAACTTGCCGTGCCCCAGCGGCAGCAGAAAGCTGATCTGATCGAGCTGCTGGAGCGCAATGCCAGCTACGAGCTGCAGCGGGCCCAGCGTGGCGCCGAGCAACAACTGCTCGCCACTGAAGACCTGGCCCAGCTGCTGGAGCTGCCAACCCCCCCACGCCGCGTCGAGGGCTACGACATCAGCCACATCCAGGGCAGCGACGCTGTGGCCTCCCAGGTGGTGTTTATCGATGGGCTGCCGGCCAAGCAGCACTACCGCAAATACAAGATCCAAAGCAGCTCGATCCGCTCCGGCCACTCCGACGACTTCATGGCGATGGCCGAGATCATGCGCCGCCGCTTCCGCCGCTGGGCCCAGGCCAAGGCCGAGGGTGCCGACCTGGGTGAGCTGAGGCGGGCCGCTATTACCACGCTCCACACCGGTGGCCTCAATGATTGGCCCGATGTGGTGATGATTGACGGCGGCAAGGGTCAGCTCTCGGCAGTGATGGAGGCCCTGCGGGAGCTGAATCTGCACGAAGAGCTGGTGGTGTGTTCCTTGGCCAAGCAGCGGGAGGAGGTGTTTATGCCAGGGGCCAAGCAGCCCTTGGAGAGTGAGCCCGACCAGCTGGGTGTGCAGCTGCTGCGCCGCCTGCGCGATGAGGCCCACCGCTTCGCTGTGAGCTTCCATCGCCAGCAGCGGGGCGAGCGGATGAAGCGCTCGCGCCTTTCCGATATCGCTGGCTTGGGACCAAAACGGGTCAAGGAGTTGTTGGCCCACTTCCGCTCGATTGATGCCATCCAGTTGGCCAGTCCTGAGCAGATTGCCGCTGCCCCGGGAGTTGGTCCGGCCCTGGCCCGCCAGGTGTGGGATTACTTTCATCCCAGTGACGAGCCCGCCGGAGAGGAGTTGGCCAGTTGAAGCGTCTGGCTTCCCTGCTGCTACTGCCCTTGGCCCTGGGGCTGCTGCTGCTTTTTTCACCTGCCCTAACGCCGCCGGCCCTTGGCGCCCCCGGCATCTGCGTTGGGCCCGTCTGTGGTGATGAGATCCACCGCAGCGCTAAGCATCACTGGCAGCTGCGGCTGCGGGTAAACGACCAGCAGGGTCAGCACGAGCGTCTGGTGGTGGATTGCCGCAATGGGGTGCTCAGCCCCCTGGCTGGTCCGGTGGAGCGGGGCTATGCCGCGGCCGTAGCCCGCCGTGCCTGCCGCCTGGCTGGGGAGGCCTGAGCGTGATTGGCGTCTGGGTGCTGGGCGACCAGCTGGACCCCCTCCAGGCAGCTTTGGCAGCCCACACCCCCGCAACCGCCCGGGTATTGCTGATTGAGAGCAGCTCGGTGCTGCAGCAACGCCGCTATCACCGCCAGAAGCTGGTGCTGGTCTGGAGTGCCATGCGCCACTTCGCGGCCGAGTTGCGCCAGCGGGGTTGGACGGTGGACCTGCTTGAGACCTCGACCTTTGCTGAGGCGCTAGAGGATTGGCTGGCTGAGCACGAGATCAGCGAGCTGCACCTGATGGAGCCAGCCGAGCGCCCCTTTCGGGAAGCGATTGAACGGTTGCCCCTGCCTACGCCCCTGGTGTGGCACCACTCCAATGCCTTTCTCTGGAGCCGGGATGATTTCGGCGCCTGGGCTGCTGCTTACAAGCAGTTGCGCATGGAATTGTTCTATCGGGAGGGCCGCAAACGTTTTGACGTACTGATGAGCGATGACGGCCAGCCGCTTGGTGGCCAGTGGAACTACGACCAGGAGAATCGCAAGGCACCGCCCAAGGGGCTGGTGGGGCCAGAGCCCTTGGTGTTTGAGCCAGATGCAATCACCCGGGCCGTGATTGCCAAGGTGGACCAGCTGGCCCAGGAGCTTGAGGCCGATGCTGACCCTGGCTTACCAGGGAGCAGTGCGCCGTTCGGCTGGGCAGTTAGCCGCAGCCAGGCGCTGGAGGTGCTGGAGCATTTCATCGATACGCGCCTCGATGGCTTCGGCCCGTTCCAGGACGCCATGGTCAGCGGCCAG
Organism: Synechococcus sp. CS-1330; assembly: GCA_025128025.1. Taxonomy (GTDB): domain Bacteria; phylum Cyanobacteriota; class Cyanobacteriia; order PCC-6307; family Cyanobiaceae; genus Cyanobium_A. The sequence goes on from JAHLYR010000002.1 coordinate 41,599, forward strand.
CCCACCCTGTGGCACGCCCTGCTCTCCCCTTATCTCAACATTGGCCTGTTGCATCCGCTTGAGGTGATCCGCAGGCTGGAGCAGGCAGGGCTGGAGCGGGGTACGCCCCTGGCCTGCCTGGAAGGGGTGATTCGCCAGATCCTGGGCTGGCGCGAATACACCCACGGCCTCTACTGGTGGTTTGGCGCCGACTATCCAGCCCGAAATCACTTCGGCGCTAATCGTCCGTTGCCCGCCTGGCTGAAGCAGCTGGGCGGCAGTGGCATGGCCTGCATGGACACGGTGCTGGCCGAGCTCGAGGTAAGTGGCTACGCCCACCACATCCAGCGCTTGATGGTGCTAGCCAACTACGGCTTGATCGCCGGCCTCGATCCCCAGGCCTTCACCGCTTGGTTTCACCGCATGTTTGTTGATGGCTACGACTGGGTGATGCAAACCAACGTTCTCGGCATGGGGGTGTTTGCCGATGGCGGCTTGCTGGCCAGCAAGCCTTACGCCGCCAGCGGTAATTACATCAATCGGATGAGCAGCTACTGCAAGGGCTGCCGCTACAACCCCAAGCAGCGCACTGGAGCGGATGCCTGTCCCTTCAACGCTCTCTATTGGGATTTCCTGGCTCGCAACCAAGAGGGTCTGCGCCGCAATCACCGCATGGGGCTGGTGATGAAGCAGCTCGAGAAGATCCCCGCCGAGGAGCTGGCGGCGATCCGGGCCACCGCTGCGGCCCACTGAGCACTGCGGGCCTAGTTTGTGGACCCCTGCTTGAACTACCGCCATGCCCTTATTGACCCTGAGCTGGCCCGCCGAGGCCTACCTCTGGTTCAAGACTCTCCACATTGTGGGGGTGGTGGTGTGGTTTGCCGGGCTTTTCTATCTGGTGCGGCTGTTCATCTATCACCGCGAGGCTGAGGAGCTGGAGGAATCCCTGCGGCCGGCTTTCCAGGCCCAGTACGGCTTGATGGAGCGCCGTCTGGCCAACATCATCACCACCCCCGGCATGGTGGTCGCTGTGGTGTGTGCGGCTGGCCTGCTGAGCGTGAATCCCGCCTGGCTGCAGCAGGGCTGGATGCACGCCAAGCTTGCCTTTGTGGCGGCCCTGCTGGCCTATCACGCCTTTTGCTATCGGCTGATGGGTCAGCTCAACAGGGGAGCCTGCAGCTGGAGCCCGAAGCAATTGCGGGCCTTAAACGAGTTGCCCACCCTGCTGCTGGTGATCGTGGTGATGCTGGTGGTGTTCAAAAACCAATTCCCCACCGGCGCCGCCACCTGGTTCATCGTGGCCCTGGTGGTGTTCATGGCCGCGTCGATTCAGTTCTATGCCCGCTGGCGGCGGCTTCGGGCGGAGCGGTTGTCCCCGAGTGCCTGATCACCCTTTGCGGCAGGTGCTCCGGCAACTGACGCCGGCCTGTTGCCCTAGCCGGGTCAATTTCCACTGCCACACCCTCTGCAGCGACGGCAGCCTGAGCCCCCTTGAGCTGGCCCAGCAGGCCCTAGACCTCGGCCTGGAACACCTAGCGATCACCGATCACCACAGCCTGGCCGCCCACGGGCCTGCCATGGAGGTGTTTAAGGCGGCGGCTAGCGAGGGCCGTGCCGTGCCCAGCTTCTGGCGGGGGGTGGAAATCAGCTGCTTGCTCGAGGGTTGTTTGGTGCATGCGCTGGTTCTTGGTTTTGATGCCGATCACCCCAGCCTTGAGCCTTACCTGCAGGGCCGGGCCCTGGTGGGGCCAGCGCTTCAGGCTGAGGCGGTGCTCGAAGCGGGGCGCCAAGCGGGGGGCCTGCTGCTGCTTGCCCATCCCGCCCGCTACCGCCTGCCCTTCCAACGGTTGATTGCCGCCGCCGATCGCCTCGGTTTTGATGGCGCCGAGGCTTGGTACGACTACCAGATGCAACCGCGCTGGACACCAACGCCTCTGGTGTGCGATGCGATCGCCGCTGAGTTGCAGCAACGTGGCCTTTTGATGAGTTGCGGTACCGATACCCATGGACTAGCGCTTGGCGGCCGCTAGGGTTTCCTGACGCTTACCCCTGGCAGACGATGGGTTTGTTTGATCGCCTGTTCGCCACCCGCGCCGGCAACGCCGCCGCCCCGAAGACCCCCCAGCCCAAAAAGGAGGTTGAGACCTTCTTCCTGGACGCCGATGCTTCCAGCAGCATGGGCAACGTTGATTTCATGCGGCGCTCCAACACCATTCGCCGCACCTTCCCGGGCACGGCTGACAGCCCCGGCAACAAGGAGATGGTGGCAGAGGTGGCTTCTATGGAGTCGCGGCTGGAGCGGGTCTCTGATGGCTTGGGTGGGCAGACCAGCCAGCCGGAACCAGCCTTTGATCTCACCCGTGGTGTCCCAAAACCAGTCAAGAAGACCTTCGCCCAAACCATGTCCCAGGCGGAGCTTGATCAGCGCATGAAAGGTTCTGCCATGGGCGTGAACGTGCCTGGTGGTAGCGCAGCGATCAAGCAGGAGCAGGAGCAGGCTCAAGCTCAGGCCCAGGCCCAAGCCGCTGCAATGGCAAGGTCGCAGCCCCAGGTCAGCCAGCAGGCCAGCGGCAAAGCTGGCGACATTGATCCCTTCAAGCGCATGAGCAGAGAATTGAAAGGTTGAGCAAGCTGGCTTGGTTGCTTTAGCGCTGCTCAATCAGACTTTCGCTATCAAGAACCAGCTGGCGCAACTGCTCCAGCTGGTTTTTTTGTGCCCCTTCCCATAGACCCCTGTTGTGGGCTTCCAGTAGCCGTTCAGCCATGTCGCGCAGGGCCCAGGGATTGCTCTGCACCAGGAAATCACGCACTGTCTGATCCCCGAGCCACTGGTCGCAGATGGCGCCGTAGCCCCAGTCAGGCACTCGGCCGGTACTGGCGTCGTAGGCAAACAAATAATCGAGGCTGGCAGCCATTTCGAAGCCGCCTTTGTAGCCGTGGCCTTTCATCGCTTCGATCCAGCGGGGGTTGAGCACGCGGCTGCGCAGCACCTTGTCAAATTCCCGCTCCAGCCGGTGCAGCCGAGGCCGGGCAGCTCGGGAATGGTCGCCAAACCAAAGTGCCGGGCGCTGCCCTGAGACCCGCTCCACCGCTGCACTCAAGCCTCCCTGAAACTGGTAGTAGTCGTCCGAGTCGAGCAGATCGTGCTCCCGGTTGTCCTGGTTGTGCAACACCACCTGCACCGCCTTGAGCCGTTGCTCCAGGCCGCTCCGGTCGGCCTGGGCTTCGATTCCAGCCTGCCCAGCAGCCCCGGCTTGGCTGTCGTAACGCCAGCTGCTCCAGTTCAAAAAAGCCTCGCCCAGGTCAGCCCGCTCCTCCCAGTGGCCGCTGTCGATCAGGCCCTGCAGTCCTGCCCCGTAGGCCCCTGGCGCTGAGCCGTAGACGCGGGCGCTGTGGCCTTCGCGGCGGTAGGCGGCGGCGAGGGGATTGTCTGCCTCTGGTTCGGCTAGAGCGGCTACCAGTTCAGTGGCCCGGTTAACCCACCCCACCAGCTGGGGGAAGGCGTCGCGGAACAGTCCTGAGATGCGCAGGGTCACGTCCACCCGCGGACGGCCCAGCAGGCTGAGGGGAATCACCTCCAGATCAACCATGCGGCGGGTGGGTCCATCCCAAATCGGTCTAACGCCAAGTAAGGCCAGGGCCTGGGCGATGTCTTCGCCGCCATTCCGCATCGTTGCCGTGCCCCAAACCGATAGGGCCAAGCTGCTCAGGTGCTCCCCCTGCTCCTGAAGGTGCAGTTCCAGCAGCAACTCGGCGCTGCGGCGGCCCAGGTCCCAGGCCGCTTCGGTGGGTAGCCCGCGCAGGTCGACGCTGTAAAAGTTGCGCCCCGTCGGCAGCAGGTCTGGACGGCCGCGGGTGGGGGCGCCGGAGGGTCCTGCGGCAATGCGCTCCCCCTCCAGGCCCCGCAGGAAGGCTTCCCGCTCGGCACGGCCGCAGGCCAGTAGGGGGGGCATCAGGGCCTGGCGCAGGTGCATCAGCGCCTTCGCCAGGCTGGGTCCAGGCAATGGCGAAGGCTTGGCTTGGCTTTGTTGCTCACCGGCTAGTTCCTGCTCCACTAAGGCCAGTGCTTGCGCTTCCAACAGCGCTACCCCATCTCCCACCAGACGCGGCAGCTCTCCGCCAAAGGCGGCCTGGAGCCGTTGCTGGTCTGGCTGGCCCAGGGGCGTGCTGTCTTCATCGCCCCAGGGGTCGAAACTGAGCTGTAGGTCGTGCGCCAGGGCCTGGGTGAGGCCGGGTTGCGCTGCCAACGGACAGCGGGCAAGGCAGAGCAGCAGCTCCGCCAGCCGATCGGGCTCCGGCAGGGTGCCGAAGGTGTGGAGCCCCAGGCGGATCTGGGCTTCCTTGAGCTCGCATAGATAGCCATCGGCGGCATCGAGCCGGCTATCAAGCTCCGCGCCGCCGCCGAGGGGTAGCTCCAGGTTCTCGAGCTGCTCGGCCAGGGTCTGGCGCAGGGGACCTGCCCGTTCACTGCCGAGTTGGCAGGCTTCCCAGTATTCATCCAGCAGCACCTCAAGTCGCTGCAGCGCGCCATGCAGGCCTGCTCGTCCAAGGGGCGGCGTGAGGTGATCGAGGATCACCGCCTGGCTGCGGCGCTTGGCCTGGGAGCCCTCGCCGGGATCGTTGACGATGAAGGGATAAAGGTGTGGCAGCGGCCCAAGGGCCGATTCCGGAAAACAACTGTCCGAGAGCCCCAAGCCCTTGCCTGGCAGCCATTCCAGGTTGCCGTGCTTGCCCACATGCACCACCGCATGGGCGCCAAACTCCTGGCGCAGCCAGAGGTATTGGGCTAGGTAGGCGTGGGTGGGGGGCAGGTCGGGGCTGTGGTAGCTGAGGGCTGGATCCCTGTCGTAACCGCGGTCGGGCTGGATCAACACACTCACATGCCCCAGCTGCAAGCCACGGATCGGGAAGCCGGGTATAGCTCCGGCGGCGCTAACCAGAGCGACATCGAGTTCAGGCGGTCCCCAAACCGCCTCGAGCCTTTGGCGGCCCTCGCTGGGGAGGCAGGCATACCAGTCTTGGTATGTGGCAAGGGGCAGCAGGGTCAGGGCGGGTCGGTGCTCGCTTTCCGGATCGTTGCTGCGTCCAGCCAGCAGCATCTGGATCAGGGCCTCGCCATCGATAGGCACTGGGCCCTGCAACGTGTAGCCAGCCCCGGCAAGCCACTGCAACATCAAGGCCGTTGAGGCCGGCGTATCGAGTCCAACGCCATTGGCGAGGCGGCTGTTGCGGGTTGGGTAATTGGCCAGGACAAGCGCAACGCGGCGTTCGGCAACTGGGGTTTGGCGCAGCCGGATCCAGTTTGCACAGAGCTGGGCGATCCAGGTCAGCCGTTCCGGATCCGGTTGGTAGCGCTGCAGGGCCGAAGCCAGACGCTCGCTGGCGCCCACGGTCTCCTTAAAGGCGCCAATGCGGGTAGTGAGCCGCCCGTCCAACTCTGGTAAGGCCACCTGGAGGGTGAGGTCGGTTGGGCCTAAGCCGATGCTGCTGGTCTGCCAGCGGCTGCGGGGCTGGCTACTGCAAAGCAGCTGAAGCACCGGCACACCAAGTTGCTCCCATAGCGGCGCCCCTAGGCCTGCCTCCTCAAACTGCACTGAGGCAAAGGAGGTGCTGCACAACACGGCCTGGACTCCCTCCCGCTGCAGCAGGTCGGCCACGCCCCGCTGCACCGCCCCATCCCGTAGACCGCTTACCCACAGCGCCCGCGGGCACAGTCCTGCCTGGCGCAGGGCCTGCAGGGTGGCGTCCATCAGGGCCAGGTCACCGGCCTGTAACAGGGCCCGATAGGCGATCACGCCTATGCGAGGGCCTGGCTCCTGCTGCCAATCATGGGGTAGTGGATCGGCGAGGGGCTCGGCTCGTGGCGCCGCTGGGGATCCACCTTCAAGCAGACCCTGCAAAGCCTGTAGCAGTTGGCGCAGGTTGGCGGGTCCCCCCTCCCGCAGGCAGCGGGCCAGGCCGATTGCTAACTCAGGATCAACGGTGCCCAGCCCCGCCAGCACCTGCTCCTCATCGGCCGTGCCAGCCAGCACGAGCAATTGGTGTCCTGGAGCTGAGCCTGCCCAACTCTGGAGCTGCTCCAAGCCATAACTCCAGTGGCCCCTTCCACCCAGTAACCGCACAATCACCAGCCGGGCGTGGCGCACCGTGGAATTGAGGTAGTGGTCGATTTGGGCCGGGTGGGCCAGGGCCGCCAGGTTTAGGCCGCGCAGCTCAGCTCTCAGCAGCTGGGGTTCCCGCTCAAGCAGCTGGTCAATGGCCAGCAGGTCGGTGTCGGCACTGCTGAGCAGCAGCACAGGCGCGGCAGGCTGCTCCACCAGGGCGCCGATGTCGGCTGCTGCTCCTCCCCCAGGTATCGATGCCAAGCGATGCATCGCCCCATCCTGCTTGCTGCGGTGAGAAGATCGGTTCATACCGGCCCCAGGCCGCCGCGCCAGCACCGCCCGCTTCGCCCTCACCATGCACCAGTTCCTGCCCTACGCCTGGTTCGGTGGCCGATGCGTGCCCTTTGCCGAAGCCACTCTGTCGGTGGCCACCCACGCCCTCCACTACGGCACTGGAGCCTTTGGCGGCATGCGGGCCCTGCCCAATCCCAGCGACCCGGCTGAGATCCTGCTTTTCCGCGCCGATCGCCACACCCGCCGGCTCAGCCAGAGTGCCCGGCTGCTGCTCACTGAGCTACCCGAAGAAACCATCCACGACGCGATCGTGACCTTCTTACGCGCAAATAAACCAACTTGCCCTGTTTATTTGCGCCCGTTTGTTTACACCAGTGATCTGGGTATCGCACCCCGGCTACACAATATTGAGACCGATTTTCTCATCTACGGACTGGAGTTGGGCGACTACCTCTCCCCTGAGGGTGTGAGCTGCCGCATCTCCTCTTGGACCCGCCAGGAAGACCGCTCCCTGCCCCTGCGCGGCAAAATTAGTGGTGCCTACATCACCAGCTCCCTGGCTAAAACAGAAGCTGTAAAAAGTGGTTTTGATGAGGCCCTGCTGCTCAACAGTCGCGGCAAGGTAAGTGAGGCCAGCGGCATGAATCTTTTTATTGTTCGAGATGGCGTATTGATTACCCCTGGGGTTGATCAGGACATCCTTGAAGGCATCACCCGCGCCAGCGTGCTGGAACTGGCCAAGGCCATGGGCATTCCCACCCTGGAGCGCCCTGTCGATAAGAGTGAGCTCTTTGTAGCCGATGAGGTGTTCCTCAGCGGCACCGCCGCCAAGGTCACCCCGGTGCGCCGGGTGGAGACCACCGACATGCCTGCCCAGCGGCCGATAATGAACGCTATTCGTGAGCGCCTAACAGCAATCACAGAAGGCCGCGATTCCGCCTATGACCACTGGGTGACCCGGATTCGCGTAGACGGTTGATCAACATGACCGCGGCAGTAGCACCCCAGATGGTTAAGCGAATCGGCTTTCTTGAGCGCCTGCATGGGCCTGAGAGGCCGGTGCTGGTGTTTGACGGTGCCACAGGCACCTCGCTGCAGCAGATGGATCTGGGCCCCGATGATTTCGGCGGCGCCGCCCTTGAGGGCTGCAATGAAAATCTTGTATTAACTCGCCCCGATGCGGTGCAGGCAGTGCATCGCCAGTTTTTGGAGGCGGGCTGCGATGTGATTGAAACCGACACCTTCGGGGCCACCTCGCTGGTGCTGGCTGAATACGACATCGCCGACCAGACCTTTGCCCTTAACAAGAGGGCGGCAGAGCTGGCCCGCGAAGTGGCCGCTGCTTACTCCACCGCAGACAAGCCGCGCTTCGTGGCTGGCTCTATGGGGCCGACCACCAAGCTGCCGACCCTGGGCCACATCGATTTCGACACGATGAAGGCATCGTTTGCTGAGCAGGCCGAAGGGCTGCTGGCGGGAGATGTGGATTTATTTATCGTGGAGACCTGCCAGGACGTGCTGCAGATCAAGGCAGCCCTGCAGGGTATTGAGGACGCCTTCGCCAAGACCGGCCAGCGGCGTCCGTTGATGGTGAGCGTGACGATGGAGACCACCGGCACAATGTTGGTCGGCTCCGATATAGCTGCTGTGGTGGCGATCCTGGAGCCATTCCCGATTGATGTGCTGGGGCTCAACTGCGCCACGGGACCTGAGCAGATGAAGGAGCACATCCGCTACCTGAGCAAGCACAGTCCGTTTGTGGTGAGCTGTATCCCAAACGCCGGCCTGCCAGAAAACATCGGCGGTGTAGCCCACTACCGCTTGACCCCGCTCGAAATGAAGATGCAGTTGCTGCACTTCGTTGAAGATCTAGGCGTGCAGGTGATCGGTGGCTGCTGCGGCACCACCCCTGCCCACATCGCCGCATTGACCGAGTTGGCAGCCGAGATGCATCCAGCTGCTCGACCGGTGCGCACCCCCCAGATCCAGCACGCCCGTCCCCTGCTGCAGGGTGAGCCTGCCGCGGCCTCGATCTACAGCACCACGCCCTACCACCAGGACAATTCCTTCCTGATCATTGGTGAACGGCTTAACGCCAGCGGCAGCAAGAAAGTGCGCGAGCTGCTAGCTGAGGAGGATTGGGATGGCCTGGTGGGAGTGGCGCGGGGTCAGGTGAAGGAGAACGCCCACGTGCTCGACGTCAACCTCGATTACGTCGGTCGCGATGGTGAACGGGACATGCATGAGCTGGTGAGCCGTCTTGTCACCAACGTCAACCTGCCGTTGATGCTTGACTCCACCGAGTGGCAGAAGATGGAGGCCGGGCTCAAGGTGTCCGGTGGTAAATGCATTCTCAATTCCACCAACTATGAAGATGGGGATGAGCGTTTCTTCAAGGTGCTCGAGCTTGCCAAGGCCTATGGCGCCGGGGTGGTCGTGGGCACCATCGACGAAGAGGGCATGGCACGCACAGCCGAGCGCAAGTTTGCTATTGCCCAGCGCGCCTACCGAGACGCGGTTGAGTTTGGCATTCCTGCTCACGAGATTTTCTACGACCCCCTAGCCCTACCGATATCCACGGGCATTGAGGAAGATCGGCTCAATGGAGCAGCCACGATTGAGGCAATCCGCCGCATTCGCACAGACCTACCAGGGGTGCATGTGGTGCTGGGCGTCAGCAACGTCAGTTTCGGACTGTCGCCGGCGGCTCGGATTGTCCTCAATTCGGTGTTTCTGCACGACTGCTGCGAAGCCGGCATGGATGCGGCGATCATTAGCCCCGCCAAGATTCTGCCCCTTGCAAAGATCAGTCCAGAGCATCAGCAGGTGTGCCGCGATCTGATTTACGACCGGCGTCGCTTCGAGACTAATGAGCCGGGTGCTATTTGCAGCTACGACCCGCTCACAGTGCTCACCACCTTGTTTGAAGGGGTGAGCGCCAAAGAGGCCAGGGCCTCAGGCCCATCCCTCGCTGACCTGAAGGTGGAGGAGCGGCTCAAGCAGCACATCATTGATGGTGAGCGCATCGGGCTTGATGCCTCCCTAAACGAAGCGCTTGCCACTTACCCACCCCTGCAGATCATTAATACCTTTTTGCTCGACGGCATGAAGGTGGTGGGCGAACTCTTCGGTTCTGGCCAGATGCAATTGCCCTTCGTACTACAGAGCGCCGAAACCATGAAGGCGGCGGTAGCCCATCTCGAGCCCCACATGGAAACGGCCGAGGGAGAAAGCTCGGCCAAGGGTAAATTCCTGATCGCCACTGTTAAAGGTGATGTTCATGATATCGGCAAAAATCTTGTAGATATTATTCTCACTAATAACGGCTATGAGGTTGTCAATCTAGGTATCAAGCAGAGCTGCGAGGCTATTATTGATGCCCAGCAGAAGCATCAAGCAGACTGCATTGCCATGAGCGGTCTGCTTGTGAAATCGACGGCCTTCATGAAAGACAATCTGGAAGCCTTTAATCAGGCTGGTATTGCCGTGCCGGTAATACTTGGCGGAGCAGCACTTACGCCTAGGTTTGTTAATGGCGATTGCCGGGCCGCCTATCAAGGTCAGGTTATCTACGGTCGCGACGCATTTGCCGATCTGCGTTTCATGGACGCCCTGATGGAGGCGAAGGCAGCTGGTGATTGGGATGACCTACAAGGTTTCCTTGGAACGATTCCGGAGGGGCTTGGCATCGCCTGCCCTCAGTCCCCCGCAGAAGAGCCTGCCAAAGCGGATGGGGCGATTGAAGCAGTAGCTATTTCGACACCAGAAGCCACTCCCAGCTCCGAAGCAAATGATCAGAATCCTAATGATCAGCGCTCTACGGCTGTGGCCGAGGAGAGCGCCCTTGAGCCACCTTTCTGGGGTAGCCAGGTTTTGACAGAGCAGGAGATCGACCTGCAGGAAGTATTCGCTTACCTAGATCGAAACGCCCTGTTTGCGGGCCAGTGGCAGCTGCGTAAGACCCAGCAGCAGAGCCGCGAAGACTACGAAGTCATGCTGGCCGAGAAGGCGGAGCCCGTTCTTAAGCAGTGGATGGGGCGCTGTCTCGAGGAGGGCCTGCTTTCACCCCGGGTTGCCTACGGCTATTTCCCCTGCGGCCGTAGTGGCAACGCCGTGGTCTTGTTTGACCCAGCTAGGCGGCAGCAACAATTAGGACGCTTTGAACTGCCCCGCCAGCGCTCAGGCAACCGCTACTGCATCGCTGATTTCTACCGAGATCTCGCAATCGCAGCCGATGGTTCGTCGCTGCCAACCGATGTGTTGCCGATGCAGGCCGTAACCATGGGCGAAGGCGCCACCAGCTTTGCCCAGCAGCTTTTCAAGGCCGATCAATACACCGATTACCTCTATTTCCATGGACTTGGAGTCCAGATGGCTGAGGCTTTGGCCGAATGGGTGCATGCGCGCATCAGGCGTGAGCTTGGTTTTGCTGATCCGACCGCGATGCCGCTGCGCGACGTGCTGGCCCAGCGCTATCGCGGTAGCCGCTACTCCTTTGGCTATCCCGCCTGCCCAAACGTGGCCGACTCCCGCCAGCAGCTCGCCTGGCTCGGTGCCGAGCGGATTGGTCTGTCGATGGATGAGAGCGACCAACTCGAACCAGAGCAGAGCACCACTGCCCTGGTGGCCCTCCACAGCCAAGCCCGTTACTTCTCAGCCTGAGTAGGGGGGCGGCGGCTTCTAGCCTGGCCAATCACCTTGCAAAACGGCTATGGCCATTGCCGGTCCAGGCGGCGTTGATGCCGCAATCGCCTCGGGCATCGACCTTGATGGCACCCCAATCCCCGCCGAGATGATCGCTCTTTACACGGAGGTAATGGATCTTGAAAGCCAGCGGGCCCGCAGCGGCGTCAAGAAATCGATGCGCAATCGCATCGTCAAGACAGGCTCGAAGCATTTCGACCAAGCCAGCCTTGATGAGCGGCTTAAGGCCGCCGGTTGGGATGGCTTGAAAGCTAAGGAGATTGCTTTTTTCTACTCCTGAGCTCTAGCTGCAAAGCTCTTCAAGGGCGTCGATCACCTCCTGCTGAAACTCCTCCAGGTTGGAGGAGTCGCTCAGGTCGATGCCTTCGCCAGCGGCGTTCTGGGTGAGTTCCTGGAAATGGAAAGCTCCTTCGCCGTGGGCGAGGAATTCCATGGCGGAGGGTTCACCGCTTTCTTTGTACGCGTCGCAGAGGGCCAGAAAGGCCGCGTCTTCGGAGAATTCCCAGCTCATGAAGGGGGCCGCGCTGAAAGACAGGGTGAACGCGCTCTTCGACCTTTAACGCCTCCCCCCCGGAATCCGTCAACTACCCAGCCCAACATTGTGCGGGTGTGTTGCCTTTCACATAGCTCTGAAGCTTGTGCTTAGAGCAGTGCTGCAAGCTCCGAACTGCCTGGCCAGACTGGAGCTATTCCCATTTTCCCCGGTTCCCGTGAGCGATTCCAGCCAGCCTGCCCCCGCTTCGCTAAATGTGCTGGGTGAACCCTTGGTGGTGTGCGGCTGCCAACCAATGACAGGTTGGTTCCGCGACGGTCATTGCCGCACCAATGCCGCCGACCTGGGACGTCACAGCGTCTGCTGCGTCGTTAGCGATGCCTTCTTGCGGTACAGCCAGGCCCAGGGAAACGACCTAAGTACCCCGGCGCCCGCCTACGGCTTCCCCGGTCTCAAGCCTGGAGACCATTGGTGTGTATGCGCGCCGCGTTGGCTTGAGGCCTACGAGGACGGCATGGCACCACCGGTGCGCCTGGAGGCCACGGAGGACTCCGCTCTGGAGGTGATTTCCCTATCAATTCTGCAAGCAAACGCTGCTTGATTTCAGAGCTACCAGGCGATTTGCTGGCCATCCCAGGCCCAGAACTGCCCAGTTTGTTGCGGCCCAAGTACCGCCAATACGTCGAGCAGCTGCTGAGCAGCGCGCTCTGGGCTGAACAACCGATCTGGCGGCACACCGGCCTGGAAGGGAGCGGAGAGGCCCGTGGCCGTGGTTCCGGGGTGCAGCAGGCTCACACACCCCTTGGGCTTTCTGCGAGCCCATTCCAGGGCCAGGGTGTGCAGCATCTGATTTTGGGCAGCCTTGGCGGCCCGGTAGGCATACCAGCCACCGAGTTGGTTGTCGCCAATGCTTCCCACCCGGGCCGAAAGGCTGGCGAAATGAAATGGGTCTGCGGGGCTAAACAGTGGTTCGATCGCCTGGGCCAGCAGCAGGGGTGCAAAGGCATTCACCTCAAAGCTGCGCTCTAGGGCCTGGCGATTCACCTGACTTAGCCGCTTTTCCGGTTGGAGCAGGGGACCATGCAGCAGGCCGGCCGTATTGATCACCAGCCGAAGGGGGGGGCGATTCTCAAGGCTTGTTGCCAACCCCGAAAGGCTGGAGTCGTCGGTGAGATCCAGCGCTAAAAACTCGACCTCGCGCCACAGGGGATCCCCCGGCAAACGCCAGTCCTGGCGTGAGGCTCCCACAAGCTGCAGCCCCGGGGCGATTCGGCCCAGCTCCTGGAGCAGGGCCTGGCCGATACCGCCACACCCCACCACTAGGCCTGTGCCATGCCAGTCCTGCCAGGGCGAAGCTGAGCTCATTGCCACAAAAATTCCAGAGCTGAAGCCGCACCCTTGGGCCTGCCGCATGATGGCAGTGCCTACCTGCCTGCTGCTTCGGAGTCGATGGGCATTCGCATCGCCGTGTTGGGCCTGGGGGCTTGGGGGCAGACCCTGCTCGAGCGCTGGGGTCAGCAAGGTCACATCGTCACGGGTTGGTCCCGACGCTCTGGCAGCAGTCCAGTGGGCCTGCTTGCTAACCAGGATCTGGTGGTTTCGGCGGTAGCCATGGCAGGGGTCCAGCCCCTGGCTGAGCAGCTGGCTCCCCATTGGCCCGCCGGACTGCCCCTATTGAGCTGCAGCAAGGGGTTGGACCTCCAGCTGCTGGCTACTGCCACCCAGCTCTGGTCAAGCCAGTTGGCGGATGCCCCCTTACTGGTGCTGAGTGGGCCGAATCTGGCAACCGAGGTGCGCCAAGGGCTACCCGCGGCCAGCGTGATCGCAGCTGCGGATCAGGATCTAGCCCGCCGCTTTCAGCAACAGCTCAGCGACACTTCGCTGCGGCTTTACACAAACACAGATCCGATTGGCACCGAGGCCGCAGGGGCACTTAAAAACGTTATGGCCGTAGCGGCCGGCATCTCCGATGGTCTGGCTTTAGGTGCGAACGCCAAGGCCTCCCTGCTCTGCCGGGGTCTAGCCGAGATTGGTGTGGTGTTGGAGGGTTTAGGCGGTGCCACCAGCACTCTCTACGGCCTGGCTGGCTTGGGTGATCTGTTGGCCACCGCCAACAGCAGCCTCAGCCGCAACTATCGCTGTGGTGTGCTTCTGGCCGAGGGCTGCAGCGAAAAGCAGGCAAGCGAGAGGATCTCGGCAACCGTTGAGGGTCCACGCACGGCCAGAGCGGCCCTGCAACTTGCCAGTCACAAAGGCTGGCATCTGCCGATCTGTGAGCAGGTTGTGCTGGTGCTCGAAGGCCACAGCACCCCTGCAGCCGCCGTCAAGGCTCTGATGGAGCGCGATCTGCGGCCCGAGTGGCAGCAATCATGAGCTTGCCTGGTGCTGCCGTCGTGCCCATTGTCGCCCGGCCAGCTGTGCTGGTTGAGGCCTTTGCTGATGGACCTTGTTGCGGCAACGGTGCGGCCGTGGTGCATCTAGACCAGCCCATGGGCGATGTTGCCCTGCAGGCCATAGCCCGCAGTCTCAACCAGTCTGAGACGGCTTTTTTGCTGCAGCAGCAAGGCCGCTGGACCCTGCGCTGGTTCACCCCCAGCTGCGAAGTCCCCCTCTGCGGCCATGCCACCCTCGCCGCACTGCTGGCCTTGGGCCACTGGCAGCACCTGGCGCCAGGGCAGGGGGTGGAGCTGGTTACCCGCAGCGGCCCCCTGGCGGTAGCCCTTGATGCCAGCGGCAGCTCAGGGCAGTTGGTGCTGCCCAGCGCCGGTCTGCTTCCGTCCGAGCCAGCGCCAGCGCTGATACGGATACTTCATATACGCCTAGGGGCCTCACCCCTGGCCTACTGGAGCTCAGGCCTCGGTTATCGGGTGGCCTTGCTAGCACCAGAGGTCGCGCTGGCCCAGTTGCCTGGCCTGGCAGCGGAATTAGAGGGTCCTGATCGGGCCGGCCTGGTGTTGATGCAGGCCATCGAGACCGGCTCGATAAACGACCGTCCCTGCGTGCTTGGACGGCCAGCGCACTACCAGCTGCGTTTCTTCGCTCCAGGCCTTGGCATTGATGAGGATCCGGTAACCGGATCTGCCCACGCGCTGGTTGCCCCTTTTTGGCTCGATCGCCTAGGCCGCAGCTCCGTGGTGGGTTGGCAGTGCTCGCCGCGGCCGGGGGGGATGGTGTGCGAAAGCGCTTCTTCGGGCATGATCCGACTTAGCGGTTCGGGCCATCTCCTTTGGAACGGCACATTGCGGGTGCAGGCCGATGGCTCAGGAGCCGACTCCTGGGCTTCCCTGATCGCCTGCGCCTGAATCAGGGGCTACTCCAGAACATAGAACTACTCCAGAAAAGAGGTCTACGCCTGCATGGTCTCTTCAGCCGCAGACTGATGCTGGCTGGTCCCATGGCCGTTGTGGCCGTGGCGTTGGGATTTGCGGCCCAGGGCCTAGCACCCCGGCCCTATAGGGCCGCCCAAGGCGAGTTGCTGGATGCCCTTATTGATACACCGCCCCCCGCACAAGACACCACTAGCGCAGCTGAGCAATTGCGCCGTCTCGAGGCGCGCCGGGCCACACCTCAAGCAACTTCCCCTGCCAATCCCAGCCTCGGCCTGGTTGAGCCCGAAGCGGGTCCGGGAGTCGATCTAGAAATCCGCGTCGCCCTGCTCGGCACCGGTTCCAAGCCCGATCTCTCCGCCAGCGGAGCCTGGCAGGTGGTCAGCCGTGACGGCCAGCTGCTCCAACAGGGCGGCGCTGGCAGTTCGGTGAACCTCAGTGAACTCTGGCTCCAGGGCCCAGAAGCCTGGCTGCAGACCAGTGGGAGCTCCTTACTGGTTAACGGCCACCCCTATGGAGGTCGCCTGCGTCTGATTCCGGAGAGTGGCGGGCTCAGGGTGGTCAATCACGTTGGTCTCGAGACCTACATCGGTGCCGTGGTTGGAGCTGAGATGCCTAGCAGCTGGTCGCTAGAGGCTCTGCGTGCCCAGGCCGTAGCCGCCCGCTCCTATGCCCTCGCCCACATGGCTCGCCCAGCCAACCGTCACTGGCATCTTGGTGACACAACCCGCTGGCAGGCCTACAAGGGCCTCTCCAGCAGCAACGAACGCACCCGCCAGGCTGCCGCTAGCACCGCCGGCATGATCCTCAGCTATCAGGGCGCCATCGTGGAAAGTCTTTATGCCGCCAACCGCCAGATATCCCTGGAAGCCCATGGCCATCTCGGCGCAAGCATGAGCCAGCACGGCGCCCATGATCTGGCTAAGCAGGGCTATCGCTACAACCAGATTCTTGGTCACTACTACCAGGGAGCATCCCTGGCCCGCCTCAAGGCTGGTGCGAGCTGAACGCATCTGGCAGCTGGCGCTGCAGTTATCCAGCCAGGTGGAGGCCAGCGGATCCCTGGTTCCGCTAGCTACCGAGGTCCTGGCAGCCCCGCAGCAGCAGCCATTTGTGTTGCGGCGTTTGCTGAGCACCACCCCCAAACACCTACGCCGTGGCGGCCCCAAGCCCAATCCCTTTTTGCCCTGGGAGCAAGCCCTGGAAGTGGAAAGGCTCAGCAGTGGCCATGTGGTGCTGCTCAACAAATATCCAGTGCAGGTGGGCCACCTGCTCCTGATCACAGACTCCTGGCAACCGCAATCCGGCTGGCTTTCTGCGGATGACTGGCGCGGGGTCTCCCTTCTGGCCAGTGACACCGGTGGGTTGTGGTTCTTCAATAGTTGTGCCGCCTCCGGCGCCAGCCAGCCCCACCGGCATCTGCAGCTGCTGCCCCGCCGAGTTGGAGAGGCCAGCACGCCCCTGGCTGCGGCAATCCAAGCTCAGCTGGATAGGGGCGAGCGGCCCTGGCCCTGGGCCTATCGGCTGAGTCGCCGCAACGATGTCCTCGGGGGTAGGGATCTACCCGCTCTTTACCTGGAGCATGCCGAGCAGCTGGGCTTGGGCCATCCCCGCCAGGACCCCCAGCCCAGGCATCCATACAACCTGCTCTTCGACGACAACTGGCTGCTCACCGTGCGGCGCACCCAGGAACATTGCGCTGGTTTCAGCCTCAATGCTCTTGCCTTTGCTGGCTATTTGCTGGCCACGGAAAGTTCCGATCTCCAGCTACTGGAGCGAGAGGGCCCTTGGGCCCTACTGCAGGCGGTTGCCGCTGCCCCCGACAAGCGCCTGTGATCGACATTCAGTAATTTTTCGGTTGCGCCCTAGGGCCTCGCCGCGGCTGTTTGGAAGGAAGGGAACGAAAACCCTGCCAACCCAATTTCAGTCCATGACCCAATCGATCAAAACCCAATCCCTCTGCCGCCGCGCCCTGCAACAACGCAACCAGCGGGTGAACCAGTACCGCGCTCTGGTGACCCCAATTGCTGTGCACTATTGCCGCCGCTGTCCCGAGCCCCTCGATGACCTGGTTCAGGTTGGTCTGATGGGCCTGCTAAGAGCCGCCGAGCTCTATAAACCGCAAACAGCGACCCCTTTCGAAGCCTTTGCTAGACCCCACATCCGTGGTGCCATCCTGCATTACCTGCGCGATTCGGCATTGGCCGTGCGCTTACCGCGCCGGCAGATGGAGCTGCACGACAAGGTGCGTCAATTGAAGGCCAGCTGGAGCAGTTGTCATGGGCAGGAGCCCAGCTCCGAAGATCTGCGCCTGGCTCTGCAGCTCAGCCTCGAACAATGGCAAGAACTGCTGAGTGGTCAAGCTATGGCCAGGCCTCTGGACCTGGAGACTGGCTACGAGGAGACCAGGCTTCAAGGTGATGAAGGAGGCATGCTTTGGGAGTCTGAAAGCACGGGTGCAGATGACTGGGAGCATCAAGGGGCTGAAGTGCGTCAGCAACTTGCTTGCCTTGAGCCCGGATTACGTCGTGTAATCCAGAAGGTCGTGCTCTCGGGCTGGAGCTACCGGCGCACGGCAGCCCTTCTACAGGTGAGTCCGATGACGGTGCAGCGGAGACTTAAGCAGGGCTTGGCAAAGCTGCGCTCGGCCCTGCTAATTGCAGACGCGTTGTCAACTCTCAGCTGCCAGCCGAGGTCCCATCCCGCTCCATCTGTCGCTCCAACGTGCTGATCGAGGCATTCACGGCTGCCAGCTGACGTTCCACGCCGTCCCGCCAGAACTGCAGCATGCGCAGCTTGCGCTCTTGATGACGCCTCCAGCTACCAGCACCGACGTCGTCAACGCTGCCACAGCAGCCTAGGAGGGGAAGCATGAGAAAGTAGGGAAGTTCTTGAAGGTTCTAGCGAGCCTGAAGGGTTTGCCGAGTGTCGTGTTTCTCCCCCAGCGATGGCCCCGGAACACCCTTTGGTCAGCTCAATTTCCAACCCTTGTACGAGCTCTCAATCTGGGTTTGCAACCGACTGCCCGTCATACCATTGTGGTGTCGGGGCAATTGCACTCAAGCCCAACACCCTGATTTCCAGATTTCCGTTGCGGCCGATCAAATTGCTGATAGCAGCTGCCTTGGGGGTTCCCCTCGGCCTGTTGCAGGCGCTGCCAGCGGCCGCTTACGTGGCCTTAATGGCGGGACAACAGGCTCGTCCCCTAAATGGCACCTTCAACAAGGTGCCTGTTCTGCACTCGAACCAGCCGGAGGAGGTGGAAGGCCCCGGAATCCTGATCAACACTGCACCGGGATACGCCTACGCCGAAGAGACTGGCCAGCCATTGCGCAATGCCGAATTCACCTTCAACGGTGATTTTGGAGTGCACATGCACCACAAGTATTTTCCCCCCAACCGCCGCCAGCTGTCTCCCTCTGCCAGGCGTCCTGAACTCACCCTAGGGCTGATTCTTATCAATCCAGGCCTGCGGGCAGTGCACATCCGCTTTGAAAACGGTGCAGTGCGGAACAGCTTTGAGGCGCCTTACCTTATCAATCACAAGATGGGAGTTAGACCTCTAGGGCCTCGCCCTTGGAATACCGGCCCTGGAGATGCAACCGCTGTGCAGGTTCTGCGCGGTCGCCTAGACCCAAAACTCAATCAGGAAATTATTGTTCCTGCTCGCAGCCGCATTGTTTTATTTCAGACTCAGCTGCCTGCGCTCGGCATCGCCAATGCATTGCTTAAAGGCCGCAGTGATGGCCCTTTTCAGATGGCTGTTGTTGCTGCCAAGGAATCCAATAGTGACTGGGATTTAATCTCTATTTTGGATCGTGGCCGGCTTGCTCCGGGCAGGGTCTATTTGAACCGCATTGCTGATATCAAAGGCAGGCGCATTTTTTCGCGCGTAGGTGGAATTGCCATTGGAGATGCCTATCAAGCCAGCCTCAGCCACAACCTTGACCAGCAAGGCCCATTACATGTACCGCTAACGAGCACTAATCGTCATAACTTTGGTACCCGCGAGGTGCAGGTAAATCCACTCGTCAGCCGCATGGTGGATTCATCTCTAGACAATGTAGGCACCTACGGCGTTCGATTTGATGTGGATCTGAATCTCAAGGGGTCTGGCCCCTATGAGCTAGTTCTCAGCCATCCCACCGCCTCAGGTAGTGGTAAACCTTTCACCGCCTTCAGGGGATCACTTCAGGTACGTACCGAGGAAGGGCTACAAGAAATGCATGTTGGCATGCGCTCCGGCCAAAGCTTGCCCCTCACTACCTTAAATCTTCAAGGAGGAATATCCAACCCAGTTCGGATCAGCTTGGTATATCCTGCCGATGCCACCCCTGGGCACCTACTGAGCATCGTGCCAGCCAGTCAGGTCGCCATGGTGAAGGAGCGAGAGCGTTTGCTCGAGCTTGCTCGCAACACAGCTTCCCCCGCGGCGATGACGCCCCCCCAGTCCCTGCCTGCGATTCCAGATCAAGACCGTGAAGGACAGGATTATCCAGAAGTGATAACCCCGTTGGTGCTGCAGCCACGCTTCCCTAGCCTCCCGCCGCTAAGAGCAAATCCACTGCCTCCACCCCCAGTTTCTCAGCCGCGTTATTCCCCAAACCAGACCTCAACTCCTGGCAGTCAATCCTTGCTTGATCGCTACCAGCAGGCCCTGGACGCGCAGCAGGAAATGATGCGCAGACTGATGGGCCGTTAGGCATGTCTAAGCCGGCAGATACCAATCGACGTCGCTTCAGTCTGGAGCTGCCTGTCGATTTGCTCGATAAAATTGATGCGCTGAGGGCGGAGTGGGGAATCCGCAGTCGCGGAGATATTTTTGAGCGTCTGCTACAAGAGATCTTCCCAAATAGTGAGGAAGCTGAAACCTCTGGTCTTGCTTACGAAAGCAATCACCAGCCTGATGGCTTTCTGAGCGGACAAAAAAGCCTGGAATCAACCTTCAACGAGCAGGGGGCGTTGGTGCTGATGACCCGGGGCTCCGGGGGAGACTTGTGCCTAGATCGGGAATCAGCTGATCCTGAATGTGCCTTCAACTTCGATGTTGATGCGTCGATGGCAGCGGAATTGCGCCCTCGTCAGAGCGGCATTGACCTACCTGGCTTTGTGAGGCGTCAATCTGACCAGCTCAAGCGCAGTCTGCAGCCCCTACGCCAACCCATGGATCTGGCGCAAGAACCCCTCCCCCATATAGGCGGTGATGTGCTTAACCGCTCCCTGGCCAGAGCTCGTGACCACTGGCTTGAGCTCTACGGCAAGGTTGCCAATGAGGCGGTAGTGGAAGCCGCAATGGTGTGGTTAGCTCAGGACATTTGGGCCCAGAGTGATCAGAGTGAGGGTCGCCCTTTTACTTGGTCGCTTGCCTGCGATGTGGTGGCCAATACGGCTCCCAGCTGGGGCAGGGAACCCGCAACTTTTGAGCGAGTCATGGTGATGGCAGGTTTGTTGGAGGATCCCTTCAGCACTTCCACCCTGGAACTGCGCTTACCAACGCTGATCAGGCGCTTTGTTCATCGTTTCCGCAAGCGACGTAAAGGCACCTCGTTCCAGACCCTGGAACACACCATGACCCTGCATGGAGCCTTGAAGCTGCTGCAACTGCCAACGGCACCAGGGCAGCGTCTCACCTTGCGACAAATACGGGAGGCTTACCGCGAGTTGGCGATGAGCCATCACCCCGACTCTGGCGGCACGGAAGAAACCATGCGGCGCCTTAACGAGGCTTACCAGTTGCTGAAAGAGCTGTACCGCAACGAATAGGTCCGTACGCCCTTCTCGACTGGGACTCTTAATGGGTCCTGTGATAATTCTTAGTTGAGATTAGCGATTTGGAATTTTTTGGATTCCTTGGGCCCCTGACCTGAACAACCCTCAACAGGTTGATCGGGCAAATGCGTGACAGAGATCGATTATCTCGTCCCATTTGAGATTTATTATTGGTCTTGAAAAGATTCCGTATTGAGAAGTGCGCGATTTTACATTCTTGGCTCGATCGGTCTTGTCTTGCGATGGGACCATGCAAGAGTCTCAACTAGGACCTCTGCGACACTTTCAGGCAGATGTCTTCTCCTGGTCGGTGATGCTTTGTTGGTTTGATTTCGAATTTTTCCGTGTTTCTGGCTGCATGCCCTCATGGCTTGGCCTTTATGGGTCCTTTGTTGGTGTGGACAGATAACGGGCTGAACAGCATGTCCAGTCACCTGAAG
Source organism: Synechococcus sp. CS-1330 (assembly GCA_025128025.1). GTDB lineage: Bacteria > Cyanobacteriota > Cyanobacteriia > PCC-6307 > Cyanobiaceae > Cyanobium_A. The sequence continues at coordinate 62,708 of JAHLYR010000002.1, forward strand.
TGAGCTGGTCCAGATGGCTCGGCTGGCTTCTAAAGCTATGCAGCACAGTGGTTGGTAGACCTGCGTCACTGTGTCATACACAGGTACGCAAGTTCTGCTGACCATTCATGAGGCTTGTTCAAGCTCCAGAACTTGCCAGCTGGTGAGGGGCCCAAGCAACTGGCCGTGGATCACCAGGCATCTCATCATGGACACTTGCCAAGACTTCATATGCGTCTTAGGCGAGACTTCAAATAAAGGGGGCTGGGCATGGTGCGAGCTCCCGCCGGCAGAGATCAAAACTTGAACAACGCCCTGCAGCTCCATCCGTGAGGGCAAGCGTCGATTCTCTTGCGTCTCGCCTGGGACGCGTTAATGGTCCAATAAAAAGACCCGGGCGAAACAGGTGCTCCTCCGGGTCTTGCGGCTTGTTGGGATTGTCTGAATCAGGTGCTGGTTTGCATGCCCTGGATCAGAAAGTCGAAGTAAGGGCCCGCAAGGGAAGCCTGGTCTGTGCTCAGCAGGGCTAGCGAGGCTTCCTTCATGGTGCGCATTGCGTCCACCATGCCTGGCATGGGGACGCCGAGGCTGTTGTACATCTCACGGGCACCGACCAGGCCAATCTGTTGAATCATCTCGGTGCTCCCGGCGAGAACGCCGTAGGTCACGAGGCGCAGATACCAGCTGTAGTCACGCAGGCACTGGGCCCGCTGCTTTTGGCCGTAGGCATTGCCACCGGGGGCCACGTAATCGGGGTTGCGCTGGAAGAGCTGCTTAGCCGACTCATCAACAATTTTTTTCTCGTTGTCGGTAAGAAGCCGCACAACTGCCAGCCTTTCGGCTCCCCGGCTGAGGTACTCCACCATGGAGCGCAACTCGCCGCCACTGGGATACCGCAGCTGATCATCAGCCTGAAGGATCAGATCCCGAACGACGCTCATCGCAGCGACCACACGCGAGCATCACTGTATCGACTCCGCAGCAAGATCAACGTGCACCGCCGCAAGGTGTAACGCCCCTTTGCACGGCGTAGGGTGAAGGATTGGTAGGCGGGCGTGGGCACTAAGAGCTTTGGCAACGGCGCGGGTGGTGGCATGAGCTGTGACGTTGAGCTGTCCACCGGCATGACCGTGACGGTGGACATCACCGGCCTATCCCATGACGGGCAGGGTGTGGCCCGTCTCGCAGATCGGGTTCTGTTTGTAGCTGGTGCCCTGCCTGGGGAGCAGGCGAAGGTACGCCTCACCCATAAGGCGCGTCGCCACTGGCTGGCTGAGCTGCAACAGGTGCTTGAGCCGGCACCGGAGCGGCGACGACCTCCTTGCATCCTTGCTGATGATTGTGGTGGGTGCAGCTTGCAGCACCTCGACGACTCGGCGCAGCAGCACTGGAAGCACCAAAAAGTCGTTGATGCCCTGCGGCGAATTGCCCACCTTGATACGGATGTTGCGCCCTTAATGGCAGCGCCAGAAGGGCTCGGCTATCGCAACAGGGCGATTATCCCGCTTGAGCGCTGCGAGGACGGGCGTTTGCGGGCTGGCTTTTATCGCCCTGGCACCCACAAGATTGTCAATATGAACCGTTGCCCGGTGCTTGATCCGCGTCTGGACGCTTTGATCGCACCGCTTAAGTCGGATCTTGAGACCAGCGACTGGCCCGTTGATCGGGACTGCCGCGAGGGGGGTGGCCTGCGCCATCTGGCCCTGCGGATCGGCAGCTACACCGGCGAGTTGCTGATCACCCTGGTAAGCAGCACCCCAGACCTGGAGGGCATCGAGATCCTGGCCGCCCAATGGATGCACCGCTGGCCAGAACTTGTGGGGGTCTGCCTAAACCTGCAACCCCTAGCCACCAACACCCTGATGGGTCCCGAGACACGCGTGGTGGTCGGACGTAGCTGGGTGCAGGAGCGTTTCTGCGACCTCGAGCTGCGCATTGCAGCAGACACTTTTTTCCAGGTCCATACCCGGCAGGCTGAACGAATTGTGCCCCTGGTGCTGGCCGCCCTTGCGGGCTCTGCGCCTGGCGTGATGGTCGATGCCTACTGCGGCATTGGCACCTACAGCCTGCCGGTGGCTGCGGCTGGCTGGCACGTTCACGGCATTGAACTAAGCCCCGAGGCCGTGCACCAAGCCAAGGCCAATGCCCGCGAAAACGGCTTAAGTGAATCAGCCACCTTTGAGACCGGAGTGGTGGCCGACTGCCTGGCTGAGCACCTGGTGCACTGCGATGCGGTCTTTCTCGATCCCCCCCGCAAGGGACTGGAGCCCGCCACCCTGCAGGCGATCATCGAACGCCCCCCAGCCCACCTGCTCTACCTCAGTTGCGACCCCGCCACCCTGGCCCGGGACCTGGCCCTGCTGGTTGGCGGTGGCAGTTATCGATTGGAGAGCGTTCAGCCGATCGACTTTTTCCCTCAAACAAGCCACGTAGAGACATTGACCGTACTGAGCCGTATCGGAGCTGGCCTCCCAACCCCGCAGCACGAGTCAGCGGAGCCGGAGTAGGGCTGGATCTGCCGCCTGGATATCAGCTGCGCAACAGGGCACCCAGCTGCTTTTCCAGGGCTGCCCGGATCGAGGAGTGGGCTGCTTCCACCTCTTCATCGGTGAGGGTGCGGCTGGCATCGCGGTAGCGCAGCCGGAAGGCTTGACTGCACTGGCCTGCAGCAAGTTGTCCGCCCTCGTAGCGGTCTACTAATTCCGCGTGCTCCAGCAGCGGCTTGCCGGCCTTGCGTATCACCTGAAGCAGCTCAGCAGAATTCGTGCTGGCTGCCACCACTACGGCCAGATCTCGCTCCGATGCGGGAACGGTGGCATAGGGGGCAAAGGCTGGCTGCCAGCGGTTGCGGCGGGTTGCGGCGATGAGCAAGGCATCGAGTTCGAGCTCGAAGATGATGCTTGTTTGCGGCAGGTCGAGCTTTTCGGCATGCTCCGGGTGCAGCTGGCCAAACCAGCCCTGGGGCCGCCCCTCCACTACCAGCTGGGCGGCTCGGCCCGGGTGTAGCAAGGGGTGATCGGTAAGGGGGCGATCTTCGATTGGAATCGCCAGCGATACCAGGGCTTGCTGCAGCAGGCCGCGGGCCTGGTGATAGCTGGGGGGCTGGGGTTTGCCACTGCTGCTCCAGCGCTCACCGCGCCGTTCGCCACAGATAACCCCAGCCAGCAGCTGGCGAGCAGACCTGGCGGCATCGCTGCTGAACACCTGGCCGATCTCAAAAGCCCAGAAACCCGGCTGCCCACTTTGCAAGTTGCGGCGTGCAGCGGCGAGCATCTCGCCATGCAGGTTGTCGCGCAGATAACCGTAATCAGCTAGCAGGGGATTAGCCAGGGGTATGCGCCCAGCTGCTGCCGGCACCAGGGAAAAGCTGCAGGCCTCCTGCAGCCCGGCAGCGCACAGTTGGCGGCGCAGGCGGCGCTCCACCTGCTGGGCTGGAGTTAGTCCCCCAGGCTCCAGTGGGTCGGGTAGGTGGCAGGCGAAGTGGTCGTAACCAACTAGACGGGCCACCTCCTCGATTAGGTCAACTTCCCGCTGCAGATCCATCAACCGCGAGGGGGGCACGGTGACGCGCCAGCCCTCACCATCTAGCTCTTCTGCCAGCTGGCAACCAAGGGCCGTCAAGGTCTGGACGATCCTGTCGTCACTTAGGTCTGAATAGTCCTCGCCGTCTTGGACAGGTCCGAGCAAATTGTGCAGAGCGTCACGCCTCAGTTGCAATGGCTCGATTGGCTGCTCGTCTCGTTGATGCAGCCAGCGGCCCGAAACCTTGGCAGCGCAATGTTGCTTAAGCAGGGCCACGGCCAGATCTGCAGCAGAGAGGGTGGCCTCCCTGGGCAACCCCTTCTCAAAACGGCTGCTGGCTTCAGTGCGTAGGCCAACGCTGCGGGCTGAGCGGCGCACCGCCTGAGGAGCAAATACAGCAGCCTCAAGCCAGATGGAGGTGGTGGTTTCATTTACGGCTTCATCCGCACCACCCATCACGCCAGCCAGGGCGATGGGGCGGTTGCTGTAAGTAACCACCAGGGCTTCGGGGCTGAGTTTGTGCTCCGCAGCGTCCAGGCTGGTGAATTCCTCACCATCAAGGGCCTGGCGTAGCCCCAGGCTGGCCAGCTGGGGCTCGCTGTCGCCATTGATTACGGCTAGGCGCTTGCTGTCGAAGGCGTGCAGGGGTTGCCCCGTCTCCAGCATCACCAAATTGGTGATGTCAACAATGTTGTTAATCGGGCGAATGCCGGCCTTTTGCAGGCGCTGTTGCAGCCAGAGGGGCGATGGGGCGACCTTCAGCCCGTCGAGGGCTGTGATGCTGAATAGGCCCCCAGCCTCAACTGCGGCCCGGTCGCTGGCGGAAAGTGGCAGCGCCTGGCTTGGTGCGGCAATTTCAGGAGCCTTTATCTGGGTCTGCCCGCCCACCAGGGCCGCCACCTCCCTGGCGATGCCTTGCATGGAGAGGCCGTCAGGTCGGTTGGCGGTGATCGCCAGCTCCAAAACCTGGTCATCCAGCCCCAGGCTTGGTCCCACCGCTGCGCCCAGGGGAGGCACCTGCTCCAGCAGCTCATCAAGGATGGCTATTCCTTCCCCATCTGCCGCTTGGCCAAGCTCGGCAAGGGAGCAGATCATGCCGCTGCTGGCCACACCGCGTAGCTCGGCTGGCTTGATCGTCAGGTTGACCGCCGGCAGGGTGGCGCCCACCAGGGCAACGGGCACATGGATACCAGCCCGCACATTCGCTGCTCCGCAGACGATCTGCAGGGTTTCGGCGGCTCCGATATCTACTAAACAGACGCTGAGCTTGTCTGCGTTGGGGTGGGCCTGGCGTTCACGCACGAAGCCCACCACGACACCGCCGGCCTTGGCGGCCAGGTCCTCTATGGCGTCTACCTCAAAGCCAGCCAAAGACAGACGCTCGGCTAGTGGCCCCGGAGCGAGGGCTTGTTCGGGGCCGGTCACCAGCTCCTGCAGCCATTGGAGCGAGACCCGCATAGCCCGTGGTGTGTTGATCTTCGATCTTAGGGATCAACCGGGGGGTGGGACTACCGCCAGGTATGGTGTCAACTTGTCCTTTCGCATCGCTCCAGCGGCGCAACGTCCTTCATGGCTAAAAACAAGGGCGTCCGGATCGTGATCACTCTCGAGTGCACCGAATGCCGGTCCAACCCCGCAAAGCGTTCTCCAGGTGTGTCCCGTTACACCACTGAGAAGAACCGCCGTAACACCACCGAACGGCTTGAGCTGAAGAAGTTCTGTACCCACTGCAACTCCTCGACGGTTCACAAGGAAATCAAGTGATTCAGGCTTGGGCCCCAGCTTTGGAGCTCAATCATCAGTTTCAACTTGATTTGCCCCAGCCCCGTCAGGTACTGGTCAGATCCAGCTTCATTCACCACTCGCCTTCGTAATCCATGTCCAGCTCTTTTTTCAAAAAGCGCCTGTCGCCAATTAAGCCTGGCGATCCGATCGACTACAAAGATGTCGATCTGCTCAAGAAGTTCATCACCGAGCGCGGCAAGATCCTGCCCCGCCGGCTCACTGGTCTGACAGCCAAACAGCAGCGTGACCTGACCAACGCTGTTAAGCGTGCCCGCATTGTGGCCTTGCTGCCTTTTGTGAATCCCGAAGGCTGAGGCCTCTCCCCTGGCGGCTGCAACCTTCCAAGTTGGCGATCTGGTGGGACTGGGCGATGAGCGCGGTCCCCAGCTTGCTGTTGTATTGGCTGTGGCCTCAAACAAGGCCTCTTTAGCCATTGGTACAAGCGCGAGGCAGCAGATCCAGCCGCTGCGGCAACTGTTGCTGATTTGTGCGTTTTCTGGCGAGTGCGACCCGCCCCAGCGCCTTAGCCAAGCTCCGTGGTCGATCAGCGACGACGCTTTGACGGCAGTGCTGCCTGCTCGAAGCGATTTCGCGGCAGCTTGGAACCTGATGCAGGCTGAACCTCAGGGATTGCAGCTGAGCGACTGGGTTGATCTGGTGTCTTCGCGACGGGATGGCCTAGCTATTGCTGCCTGCTGGCGCTGGTGTCTCGGTCCCCAAACCCTGTTTCGTCTGCGCCAAAACCTCGTAGAGGCCAGGCCCCTGGCGGATCTGCGCCGTCTGCGGCGAGAACGCCGGCTGCGGGTGCTCCAGGAGCAAGCTGAAATGCGCTGGCAGCAGCAGCTGCGCGAGCGTCAGCCGCTTGATCTGCAACTGCTCAGCGCTGAGCAGCGCCAGCAGCTTGAGCTATTGATTGATTGGGCTGGAGGCGAGTGCACAACTCCCCTACCCCTGCCCCTGCGCCAGGCTTTGCAGGCCGCCAAAGTCACGGCCGATACGGGTTCAATTCGCCACCTGCTGGTTGATCTGGGCCAGTGGCAAGCCCACAATTTGCCTTCCCTACGAGCCACTGTCTGGGAGCATGGTTTTTCTGCTGATCTACTGGCTGATGCCGAACGCCTACTAGCTAGCGCTGAGACTGAACAACCAGGCGATGCCGAGCGTCTGGACCTCAGCGGCCAGCGCAGCGTCACCATTGATGACGCTGATACCTGCGACATAGACGACGGCTTGGCGTTGGAAACAACTCCGGCTGGCCAGGTGAAGATTTGGATCCACGTGGCGGATCCAGGTCGCTTGATTGAGCTGGATTCGCCCCTCGATTTAGAGGCAAGACGGCGGGGCAGCAGTCTTTATCTGGCATCCGGAATTTTGCCGATGTTCCCGGAGGGGCTTGCCACCGGACCTATGAGCCTGCGGGCCGGCCATCGCAGTGCCGCCTGGAGCATCTGGGTTGAACTCGATGGCGATGGGGCTGTTGCGGCTTCGGGTTTGCAGCGCAGCTGGGTTAAGCCCACCTACCGGCTCAGCTATGCCGACGCAGACGATCTGATCGATCTTGCCCCGCCTCAGGAGCGCGATCTTGCCGACCTGCACGGCCTGCTGCTGCGCCGCCGCCAGTGGCGTGTGCGCCAGGGTGCCCTGCTGCTGGATCAGCCGGAGGGTCGGATTCGGGCCCAGGGAGATGCTGCCCAGCTTGAGATCACCGAACCCAGCCCCGCCCGATTGATGGTGGCCGAAGCGATGATTCTGGCGGGCGCGGTGGTAGCCGGCCTCGGCCAAGACCAAGCTCTAGCCCTGCCCTATCGCAGCCAGCTGACCGCTACTTTGCCGCCGGAGGCCGAGCTGGCAGCCCTGCCAGCTGGCCCGGTACGCCATTGCGCCATTAAGCGCTGCCTAAGCCGCGGTCATACCGGCACGGAGCCCAGCCCCCATTTCAGCCTGGGCTTGCCTGCCTATGTCCAAGTCACCTCGCCGATTCGCCGCTATGCCGATCTAGTGGCGCAACGGCAACTGCTGGCAATTCAACAGGCGCGCCAGCCCATGGTTGCCGCCGATCTAGCCGCCCTGCTCTCCGACCTAGACGGTCCGCTCAGGCAGGGGACGCAGATCAGCCGGGAAGACCAGCGTCACTGGCAGCAGGTGTGGTTTGCGGCCCACGGGAGTGAGCATTGGCAGGCCTGTTTCCTGCGCTGGCTGCGGCCCCAGGACCGGCTGGGGCTGGTGCACGTTGATGCCCTGGCCATGGATCTGGCGGCCGAGTGTCCAGCCGGCTCGTCCCCAGCCGATCTGCTGCAACTGCGAGTTCAGGCGGTAGACCCCCTGCGCGACCAACTGCGACTGCAGGCCACGGGCTAATCCGCGGCCAGTCGCGAGGCCCGCAACCACGGCCCCCATGGATTGGCACAGCCAATCAACTTGGCCTGGGTCGGCTTATCAAGGTTCTGCAGCCAGCGGTTCAGGCCTGGCTCCAGGCTGATTAGGGGCCACTCCCTTTTGGCGTTATCACTGCTGAGATTGGTGTCTCTCACAAAGGTATAGCCGCCCTGGCCGTCCGGTAGCACCCTTCCTTGCCACAGAGACTCCCTGGGTTCGGGATGGCCCTGGCTCGGACTTAGGGGTCTTTGAAATGGGCGCCCAATTTGGCCATTGGCCTGGAGGAGTTCGGGATTGGCCAGCAGCTGCAGCTGTCGGGCTAACCAATCGCTGGCATGCCAGGGGGTGTCCCAGAGCGGTACTACTGCCGCTGGAGCACGGTGATCGTGGAGCAGGCATTGCTGAACGGCCAGGGGAGCAAGCTCAGCTGGGGGGATACCCCGCTGTACCGCCAGGGCCGCTGCCGCCCCGGCCGCCTGGCCGATGTTCAGAATTAGGGGCTGCAAACGGGTGGCCCCATTGGCCATGTGGCTGCTGCTGAAGGCCTTGTCAGCTGCCAGCAGGTTGTCGATCTCAGCGCTCAGCAGGGCGCCGTAGGGAATGCAGAAGGGAGTGCCGCTCCAGCGCCCTCCCCAGCGAATGCTTTTAGGTGCCAGCGGCCAGTCAGGCCCGGGGTAGTGGTGGTCGTTGGCGTAGTTGCCCACCGCTATCGACTCCAGTTCGCCGCTGGCATTTAGCGGCAGTGGCCCCTGGGATTCAGCGCTGCCTAGGGGGAGCAGGTGCTGTTCCAGCACCAGCGAGCGGCCCACCAGCCTTCGACCCTCTCGCCAATAGGGCATGGCAGCCAGCCAGGGGGCAGGACTGCCGGCTTCAGCAGGAAAGGCATGGCCCAGTTGAAGCCAGCCCCCACTTGCCTGCTCAAGGGCTCTTGCAAACTGCAGGCTGTAGGACTGCATTTCGGCAGCTAATGCAGCTTGCTCCGCTTCGTCAGCGCTGAAGGCGCGTTCCAGCCCCTGGTGCCAGTCATTGCCGTGCAGCGGCCAGTTGAGCATCACCAGGCCGCCCGGCAGACGCCCGTAGTTGATCGTGCGCTCTAAACCGAATGCCTCGCTGGCTCGTTCAAATGGCGCAGCCAAGGGTGGGTGCTCTGCAGCCTGCGGCATCACCTCGCTCTGGAGCTGGCCTATCACCACCCAGGTGGGTGATTGCACGGGTTGTTGCTTGAAAAAAGCTTCCGTTTGCAGCCGTTGCAGGCTGGGGGCACTGGGTTCACCCCATTGCTCCTGGGCTTCCCAGCCGAGTCGGAATGGAGCCTCCGCTAGGGGCAGTAGATCGCCGCAGTCGCTGCCATCGACCACAACTTTGCAGGCCAGCCATTGGGTTTCACCCTTGTGCTCCAGCTGTACTGCTGTGATCCGGGCCCCCTGACGCCGCACCGCCAGCAGCCTGCAGCTTGGCCACCACTGCAGATTGTCCAGTTCGCTTACCCAGCCCTGCAGGATCGCTTCTGCGCTGGCGGGCCGGTAACCAAAGCAACTCACCCAGTTTTGATCCAGTCCCTCGGGCTCGGCCTGCTCAAGGGCGCGCAGAAAGGCTCCCCAGAGACCGGTCTGCCAAGGGGTGAGCTCATTGCCATCGGGGCAGCAAACGCCGGCGGCGCTCACCATGCCCCCAAGCCAGTTGCCAGGGGTGAGCAACAGGGTGATGGCACCGCCGCGGGCCGCCTGGATTGCTGCGGCCACGCCGCCGGTGCCGCCCCCCCACACCAAAACATCCACTGCTTCTAAAGGCAGGGTCATGGCTGGCGGACACGGCTGACACAAGCCTCGCAGGGGATGATCTGAGCTGGCGTGCTCGTAGTCAGTCTTTCTGTACGTCGCCGCTCCGTAGGATCAAAAGGATGACTTACACGCTCACCACCCCCCTCTATTACGTCAACGACCGCGCCCATCTCGGCAGTGCTTACACAACGCTTGCCTGCGATGCGTTGGCACGCCACCAGCGGCTGAGGGGGGAGTCGGTGCTGTTCATCACCGGCTGCGATGAACATGGCCAGAAGATCCAGCGCACGGCCGAAGCGGCTGGACTCAGTCCACAGGCCCATTGCGATCTAATCAGCGAGGGATATCGCGATCTTTGGAACCGCTGGCAAATCAGCAACGACCGCTTCATCCGCACCACCGACCCCCGCCACCGCCAATTGGTGGCTCAATTTTTTGACCGCGTGCAGGCCAACGGCGACGTGGTGGAGGGGCGTCAGCAGGGCTGGTATTGCGTTGCTTGCGAGGAATTCAAAGACGATGCACCGGGCAGTGAGGATCCCGAATGCCCCATCCATCGCAAGCCGCTGGAGTGGCGTGATGAGGTCAATTTGTTTTTCCGCCTTTCCCGCTATCAGGCTCAGATCGAGGCCTTGATCCGCCAGCCGGGCTTCATTGCCCCCGCCAGCAGGCAGAAGGAGGTGGAAAACTTTGTGGCCCAAGGGCTGCGCGATTTTTCAATCTCCCGGATCGACCTGCCATGGGGCATTCCGGTGCCCGGCCATGAAGGCCATACCTTTTATGTGTGGTTTGACGCCCTGCTCGGCTATCTCACGGCTCTGCTCGACCCGGCGGAGCCAGTTTTGCTGGAGCAGGTGCTGGAGCGCGGTTGGCCGGCCCAGCTACACGTGATTGGTAAGGACATCCTGCGCTTCCACGCGGTTTATTGGCCGGCGATGCTGCTGTCTGCGGGGTTGCCCCTGCCAGAGCGCGTATTTGGCCATGGCTTCTTGACCCGCGAAGGCCAGAAGATGGGCAAGTCCCTTGGCAATGTGCTCGATCCTGAGGTCTTACTTGAGCGCTGTGGCCGCGATGCGGTGCGCTGGTACTTGCTGCGCGACATTCCCTTTGGCGAGGACGGTGACTTCCAGCAGCAGCGCTTCACGGATCTGGTCAACAACGATTTGGCAAATACGATCGGCAACCTGCTTAATCGCACCTCGTCGATGGCACGGCGCTGGTTTGCAGATGCCGTGCCCCCGGCCGGAGCCGCCGCCCAAGCCGATCACCCCCTGGCCGTAGCTGCCCTTGCGGCCGGCCATAGCGTCCATACGGCCTTAACCGACCTGGACTTTCGTCGTGCCGCTGAAGCGGCACTGCAGCTAGCAATCGCTGCAAATGGCTACCTCAACGACCGGGCCCCCTGGAAGCAAATGAAGCTCGAGGGTCAGGAGAGTTTGGTGGCAGCGGATCTTTATGCCGTGCTCGAGGCCACCCGCTGGGTGGCGGTGCTGCTGGCCCCGCTCCTGCCTGAGCTTTCTGATCGGATGCTGGTCCAGCTCGGTCAGGAACCATTTGCCAGTGGTCCGCTGGCTCCTGCCTGCGACCCTGGCAGCCAAGCTTCTCCATGGCTGCTCGCCCAGCAATGGGGTCAGCTAGAGCCCGGACTTGCCCTGATTGAGCCGCAGCCGGTGATGTTGCGACTTGAGCTCGAGTCACCTCTGTGACCACCACTGCCCGGCTGCAACGGTGCCCCCTTCTGCCCCTGAGCCTTGCTGCGGTGGTAAGCCTGCCCGTGCTGCTGCTTGGATGCCGTACCCAGGTGTCTAAGGAGGAGCCGTCCCAGCCTTTTGTCTTCCGCTCCCTCAACCTGCGCCAGAAGGATTCCAGCGGAAGGCCCCTGTGGGAATTGACCAGCCCGGAGGTGCGCTACGACCTCGGTCGCCGTGTGGCCCAGGCCCGCGACCTGCGCGGCACCATCTATGCCAAGGGCCAACCCCTATATCTAATAACGGCCAGCAGTGGCACCGTCATTAACGATGGCGAACTGGTGCAGTTGGAGGGCCCGACCCGGCTGCAGCGACTTGGACCCAAGCCACTTGTTGTGACCTCTACTCGTGTGCGTTGGTATCCCAAGCAGGAGCGCATGGAATTGGACCGCAGTCCGCGCGCCTCCCAGGGGGAGTTGCTCGTGTCCGCTCGGCGGGCTCGTTTCTGGATCAAGCAGGACAAGTTGGAGTTGCGGGGTCTGCCCCTGTTGGAGCGTTCAGGGGCGGTCGGCTTGAAGCTGGCGCTGAGCTCTGCAGATTGGTTCCCAACGACTGGCCAACTGATCGGTCGAGGGCCTGTTCGGGGGGAACGGCGTCTCGCAATTGGTGGAGTTCAAACACTTTCGGCGCCTTCTCTCAGCGGTAATTCCCTGCTTCAGCTGATCGACCTACAGGCGCCGGTGCAAGTGCTGGATCCTGGCCGCAAGGGCCGTCTTGATGCCAGCCATATCCGCCTTGACCTGGCGCGGGAGCGCACTAGCAGTCCCCATCCCTTCACGGCTGTGCTGGATCAGTCCCGGCTTAGCGGCACTGGCTTTGAAGCGATTGGCCCTAGTCACACCTTGGTGGTGCCCCTTAATTGCCGCCTAACCCAACCGACCGACTCCCTCATCGCCAATCGCTGCAGCTGGAATTGGCAGACAAATCAGATTGAGGCCCTTGGTGCTGTCGAGCTGCGCCGCAAGTCTCTTGCCCAGGTCACCCGCTCTAAGCGGCTTCAGGGCGTGCTTACTAAGCAGGGGATGGCTGTATTCAGCAGTCCGGGGGCACGGGTGGAAACTCGGGTGACTTTGCCTCCCCGGGCCCGATCAGGACCTGATTCTCGCAAGCCGGCTCCATTCGCTCTTTAAGCCGCTGGGACCAACCCTCGAGCCAGGTCAAATCGCTGCGGCTAAAGCAGCGCGGAGACCAGCCGGCAAGCAATACCAAGCCCCTTGAGTCAATCGGCTGAACCACCACGGCTGGCACCCCTGGCAGCAGGCTCTCAAATTCAGCACGGCCTGGATAGAGGTTCAGATCTACAAGGGAGATGGCGGCCCCTTTTTCTTGGGCTCGCTGGCAGATTGCTCCTGGTTCAAAGGGAACCGGCGCCAGCAGGCCGCGGCGCAGCAGACATTTGTTTTGCCACAGCACCACCACCGCTGCCGCTGGGGTGGCGGTGAGCAACATCTGGCTACCCCAGCCCAATTCTTCTTTCAACTCTTCAGGCAACCCCTCTGCGAGCTCCACTCCCTGCACCCCTTCGAGGGCAACTCGGGCAGCCGCTTCGGGCAAGGCCCGGGTCCAGAGCACACCCACCAACATCAGAGCCACAGCCAGGAAGCTGGCCAATACGGCGGCTCGCTCGAGGGCGGGATCGATGCTGGCCGCGGTTGTTTGATTCACTACCACCAGGGCCAGAGAGGCCACCCCAGACAGAAAACAGACCCTTGCGGGTGTGAAGGGAGCCATGGGGGTTAAGCAGGAGGCGACAGCTGGGCCCGCAGGCGGCAAACTAGATCCATGTTGGGCCTGAACCGTTGCCCCCTTCCCTGCGTGTGACCCATCGGTTTCCCTTATTGGGCGTTGTGGCTGCCCTGTTTATGGGCTTAGCAACCATTTGGATGCCTGCCCCGGCACAGGCAATTGCCGCCAGTGGTCTACCTGCCACCGCTCCACAGGAACGCATTCTTGACACCGCAGATGTGCTGAGCCGAGCAGCCATCGGCGAGCTCAGCAAAACCCTCGAAAGTTTTTCAGCAGAGCGCGTGGATGCCCACTTGATCACCGTCAACCGCCTTGACTACGGGCTGAGCCTTTCCCAGCTCGGCAATTCAGTGCTGGAGCGGTGGTCCGAGGCTGGGGGCGAGCCCAACCAGGTGCTTTTTTTAATTGACAGCCAGACGAACAGTGCGGCAGTGGTGACCTCTCCAGGCCTGGATACCCAGCTTGATGCCAGCCTGCTACGCAGCACGGCCAGAACCACCATGGCCCAGCCGATCCGCGATGGCGGCCGCTATCGCCAGGGCAGTCTCGATGCCATGACTCGCCTGCTCAGCGTTCTGCAGGGAGGAGAGGATCCTGGCGAACCAATCACCGCCGAGGTTGTCAGCCAGCCCACCAACATCCCCACGAAGGAAGAAACGCAGTCAAGCAATGCTTTCACTTGGATTGTGGTGCTTCTAACGGTTGGCACGATTGTGCCCATGCTCACTTGGTGGGTCTTCTCGCGCTGATCCGATGGCACTAACCAACTGGATGGGGGCATTTGGGCGCGCCCAGGCCCTGGACCTCAGCAACGATCTTGAGCGTGGTTATGAATCTGCCCTGCTCATCCAGAGCATTGAGCTAGAGCACTACAACGACCGGCCCGTACGCCCGGAATTGGACCTGCGTATTCCCAGGTCGGCCCAGGCTCAATTACTGCGCCGCTTTCGAGCTGCGCTAGAGGTCTGCCGCCAGTCGGTACAAACCCTGCAGACCCACCGGGGCGAGCTGGCCGGCCAGGAAATCCGCCAGTTTCAACTTATTGAGTCCGTAGTTGCCCGCTACGCGGCTAGTCGAGATCCTCTGCCTGCCATCAGTCGCTCTCCTGAGGTGCTGCCCCGCAGCCTGATCGGCGTGGTTGATCAGGTGCGCCGCCAGCTCGACCCCGAGGCGGAAGCGAATGTGGTGGCTGGCTTTCGCCGGCGCAGAGACTCCACCTTGGTGTCTTTGCGCATCCTGCTACTCCTGATTTTGGTGCCGGTGCTGGTGCAGCAGATCAGCCGCACCTACGTGGTGTCGCCCCTTGTTGATCGCTTTGCTCCAGACAACGCCTTTCTTACCTATCCCAAGCCAAAGCTTGAGGAGAAGGCCGTTGAGAAGCTGCGACTTTTCCAGGCCGAAATCGAATTTGATGCTCTCTTGAATGGCAATCCCCTGCCAAGCCGAGATCAGCTGCAGATGCAGCTGGCGAGCAAGGCTCAGTCGCTCAAGGAAGAAGCTGATCTGGAAAGCACCCACGCTATTAAGAACGTGCTTGCCGATCTCGGTGGTCTGGTCGGTTTTGTGTGCGTTTGCTTGTTTGGTCGCCGTGATCTTCAGGTGCTGCGCGGTTTTCTAGATGAGCTTGTTTATGGACTGAGTGACAGCGCCAAGGCCTTCGGAATCATCTTATTTACTGATATTTTTGTTGGCTTTCACAGCCCGGAGGGCTGGACAGTGCTGCTGGATGGGGTGGCTCACCACCTCGGCCTGCCTGCCCAGGAGAATTTCATAATGTTATTTATTGCCACCTTCCCAGTGGTTTTGGCAACAGTTTTCAAGTATTGGATTTTCCGCTATCTCAACCGTGTTTCACCTTCTTCTGTGGCCACGCTCCACAACATGAATGGTGGTGGTTGATTTTTCCCAGCCATGCACTCTCGTGCTTGGCCCAGCTCGCAGTGGCAAAAGCCGCTGGGCTGAGCACCTCGCCCAGCAGTCAGGACTGCCTGTCACCTACCTGGCCACCGGACCTCGGCCAAGCGCTGACGATGCAGCCTGGTTGGCAAGGGTTGAGGCCCACGCAGCTAGACGCCCACCGCACTGGAGCGTCTTAGAAGTTGACAGCGCCTTGGCCAGCTCCCTCGACGGTCTTCGCCCCCCTGGCTTTGCCCTGGTCGATTCCCTCGGCACCTGGGTTGCTGCTGGCCTCGAGCTCGATCCGTCTGCCTGGCAACAACGCTGTACAGCCCTTGTACAAAGCTTGAGCACCTGCGAGGTGCCCGTGCTGCTCGTCAGTGAGCAAACCGGCTGGGGGGTAGTGCCTGCCACCGCGATCGGCGGTTTGTTTCGCGATCGGCTTGGCTCCTTGGAGCAGCAGCTTGCCCCCCTCTGCGCTGCTATCTGGCTTGTGGTTGCGGGCCGCGCGCTCAATCTGAGCAACCTGGGTTTTGCCGTACCGGCTGTTTGATCGTGCCCCAGATCGTCTTATTTCAGCCCCAGATTCCACCCAACACAGGCAGCATTGCCCGCACCTGCGCGGCCACCGGCACGCAGCTGCACCTGGTGGAACCCCTCGGCTTCCAAATCGATGATCGCCAGCTCAAGCGGGCTGGCCTCGACTATTGGCCCCTGGTGTCCTTGCAGCGCCATGCCGACTGGTCAGCGTTTGCTGATCACCGTGTCCGCAGCGGCGGTCGCCTGATCGCCCTTAGTAGCCATGCAAGCCAGCCCTACACCAGTTGGCAATTTGAACCCGATGACTGGCTGCTGTTTGGCCGCGAAACCGACGGACTGCCAAAGGATGTGCTTGCTTCAGCCGATATTGCGCTGACGATCCCAATGTCGGGTGCCCAGCGGCCCCAGCAGCCCGGAGTGCGTAGCCTCAACCTCTCCGTATCGGTTGGAGTGGTGCTGTTTGAGGCGCTGCGACAACAGAATTTGCTGACATCGGCTTGATCCCCTGAGGTCACAGGGATCTGGGCAGCCAACAGCCCTTGTTGTCACAAGGGACACTTGTGGCGGGGAGTTCAGTCCGCTACTGTCTGGCCGGCTCAGGAATATCGGCTTTTCCACAGGTTTGTCCGACTGAAAGAACTGCATGAAGCCTTTGCAAACAACTCTGCGATTCCTGATTCCTTGCGCCATTGCCCTGCCGGCAGTGGTTGCAGCTCTTGACCCCGCTGATATCGAGAATGCTTCCGTTGATACCCTGATTGCAGCCCTACCTGCCCCCAGCGTCGACAAAATTTGGGTCAAGGTGCGCCAGCCCATCAGCGTTGAAGAGCTATCCAGCAGCCTCAAGCTCGACGAAGAGCGCTTGGCCAAGCTCAACGACGTCAACGAAGATCATCATTTCCGTCAGGGTGACTGGCTTGTTGTTCCTAGCCAGCAATCCAGACAGATCAAGCAGCTGGCGGCGATCGACACCAGCGAGCTACGCCGCACCCCTCCCCTCCATTCTCTGCCGCCTGTCGAGGAGCGCGCCATCGTCCGCTTTGGCGACACGGTCGTAAAGATTGCTCAGCGCTACGGATTAACCCTGCAAGAGCTGCTACGTCTTAATCCGGGTCTCGAAACAGCCCGGCTTGTGGTGGGCAGTCAGGTTCGGCTTGCTCAGGCCTCCTCGGGCCGCACCCGCATGGTGCTGGGGCTTAAGCCAACCACTAGCGGCGGTATCAGCTGGCCTGAACTGCCAGGTTTTGATGAGCTCAATAAGCCCTTTGATGGTCCCAGCTCAGCCCAGGGCTGGATGTGGCCCACCAAGGGGGTTTTTACTTCCGGATATGGGTGGCGCTGGGGTCGCATGCACAAGGGCATCGACGTGGCCAACAACGTGGGGACGCCGATCGTGGCGGCCAAGGCCGGTCGCGTGGTCTTCTCTGGCTGGCATGACGGCGGCTACGGCTATTTGGTGACCCTGGCCCATGCCGATGGCAGCCGTTCCCTATACGCCCACAACAGCCGTCTGATGGTCCGGGTAGGACAAGATGTTGAGCAGGGATCCTTGATTTCTCATATGGGCAGTACGGGCCGTAGTACCGGCCCCCATCTGCACTTCGAAGTACATCCCCCAAGCTCCGGAGCTGCCAACCCCCTCCAGTTCCTGCCACCTAGGGCCTGATAAACTCATTCAACGGCTCGGTAGCTCAGCAGGTTAGAGCGTGGGATTCATAACCCCAAGGTCGGGAGTTCAAGTCTCCCCCGAGCCATTTTTGACGGGGCCTTGTTTTGACCCTTTTTTATTTTCTATCTATCTCCTAATTAGCGCAACTCGACCGTGTTGAGTCTTTCTCGGAATGAAGCCACATCTGAGTGAGCTCTTGCAACGCTGCCCATCAGCTCAAGCGGATCTGGATCAAGCCTTAACTGTTGAAAATCCGGCGAGGCAGAGGAGGCGCCAGCAGTTGAGCTAGTACCACCGCGTCTTCCACGGCCATAGCCTTGGTAGCGACCCTCAATTGCCCGAATCAAGGATTTGCTGCGATTGACCTCGCCAATGCTCTGGCCTTCCTTGGGCCGTACCAAAGGGTTGCCCTTCAGTTCAGAGCGAAGCTGGCTAAGCAAGCGGAAATGCCCTGTCGTGTTGTATTTGCGCAGCACACTCGGATCCCATGCCATCCCCTTCACTCCCATAGACATCACTGGGCTCAGCCTATGGCCCCGACAGCCTGGATCATGTGATAAATTGTGAATAGCAACTGGTAGTCGATCCGACTTTGGACTGAAGTCCCCAGTGCGCCTAGTCCTCACTTACTTAACCAGCATGTCCCGGCTAGTTGGCCTGCAGGCTCCAGATTTCACCGCCACCGCCGTGGTGGATCAGGAATTCAAGGAGATCAGTCTCTCCCAGTACCGCGGCAAGTACGTGGTGCTTTTCTTCTACCCCCTCGACTTCACCTTCGTCTGCCCAACGGAGATCATCGCCTTCTCCGAGCGCTACAACGACTTCTCCAGCCGCAACTGCGAAGTGCTGGGTGTTTCAGTTGATAGCCAGTTCAGCCACCTCGCCTGGGTTCAGACGGATCGCAAAAACGGTGGTATTGGCGATATCGCCTATCCCCTCCTTGCTGACCTCAAGAAAGTCATCGCCCGCTCCTACGAAGTCCTCGATGATGAAGCAGGTGTGGCCCTGCGTGGTCTGTTCATCATTGATCCTGATGGCGTGATCATGCAAAGCACAATCAACAATCTGCCCGTGGGCCGCAGCGTGGACGAGACCCTGCGTCTGCTGCAGGCCTTCCAGCACATCCGCAACAACCCAGACGAAGTCTGCCCAGCCAACTGGAACCCAGGCGATAAGACCATGAATCCCGACCCCGTTAAGAGCAAGGAGTTTTTCGCCGCCGTTAACTGATTGTTATCAGGGCGGGAATTATTTGATCCTCAGCGATCAAACCGGGGGCCTTTGGCCCCCTTTTTTGCGACCGCTTGCTAATTGTCGAGTTGAGGGTCGAGTTAGCCAGGCTTCAATTGCACAGGCTGGCTAGCAGCCTCAATCCGTCGAGTCCCCCCGTGAGCGGGTCGCAGGCCCGTTCCGGATGGGGCATCAGACCCAGCACATTGCCGCCTGCGTTGGTTAGGCCCGCCACATCACCAACCGAGCCGTTGGGATTGCTTGCGTAGCGCAACACCACCTGACCATTTGCTTCGAGCTCAGCCAATTGCGCGCGCTCGCACTGGTATCGCCCCTCCCCATGGGCGATCGGCAGCACGATCGCTTCTGCCTCGCTGTACCCCGTCAACCAGCGACAGTTGCCGGGTTTAACACTCAGCGGGGTTGGTTCACAGAGAAAATGCAGCCGAGCATTGCGGGTGAGAGCACCTGGCAATAACCCCATCTCAGTGAGCACCTGAAAGCCATTGCAGATACCCAACACCGCACCGCCTGCTTCAGCAAAAAGCCTCACCAACTCCAATACGGGCGCAAACCTGGCAATTGCACCGCAGCGCAAATAGTCGCCATAGCTGAAGCCGCCTGGGATTACCACCGCGTCTAGGCCGCTGAGATCCCGCTCCTCATGCCAAAGGAAGCGGGTCGGTAAACCGACACACCCCTCTAGGGCCCAGCGCACATCCCGGTCGCAATTTGAGCCTGGGAACACCACGATGCCAATGGTCATCGCTGCTGCTCCCCGGCCTTTTCAAGCAGCTCTAGCTGCCAATTTTCGATTACAGGATTGGCAAACAAGCGATCACTAAGCAATTCCAGCTGAGCTTGGGCGGTGGTTTGGTCCGGTGCCTCCAATTCCAGCTCTATTGCCTTGCCGATGCGCAGGCTGCGGACGCCGTCGACGCCGAGTCGGGCCGCTGCAGCCCTGGTGGCCTCGCCAGCCGGATCAAGCACTGAGGGCCGAAGTGAAACCTGAACGCGAGCGCGGAAGAGTGGCACCAGAGGAGCAGGAGGTTTGTTAAATCTTGGCAGCCCGGTGGCCCGCTGCCGTCAGTTTTGGTCAGCTTGAAAGCAGCCCCCTGGCGTATCGGCCGTGGTTTGGCGCTTCAACTCAGTTTCTATTGGCGTCTGGCCAGCCTGCACGGCACTGCTGGCAGGCTTCGTACCCCTTTGGGCGCCAGCTGCGCTGGCCCAGCAACTGCAGTGCCGTCTGGCTGATGGCCCTTGGCAGCCCTGCACGATGCTCGTGGAAGCCCCGGCAGGTGAGCTGCCTATGCGGTGGACGATTGAGCTCGGCCAGCGCCGAATTTACTTCCGTCACGACGGCAGTGGCACGGTGCAGATGCTTGATTCAGCAGGCTGGATTGCGGTTGAGACCATCTGGATTGCTGGGCCTGCGCTCTGCTGGAACGGGCTATGTGCCCAAGGGGATATCCCCTTGGATTGATCAGCTAGTTAGCAACTGCCAGCTCCGCGGTCAGGGCCTGGTTTAGGCAGGATTCGATCCCAGGTCGATCCAGTTGGAAGCCAAGTAAAACCAGCTCCAGGCCGGGGGCCTGCTGGGCGGCCGAAGCCTGCCCAGCCCCTGGTTCAAACCAGCACTCCAGCCGCGGTCCAACAGCCTGGATCTGAAGCGGCCGGTTTTTACCTGAAAGCCAAAGACGCCCCTTGAGCCGGATCAGGGCGCTATTGCTCACCAGCTGCTGCAGTTGTTGCTCAAGGGCAACGCGGCAGAATTCGCCAGCCAGCTCGAGCGCAAGCGACTCAATGGCGACATGGCTGTGGTCGTGATGCTCGTGGTCGTGGTCGTGATCGTCATGGCCTTTGGTGGTCGCCTGCCGGCGCTCAAGGCCCAGCACCAGCTCGGGGGAGACCACACCCCTGCCCATCGACAACAGCACAGCTCCTGGCTGCAGCTGGGGGCCAAGGCCCCTATGGACCAGATCAATCTCGTCTGCAGATAGGCAATCGGCCCGACTGATCAAAACCAGATCGGCAGCCTCCAGCTGCTCGGCAAACAATTGATCGATAGCCGAAGCGTGATCCAGGCTTGGATCGGCAAGCCGCTGGGCTTCGAGAGTGGCTGGATTTGCCACCACACTGCCTGCTGCAAGGGCTTGGCCATCAACAACTGCCACCACGCCGTTGAGACGAATGCGGGTGCGGATTTGGGGCCAATTCAGGGCTGCAATCAGTGGTTCCGGTAGCGCCAGGCCACTGGTTTCCACCACGATCCCATCCAGGCTGTCTGCACGCTCAAGCAGCTTCTCCATAGTTGGTAAGAAGTCGTCTTGGACCGTGCAGCAAAGGCAGCCATTTGCCAACTCCACCAGACGGGTATCGAGCTCATCTTCAGGGCAGAAACCGCAGCTGCGGAGCAGGTCCCCGTCGATACCCACCTCGCCAAATTCATTGACCAGCACCGCCAGACGTTGACCGCTGTTCAATAGCAAATGGCGCAGCAAGGTTGTTTTGCCCGCACCGAGAAAACCTGTCACCACGCTGACAGGCAGCCTTCCAGTTTGTTTTGTCATCTCAGGCTGCCAAGCCGGCCAGGGCCCAGGTGCCGCCAAGGGCCATTAGGGCGAAACCAAGCCAGCGCAACTGGGTTGAAGAAAGACGTGCCGCCAAGGGTCGCAGCGCAATCAGTGCCACCGCAAGCAGGGCTGCCTGGGAAAGGAACAAGCCGGTGCCGTAAGCCACTACGGGCATGGCGCTCCAGCCAAATACGGGGCCACTTAGTACGTAGCCATGTAAGGCCATGGCGGGAAGCAGCAGCAGGGGCGGCAAGAGCCGCAGCAACACCAGTGCCTCAACAATGAGGGTGCAGGCCACCAGGGATTCAGAGCTTGGCATCCCTGGCCACAGCAGGCCAGCGCCACTGCCGAGCAAGCCAACAGCAAGTAGTCCCAGGCTCCAGCCAAGCCGTTGCTGTAGCCCCACCAAGGAAAGTGCCAGCAGGAAAAGCAGATGATCCGGTCCCAGCACTGGGTGGGCGAGACCACTCAGCAGGCCATTGAACATGCCTGGCTGAAGCTGGCTTATATCGGCAAAATGATGGGCCTGGACTGGGTTGAGGAGGCCAATACCAATTGATGCCAGTCCGGCAACCAACAACCAGCGCCCCAGGGATTGGCCTTGGGGTGGTGTTTTGATCAAATTCATGGGCCGGTCCGCGCCGTAGGAAGAACAAAACCGGCGGGCGTTCTGACTTGGCAATGGATCGCAAGCAAGCCCCAAAGCTGGAGCAGATTCGCGGGCCAGAGCCTTCACAGCTGCGGGACAGTGCCGGATTTTCACCGACCTTTCCCCCTTACCTCCAGTGGCTGATCCCCACTGGAACCGGAAATTAGATGCTATCGGCACGTGGCCCTATCGGCACGCCAGGCTGTCTTTAGTGGCGACTCCGGTGCTCGGATTGACACCGGCAGCTCGTTTGCAG
This sequence comes from Synechococcus sp. CS-1330, assembly GCA_025128025.1. Lineage (GTDB taxonomy): Bacteria > Cyanobacteriota > Cyanobacteriia > PCC-6307 > Cyanobiaceae > Cyanobium_A. Next base: position 84,458 of record JAHLYR010000002.1, read on the forward strand.
AGTGCTTTCTGCTCAGGCAGATCGAGCACTGCATCACTGAAATCAGCTCCCTCAATGGTTGCCCCCTTGAAGTGGCTTTGCATCAACATGGCGTTTCGCAGCACAGCACCACTGAGGTCAGTGTCCTCAAAGTGACTGGCGAAGGCCACCGCGTCCTCCAGGTTGGCGTCCTTGAGGTTGGCTCCCCGTAGGTCGCTGCTGTTGAAAACAGCTCCGCGCAGATCGGTTCCGCTCAGATCGAAGCCCGTCAGGGTCGCCTTCAAAAACTCCTGCTGTTGAAGGTTGCGGCCGTGCATGTCGGGTTGGAGGTCTTGTAGCGACCGCTGGCTGCGCAGCTCAGGGGCGGTGATCGCAGCGGCCGGTGAGACCCCCAGGCACCAGGTCAGCACCAGGGCCAGTGCCGCTAGCAGCCAGCCACCTGACCAATTCGCTCGGCTTTCAGATCTCGAGCTCATGGGCGCGCACTTACGGTGAATCATCAAGTTATGGCAACCATGGTGATGGCTTTGCGGGTGGTGGTTCCCCCCCACCCCCTGATTGGCCACTGGCTTGGCGTTCTGCGTGATCGACACACGCCTGGCTCGCTTTACGCCTCCGCTACTGCTGAGCTAGGTCGCTGGCTCACCTATGAGGCTGTGCGCGATTGGCTGCCCCACAGGCGCATCCAGCTGGAATCACCCCTTGCTGCGGCGGAGGCAGACGTGGTGGATCCGGCGGTCCCCCTGCTGGCCCTGCCCCTGCTAACCGCTGGGCTTGGCCTTTGGCAGGGCGGCCAAACAGTGCTTCCTTCTGCCCAGGTGCTGCACCTACAAGAAAGCCTGGGTGTGATAACTCCTCCAGCCGGGCCAATCCCACCCCGCTGCGGAGTTTTGCTGTTTTTAGCGGAACTCGGAGACGGTGAGTCCCTGCTCCAACTGCTCGATGACCTTTCAGCCCTAGGTGTGAGCGGTGATCGCTTGCGAGTGATTACATCCCTGGCCTCTGGGCCAGGACTCAAGGCTGTGGGGGAGCGGCACGGCAACCTCACCATTTACGCCGCTGGCATCGATCCGGATTTGAACGAAGCCGGTGCGATCGTCCCTGGTATCGGCGATGTGAGGCAGAGGTTGTTTGGTGGCACGGTGCTGGATGAAATGCCCACCGATACCTAGGCTCGCTGAAGAAAGGGCTTCATTTATGCGTAATCACAACGGCGGCACCCCAGCTAGTGGCAGTTCCAGCCTCAGTGTGTTGGCTGGTGCTGTTATTGGTGCTGCTGGCCTTGCTTGGTGGCTGCTTGCTGAGGCCGAGCGCCGCCGGCACCAAGGCCGGCCTGCCCGCGCCGCTGGAATTGCAGCCTCGCCGGCGGTTGCCGCGACGGACCGGGACCTTCACGACCGGGTCCATGAGCTCAACCAGGCCATCGACGACGTGCGCCGTCAACTGGAGACCATGACCATCCAGGGTTAGGGCTTCGGCGCCTATCGGCCCGGTGGGTAGGTTTCTTAAAGCCCAACCCATCACCATGCTCCGCTCCGCCGCGATCACGCAAGGCATTCAGCGCTCCCCCAACCGCGCCATGTTGCGGGCCGTTGGCTTTGGCGATGGCGATTTCAACAAGCCGATTATTGGCGTTGCCAATGGCTACAGCACAATTACACCCTGCAACCTGGGCTTAAACGAGCTGGCTCAGCGCGCCGAGACGGCCCTTCAAGCAGCCGGTGCCATGCCCCAGATGTTTGGCACCATCACGGTGAGCGATGGCATATCAATGGGCACGGAGGGAATGAAGTATTCCCTGGTGAGCCGCGAGGTAATTGCCGATTCGATTGAAACTGCCTGCAACGCCCAAAGCATGGATGGCCTGCTGGCAATTGGTGGTTGTGACAAAAATATGCCAGGAGCAATGTTGGCCATGGCGCGCATGAATATTCCCTCAATTTTTGTTTACGGTGGCACGATTAAACCTGGCAAGCTTGGCGCCTGTGATCTCACAGTAGTAAGCGCTTTTGAGGCGGTTGGTCAATACAGCGGCGGTCGTATTGATGAGCAGGAGCTCACTGCAATTGAAAAGAATGCTTGCCCTGGTGCCGGTAGTTGCGGCGGCATGTTCACCGCTAACACCATGAGTGCCGCCTTTGAGGTGATGGGCTTAAGCCTGCCCTACAGCTCCACCATGGCTGCTGAGGATCCGGAGAAAGCAGAAAGTGCTGCCCGCAGCGCCGAGGTTTTGGTTGATGCACTGAAGGCAAACATCTTGCCTAGTGACCTACTCACCCGAGAGGCCTTCGAAAATGCCATCAGCGTGATCATGGCGGTGGGTGGCTCTACTAATTCCGTGTTGCACCTTTTGGCCGTAGCCCGCACCGCTGGAGTACCCCTAAGCATCGACGACTTTGAGACGATCCGCCAGCGGGTGCCAGTGATCTGCGATCTAAAACCCAGTGGTCGCTACGTGACCGTTGACCTTCATCAGGCCGGTGGCATACCCCAGGTGATGAAGCTGCTGCTTGATGCGGGCTTACTGCATGGCGATTGCCGCACCATCGAGGGCAAAACCCTGGCTGAGTTGTTGGCGTCTGTTCCTTCCGAGCCCCCCTCTGGACAGGATGTGATCCGTCCACTTAGCAACCCCCTATATCCAAAAGGGCACCTGGCGATTCTCAAGGGGAACTTGGCTGAAGAGGGTGCGGTAGCCAAGATCAGTGGGGTTAAAAACCCCGTTATCACCGGCCCAGCACGGGTTTTTGAAAGTGAGGAATCCTGCCTGGCCGCAATCCTTGATAAGCAGATCAACCCTGGTGATGTGGTGGTAGTGCGCAATGAGGGCCCGGTGGGTGGCCCTGGCATGAGGGAGATGCTCAGTCCCACTGCTGCAATCGTGGGGCAGGGCCTGCTCGATTCGGTGGCCCTGATCACCGATGGCCGCTTTTCAGGCGGTTCCTTCGGTCTGGTTGTGGGTCACGTTGCACCCGAGGCTGCCGTGGGCGGCACCATCGGCCTGGTTGAGGAAGGGGACAGCATCACGGTCGATGCCATCGAATTGCTAATCCAGCTCAATGTCCCTGATGTGGAAATCGCTCGGCGGCGCTCCGCCTGGGTCAAGCCTGAGCCCCGTTATCGCACCGGGGTGCTTGGCAAATATGCCCGCCTGGTTGGCAGCAGCAGCCGGGGTGCGGTGACCGATGAGATCTGATGGCTGAGAGCAAGGCCTCAGTCCAGCGGCACTAACAGGGCCCTGAGTCTTCGTGCCAAAGCCTCCAGGGGGGCACCATCAATTGGTCGCTCGCAGCGGAGGCCTGACTCCGGCTCCATCCACACCGGATGGCTTCCCTGCCAAAGCAGGGGGCGTTGAGGGTCGTGGCACCAGGCCAGGGTGAGGTTGAGGTCTTTACCGCTGCGATAGATCTCAATTTCGAGATCGGCGTCGGGATAGCGCTCCCCATCGGCCTGTCTTACCTCCAGTCGCAAGTTGCAATCGTCGCAGCGCTGAGAGTCATCGAGGGGCAGCACGGCATGACGCAATGGCTTACGGCAGAGATCGGCGGCGGCTGCCACGAGCTGTTGCAGGTTGCTATTAACTAGCTCAGGGGTAGCCACGTACAGAGCGAAGTTGTAAGTAGATCGGACCGGCGCGGAAGCCAGCATTTAAGCCGCCATCATCGGCGAAGCGTGAATGTAAAAGCTGCAATCTAGTGATCCGACTTGGGTCAAATTTCAAGGGCAGCCCCACCGGCTTAGCGCGCACCGAGGCTCTTAGATCGGCAAAGGGAATCCTCACGAGGCTGGGCCCCTCAGGCTCCGTAGCGAATTCGATCACCCAGCGCAGGCCCCCAGGGATCAAGTTGGTGAGTCCCGCCAGACCGTCAGCGCAGGCAACCGCCAACTTGAAGCGTCTGCCAGCACCAAGCAGCTCAAGTTCAAGCCCCTCACAATTCGAAAGATCGAGAGGGGGAGAAAACAGAGGCGAGCGGCAACTGATGAAGCCGCCTCCTTCCTCAACGAGCGTGCCTTCAAACTCAAGCCCTGTTGAGGCGATCCGGCAGTTGCCCTGGCTGCGCCCACCCATCACGGTGTCGTTTAGGGCATGCCAGCCAATGAAGCCGTCGCCGCTGGCGATGGGAATCACTGGCCAACTCCCGCTGCTGCTGCTTGGTCAGCAAATATCAGCACCTCACTGGCAGGCTGCACCAGCTTGGCTGGGGTGCGCAGAGATGATTCCTCGGGGTCGAGTAACCGTTGCAGGGCCTGCACCTTGCCGGCGCCACTCACCAGGAAGACCACCAGCCGCGCTGCTGAAAGGGTCGGGGCCGTAAGGCTGACCCGGGGTAGACCCTTGCCCTCACCGAGGGTTACGGAGCGGTCCCGCACCCCCGGTGCAGCGGTGCCAGGAAACAATGAGGCGGTGTGACCATCGTCGCCGAGGCCCAACAGCACCACATCCAGCACCGGCGGGAAGTCGCCGCACAGCTGTTGCAGCAGGTCTGCGTACGCTGCCACTCCTTGCTCCGGCTTGGCGAGCTGGGTGGGAACTGCATGCAAGCAGGCCTTGCTTCCGGGGAGCTCGGCCATCAAGGTTTCCCTGAACATGCGGGCGTTACTGGAGGGGTCGTCGCTTGGTACCCAGCGCTCATCGCCGAGCAGTACATCGACCCGATCCCAGGGCAGGTGTAGCTGACCAAGGAGTCGATAGGTCGCCTTCGGTGTCTCACCGCCGGCCAGTGCTATCTGGGCGCGATCGCGCTGGGCCAATACCTGATCAAGCTCTGAGGCCAGGGCTTGGGCCGTTTGACGGGCGAGCTCAGCTGCCGACTCAGCCACCACCAGGCGATAGCGAGTGGTGGAGCCTGGAGTGATTGGGGTCATTGGCTCAGTCCAGCCACTCGGTGTGGAAGTTGCCAGGCTTGTCGACTCGCTCGTAGGTGTGGGAGCCAAAGCAGTCGCGCATGGCCTGCACTAGGTTTTGGGGCAGGCGGGCGCTGCGGTAGCTGTCGATGTAATCGAGGGTGCTGCTCAGGCAAGGCACGGGAATACCCGCCAGGGCCGCACCGGCAACCACCTGCCGGAGGCCCGGCAGACGCCTGTTGATCTGCTCGGCAAACCAGGGGTCGAGCATGAGGTTGGCCAGGTTGGGGTTGGTGCCATAGGCATCTTGGATTCGTTGCAGCAAGCGGGCCCGGATGATGCAGCCCCCTTTCCAGATCTGGCCGATAGCTGAAAAATTTAGGTTGTAATTGTGCAGCTTTGAGGCTTCCTGCAGCAGGGCCATGCCCTGGCCGTAGCTGACGATGCAGGCGGCAATGCAGGCATCGCGCAGGGGAGCCAATTCATCTGCCACGCTACCCAGATTAAAGCTGTGGGCGGCAGGCTCTGGCAGCAGGGCGCCCGCTTCGAGTCGCTCGGAGCGCAGCGAGCTCAGCACTCGGGCATTAAGGGCGGCATAGATGGTTGGCACGGGTACACCCATCTCCAGGGCGCTCACCACGGTCCAAAGACCAGTGCCCTTCTGGCCAGCCGCATCCACGATCGCCTCCACCAGATCGGCACCGGTTTCGGGATCCTTGGTGCGCAGGCAAACCTCGGTGATCTCCACCAGGAATGAGGCCAACTCCTCGGTTTGATTCCAGCTGGCTAGAACGTCGGCCATCTGATCGCCGTTCAGTCCGCCAACCCGCTTCATCAGGTCGTAGGCCTCAGCCAGGATCTGCTCAATGCCGTATTCGATGCCGTTGTGCACCGTTTTGACGAAGTGACCAGCGCCACCGGGGCCGATGTAGGTCACACAGGGACCATCGTCGACCTGGGCTGCCATCTTGCGCACCAGCGGTTCGATGGCGTCGTAGGCCGCCTTGGTGCCACCGGGCATCATGCTTGGTCCTTCCAGGGCGCCTTTGGCGCCACCGGAGACGCCCATGCCGATGTAGCCGAAGCTCTTGCTCTCCAGCTCGGCAACGCGCCGTTCCGTATCGGCGTAGAGAGAATTGCCGCCGTCAATCAGCAGGTCACCCTCCTCAAGGAAGGGGGAGATCGCCGCAATTGTGTCGTCGACGGGCTGGCCCGCCTTGACCATCATCAGGATTCGGCGTGGACGCTCCAGGGTCGCCACGAACTCCTCAAGGGTCGCGGCACCAACGATGTCCTTGCCGGCGCCACGACCTGCCAAAAACTCATCGGTTTTGGCCTTGGTGCGATTGAACACAACTGAGGAGTAGCCGTTGCGCTCAGCATTGAGGACGAGGTTTTCCCCCATCACTCCCAAACCGATCAGGCCGAAATGCGCCTTACCCATGACTGAATTTGAAGCTTTTGGCGACAGTGTGGCGAAGCGTGCTGGTCAGCCCAGGCATCCGTCACAACTTGGTGGCAAAGGTGTCAGCAACTCCTGGTTTTTGGCCTGACACCTTGGCAGCTTCCCTTGCTCAGATCACCGTGCCGTCAGCGATGGTGCCATTTTTGACAACCACCACAATGCCGTTGCGGATGTAGAAATTGAGCTCCGGACGGTCAGCTTCCTCGACGTGGTCCTTGTTGACGATCGTGACGTTGTTTCCGATCCGCACGTTCTTGTCGAGGATGGCCCGTTTAACAGTGGTTCCCCTGCCCACACCCAGGGGGATGCCACCACGCTCGCGCAGTACTAGGCGCTCCTCGGAAGACTCGAAGTAGTCGGCTCCCATCACCAGAGTGTCCTGAAGCACCACCTCGTCTTCAACGCGGGAGCGCACACCCAGTACGCAGTGGTGAATGCTGCAGGCTTTGAGCAGGGACCCCTCACCGATGATCGAGGCGGTTACCTGGGCGTCCTGCAACTTGCTGGGGGGCAAATAGCGGGGCCTGGTGTAAATCGGGAACTTCTCGTCGTAAAAGGAGAAGGCCGGGTTGGGTTGATCGGTAAGCGCCAGGTTGGCTTCATAGAAGGCGCCGATAGTACCAATGTCCTCCCAGTAGTCGTCAAAGAGGAAGCTTTGGAGCCGGTCACCGCGGGCCAGGGAGGCGGGGATGATCTCTTTGCCAAAGTCTGTTGAGGAGGGGTTGCTGCTCAGCAGGTCAAAGAGGGTGTCGCGGCTGAATACATAGATGCCCATCGAGGCGAGGTAGGGGCGCTTGGCTGCCTCCTCCGCCGAGAGGCCAAGGGCCTGGGTGTCGACTCGCATCGTCTCAAGCTCCGCACCCTTGGGCTTCTCGCGAAACTCCTGGATGCGCCCATCACCGCTGGTGCGCATCAGGCCAAAGCCTTCGGCTTGAGCGGGGTCCACGGGCAAGGCACCCACAGTGAGCTGGGCGCCGGTGTCGATGTGGTGCTGAACAAAACGGCTGTAGTCCATCCGGTAGAGCTGGTCACCAGAAAGAATCAGATAGTGGTCCACGTCCCATTCGTGGAAAAGCCACTGGTATTTACGGACTGCATCCGCCGTGCCCTCAAACCAGCTTGGGCTTTCTGGGGTCTGCTGGGCTGCCAGTACCTCCACAAAGCCTTGGCCAAATCCAGCCGAAAGGTTGTAGCTCATCGTCAGGTGACGATTCAGCGACGCACTATTGAACTGGGTAAGTACATATATTTTGTTAATTTCTGAATTAATGCAATTGCTGATTGGAATATCAATTAGCCGATACTTACCTGCCAGTGGCACTGCTGGCTTGGCCCGCATTTTTGTCAAGGGGTAAAGGCGGGTACCAGCACCACCTCCCAGAATTATCGCCAGTACACGCTTCATAAATCCTGCTACCAGCGGGTCTCGGGGCTGACCGTACTTGAGCGTCCTGCTATTGGGCGAGCCTTTTGATCTCCTGCGGCACGAACTGTTGCAGTGCCCAAGGCTGGGGCTGGTTCAAAGCTCTGGCGGACGCTCCTGCAGCTCAAACAGATCCTCGAGGACTCTCATGGCGCTGTGGCGCTGCTGGCGCGGTTGGGGGGCCCGCAGGTTGGTAACAGGGGTGTGCAAGATCTTGTTGATGATGCCCTTGCTGAGGGCTTCAACCACCTTGCGCTCCCGGGCTGAAAGGTCTGGACCCATGCGGCTTAGGGCCTTCTGGAGCTCCTGCTCACGGATGTCTTCCAGCTGGCGCCTTAGCCGGTTTACAACCGGCACCGCTTCAAGCCCGTCCCACCATTCCAGGAAGGCACGAGACTCCTCCTGCAGCAGCCCTTCGGCCTCAGCCGCCATTTCGCGCCGCGCCTCCTGGTTGCGGTTTACCACCTCCTGCAAATCATCAACGTCGTAGGACTGCACGCCGGGGAGGCCAGCGGTATCGGCCGAAATGTTTCGGGGTACGCCGATGTCTACCAGCATCAAGCTGGAGCGGCGATTCAGTCCGCTGAGCCTCTCCGCTGTGATGATTGGTGTGTCAGCAGCGGTGCTGGTGAAAACCAGCGAGCAGGTGCTGAGGCAATGGTCCAAGTCGTCGAGGGGACGGCACTGAACTGGCAGTGCTGGGAAGTCAGCGGCCAGTAGTTCCGCCTTGCTAACCGTGCGGTTGAGCAGCACAAGCCCCTTACAGCCCTTGGCCTGAAGGTGCTGTAGCAGCAGCCGGGCCATGCGCCCTGCTCCCACCACGGCCACCTGCTCCTGATCAAGGGTCACCAGCTCATCGAGGCCTCGAGCTTGGCCCACCTTGAGCTGGGCCAGCTCTACAGCCGCTGAGCTAATCGAGACAGCGCCGGTCCCGAGGTTGGTTTCTGTACGTACCCGCTTGCCGGTGCTAACCGCCTGGGTAAGCAGCCGATTGAGGATTGGGCCAACGGAGTGGTGCTCCTGGCCAAGCCTCACCATCTTTTTTACTTGAGAGAGGATTTGCCCCTCCCCAAGCACTAGGGAATCGAGGCCTGCTGAAACCCTCAGCAGGTGGCTGATCGCCTCCTCGTGGTGAAAGGTAAATAAATGAGGTGTGAGCTCCTCTACCGCCAAGCCAGAGAGCTGGCTTAAGAAAGCTCCGACAGCGGAAATACCCTGCTCCGGGTGTCGAAGCAGGGTATATATCTCCAGCCGATTGCAGGTGCTGAGGATGGATGCCTCCAGCACTTGATCGTCGGCCCGCAGCTGCTGCAGCGAAGCCTCCATGGTTTGTTCAGGGATGCTGAGGCGCTCCCGGATCTCCACTGGAGCCGTGCGATGACTGAGGCCGACGACGGCAATGTGCATGGAGGCTGGCTGGGGTGCTCGGACTGCTGCGGGCGTCAGCTCAGCGCGATGCTCTGGGCTCCATCCTTCATGTGAATGGTATTGGTAAAGCGAGCGGTGTTGTCCAGGTTGCTGATCACCAGGGAGCTGGTGCGGGTGCAGTCCTTCTCGAACTTGACGCCGTGGAACAGCAGGCCATCGGTGATGCCACTGCCAGCGAAGACCACGTTTTCACCGGAAGCAAGCTCCTCTGCTTCGTAGATCTTGTCGACGTCGGTGATGCCCATCTCGTTGAGACGAGCGATGTTGCCTTCCTTGGTGTAGTCGGCCCACTCAGAGGTCTGAGCCACGGCAGGGTCGTACACGAGCTGGCCCTGGAAGTGACCGCCAAGGGCGCGCATGGCTGCGGCGGAGATCACACCTTCAGGGGCTGCGCCGATGCCCATCAGGCAATGGGTGCCGGTGCCTGCAAAACCGCAGGCGATGGCAGCCTGAACGTCACCGTCCGAGATGGGTTGAATCCTGGCGCCAGTGGCCCGGATCTCGGCGATCAGGTCCTTGTGACGAGCGCGGTCCATCACGACGATGGTGAGTTCGCTGGCGGCAAGTCCAAGGCACTCGCTGAGGATCTTGATGTTCTCGGTGGCCGACTTACGGATGTCCACCTTGCCCTTGGCTGCCGGGGGCGCAGCCAGTTTCTTCATGTAGAAGTCGGGAGCGTTGAAAAGTCCGCCGCGATCAGAAGCGGCTAGCACCGCCATGGAGCCGCGCTGGCTGTTGGCGCAAAGGTTGGTGCCTTCGCAGGGATCAACGGCGAAATCAACGCCGGGACCGGTCCCACTGCCTACTTCTTCGCCGATGTAGAGCATGGGGGCTTCATCGCGTTCGCCCTCACCGATGACGATGCGGCCCTGCATCTGGATGAGGCCCATGCGGGTGCGCATGGCCTCAACTGCTGCAGCGTCAGCTTCATCTTTTTTGCCCAGGCCGGTCAGTTCGGCAGAGGCGATGGCAGCTTGCTCAACGACCTCGAGAATTTCCTGGATGAGGGTGCGATCCACGGTGATCCGGCAGGGGAATGGGCTTCAGTAATGGAGTAGGCCGGGCGGGACACGGGGTCAGAATCCTGCTGCTGCCAAGCCTTTCGAAGATGAAGCGGCCGCAACTGTATCAGTGCCCGCGGCCATGGGACCTAGGGGCGGCTCAATGCTTGTCAGCAGACCACTTCCTACAATCCAAAGCCACCCGATCGGTTGATCCAGCATGAGTGCCAAATCCCTGGTGATCTCCCCGTCAATTCTGTCCGCCGATTTCTCCCGTCTCGGCGACGACGTGCGTGCTGTCGATCAAGCTGGTGCCGACTGGATCCACGTTGACGTGATGGATGGCCGGTTTGTGCCGAACATCACCATTGGACCCTTAATCGTGCAGGCGTTGCGGCCCGTAACCACCAAGACCCTCGACGTTCACCTAATGATCGTTGAGCCCGAGCGATACGTGGCTGATTTTGCCAAAGCTGGCGCCGACATCATTTCTGTGCAGGTTGAGGCTTGCCCCCACCTGCATCGCAACCTTGCCCAGATCAAGGATCTTGGCAAACTCGCTGGTGCCGTGCTCAACCCCAGCACCCCTCTAGACACGCTGGACTACTGCCTGGAGCTCTGCGATCTAGTGCTGATCATGAGTGTCAACCCGGGCTTCGGTGGCCAGAGCTTCATCGACAACCAGGTACAAAAGATTCGCGACCTGCGCCGCATGTGCGATGAGCGTGGCCTGGATCCCTGGATTGAAGTGGATGGCGGCATCAAGGCAGATAACGCCTGGAAAGTAATTGAAGCGGGCGCCAATGCCATCGTTAGCGGTTCTGGTATTTTCAACCAGCCTGATTACGCCGCAGCAATCACCGGTATTCGCAACAGCAAGCGTCTAGGGGCATGAGCATCAGAACTGGTTCGCAAGCCAGTTCACAAGCCAATTCAGAATCCAGTTCGCAATCCCCCCCCCGCGCATGTGTGCGGGGGGGGATCAAATAGGTTTAGTTCCTATCTGTAGTTGAGCAAACGGGCTTATGCCTTAGCTGTCAAAGAACCATCCGTAGCTGTGCAATCCAATGCCCAGCAGGTTCACACCGATATAGCAAACCACGATCACGACCAAGCCTGCTGCCGCTACTAGGGCGGGCTTACGGCCCTGCCAGCCACGGATCAAGCGAGTGTGCAAATAGGCGGCGTAGACAAGCCAGCAGATCAGGGCCCAGGTTTCCTTCGGATCCCAGCTCCACCAGCTGCCCCAGGCCTCGTTTGCCCACACGGCCCCGCTAACTAAGCCAACCGACAGCAGCAGGAAGCCCACTGTGATCGTGCGGTAGCTGAGAGAGTCGAGCTGTTCCACCGCAGGCATGGCCACGCTGCTCAGTTGCAGCTGGGGTGTGGCCAGTTGGGCCTGGCGATAGCCGCCACTGCCGATGGAGCTGCTGCGCAGTTCCAATGAATTGCCGCGGTCAGTGAATAGCACCGCCAACGAAAGCAATGACCCCACCAGCAGGGCCGCGTAGCTGATCATGATCACGCTGACGTGCATCACTAGCCAGCTGGAGCGCAGGGCCGGCACCAGGGGTGAAGCTTCCTGGAGCCGATCCGGTAGGGCGAAACTGGCAAAAGCCACACAACCGAGGGCCATGGGGGTAGCCGCTGCGGGCACCAACGGCGAAGGCCAGCTCCGCTCCACCAGCAGCTGGGTGAGGGTGCAGCCCCAGGCGAGAAAGCAGAGGGATTCGTAGAGGTTGCTGATCGGGAAATGCCCCGATTCCCACCAGCGCAAGACCAATTGGGCCGTGAGGCAGAGATTGGCGCCGGCAACCAGCAGGCGTACCGCCGTGCTCGATCGGCCGCCGCTAAGCGACCAGAACGCCAGCGGCAGGGCGACCAGCAAGAGGGCAAACGCCGTCAGACCCAGGCCAAGCACTGGGTCGTTCAACAAGGCGGGCACGGGCAAAGACTCAATATCAGCTCAGTTTGGCGAATGGCAGGTGCTGTTAGCGGCTGGCCTGGCGTAACAGATACACGCCGCCACCCAAACCGATCACAACTGGCAGCCAGGCGGAGAAGTAGGGACTGAGGGTGCCCTTGACCCCGAGCGAACTGAAAACAAACGCCACCAGGTAGTAGCCAAAGATCAGCAGGACGCTGAGCCCGAAACCCTGGCTCCGGCTGCGGCGCGAATGGGGGCGCACCCCAAGGCTGCTACCAATTAAGCCAAACACCAAGCAGACCGCGGGGAAGGCGAACTTTTCCTGGATGCGAACCCGTAGCTTGCGGGCACCCTGCAGATCACTCGCCTCTCTGAGCAGCCTCTCGGCGGTTCGCGCTTGGCCGATTGTCATTGAATTGGAATCCTTGGGCAGCTTGGCAACCTGAAGCGGCTGACTACCAAGGGGGTACAGGTAGCGCTCGAAATCAGCTGACGTGGTTGAGCTGTCCGATCCTTCCGTGACTCCAAAGACATGGCCATCAAGGAATTCCCACTGGGCATCGGCCTCGCTCCAGCGGGCCCGATCGGCACTAAGCAGCACCCGTTGATCTCGGCGTGAGAGGTCAAGCAGGGTGACCCGCTCCATCACTCCTTTATTGAAGCGTTGGGCATAGAAAAAGTGGGTAAGGCCGCGCTCCGTACTACCGTCTTCCGCCTGTATCTCACCATATTTAGAGAACATGACGTTGTCTTTCTGCTCGCCAGCTACGGCACGGCCAATCGCTCGGTTGAGGGTGTTTTTGGCCTCGAGCAAGGTACGCGGCACGATGGCCTCGTTGAAGGTGAAGGTGAGCATGGTCATGACCAGTGCGATAGCAACGGCGGGCATCACCATTCGCCACGTGGCAACGCCCACACTGCGCAGGGCGGTGAGCTCACTGTTGCCTGAAAGCTTTGAATAGGTGAGCAACGTGGCCATCAGCGTGGCCATCGGGAAGGAGAGCACAAGAAAGGAGGGCATCTCCAGCACCAGCACCCGCACGGCCACATCAAGGGGCAACCCCGATTCCGCCACCCGGCGGACAAGTTCAAATACGGCACCCACTGAGAGGGAGACGGCGGTAAATGCGGCTACACCGAAAATCAGGGGGCCGATCAGTTCCGCCAGCAGCCAGCGATCCAGCAGGGGTAGGTGGCGCCATGGGGTCAGCAGCTGCTGGCGTGCGCGGTGTGACCAACTCATAGCCGGAAGGATTCTCCGAGGTAGTGGCGGCGCACCAGGGGATCGGAACCCACCTGCTGGGAGCTGCCGGCAGCCAAAATGGATCCCTCAGAAAGGATGTAGGCCCGATCGGTGATCGCCAGGGTTTCGCGCACGTTGTGGTCTGTGATCAGCAGGCCCATACCCCGCCCCTTGAGCTGGTGGATCAACTGCTGCAAATCCGATACCGCGATTGGGTCTACTCCCGCAAAGGGCTCATCCAGCAGCAGGTAGCGGGGACCCTCCACACCCACCGCCAATGCCCGGGCAACCTCACACCGCCGCCGCTCACCTCCGGACAATTGATATCCCTTGCGGTTTTGAAACTCGCTGAGGTGAAAATCCTCAATTAAGCCATTGAGCCGCTGGCGCCTCAGCTCCATTGGCGTGGCACTCTCCTGCAGGGCAAGGCTCAGGTTGTCACGCACACTTAGCTGACGAAACACGCTGGGCTCCTGGGGCAAGTAGCCGATGCCTAGGCGGGCCCGTTGGGGCATGGGCAGCTGTTCGATTGCCATGCCATCCATCAACACCTGGCCGGAGTCGGGGCGCAACAAGCCAGTCACCAAACCAAAAGTGGTGGTTTTGCCTGCCCCGTTGGGCCCAAGCAAGCCCACTACTTCACCTGGCTCCAACTGCAGCGACACGTGGTTGACCAGCAGTCGTCCGCCGATGGCCAGCACAACGTTGACGAGCTCCAGACTCATGGCATCAGGCCTTGCTTTGGTGTTGGTGCATTCATTCGGTAGTGGGTGATCACTTGTTGTCCAGGGGCCGGATCAGCCACGATCCGCTCGCTCGCCACCAGATACACCAGCCGTTCAGCCCGAATGCTGTGCCCCGAATCTTGAATTACATCAACATCACCGCTGAGCACCATCCTGCCCTCACGACTGAAGTATTGGGCCTGACGGGCCGTGGCCACAACCCGTTGGTCTGGGTAAACGATGCGCACATTGCCGGTTGCTGTCACAACTCCGGTGCTGTTATCGGCCTTTTGCAGGTCGGATTCAATCGTTACCAGCCCGCTGGTGGGAGTCACTACGGCTGGGGCTGCAAGTGCAGGGGGCAATATTGCCGAGAGGAACAGGGGCAGGGCCGTCAGCCGCAGGAGCACTGAGCGCACGGAGGAAAGTACCAACAGTTGGGTATGGGACATTACGTAATTTTTAATCTACAGAACGGTTATGGGGCGGCTTTCAACCAATCTGGGCAATTCCAATCCTTCAATGGACCTCTGCTGCTGCAACGCCAGCAGGCGCTGCATGGATGAGTTAATCAAGGCGACTAAATCTATCTCTAGAGCGTTAGGCGGACAAGCCTTAAGGCGGCCTAGACCCTCACCCATCAAGATTGTGGCGCCGCGGCAGTTTCCCCTTTCAAGGTGCAGTTCAGCCACGGCAATTTGCAGAATTCCCTGCAATACCGGCCGCATAGGGCCAGCGGTTTCATGCCAAAGGGCTTCGAAGCCGTCGTGACAGGCGTACCAATCACCGCTGTTAAACAAGAATATGGCCTCGCCCAGACGGGTGTCGGCCAATAATTCCTGCTCTTCGCTTAAAACCTGCTGCTCAGGATTCGGGCGCACTGATCAGCGCTTAGCGGCCTTTTTAGAAGGCAGTTTGCGCAGCCTGATCGATTGGGGTGTGACCTCAAGCATTTCATCGGGTCCGATGTACTCAAGAGCCCGCTCTAGGGTCATCTGAATAGGTGCTTGCAGGGTGTCAAGCACCTCTGCGCCAGCCGAGCGGATGTTGGTCACCTGCTTTGCTTTGCTGACGTTGAGTTCCAGGTCGGGTGGTCGGTTGTGTTCGCCAACAATCATCCCTTTGTAGACCTTGGTGCCCGGCGTAATAAAGAACTGGCCGCGATCTTCCGCACCCTTGAGTGCATAGAAGGTGGCTGTGCCTTCCTCAAAGGCAATCAACACGCCATTACGGCGGTTGTCCATGTCTCCCTGCATCTTCCGGTAGTCGAGGAAGGAGTGGCTCATGATCCCCTCGCCCCTTGTGGCGCGAATGAATTCGCCGCGGAAGCCAATCAGACCACGAGCTGGCACCACAAACTCCAGCTGAGTGCGGCCATCATTGGTATTTTCCATATTCTGCATCTCAGCTTTGCGGATGCCAAGCTTCTCAATGCAGCCGCCCACCGACTCCTCAGGCACATCCAAAACCAAGGTTTCGTAGGGCTCCGATGGGGTGCCATCAATGGTGCGGAAAATCACCTGGGGCTGGGATACCTGGAATTCATAGCCCTCACGACGCATCGTTTCGATCAGGATGCCAAGGTGTAATTCACCACGGCCGCTGACTGCCCAGCGATCCGGTGAGTCAGTGTCCTCTACCCGCAGGGCGACGTTGGTGAGCAGCTCTTTCTGCAGGCGATCCCGCACCTGTCGGCTGGTCACGAATTTGCCCTCCTTGCCAGCGAAGGGGGAGTCATTGATGACGAAAGTCATCTGCAGGGTGGGTTCATCAACCCGAATCAGGGGCAGGGCCTCAGGGTGATCGGGGCACGCGATTGTTTCGCCAATATTCACCTCGTCAAAACCGGCCACAGCCACGAGATCGCCAGCGCGGGCCTCCTCAATCTCAACGCGCTGCAGACCCTGGAAGCCAAGCAACTTGCTGATGCGGCTGCGCTTGATGCTGCCGTCGTCACGGATAAGTGCAGCAGTTTGGCCAGCCCTGATTGTGCCGTTGTGGATGCGTCCGATCATGATCCGACCCAAAAAGTCGGAGTAGTCCAAGGTGGTGACTTGAAGCTGCAGTGGCTTCTCGGGATCGCCCACGGGGGGCGGAACGTGCCGCAGGATCGCATCGAAGAGCGGCTTCATGTTGTCGCTCTCGGTTTTCATATCTGGCTTGGCGTAGCCGCCCATGCCACTACCAAACAAATAGGGGAAATCGCACTGGTCGTCGTCGGCACCTAGCTCAAGGAACAAGTCGAGAACCTTGTCAACAGCTACCTCGGGGTCAACTCGGGCCCGGTCAATCTTGTTAACGAAAACAATTGGGCGAAGCCCTTTTTCGAGTGCTTTTTTAAGCACAAATCGGGTTTGAGGCATGGGGCCCTCGTTGGCATCAACGATCAGCAGGCAGCCATCAACCATGCCGAGAACCCGCTCCACCTCACCACCGAAATCAGCGTGGCCAGGAGTATCAACGATGTTGATACGAATTCCTTCGTAATCGACAGCGGTGTTTTTGGACAGAATTGTGATCCCGCGCTCACGCTCAAGATCGTTCGAGTCCATCACACAGGTCGGAACCGCCTCTCCCTCGCGGAAGATGCCCGATTGGGTGAGCATGGCATCCACCAATGTGGTTTTGCCATGGTCAACGTGGGCAATGATCGCAATGTTGCGAATCGGCGTACCTGGGTGTGCACCGCTCATACAAATAAAACCCTACTTTTACGTTGAATGGAATCTGTTGACTTGAAGTTTATGTAGACGGAACGTTTGATGGAACGTTTACGCAGACTTGAAGCCATCATCCAACTCTATCCCACACCCCAACCGCTTTTGAGGCTGCCGCGGGTCACGCCAAGACGGTTGTCCAGCTGTTCCTGCTGCCAGAGGCTGCGTCCGCTGATCTCACCACGCAGGGCCGCTGAATATTGCTGTACCCGATGCTGGCTCTCGGCCGCTGATTCCTGCAACAACTCAATTCGGAACTGCCGCACCCCAGCACGCATCAACTGGGGCAGGGCCTCAGCAGCTGTCTGAGCTCGGCCATTAAACAAGGTGTTACGGCAGCCAAGATCGGCCCTTAGAGGGTGCTCACTGCCGCTGCGATCACGCAGCAGCACCGTGTGCTTTTCGCAAGGGCGGCCGCAGTCGGTGTGGTCGTGTCCGTCGGATAGGAAGGCGCAAAAGAGGCAGTGCTCCATGTGGAACAGGGGCATGTGCTGGTGGGCCGTTACCTCAACCTGGCCGGGGGGGCAGCCCCGCACCAGGGCCAGCATCTGCTGGAGGTCGAGGTCGTAGCTCGCGGTGATTCGCTGCAGCTTCCAATGGTCCAGAAACCACGCGGCGGTAACTGGATTAGCGACATTCAAGGAAAAATCGCCGTAGCAAGGAGCAAGAGCCGTGAGCACCTCAAGCTGGTCGGCATTGCGAACTAGGTAGCCATCGGGGGCCGCCCGCACTAGGGGCTCCAGGGTCCAGCGCTCATCAGGCCTTGTGACGCGAGGTCCGGCCAGCCATATCCCTCCAGGCCAGCAGCCACGGCCGATTGCCACGGCCTCGCGCAACTCGGCCGGCTGATCAAGGTCAGCGATTACCGACGCTACTGGTTGATCGCGCAGGGCTTTCAACTGCTCAAGGCTGCGCACCAGCACAACCAACTGCGGGTCAGAATTCTCAGCCCTGTCCAAGCCTGGCCCTGGTATAGGCGAAGCACAGGCAGGGCTGGAAAGACTCTGCAGTAGCTCTGTAAAATCAGCCGTATCCCCTGCCAAAGGGGCCTGGTAGCAGCTGGGGCCAGGCTCAATTGCGGCCAGCGCCTCAACTAGGTCGCGGCGCAACTTGTTGAGCTGGGCTAGCGGCAGAAAAAGCGCTCCCTCGAGCGCAAGTTCCAGCTGCTCCAACCTCCAGCAGGTGCCGCCAAGGCGCCCCAGCTGGGTTTGAAGTCGGGGTTTGTCTAGGGCTTGATCGTTGGCGGCCTGCAGGGCCGAGGCGGAGCGCAGCTTTATTGGCGCAGTTGCTGCTGGATCTAGTCCCTCTGCCCACTCAACCCGCAGCTCCAAGGGCTCGCCAAGCCGTCCTTGCAGGCGAAGCCTTAAGCCTCGAGTGCACTCCGGTGTTGCCTGGCCGGCCAAGCGCTGCCATTGACTTTCAAGTGAGGGATCGCTGGTGAGCCAGCAGGGGCTACCCGCTGACAACCCGCGGGTTTCGATCCGGCCAGGGCCAAGCCTTACTGCCAGCCGGCCCATCGGGCGCTGCTGCACAGCCATCAGCCGGCCGCCAACCTCCGCGGGTGGCTCGAGTGGTCCAGATCCAGGGGCCTCAAACACCAGACCATCGCCTGGCTTCAGAGCCGCCTGCGTCTTGATGATCCACCAACCGCCGGCACTGCAGCGCTCGAGTACACCAACCTGCGGGCCCCGCTTCTTGCTCCAGCGGCCGTGCACGAGAGCCTGGTGGTCGAGGCCCCCCAACCAGCCTGTGGAAAGCCCCCGCGAGAAGCTCAACTCCAGGGAGCGCCTCTGCTCAGCTGACTGGGGTGCGCTGGGTAGACCCTCGGCTAAACGATCGAGTCCTTGGCGATAGGCATCGGTAACGGCTGCCACGTAGGTGGCTTCCTTAAGACGCCCCTCGATCTTGAGGCTAGCGATGCCGATCTGCTCGAGCTGGGGCAAAAGCTCCCAAGCGGAGAGATCCTGGGGTGAGAGCAGGTAGCGCTGGTCTTGAAGATCCCGTTCTTCGCCGTCAACAATCAGCTGGTAGGGCAAGCGGCAAGCCTGGGCACACTCGCCCCGGTTGGCACTTCGCTGGCCCAATGCTTCGCTGGTGAGGCACTGGCCCGAATAGGCAACGCACAGGGCGCCATGCACAAACACTTCCAGGGGCATGGCCAACTGGCGCTGTTGCAGCTGACTTTGCAAGCGGCCCAGGTCTTTGAGCGTCAGCTCCCGGGCAAGCACGACTCGGGCACAACCAAGCTCAGCAGCCATGGCAACCCCTGCAGCGCTGGTGATCGACATCTGAGTGGATCCGTGCACAGCCAGCTCGGGCGCCAGCTTGCGCGCCAGCCGGGCCAGGCCAACGTCTTGAACAATCAGGGCATCGACATGGGCCGCAGCAGCAGCCCTGATCAACCCTGCCGCCTCAACCAGCTCATCGCTGAATACGAGCACATTGACGGTGAGAAATCCCTTCGCCCCCCGCCGATGCAGCCAGTGCATCAGTTCTGGCAACTCCTCCTGTTGAAAATTGGCCGCCCGCATGCGGGCGTTGAATACCTCAACACCGAAATAAACAGCGTCGGCTCCATTTGCTACCGCGGCGCGCAGAGCCTGCCAATTTCCCGCAGGGGCCAGCAATTCCGGAATAGTCATCAGCGCGCCAACCGCTGGGCTGGCTCAAACAACTGCAGGGCCTCGGCGCTGCCCTCAAATCGCCAATGCCAGGGTTCGTAACTCACCCCCTGGGCATTGCCTCGGGGGAAGGAGAGGCTGAAGTGATAGCGAGCAGCATTGCCCTGTAGCCAGGCGTAGGCTGGGGTTTGATCAAAACTTGGTGAGAGGTTTGTGGCAGGTGCGAGGCCATCGCCGAGATCGATGGCGAAGCCTGTGCTGTGCTCAGAAAACCCAGGCGGGGCGCTAACCATCGCCCTTTCTCGAGCGCTCTGGTTGCGATCCGATTTCACATCAAAAAAGAGTTCTTTTTGAAGCGCATGGGATCGGAAGGCGCTCAGCACCACTAGCTCTACCCCGCTACTGGCTGCATCTCGCTGCATGGCCAGAAGAGCTTCTGCTGCGTCGCGGTGCAGGCTTAGCCCAGGGGCAATCGCCACCCGTTTCGAAGCGGCCAGCTCGCCGTAGGGGAAATGGCCCAGCAGGCGCCCATCAAGACCCGTGCGGGCGTTTAGTCCCTTTACTGGCGGTGGGGCCAATAGGCGCTGCAGCGGCCCTGGGCGCCAAACCACAACTAGGGCAAGGGTGATCAAAAGCGAGCCTGTGCCCACGCTGACTCCCAGTAGCCAGCGGTTCGTCTTGGCTGAAGGTGGGCTGGTGCGGCGGGCGACAGGAATGTCCCCCATGGCTAGGGGTTGGCCTGGCCTGCGGGAATTGCGATACGTCACGCGGGTTCCCTGCCTGGCACCGAGCAATCTTCCTAAACACAAGCAATGAAGATCCTAGGCGTGGAGGTCGGATTGCCCACCACCTGACCGGTTAGCGGTGTTAGCTTCCCAGCAGCATCCAAGTTGGCGGAGCGTTTTTTTGATGTTGCGAGTCGCGGTTGTGGGTGGCGGCCCCAGTGGATCCTGTGCAGCTGAGGTGCTTGCCAAGGCTGGTATTCAAACCTGGATTTTTGAGCGCAAGCTCGACAACGCTAAGCCTTGCGGTGGCGCCATTCCGCTTTGCATGGTGGAAGAATTCGACCTGCCTGAGTCGATCATCGACCGCAAGGTGCGGAACATGAAGATGATCTCCCCCTCAAATAGAGAGGTAGATATTAATTTGGAAAATGAGAATGAATACATTGGCATGTGCCGTAGAGAGGTTATGGACGCCTTTCTCCGCAACCGATCTGCAGAACTAGGTGCCCAGCTCGTGAACGGCTTGGTTACCAAAATCGATACTGGTGTCAACCGACAGGGCCCTTATACCCTTACCTACTCCGATTATGCCGCTGGAGAAGCAACTGGAGTAACCAAGACTCTAGAAGTTGATTTGATTGTGGGGGCTGATGGAGCCAATAGTCGAGTTGCCAAGGCTATGGATGCCGGTGACTACAACGTAGCCATCGCCTTCCAGGAGCGCATCAGACTGCCTGCCGAGGAGATGAAGTACTACGAAAACTTGGCTGAGATGTATGTGGGTACTGATGTATCTCCAGACTTTTATGCCTGGGTGTTTCCCAAGTACGACCACGTAGCGGTTGGTACTGGAACCATGCAACAAAACCAAGGGCTGATCAAGGGACTCCAAGAGGGCATCCGTGAACGGGCCAAAAAACGGCTGGTTAACGGCGAAGTAATCAAGGTCGAAGCTCATCCGATTCCGGAGCATCCCCGCCCCCGTCGGGTGGTTGGCCGCATGGCTTTAGTTGGTGATGCTGCTGGCTATGTCACCAAGAGCTCTGGCGAGGGCATTTATTTCGCAGCCAAAAGTGGTCGCATGTGTGCCGAGCAGATTGTGGAATCCAGTGCTGGTGGTAGCAAGGTGCCTACCGAGGCAGATCTTAAAAAATATCTGAAGAAATGGGATCGCCAATACGGCGCTACCTACAAGGTGCTTGAGATACTCCAAAATATTTTCTACCGAAACGATGCTGCTCGCGAAGCATTTGTCGAGATGTGCGACGACAAGGACGTGCAGCGCCTCACCTTTGACAGTTACCTCTACAAGCGGGTGGTGATGATGAATCCGTGGCAGCAGTTGAAACTGACGCTGCTTACCCTAGGTTCGGTACTTAGGGGCAATGCCCTCGCTCCCCAGGGCTACAAGCCGGTGGATAGCGCTGTGCGAGGCGAAACTGAAGTTAATGCCATGCTGGCGGTCAGCACCATCAAAGGTGGTATCAAGGTGGGTGTGAAATCACGCAAAACCGAAACCACCACTGCAGACAACGCAGAGCCTGAACAGGATCGCGAACCGGCCCTGGCCGGAAAGGATTGATTCTCAGCTGTTACTTGTTTCAGCAGCTAATTGGTTTAGGAATTTCCAACGCTCATATTGGCTTCTGCCAATGTGAGCAATTTTTTTGCCTCTGAATTCCACAGAACGTATCTAAAGCTGCTGGGGAAATCTTTAAGGCTCAATCGCGGACATTCTGCCAGTAGCACTGCATTGGCTTCGTGGCAGGCCCGCAGGCGGTAATTAGGAATTCTTTCGCAGAGATGATGAATGCTGTGGAAGGAGATGTCTGCCCAAAACCAATTTAGGAGTGCTGGCATTTCCAAATTACTACTACCCTCTAGGGCGCCGCGCTGATAATCCCAACCTTCGCTGCCACTTGCATAGGAGTCTGCAAAATTATGTTGAACGAAAAAGATGCAGAGAAATAAAGCTGAGGATAAAGTCATCACAAATAGGTAGCAGCTCCAAAACAAGCCATGGCCAAGCCATGATCCCATCAGCCACCAGCTAGTGAGTACAACCAAATTATTAGCAAACAGATCTATGCACTCAGCGGATGTATACCAATGGCTGGAGCGAAAATTACGACTTAACGTTGGCAGTTCGGCAAGACCGGCTAGTCCCTTTTGGCCTAGGTGGGATGCCATAGATGCCAGCCACTCAGATACACCCAGCAAAAGCACAATCCTTGGCCGTATCAGCAGGTAGTAGCAACCGCCTGGAAATAGCATCAGAGGGTGGCGACTAAGTCCATAAAACCAGCGTTGGCGCGGTGACAAGGCCAAGTAGTCGCTCAGGGTCAGCAGCGCAGAGGGGCCCCGGTAGCGCTCCCAGTTGCCGTTGTGTTTGTGGTGAAAAGCGTGGCCGCGGGACCAGGGGTGTTGGGGGATTGCATTTAAGCAACCCAGGAGAAAACCAACGGCCCTGTTCAACCAGCGAGTTTTGAAGAGCGATTCGTGGCCGCAATCGTGCATTAGCGCGAATGAGCGTGCCGAAAACAGGACTAGCAGCAGCAGCACTGGCAACAGCAGTAGCCGTAGGCCAGCCCCGGCGGCGGCGAGCGCCGGCACTAATGCCCAAAGCAGGGCTGTCGGGATGAGGGTATTGATTAACTGCCAGCTGGCGATGCGGTCATCGCCTTGGCGGAAGGCTTCGAGCTGAAAATCTCGGCGCCGCGGTGAAATGGGCGACGAGGAGGCCGGCAGTGATGGAAGCAAACTCAACAATGAACCCCAATTTGAACAGGCATTTAGGTCGCCAACAGTCCTAGAGCCTATGGGGATCTCATCCCACGATGCGACTGAAGTCAGCTAATACGGAAGCCTGATTGCGCAGCACCGCTAGCAAATGGAGACGGTTGCTGCGTACCGCTCCATCTTCAGCCATCACCATCACGCTTTGCTCGCCGTCAAAGAAAGCCGCCAAGGCTGGGGCGCCAGCCGAAAGCCCCCTAGCCAAGTTGCGATAGCGATCATGGGCGCTACTGGTGGCGATGGGCTCAAGCTTGTTGAGCACCGCCAACATGGCTGCCTCACTGCTTTTTTCAAACAGATCAGGATCGACTACTGCCGCGGCACTGAGCACGCTGCTTGGCAGATCGGCCTGGTTTGCAAGCCGCGCCGCCCGTGTAACTACCGCCTGCACCGCTGCCAACTGGCCAGAGCTGCGCAGCTCCATAAGCAGGGCAACTCGTAGCCGGGCATCCTCTGGATCGGACAGCACCCGCCCTTGATCACCTTTGTTACCAGCCACCGCTTGCACTAGGTCGAGATCCATTCCGCCTTCCTCAAGCAGGCTCACCAGCCGCTGGCACAGGAAGTCGGCGAGCTCACTGGTTAATTCTTCCGCATCAACGGCGTAGTGAGGCAGCAGCTCAGCCCAGTGCTGGCAGGAACGCTGCAACAGGGCGAGCAGATCCAAGCGCCAGCCCTTCTCCCACAAAATCTGCAGCATGCCTTGGCCCGCTCGGCGCAGGGCGTAGGGATCGGAGGAGCCGGTGGGACGTTCGCCCTTGGCGTAAATGCTTAAGAGCAACTCCAGGCGCTCAGCCAGGGCGACAACAGCTCCTGCCTCGGAGCTGGGTAGGGCGTCGCCGGCGCCACGAGGCAAGTAATGCTCCAGCACAGCCAGGCCTACCTGATGGGGCTCTCCCTCTGCCACCAGGTATTTGCCCCCCATTGCTCCCTGCAGCTCTGGGAATTCACCCACCATCTGGCTGACAAGGTCGTGTTTGCACAGATGGGTCGCCCGACGGGCATGGCTGCCGCAGCTGGAGGAAAGCTCGAGCTGCTCAAGCAGGACGTCTGTGCACCATTCGAGCCGCTCCGTGCGATCGAGCAGGGAGCCCAGGCCCTCAGCGAAGGTGACCCGCTCTAGCTGAGATCTGCGATCAATACTGGCGACATTGCGGTCAGCCCGTACAAAGAATTCAGCGTCGGCGAGTCGAGCCTTCAGCACCCGCTCGTTGCCACGCGCCACGCTGGCAGCGGCTTCGGGCAGGGCGTTGCTGACGCACAAAAAGCGTGGCAGCAAGCTTCCTCGGGCAGCAAGGGCTAGCGGATCAAGGTTGTGGCCCTTTGCATATAGAGGCACATAGCGTTGGTGCGCGCGCATCACGGTGCTGAGCACCTCGGCCGGCAGGCCTAAATAGTGCTCGTCGAATTGACCCTGCAGCAGGGTGGGCGATTCGACAAGGTCAATCAGTTCCTGGAACAGCTTTTCCGGTAGATCGGCCTCGGCGTTGTGGGTTGAGGCTGCAGCTTCAACGGCGCTGCGGATAACGGCTCCACGGCGATCGCGATCAACCTCCACACCCGCGGCGGCCAGCAGATCGGTGTAGGCCTCGGCGCTAGGGATGGTCACGCTGGCCTGATGCAGGCGATGGCCCCGGCTCTCCCTGCCAGCCGTGACGACCGGATCACTGCCAGCAAGGCTTACGGGCACCAGCTCAGCATCGAGCAGGGCCACAAGCCACCGCACTGGCCTGGAGAAGCGACTCTCCCCCTCCCCCCAGCGCATGAAGCGGCGTCCCTGCAGGGCCTCAAACCAAAGGGGAACCTGGGTTGCCAGCACATCGGTGGTGGGCTGCCCTGGTTCGAGGCAGCGGGCAAACAAAAATGGCCCCTTGGATGTGTCACGAATTTCCAGGGCCTCGGGGGCAACGCCACAGCGTTTGGCAAAGCCAAGGGCTGCAGCAGTTGGTTGGCCATCCTTGAGGGCCTGGGCCTGGGGAGGCCCCTTGCGCTCCTCCTCCAGATCTGGCTGACGATGCGGCAGCCCAGTCACGCTGACCACCAACCGGCGGGGTGTACTTGTGCAGTAAACGCGCTCGTGACTGAGCCTCAAGGTGCCCAGATCGCGGCGCACCAGCTGCTCCAGCTGGGGCAGGGCTAGCCGCGCAAAATCGGCCGGTAGTTCCTCAGTGCCGATTTCGAGCAAAAAAGTCGACACGGCGTCAGGGCAACACAAGACGACTGTATTGAACGCCGTTCGCTAACTTCATTGGCGTGCCGAGCGTTGTGCCAAGGACCTGATGCCCGAAGTCAAGCCGGCCGCCTCCAAATTTGAGCAGCTCAAGGCCAGTAGTGGCCACCTCAAAGAGCCATTGCTGACGGAGCTCGGCAACGACTCCGCCAATTTCACGGAAGGTGCTGTCCAGATCCTGAAGTTTCACGGCAGCTACCAGCAGGACAACCGCGAAAACCGGCGCAAGGGCGCCGAGAAGGATTGGCAGATGATGCTGCGATTGCGCAATCCCGGTGGGCGGGTCCCGGGGCCCCTCTTTCTGGCCATAGACGAGCTTGCCGACCGGCTAGGTAACGGCAGCCTGAGGGTCACCACTCGCCAGGCATTTCAAATGCATGGCGTCCGAAAGGAGAACCTCAAAGAGGTAATCGGCACGATCGTGCGCGAGCTGGGCTCGACCCTGGCGGCCTGTGGCGACATCAACCGCAATGTGATGGCGCCGGCAGCACCCTTTGAAAAGGGGGCATACCCCGCTGCGCGCAAGCTTGCCGACGACATCGCTGATTTGCTTTCTCCCCAGGCGGCTGAGGGTTCCTACCTCGACCTCTGGGTTGATGGTGAGCTCAGCTACAGGATCAAGCCCAGCCCGGCGGTAGCCAAAATCAAGGCACTGCAGCAGGAGGGTGCCGTTTTTAGCGGTGATGCGGCCGAACCGCTCTATGGCGACACCTACCTCCCCCGAAAATTCAAGGTTGCCGTCACCGTTCCCGGCGACAACTCGGTAGACCTGTTGACCCAGGACATCGGCTTGGTGCTGTTCTGTGACCCCCAAGGCAGCCCCCTCGGCTGCAACGTTTACGTAGGTGGTGGCATGGGCCGCACCCACAACAAGGAGGAGACCTTCGCTCGTACAGCAGACCGCCTCGGGTATGTGGCCTATGGGCACGTGCTTGAACTGCTGCAGGCGATCGTGGCCCTACAGCGGGACCATGGCGACCGGGAACAACGGCGCCATGCCCGCATGAAGTATTTGATCCACGACCGGGGCGTGGATTGGTTCCGTCAGGAGCTTCAGGAGCGCTACTTCGCCCACCCGATTAAAGGGATGCGGCTAGAGCCAAAAAACAAGCTCGAGGATTACCTCGGCTGGCATCGCCAGAGCCGTGGCCTTTGGTTTGTGGGCCTACCAGTGCTGTGCGGACGCCTATCCGGTGAGCTCAAGAGTGGTTTACGTCGACTGGTCGACACCTACAAGCTCGAGGTGCGACTCACCCCCAACCAGGATCTGCTGCTCTGCAACATCGGCACCGCCCAGCGCTCCACCATCCGCGCTGCCCTGGCTGGGCTTGGCATCAATGCACCGGAAGCACCTGCCCCACTGCAGCGCCACGCCCTGGCCTGTCCGGCCCTGCCCCTATGTGGTCTCGCTGTTACGGAAGCTGAGCGCATCCTGCCAAGCGTGCTGGAGCGGCTGGAAGCCCAACTGCAGCGCCTGGAGATTTCCCGATCGGTGCTAGTGCGCATCACCGGCTGCCCCAATGGCTGCGCGCGCCCCTACATGGCTGAGATCGGCCTGGTTGGCAGTGGTGTTGACCAATATCAGTTGTGGCTGGGGGGCACGCCCAACCTCAGCCGATTAGCGGAGCCCTACCTAGAGAAGATGCCGCTGGAGGATCTAGAAACCACCCTTGAACCCTTGCTGAAGGCCTGGCAGAGCGCCGGCGGCCGCCGCAGCTTTGGCGATTTTGTGGTCAAGAGTGGCCGTGACACCGTGCAGCAATTGCTGGAAGCAGGGGCTGGCTGAGCCGTGCTAGCACGCCTGCGCCAGATCAGCTAAGCCTGGAACTGGCCGAATCCCCTACCCGTCCATAACAGGCCTCCCTGGCGCCGCTACGCCAGGCCCATAGCTGATCCCCCCAGCTGAAGTGCCACCACTCGTTGGGGTGCTGCTCAAATCCGGCCCCGGTCATCACCCTGGCTAGCAACTGGCGGCGCTGGTGCCAGGTAGCGGCAGGGCTGCAGGAATCGGCCAAGGCGGCGGCTTGATGAAATAAGGGTTCGGAAACCCTGCCAATTGCATCGATCTCTCCCCCCATCGCCAGGGCCTGGCCGCCAGCATCTGCCAGGGTGAGATCCACGGCAGCTCCGGTGCTGTGGGGTGGTGGGGTGGCCGGATCATCGCTGGGAGGGGCCCAGAAGCGGCCCACGGCGGCCTCTGCCCGATCTCGCTCGGGGGAGGGATGGTCGGGGTTGATGCCGATTCGACCACACTCGGTTACTAGGGAGTGGCGCACCATGAAGCGCTGCACGGCAACAGGCCTCCAGGCATCAAAAATCGCCAAGCTCCAGCCAGGCTGCTGCTTCTGCAGCGCTTGCTGGGCTTGCAGCAGGCGGGAGACCACCCCCTGCCGCAACCGAAATGGCGATGCAGCAGGCCCATAGGGCGCTCCCAGGGCTGCGTAGGGATGGGGTTCAAGCCGCAGCAAGGCCGTTGGAATTTCCTGCAACGGCTCATAAACCTCAGCAATCGGAATGGAGTTCCAGGGGCGCAAGGGGGCTGAGGTCAGGCTTTGCCATTCAACCTGGGCAGCAAAGCCAGAGGTGGCCGGCAGATCACGGCATCCAGCCCTTAAGGTTTCGAAACTCTGACGCCCACCCAGACCTCGCCCATGCCCACTCGCTTCGTTTTGAGCGGCGATCACCCCCTAGATGGCAGCCATGGTCGGGATTTGTTGCGCTCCTACATGCGCGACATCAGCAGGGTACCGCTGCTGAGCGCTGAGCAGGAGATCACCCTTGGGCGCCAGGTTCAACAACTTGTCGCCCTCGAGGAGGTTCGCGAGGAGCTCACCTTGAGGGCTGGCGGGATTGCCCCTAATGACCAGCAGCTGGCTGTTGCTGCCGATCTAGCAATAGATGAGCTTCAAGCCCGGATCCGCGATGGCAGGCAGGCCAAGGAAAGAATGGTGTCGGCGAATCTGCGCTTGGTGGTGTCAATCGCCAAGAACTACACCAACAGCAGCTTTGAGCTGGCAGATCTGATCCAGGAGGGCACGATTGGGCTGGTGCGAGGCGTGGAAAAATTTGATCCCAGTCGTGGATACAAGTTTTCTACCTACGCCTACTGGTGGATTCGGGAGGGCATTACCCAAGCAATCAAGAACAAGAGCCGCACGATTCGCCTACCAGCCCCAATCACGGCCTCCCTCAGCAAACTCAAACGCTGCCAGCGGGAGCTAAGCCAGGTACTAGGTCGTCCGCCCAGACTGCATGAGCTTGCATCAGCCGCAGGCATGACTGAACTGGACGTAGAGGAGCTGATGTTTCGAGCTGTAAAGCCGCTCAGCTTCGATTACACCACAGCTGAAGGGGAAGCCATTAATCTGCTTGACAAGGTAGCCTGCGACGGGGTACAGCCAGATCAATTAGCACTAGAAAATTGCCTCAAGAGCAATATTCGTAAGTTGCTGGATCAGCTGCCTGAACAGGAAGCCCAATTACTGAAGATGCGTTACGGCATCGACCAGGAGACGGCTTTGAGCTTGTCAGCGGTGGCCCGCCAACTTGGTATCACCCGTGATACTGCTCGCGGGCTAGAGCGTCGGGCAGTTGCTTCCATGCGCGATTTATCAGGGCAGGTTTCCGACTACCTATCCGCCTAGCTAGGTGGTTAGTTAAGCCGGGCCGCTTGATCCATCTGGCGGCGTCGCTGCTCAGCTAGGGCATGGGCTAACCCCTGATGCTGCTGTAATTCCGGATCAGCAGCTGCGATCATGCGGGCAACGTCGCGGGCTTCTTCGAGCACAGTTCCATCCTCGGTGAGACTCGCTAGGGCCAAATCAGGCAGGCCGCTCTGGCGTGTACCCAGAACCTGGCCTGGCCCCCTCAGACGCAGATCCATCTCGGCTATTTCGAAGCCATCGCTGGTGCGCACCAGCACCTCCAGGCGCTGGCGGGCGAGCACGTTGCTGCTGTCGTTGATCAACAGGCAGTAGGAGGCGGCAGCTCCCCGCCCCACTCGACCCCGCAGCTGGTGCAACTGGGCAAGGCCGAAGCGTTCTGCATGCTCAATCACCATCACGCTGGCCTCAGGCACATCAACGCCCACCTCCACCACGGTGGTGCTTACAAGCACCTGGGTTTTCCCGCTGGCGAAGGCGCCGATGGCGGCCTGTTTCTCAGCGCTGCTTAACCGACCATGCAATAGCCCCACGGCTAAATCCGGAAACTCCTCCTCACTTAGCTGGCGGTGCACCTCCACAGCCGAGCGCAGCTCGAGTTTCTCCGACTCCTCCACCAGCGGCAACACCACATAGGCCCGCTGGCCAAGGGCCACCTGCTCGCGGATCAGCTCATAGCCACGCTGGCGCTGACTGCCTTTGATCATGCTGGTGCGGATTGGCTGGCGTCCCGGGGGTAATTCGTCGATCTGGCTCACATCCAGGTCGCCATGAAGAGACAGAGCCAGGGTGCGAGGAATTGGCGTTGCCGTCATCGTCAGCAAATGGGGCTGCAGCCCCTTAGCCAGTAAGCGATTGCGCTGGCGCACCCCGAAGCGGTGCTGTTCATCAACCACAACTAACCCAAGCCGATCGAACTGCACTGGGTCCTCCAGCAGGGCGTGGGTGCCCACCAGCAGTTGCAGCTGACCATTGACTAGATCCTGCAGCAGCTGCCGCCTTCGCGGGGCTGAGGTGGAGCCAGTTAGAAGAGCTGAGGTGACGTGTAGCTGGGGCAGCCACTCCGCCAGCTTGCGGTAGTGCTGTTCGGCCAGCACCTCGGTAGGTGCCATCAGGGCCCCCTGGCAGCCAGCCTCGATCGCAGTGAGTAGGGACGCCAGGGCCACCACGGTTTTGCCACTGCCCACATCCCCTTGCACCAAGCGGGCCATTGGCTGGGGGCGGGCCAGATCGGCGCGGATCTCAGCTAGCACCCGTTGCTGAGCGCCGGTAAGACCAAAGGGCAGGATGGTTAGAAATTGCTGCACCAGGCCCTCGCCACCCGGGGGCAAGGCCAGGGGTGGCGCAGGCCTTTGGCTCAGTTGGCGACGCCTTTGGGCCAGGCCCAACTGCAGCAGCAAAAACTCATCAAACACCAGGCGGCGACGGCTTGCCTGCAGCTGCTCCTGGCTGCTGGGACCATGGATCTGGGTGAGCGCTTCAGAGCGGCCCATCAGCTTCTGGCTGCGGAGCAGGGCCTCAGGCAGGGGATCGGGCCAGCTATTCACCAAGGGAATCACGGCTTCCACCACCTGGCGCAGCCGGTCTGCACCCAATCCTTCAGTGAGGCCGTAAACAGGCAGGAGCCTGCCGATCGTTTCGGAGCGCACCGGTGCCTGGGGCGACTCCAACACCTCCATCAACGGATCCTGAAAGGCTGGGCCATAGGGGGTTTCCTTGACCAGGCCACTGACCGCAACGGTGGCTCCAACTGGAAACAGGC
Source organism: Synechococcus sp. CS-1330 (assembly GCA_025128025.1). Lineage (GTDB taxonomy): Bacteria > Cyanobacteriota > Cyanobacteriia > PCC-6307 > Cyanobiaceae > Cyanobium_A. Next base: position 115,007 of record JAHLYR010000002.1, read on the forward strand.
GTAGCTGGGATTGCAGCCAACCAGGACTGGAAAAGCGCTGCCCGGCAAAAAAGCGAGTCACCTTGATCCGCCCAGTGCAATCGACTAGGTGAAGTTCGAGAATCGATAGGTTGGGATTGCGCGGGCTGGCAAAGGCATGGCTGCGGCGCACCGTTGCCACAATCGTGGCGGTGGTTCCCGGGCTGAGCCCGTTGATCCGCACGAGATTGGCGTAGTCGAGATAGTCACGTGGGTAGTAGTGCACTAGGTCTCGCACCAGCAGCAAGCCGAGCTGGGCTAAGCGGCTGGCGGTTTTGGGGCCAACCCCGCGCACTTCTGAGAGGGGCGTAGCGGCGTTGAGGTTGGCGGAATTGGGCGCCTTGCCGCCGACTGTTGAGTTTGATACCAGCCGCAGCCGGGGTGGCGCCACCGCCAGCACTGGCTGCTGGGCCTGGCGCAGGGCATGCAGCCTTTCCCTCGCCGTTCGCACCAGGCTCTGGCGCCTGGATAGGGGCAACTCGCCATAGGCCTGAAAGCCAGCTGAAAGATCAAGTAAGCGCTGTAGAGCTTCAGGAGGCAGATTGGCTGGATGCAGCTGCAATTGCTGCACCACAAAGCTGCTGAAGCAGGTTTGACGCCCCTTTAGGTCGATAAATCCCCGGTCGGCCTCCACCTGCAGGGCCTGCTGCAGAGCCCGCAGCCAGGCTTCTAGTCTGGGCAGCTCGGCAGGCTCTGGGCTGGGTTGATGTCCTGCAGCCACAGCTGTTCCGCCTCTAATGCCTGAACCCGCCGCCTGAGACGGCGATAGTGCTGAGCCATTCTGCGCACCTCCTGGCGGTGTTGCTGGATCCGGGTACGACAGGTGTGAAGTTTGGGCAGGGAATGCTCAAGGTCAGCAGGCCGGAGCAGCACCGCTATGGCTTCAAGGCGACCGGCTGCGGGCTCTGGGCCGAAGGGCAGGGGCAAGCGCAGCAGATTCGCTGGAGCTTCCAGGCTCTCCAATTGCGCTGTAAGGGCAGCATCAAGCAGGCTGACTGGCAACAGGGTTGTGGTTATACCCAGCCGCAGTAGCTCAACGTTGAGAGCATGGGAGAGATTGCGTAAGCGGCGGCTGAGAGCCTGCTCAAAGCCGCCGATCCAGGCGAGCAGCAGCGCCGGGTCTGCTGGTAAGCGCCCCCCATCCCATGGTGTTGGAGTCTGGTTGGACGGCTGCACCAACCAATCGCTGAAGGCTTCCGCCATGGCTCGCATCGTCACCTCGCGATCTTCCTGGCCATCTGCGTCTTCCTGCTGCTCGTCCGCTTCCTCGTTCTCTGCCCCTGGCTGATTGTTATTGGTCTCCGCTAGCTCAACTGCGGGGCGGAGGTTAAAGCTGGAGCGGCTGAGGAAGTCGGCGCCAATGGGCAGGGCCATTCCAAGGTTGATTGATCCCCGTGCTGGGGGCTCCTCCGGCTGCTCGAACTCCTCTGATTCGGAGTCGTCTCCTCCCAGGGCCGCCAGCAGCCTGCTGCGCTGGCGGCTGCGTTGCTTGTTGTGTTCGCTAGCTATTTGGGCCGCTAGGTGGGCGGTCTGCTCAACTGTCAGCAAGCTGCTAGCCCGCTGCACCAGGTTGCGGATGCGCCGATGCAGCACGCGGCGCTGGTTGACATCCAGTTCGCAGTAGCGATCAGGATGCACTTGGGTCGAAACATGAAAACAGGCCTGTTGAACACTGGTCAACAGGCCGTCTCTAAGCACCTGGAGATACAGGGCTAGGTGGCGATAGAGCTGGGGGTTGGAGGCCACCAGCTGGGATTCCAGATCCTCAAGCTGCTGATGGGCAGCCTCCAATGGGGTCACTGGCTTGCTGATCAGGCCGTCTGGCTCATGGCTGCCACTTCGGCAGCGAAATCAGCCTTCTCAACTTCGATACCTTCACCAAGGGTGAAGCGAGTGAAGCGTCGCACCTGGATGTTTTCACCCACCTTGCCGGCCACCTGCTTCACCATCTCCGCCACGGTGACAGCACTGTCTTTGATGAAAGGCTGATCTAGCAGGGCTAGTTCCTTGAGGCGCTTGCCAATTCGGCCCTCAACGATCTTGACCTTCATCTGCTCGGGTTTGCCCTCGAGATCATCACGACCCATCTCGATGGACTTTTCCCGCTCCGAAATCTCAGCAGGAATCTGGTCAGTGCTTACGTATTCCACACCAGGACAGGCAGCGATCTGCATGGCCACGTTGCGCAGCAATTCCTGGAAAACGTCGCCACGGGCAACGAAGTCGGTTTCGCAATTGACCTCCACTAGCACGCCTACACGAGCGCCGGTGTGGATGTAGCTGCCCACTGCACCTTCAGCGGCGGTGCGTCCGGCCTTTTTCTCAGCGGTTGCAATGCCCTTCTGGCGCAGCCATTCAGTGGCTTTGGTGGCATCACCGCCACATTCAGAGAGCGCCTTCTTGCAATCCATCATTCCTGCGCCAGTTTTATCGCGCAGTTCCTTAACCAGCTTTGCCGAAATCTCTGCCATGGGTTGGTATGGGGTACGGGTTACTAAATGGTGAAAAGATGAGGGGGAGGGGATCAGCCCTCGTCGTCACGGCCCTGATCTTGAGCTCCGTGGCGGCCTTCGTTGATGGCATCGGCTAGGCGGCCAAGCACCAGCTGCACGGAACGAACGGCGTCGTCGTTGCAGGGGATCGGCACGTCGCAGAGGTCGGGATCGCAGTTGGTGTCAAGCATGGACACCAAGGGAATATCAAGCTTGCGAGCTTCGAGCACGGCGTTGGTTTCACGGCGCTGATCCACCAGCACCACTACGTCGGGCAGGCGGCGCATGTTCTTCAAACCGCCCAGATACTTCTGTAGGCGCTCGAGTTCACGGCGCAACACGGCAGCTTCCTTCTTAGGACGCATAGCGATGGCGCCCGAACTTTCCATGCGCTCCAAATCCTTGAGCCGATCGATGCGGGCACGCATCGTGGTCCAGTTGGTGAGCATGCCGCCCAGCCAGCGCTGGTTGACATAGGAGGCGCCGCAACGGGTGGCCTCAATCGCAATCACTTCAGAAGCCTGCTTCTTGGTGCCAACAAACAGAAAGCGCTTGCCACTGCGGGCCGCACTGCGGGTCCACTTGTAGGCGTTGTTCATGCAGACGGCGGTCTGCACCAGATCAATGATGTGAACCCCGTTACGCGCGCAATAGATGTAGCGCGACATCTTGGGATTCCAACGGCGCGTTTGGTGCCCAAAGTGGGCACCCGCCTCCATCATTTCGGAGAGAGTTACAACAGCCATAATTTTGGGTTGGGGTTTCGGGTTTGCCTCCACCTGCCAGGGATCCAGAACGACCCATACGACCAGAAGGGCCGACGGGCATTGCTGCTCGGATCACCCGAAACACGCAGGTGTGCGGTGTGATTTGTACTTAGGCACCCTATCAAATAGGGCTAGGGGCTGGACCTGTGCCCTTGAGTGCTTTGGCTTCTGCAAACAGGGCCCGCACTCCCAGGCGGTTGAGCGGCACTCGCAACAGCTCCATGGCCACCCCGGGATGGCCGCGGCGGATCAACCAGGCCAGCAGGGGCTGCAGGCTGCGTTCGTTGAGCAGGCCGCCCAGGGTGAGCGTCTCCCAGAGCAGGCGATGCAGCCAAGTGAACTGAATGATCAGCCGCACCCGCCGGGTGGGGTGCTTTTGGTAAAAGACCAGCCCCATTTTTGCTCGCTCCCGCTCCACCCGAATCAAATCGGGGATCTGCTCCAAATTCAGGGCCGGATGCCAGTGGTAGCCAACGGCCTCCGGGCAGCGCACCAGCCCAACTCCAAGCCGCCTCAGTCTTTCGCCGAGCTCCAGGTCTTCCCAGCCATACAAACGGAAGCGCGTGTCAAATAGGCCGGCCTGCTCAAGCAGCTGCCGATCGATCGCCACGTTGCCGGTGGCGAAATAGGCAAAGGAATGATCCTGAAGCTTGTGTGGTTCGCTGCAGGGATCCTGGAAATTGGCGGTGTTTATGACGGCCCCATAGGTGAAACAGCGGCGGTTGCCGCGCCGCTGCCACTCGCGCTCTAGGGCTTCAGCGTGGCTGCGCAGAAAGCTGGGGGTGACCACCAGGTCGCTGTCGATGAAAACGACCACGTCGCCACGGGCTGCCTCCACACCCCGATTGCGGCCCTGAGCAGGACCACCGTGCTCCTGCTCGATCAGTCGCAGGTGCGGCAGCTGCAGGCTGTGCTGCCGCAGCCAGCTAACGGTGGCATCGGTTGAGCCATCGTCGACCAGGACAACCTCGTAGCCCGTGATCAAGGCTGAGGGATCCTGGGCCTCTAGGGCCAGCAGGCACTTCTGCAGGATCGGCAGGCGGTTGTAGGTGGGGATGACGACGCTGAGGAACATCGGGGTCGCCGCGAGGGTCTAAACAGCAAAAAGGGGATCCTTCCGGATCCCCTCAGCGATGCATGGGCTGCACTAATCAGTCGGCGGCGCCACCGTTGTTGGCTGTGCCAGTCACACCATTGCCGGCGCCTTCACCGCGGCCATCGTTACGCAGCTTGCGCTTCTTGAATTTGCGCGCGTAGGAGCGATTTCGCTCTTGCTTTTCCTTCTTGAGATTCCTGCGCTTAGCCATGCGAGCGGCGTGTTGGAGAGATGCGAATTTCCACCCTACTCAATTGCGAAGGCGCCGTTGCTCAACTGACCGTCCTCCATCTGCACAAGACGGTCTGCCACATCAAGTATCCGAGGGTCGTGGGTCACCATCAACACACCGCATCCCTGGTCCTTGGCTAGCCCCTTAAGCAGCTCGACCACCTCTCGCCCGGTACGGGAATCAAGAGATGCCGTGGGCTCATCTGCCAATAGGAGCTGGGGCCTGGCGGCTAGAGCTCGGGCGATCGAGACCCTTTGCTTCTGCCCGCCGGATAGATCGTGGGGCAGCTTGCCGAGGTGGTCACTCAACCCAACGGCCCGCAACCACTCCCGAGATCTATCCCTACGGGCTCGATAACTGAGCCCTTGCAGCAGGTCTGCACCCATCTGTACGTTTTGCTCCGCCGTAAGGCACCTGAGCAGGTTGTGGCCCTGAATGATCATGCCGATCCTGCGGCGCAGCTTGAGCCGGGCGACGCGGCTTGCTCCCTTGAGCTCTTCGCCAAACACCTGTACCGAGCCCTCCTGCACCTGCCGCAGCGCTCCAATCAGGGTCAAGAGGGTGGTTTTGCCGCAGCCGGAGGGTCCGGTAAGTAGCACCACCTCACCGGGATCAACGCAAAGGCTGATGTCCTGGAGCACTTGGCGGCGATTGACGCCACTGCCAAATGAGTGCCTCAAGCCTTCCAGGCGCACCATCGCAGCCATCAGAAGATCTCCGCGGGATCGGCATCACCAAGGCGCCGCATCGCCAAGGTTGCCGAACCCATACACATCACCAAAATCATGATGAAGACCGTCAGTGCCCGGGTCAGATTCATTGACACCGGTAGCTGGGTGGCGTTGCGCACCAGTAGATAGAGAGCCTGACCGGCGGCGTAGGCAGGCAGATAGCCGAACACAGCCAGCAGCATCCCCTCCCTAGCCACCACTCCAAGCAGGGTGGGGAGCCGGTAGCCCATCGCCATCAAGGTGGCGTATTCCGGCAGATGATCGCTGACGTCCGAATACAAAATCTGGTAGACGATTACGCAGCCCACCACGAAGCCCATGGCAGCACCCAGGGTGAAGATGAAACCGATCGAGGTGCTGGATCTCCAGTAGTTCTGCTCAAATGCGATGAAGCCTGCTTTGGTTAGCACGCTGACGTCATCGGGTAAATCCCGCTTCAGCCTTTCGACCACCGCATCGGCATCGGCCCCAGCTCTCAAGCGGATTAGACCCACCTCAATGCTGCCTGGAGGAGTATTTGGCAGTAACTGGAGATAGGTCTCCTGGCTAGTGAGCAGATTGCCATCAGCGCCGAAGGAGGTGCCGAGACCCACCAGACCGGCCACCCTTACTTTTTTGCCATTGATCTCGCTTTCGACGGTGCGTCCGCCGCGAAACCACTCTGCTACGGGGCCAAATTCTGGCCTGGAGAGCTCATCAAACAGCACTCGGCCCCGATCCTGCAGAAGCTTTGCCTTGGGCGCGAGGCTGGGGTCGGTGAACAGGGGATCGGCAGGTTCGAAGCCCAGGGTGAGGATTGAGCGGGTTGCCTTGGTGTCTGGATTGCGCCAAAGCAGCAAATTCCAGTGAACCGGAGTAACCCCCTCCACATCTGGATCTGCCATGGCCTGCACCAGACGGCGGCGGGGAAAGCCGGCCATGCTCACCGAGCTGCTGGAGCGGGGGCTGATTAATACCAGGTCGGTGTCAAAGAGGCGGTGAATAGTGACGCTTGCGTCAAACAGGCCGTCCCTAAAGCCCAGCTGCATAAACATCAAGATGCCTGCGAAGGCGATGCCAGCAAGGGCGACAGCCAGGCGCACGGGCTGGCGAGTCAACAGCAGCCAGGCAAGGGGAATGCGGCGGCCCTGCCAGATACGGCCAAGCATTAGGGCTCCCCAGGCGCCCTGGTGGCAGCGAGGCGCGCAATCACCTTTAAGCCCGTGAGATCGCGCACTCGCTGGCTATCGGAGGGATCTAGGGCTACCCGCACCTCCACAACCCTGGCATCCGCGTCTCCGGTGGGATCAGTTGAAAGAACTGAACGCTGCCGCACCTGGGGACTAATCCGAATGACCTCGCCCGTAAGCGTGCCTTGATAACCGCCGTTTTCGCTGATCAAAGAGACGCCCTGACCAAGGCGCACTCGGTCGATGTCACTTTCGTAAACCTCAACCAAGGCCTGCATGCGGTTGCTGGCGCCGAGCTCAAGTACGCCTGTTTCAGTCGGCCGCTCGCCAACTCGGGCATGGAGTTTGAGCACGGTGCCAGCCATGGGCGCCCGTAGTTCGGTAAGCAGCAACTCAGCTTTGAGTTTCTCGCGTTCAGCCCATGCTTCGTTGCGATCACCCTGAAGCTTGAGCAGGTCCGTCTCGCGATTGTCCAGCTCACCGCTGGGTATGGCTCCGGAACGACTCAGTTGGCGGTAGCGACGGACGTCGCGGGTTTGTACAGCCAATCTGGTGTCAAGGTTGCGAAGGCGTGCCTCAATTAGCCGTTGTTGGGCCACCAGGGTGGGCGCTGTGTCAAAACGGGCCAGCAGCTGGCCACTGCTGACGCGGTCGCCTTCCTCCACCAAAAGCTCGGAGATCCGGGGGCTGCCGCCGATGCCACTGATGGGGGCCGCTAGCAAGCGCACATCACCAGCCGGCTCCAGCCGTCCGAGTGCTGCCACCGCCTCCTGATTACGGGGAGTTGCCGCCACCACCGGTGCTTTGACGGCAGGGGTTCGCTGCTGGCGAACCAGGGCGACAGCCAAAACCAAAACCAGGGCCGCGCCGCAAAGCCACCAAAGCCGGTTAATACCCAGCAAAGCGCGCTTCACGGTGCCGGCGGATCGTCGAACAGCAACTCCTCGATGTAACGGTCGGCCCACTCCGGGTTGAAGGCCTTCTCCAGCACCCGTCGAGTCTTGTCGTTTTGTTTCTGTTGCTTGCAATACCGGAGCTGACCCTGCCATCTGGCAACCGTAGCTGGGTGCGTTGGTGCCTGAGGCTCACTGGCGGCTATGGCCGACTCCAGCACATCGAGAAAGCCGCTTACCTCGTCGAGAAACGCGGCCTCCTCAGCGGCGTTCGTGGGTCTCACAAAGCGAACGTAGGGCGAAAAAATCGACCCCCAGCCCGGCAGCTCCCGTTCCTGCTCAAAGCTGCTGCGGGGCCTGGCAGCAAGAGCCTCGGCGATGCCGGCTGGTAGCTCGCCGCAAACTGGCGAGAGGTCGACGATGGCGGCGGAGACCCCGGCCGGACCGGCCACGATGTCAGCCCCAAAAACAGGCAGGTCGAAACGTGGATCCGGGAAGAGAACGCAGTGCAAAATCTGCAATCCCGCGCCAAGGCGAGCGGTTTCTAGGTGCAGCTTGCGCAGTCCTAGGCAGCGACGTAGCTCGTTGCGTATGAACAGCGATTCGCCATCGAGGCTGCCACTGATGGCCTCGAGATCGGCAGAGACCGCAAGCGCTTCCAATTCGGGCAAGCCTTGCCAGAACGTACGAATCCGCTCCGCTAGGGCGTCCATCAGGGGGTGAATCGCACCGCTTTCGGCGCTAGAGCCCGCGGGGGCAGCGTCGGGACTCTGAGACGAAGCGGGGGCGGAACTCACGACAGGAGGTGCAGCCAGCAGAATGCAGATCCTGCCACGCATCTGAGCCTTGCCCCTGGCCCCATCCCAGCCCCTGCTGCCAGGCCTGGCTAACCCCAGCGATCAACTTCTGGCCAACGGCGCCACCGTGGTCAGCCTGTTTCTGCCCGACTCGCCGCTGGTATGCCTCGATTTTTGGTGCCGCGCAGGCAGCGTTTTTGAATCCGCCGCGGAAAGCGGCATGGCCCATTTTCTTGAACACATGGTGTTCAAGGGCAGCGAGCGGCTTGGGCCTGGTGAATTCGACCTTCGCATCGAGGCAATGGGTGGCAACAGCAATGCCGCCACCGGTTTCGACGATGTCCATTACCACGTTTTGATCCCACCAGAGGCGGCGGCAGACGCCCTCGACCTACTGCTTGATCTGGTGCTGCACCCCCGCCTCGATGCCGCAGCCTTTGACATGGAGAGGCAGGTGGTGCTCGAGGAGCTGGCCCAAAGCGAAGATCAGCCCGATGAAATCGCTCTGCAGCAGTTACTTCGACTTGGCTGCCCAAATCACGCCTACGGCGAACCGATTCTTGGCCAGCGCGAGCTGCTGCTCGAGCAGACACCTGATGCCATGGCCGCCTTCCATCGGCGTCTTTATGGCGCCAACCGTTGCGTGCTGGCCATGGGCGGCGCCCTCGAGCCGGAGACCCTCGCCGAACGCATAGCCGCCAGTGGCCTGGCCCAATTGCCGCTGGTGGAGGAGCCCCGCACCCGGCCAGCCCTTGTGGTGCAGCCAGGGGAGCACCGGATCGAAGTGCCGCGGCTGGAATCGGCGCGCCTACTGATGCTTTGGGGTTTGCCTCCCGCCTCTCAATTGCACGACGTGATGGGCGCAGACCTGCTCACAACCGTGCTGGCCGAGGGGCGCCGCAGCCGCTTAGTGGAGAGGCTGCGCGAGCAACTGCGCATCGTGGAAAGCATCGATCTCGATCTGCACGTAATGGAGTTCGGCAGCTTTGCCCTGCTGGAAGCGATCTGCGAAACGGACGAGTTGGCCTCCGTTCGCAAAGCGATTGAGGCGGTCTGGTGCGAGCTGTTGCAGGAGGGTATGGCTAAGGCGGAATGGCAGCGGGCCCAGCGTCTTGTGGCCAATGGCTACCGCTTTGGTTTAGAAGCCGCTGGCGGTGTGGCGGGCCTGATCGGCAACAACCGTCTCTGGGGGCGACACCACAGGCTGGAGCTGCCGCTCGAAGAGATCGGTTGCTGGAGTGCATCCAAATTGCTGCAGCAGTCCGTTCCCCTGCTTGATCCCAGCCGGGCCTGCGTTCTCGAGGCGGTGCCGGCATGACCATCACCCATCCATCCTCTGCCAACTGGCAGCACACCAGCCTTCATGGCGGCCTTCCGCTGATCTGGCAGCGCCGGCCTGGACCGGCGATCGTGGCTTGCCGGCTGTGGATACGGGGCGGCAGCAGTCAGGACCTGCCTGGCCAGCGCGGGGCTGGCCAATTGCTGGCCGGCTTGATGACCCGCGGTTGCGGCAGCTACGGGCCTGAAGCCTTGGCCGACCTCGTGGAGGGTCACGGAGCAGCCCTGCGCGCTGAAGCCGCCGAAGACTGCCTGGTGATCAGCCTCAAGTGCGCCAGCAGCGACACGAGCGAACTGCTGCCCCTGTTGCTGACAATGGCCAGGCAGCCCTGGCTTAGCCCCGACCAACTCGAGCTAGAGCGGGACCTGAACCTCCAGAGCTTGCAGCGCCAGCGGGAGGATCCATTCCAGCTAGCCCACGACCAGCTGCGCCACTTGCTCTATGGCGATGGGCCCTATGGCCACGACCCCCTCGGTGTGGATGGGGAACTAGCTGCCCTGCACACCGAGCAGATAGGGGCGTTGGTGCCTGAGCTCGGCCAGAACGGCGCCCTTTTGGTGGCCTGCGGTGATTTGGATGACGAACTGCCCCAGCTGCTCAATCCCCTGCTGAATCAGTGCCCCTGGACCACGGCCCCGCCAAGCCCCGGCGCCGGGCCCGGCGCAGCCTCCGGGCTGGAGCGCTTTGCCTGCTTGGAGCAAGACACGGAGCAACTGGTACTGATGCTGGGTACGGCGACCGTGCCCCTGGGCGATCCGGACGGGCTGGCACTGAGGCTGCTTCAGGCCCACCTGGGCATGGGCATGTCCAGCCGCCTATTCGTAACCATGAGGGAGGAGCGGGGCCTGGCCTACGACGTTGGGGTCCACATGCCGGCGCGGCGCGGCGCTACTCCCTTTATCTGGCACCTCTCCACTTCCGCTGAGCGCTCAGAAGAGGCCACCACTGCTCTTCTCGAGGAGTGGCAAAGGGTCCTAGATCAGCCCTTGAGCGCCCCTGAGCTCGCTTTGGCCAAGGCCAAATACCGCGGCCAGGACGCCATGGGCCGCCAGACCTGCGGCCAGATCGCCGATCGTCAGGCGCTGGTGCTGGGCCATGGCCTGGGCTGGAGCTACGTGGAGGACAGCCTGGAGCAGGCCCAGCAACTGGATGCCGGCACCCTGCTGGCGGCAGCTCGCCGCAGGCTTTCGGCTCCCGCCCTCAGCATCTGTGGTCCAGCGCCAGCCCTTGCCGCCGCAGAAAAGGCCTGGCACCGCCACTCTCTCAGTGCCTGATATGGCTTGCCAAGTGCCTGATTAAGGCTCAGCAGCTTGTAGTTGGTCGGCTTCCAGCAAAAAGGTGCCGCGGCGAAAGCGAACTGCCAGTTGATTGCGCGCCTTAATGGCCAGAACCTGACCCTGCTCATCGCTATCCACCAGGTCTGGGGGACGCAACATCGGCATTGGATCAGCTGTTTTTAGATAGTTGGGCCGGCCCTTCAGCTGCACCGCATCGCCCACATCAAAAGGCAATGGCTCCACACCAAAAGGCAATTGCCCCATGGCAGAAGGCAATGGCTCCAACGACTCGGCTCCCAGTGGCTCGTCCATAGCTTCTCTTGATAGCTCGAAGTTAGCGGCCCCATTGGCACGACCCCCCAAAATGGGAACCAGAAACGACGTGATCAGTTGAGGGCCCTTGCCACCTGGAGCGGCGCAATCGCCGGTCTGCTGCTGATCTTGGTAGGCGGTCTGATTCAGGCCGCCGCCCCGCTTCCAGCCGCCAGCGGCGGCTGGAACCTCACAACCCTGCCCATCACCCTCCAGGTGCCTGCCCTGCTGCTAACTGCCCTGGTCTGCGGCCCTCGCAGCGGCATGCTCGCAGCAGTTGCGTACCTGAGCCTGGGCCTGTTCCAACTGCCGGTGTTTCAGGGCGGGGGCGGTGCCGCCTACCTGTTGGACCCTGGCTTTGGTTATCTGGCTGGCTTCATCCCGGCCGCCTGGCTCACCGGCAAGCTCGTGCGCCAGCAGGGCATGCACGACCTGCTCGGTTTGTTTGGCGCTGCAGTGGTTGGGCTGGGGGTCCTGCAGGTCTGCGGCATAGCCAACCTATTGCTGGGAGCACTGGCTGGCCGCTGGGGACCAAATCTTGGAATCCTGCTGTTCAGCTACAGCCTGGCGCCCTTGCTGCCCCAGTTGCTGCTTTGCTGCGCCGTAGCCCTGGTGGCCTTGCTGCTGCGCCGACTGCTGCTGGTGGAGTCATGAGAAGGCTGCGCAACCTCGCCTACACCAGCGCTGCCATGGTGTTGCTGCTTGACCAGCTCAGTAAGGCTCTAGCCGTTGCCAATCTGCCGCTCGGGAGCAGTTCAGCTTTTCTGCCCGGGCTGCTTTCCCTGCAGCTTGTTCGCAACACCGGAGCGGCCTTCAGCCTGTTCAGTGGCAATCCCCAGCTACTTGGCCTGGTGAGCCTTCTGGTGTCCATTGCGGTGGCCGTCTGGATTCAGAGGCAGGGTCAATTGACCCTCACACGGAGCCTTGGGGTAGGGCTGCTGCTGGGGGGAGCTCTTGGCAACGGGCTCGATCGCTGGCGCCTTGGCTATGTGGTGGATTTTTTAGCCCTGGTGCCGGTTTCCTTCCCGGTGTTCAACCTGGCCGATGTGGCCATCAACCTGGCGGTGCTTTGCTTCGCCATCGACCTGCTGGGTAACCATGGTCAAGCAGGCGTTTGAAGCCCTAGGCCGCCGTTGGCAACGGTTCAGCCAGCCAGGCCAAGCCCAACTCCAGGTACATCTACCGGGCCAAGCCTCGCGCCTGGTGCCCCTGCACCCGGGTACCTATCGCATCGGCCGCGACAACGACTGCCAAATTTGCGTTGACCATCCGGCGGTCAGCCGCCAGCACGCTCTGCTGGAGCGGCGCGGATCCCACTGGTTGCTCAGCGACGACAGCTCAACCAATGGCCTGTGGTGGCAGGGCCGGCGGGTGCAGCAGTTGCTGCTGCGCGACGGCGACAGCCTGCGCTTCGGCCCCAGCCAGGAGGCGGGACTGCCCGAGCTCGATTTTCAGATCCGTCCCCTGCCCCAGTTGCAAAGGTTGCTGCGGGCAACGAGCCTGATGCTTGCGGCGGCGGCCCTAGGCGGCCTTGGCCTGCAGGCCATCTCCGGCCTCCAGGTGCCGATACGCGGCAGCCTCGCCACGGTGCGAGGGCCGCTGGTGCTCTACGACCGGCAGGGCAAAGCAATCGCAACAGCCCAGGCCAAGGAGCATCGGGAGCTCAAAGCCCTGCAGGGCTATCCCCGGGTGTTGATCGATGCCCTGCTTGCTAGTGAGGACAGCCGCTTCTGGTGGCATCCCGGCGTCGATCCGGTTGGTACGGGCCGTGCCCTTGTTACCAACGTTCTCGGAGGAAGGGTGCTGGAGGGGGGCAGCACCCTCACCCAGCAACTGGCCCGCAGCTTGTACCCCGATCAGGTGGGTCAAGGTGAAACCCTTGGACGCAAGTGGCGTGAGTTGCTGGTGGCGCTCCAGCTCGAGGCCCGTTTCAGCAAGCGGGATCTGCTGCTGAGCTATCTCAACCGGGTTTATCTAGGCGTTGGCTGGGGTTTCGAGGATGCCTCCCGCCACTATTTCGGTAAGCCCGCCAGCGACTTGAAGCTTGAGGAGGCCGCCCTACTGGTGGGCCTGCTTCCCTCACCCAATGGCTACGACCCCTGCTTTGATCCCCAGGCGGCTCTGAGCTCCCGCAATGCCGTGCTCAGCAAGATGGGAGATACGGGCCGCATCAGTGCCGATCAGGCCCGCAGCGGCCGCCGCAGCCCAATCCGGCTTTCGCCCCAGGCCTGCCGCAGTAGCAGCTTCCAACGTGGAGTCCCCTTTTATTCAGACCAGGTGGGCCGCGACCTCGATCAACTGGTGGGGGCAGACGTGGCGGCCGAGGGTAATTTCCTGATCGATACCTATTTGGATCGCAACCTGCAGGAGCAGGTGGAACGGTTGCTGCGCCAACGACTTAGCTCCAGCAAGGCGCTGGGGGTAGGGGAGGGGGCCGTGGTGGTGCTCGATTCGCGCACCGGCGGCATCCTGGCCCTTGCCGGCGGCCGCGACTACCGCCAAAGCCAGTTCAATCGGGCCACGATGGCCCTGCGCCAGCCGGGCAGCACCTTCAAGCTGATTCCCTATTTGGTCGCTCTCGAGCGGGGCGGTAAGCCCAGTGATCCAATCAGCTGCTCGCCATTGCGCTGGCGTGGTCAGAGCTTCAGCAGCGGATGTGGTGGCAATTTGAGCCTGGTATCTGCCTTTGCTATCAGTAGCAACACGGCAGCGCTGCGACTAGCCCAGCGGGTAGGGCTTGATGCTTTGGTGCAGAAAGCTCGCGATCTTGGCTTCACCAGCCCCCTGGCGGCCGTGCCCGGATTAGCCCTTGGCCAGAGCGAGGTAACCCTGCTGGAGCTCACAGCTGCCTACGCGGCGATCGCCAACGGTGGCGTTTGGCACTCTCCCAGCACAATTCGGCGCCTTACCGATGGAGAGGCATGTAGCGGCCAGTCATCAAGCCAGTGCCGCCAGGCCAACGCCCCCACAACATCCCAAGCGGGACGCCGGGTAAGCAGCGAGGCGACGGCCCGCGCCATGCAGCAGTTGCTGCGGGCAGTGGTGCAGCGGGGTACGGGCCAGATGGCCAGTCTTGGAGGCCAGGAGGGTGGCAAAACCGGCACAACCAATGACAGCCGCGATTTGCTCTTTGTCGGCTATGAGCCCCAGCGCCATTGGGTGGTGGGTATCTGGTTGGGTAATGACGACAACAGCCCCAGCCGCGCCAGCAGCGCCTTGGCTGCGGGACTGTGGAGCGAGATCATCCGAGCAGCCCGATCCTGATGCCTGAGTTGTGAGCACCCGCACCCGCCTGTGGATGATCGCCGGTCTGGCTGTGCTGGCCCTGATCGCCGTTGGCGCAGTGCTGCAGGGGGTCAACAACCTCTACTGGCAACTGAGCTGGTACCTGCCGAGCTGGATCGTTCAGCCGGTTTTTGCCCTTGTTTTCGCTGGCTTCGTGCTGCTGCTGGTGCAACTGGCCTGGCCTTGGCTGCGGACGATTACCGGCAAGGGCAGGCCAGGAGCGGCCGCCAGCTTGCCGCCGCCGGGTAACCGGCGGGAAGCGGCCGCCCAAAATCTGGCCGCCATCGATCAAACCCTCGATCGGGTGCGCGATGCGGTGGAGCGAGAAGCCCTGCGTCAAGAGCGGCAGCGTATGCAGGCTGAGCTGGAACGGGGCGATCTCGTGATTGTGCTGTTTGGTACGGGGTCGGCAGGCAAAACCTCTCTGATCCGAGCCCTGCTGCAAGAGCTGGTGGGCAAGGTGGGAGCTGCCATGGGATCTACCAGCGAAACCCAGCGCTATCGCCTGCGGCTGCGCAGCCTGCAGCGGGCCGTGGTTTTAGTGGACACGCCCGGCATCCTCGAAGCAGGTGCTGCTGGGCTGGAGCGTGAGCGGCTCGCCCGCGACCAGGCAAGCAAGGCGGACCTGCTTCTGCTCGTGGTGGACGGCGACCTGCGCGCCGCCGAGCTTGAGGTTTTTGAAGCCCTGGCTGGCCTTGGCAAGCGGCTGATGCTGGTGCTCAACAAGTGCGACCTGCGCGGCGAGCAGGAGGAGGCGAGGTTGCTGCAGCTGCTGCGCCAACGCAGCCGCGAGCACATTGCGGCCGAAGACGTTATCCCCGCCAGCGCGGCACCCCAGAGCGTGCCCATGCCAGGGGGGCGCCCCTTGCAGCCAGCTGCCGAAGTCGATGCCCTCTTACGTCGCATCGCGGCCGTGCTCCACGCCGACGGGGAAGAACTGATTGCCGACAACCTGCTGTTGCAGTGCCGGCGGCTCAGTGAGGCCAGCCGCTCCCTGCTTACCAGGCAGCGCCGCAACGACTGCGAGGTGATCGTTGATCGCTACATGTGGATCGGAGCCGGGGTGCTGGCCGTCACACCCCTACCTGGCTTGGACCTGCTCGGTGCCGCAGCTGTAAACGCCCAGATGGTGGTGGAGATAGCCCGTATCTATGGCATCAGCATGAGTCGCCAGAGTGCCCAAGATCTGGCTCTATCCGTTGGACGCACCATGGCGGGCCTAGGGCTGGTGAAGGGGGGGGTCAGTCTGCTTAGTGCGGCCCTAAGTCTGAACGTACCTGCTCTGGTTGTGAGCCGTGCCATTCAGGCGGTCAGCGCTGCCTGGCTCACCCGGGTTGCGGGGCTGAGCTTCATCACCTACTTCGAGCGCGACCAAGACTGGGGCGACGGCGGAGTGCAGGAAGTCGTGCAGCAGCAATACGACCTCAGCAGGCGCGACGGGGCCATGAGTCGCTTCCTCAAAGCCGCCTTCAGCCGGGTGGTGCAACCGCTGCAGGCAAAGCAGCGGAGTTTGCCGCCAAGGCCTGGGCCCGACTGACCGGCAGCTCGCCCAACGCCTCCGGTGGCGGTGGCTGCAGTGGCCCCCGGCTGTCAAGCACCACGATCATGGCCAAATAAAGAACGCCGATCAATACCGAAATGGCGCCAGTCACAATCGCGACCCAGCGACCGCGGCCGGAGGTTGTCACAGCTGGGGGTTGACTAGGGGTTTACTCAAAAGGGAAGGAGTATCAGGATTGATCATCGAGGCTGGCATGCACCACCCTGGCGAGGTTCTCGAGGTGGGCTGGCTTGGTGTGGGGGTTACCAAGCACGGCCTTGAGATGGTGGCGCCCGGCGTAGTGAGGCCGCGAAAGCATCAGCTGCTCCTGGAGCAGTCGCTGGCGAGTGCGATCGCTCCAGGCCTGGCTGCCGGCAGCATCAAGTTGATGGGGGGTGAAGGCCAGCAGATGGAAGGAGCCACCGACCAACTGCAGCCGCTCGTTTGGTGCCAGTAGGGCCTGAAGCTGGCGGCGACGCTGAATAGCTCCATCGAGCACCGCTTCGATGCCCACCAGGCCAAGCTGCCGCAAACCGAGCCAAAGCTTGAGAATTTCAGCGGGGCGGGTGCCCTGCAGACCACTTTCACCACCGTGGCTGCCACCCCAGCTCGGCTCCATGTAGGGCAGTCCGGTGTGGAACGCCTCCACCAATGCCTGGGGTCGGGCCAGCAACAGCAAGGAGGAGGTTTTGGTGATTCCCAGCAGTTTCTGGGGATTGACCGTGATCGAATCGGCTCGCTCCAAGCCAGCAAGCCGATGGCGGTGGGCAGCCACCAGGCCGAACACGGCCCCAATAGCGCCATCCACATGCAGCCACTGGCCGCGCCGCTGGCAAATCCCAGCTATCTCGCTGAGGGGGTCGACTGCCCCCCGAACAGTGGTGCCAGCGGTAGCGACTACCGCGATCACAGGCAGCCCAGATCGCTCGAGTTGATCAAGCTCCAGCTCCAAAGCGCCTGGATCTAGTCGGCCCTGGCTATCCACTGCCACCGGCCGTAGGGCCTCAGGCGGTAAGCCCATCACCGCCAGTGCTTTAGCGAGGGAGACATGGGCATCAATGCTTGCCACCACCACCGCCCGGCCGTCTATGGCGAGACCGCGCTGTCGTCTCGCCGTGACCAGAGCCATCAAGTTGGAAAGGGTGCCGCCGCTGGCGGCCACACCACCACTACCCACAGGTAGGCCTAGCTGCTCAGCCAACCAGGCCGTGAGGCTGCGTTCAAGGCGGCTCAAGCTGGGGGACAATTCCTCCGCCAGCATGTTGTTGTTAAGGCCGGCGCAGATCAAATCTGCAGCCACCGAGGCCGGCAGAGGTGGTGGGTCGAGATGGGCAAGGGCACCGGGGTGGTTGGGATTGAAGGCCCCATCCATCACCAGCTGCAGATCGGCCAGCAGCATCTCCGGAGCCAAACCGTGACCTTCCGGCTCCACCGGTGGCAAAACACTCAAGCCGGGCAGGGGCGAGCGTTCGGCAGCGCTACCAAGCCACACACAGAGCTGCCGTGAAGCCTGCTCTAAAAAGTCCTGCAGCCTGGGGTCTAGCTGCTCCGGACTGGCGAAGGGCAGGGGCTGGCTGGCCCGCGGGGCAGGGGGGGCGCTAGCCAACGAAAACCGATCGGATCAAGCCATTCTCACCTGTGGAGGTGGGCTACAAGTGGGTTTGTGCTGCAGGCACCAAGCAGTGGATCGTTCCCAACTCATGGGCCCACCAGGGCCCCAGCTGCAGCGCCAGTGGATGCAACTGCTGCTGCGCCATGCAGAACGGGCCGGAAACCAGGGTGAAATTCCTGTCGCTGCTGTGGTGCTCGATGAAGGAGGACGCTGCATCGGCTGGGGCAGCAATCGGCGCGAACAGCAGAGCGATCCGCTTGGCCACGCCGAACTGGTGGCCCTGGGCCAGGCTGCTCGCCTGCGCGGCGACTGGCGATTTAATGGCTGCACCTTGCTGGTGAGCCTGGAACCTTGCCCCATGTGTGCCGGTGCCTTGGTGCAAGCCCGCATGGGAACGGTGGTTTTCGCCGCTACGGATCCGAAAAGGGGCGCCCTCGGCAGCTGCCTTGACTTAGCCAGCAACGCCAGTGCCCATCACCACATGACCGTGATCGGTGGGGTTCTAGGCGACCAGGCCAGCGGTCAGCTGGCGAGCTGGTTTAGGCGGCGACGGCAGCAGGGGCAACCGCAGCCTTGAACGCCGGCAGCTCGGCTTCAAAGAGGTTGAGCAGGCGATCGACGTTTTCAGGCTGGCTGTTGTAACCCATCAGGCCGATCCGCCAAACCTTGCCCGCCAGGGCACCCAAGCCTCCACCCACTTCAATTCCATGCTTGGTGAGCAGGTGCTGAGAGAAGGCTTTGCCATCAACTCCTGCGGGGATGCGCACTGTCGTGAGGGTGGGTAGGCGCAGGGCTGCCGGGGCATGCAGCTCCAACCCGAGGCCTTCGAGACCAGCCCATAGGAGCTCGGCATTGCTGCGGTGGCGGGCCCAGGCTGCCTCCAGCCCTTCCTCGGCAAGCAGGCGCAGGGCTTCGCGCATGCCGAAATTCATATTTACTGGCGCCGTGTGGTGGTACACCCGATCACTGCCCCAGTACTGATTCAGCAGGGTGACGTCCAGGTACCAGTTGGGGACCTTGCCAGCCCGAGCCATCATTTTTGCTTCGGCTCGCGGGCCCATGCTGAAAGGGCCAAGTCCAGGAGGACAGCTGAGGCCCTTCTGGCTGCAGCTGTAGGCCAGATCCACCTTCCATTCATCGAGGTAGAGGGGTACCGCACCAAGGGAGGTGACGGTATCAAGTAAGAGCAGGCAGTCGTGCTGACGGCAGAGATCGCCGATGCCCTCCATGGGCTGGCAGATCCCGGTGGATGTTTCGGCGTGGACGATGGCCAGAATTTTGGGCCGATGGGTGGCTACGGCGTTCTCGAGTTCCGCAAGGCTGAAGGCTTCCCCCCAGGGCTTCTCGATCGTCACGACATTGGCCCGGTAGCGACCGGCCATGTCCGCCAGACGCAGGCCGAAGTAGCCCTTGACGGCCACCAAAACGGTGTCTCCAGGCTCAATCGTGTTGGCCAGGCTGGCTTCCATGGCCGCACTGCCGGTGCCGCTCATTGGAATGGTGAGGCGGTTGTCGGTCTGCCAGGCGTAGCGGAGCAGCTCCTGCACCTCACCCATTAGCTCGACGTAGAGGGGGTCGAGGTGCCCAATAGGCATTCGGGCCAGGGCCTGAAGCACGGTGGGATGGGCGTTAGAGGGGCCAGGACCGAGCAGCAGACGATCCGGCGTGGCTATAGGAGCCAGCGTGCGGCGATGGGCTGAATTAACTGGTGGCAGCACGGGCAGGGGAACCAAGACCAGGATGGAGCGTGTAAATCGAGCTTAAGCAGCAATTCCGGGGCCTAGCGGGCCCGCAGATTGGTGGCACCTAGACCACGGCAGAGATGGTCAAAGGGGGCCCTAACCACTGCCGCGGATGCCACACCGGCGTCGAGCAGCATCTCGCAGACCACATCAGCCATCAAGGCAATGCTGCGCACGGTGGGGCCGGTCGGCACGCCAAGACTCTTGTAGGTGTCGTCGAGACCATTCAGCACCCGCTCGTTGAGGATCGATGCGTCGTCGGCGATCAGGGCATAGCTGGCGTAACGCAGGAAGTAATCCATGTCCCGCAGGCAAGCCGAAAGGCGCCTTGTGGTGTATGCGTTGCCACCGGGCAGGATCAGCTCGGGATCGGCAAGCCAGAGGCGCTGGGCCGCCTCGCGCACGATGGCCGCAGCCTCACGATTGATCAGCTCCACCGCAGCCAAGCGCACGCTGGATTCGGAGTAGTAAGTGCTGATGCGGTCAATCGCATCGCGGTCTAAATAGCGGCCGAGCTGGTCATAACGGCCAATCAGACCAGTGATGGCATCGCGCATGGCGGAATCAAATCGACGCACCTGTATCGAAAACTAGCACTCACATTCCGCCAAATCCCAGGCCAGGGGTGGGTTCTGGGGAAGTTGACAGAAACGGTTACGCAATCCTCGCCGGCAGTTTGGTTACAGGCGATACCAATTAGCGTCTGGCCGATCCGTACGGTCCGGCGACGCCGCAACCGGTCGGCACCCATCCTTCTTGTTCGTAATGGCCCAAACAGCCCAGGACGTCCTCCGTCAGATCCATGAGGAGGGAATCGAGCTGATCGACCTCAAGTTTGTCGACTTGCATGGCAAGTGGCAGCACCTGACGGTCTGCCGCGACCTGATCGACGAGGCCTCCTTCAGCGATGGCGTTGCCTTTGACGGCTCCTCGATTCGGGGCTGGAAGGCGATCAACGAATCGGACATGGCAATGGTGCCGGACCCCAACACCGCCTGGATCGATCCCTTTTACAGCCACAAAACCCTGAGCCTGATCTGCTCGATCCAGGAGCCCCGCAGTGGCAAGCCCTATGGCCGTTGCCCCCGGGCCTTGGCCCAGAAAGCCCTCAACTATCTCGGTTCCACCGGTATCGCCGACACCGCCTACTTCGGGCCGGAACCTGAATTCTTTGTCTTCGACGATGTCCGCTACAGCTCAGGCAGCGGCCGCAGCTTCTACAGCGTCGATTCAGTTGAAGCCCCTTGGAATAGCGCCCGCCTTGAGGAGGGCGGCAACCTCGCCTACAAGATTCAGTTGAAGGAGGGCTACTTCCCGGTCGCCCCCAACGACACCCTTCAGGACATGCGCACGGAGATGTTGCTCACCATGGGCAGCCTGGGGGTGCCGATCGAAAAGCAGCACCACGAGGTGGCAACAGCCCAGCATGAGCTGGGCATCAAGTTTGCCGAGCTGATCAGCGCAGCCGACAACGTGATGATCTACAAATACGTAGTGCGCAACGTTGCCCGTAAGTACGGCAAGACGGCCACCTTCATGCCCAAACCCGTGTTCGCCGATAACGGCAGTGGCATGCACGTGCACCAAAGCCTCTGGAGAGGCGGCAATCCCCTGTTTTTCGGCGAAGGCACCTACGCCAACCTTTCCCAGACTGCCCGCTGGTACATCGGTGGCCTGCTCAAGCACGCCCCCAGTTTCCTGGCCTTCACAAATCCCACCACCAATAGCTACAAGCGATTGGTGCCAGGCTTCGAAGCCCCGGTGAACCTGGTTTATTCCCAGGGCAATCGCTCTGCCGCGGTTCGCATTCCGCTCACCGGGCCGAGCCCTAAGGCCAAGCGCCTGGAATTCCGCTCCGGCGATGCCCTGTCCAACCCCTACCTCGGTTTCGCGGCAATGTTGATGGCAGGCATCGATGGCATCAAGAATCAAATCGACCCGGGCGATGGCACCGATGTTGATCTATTCGAGCTCTCCCCAGAGGAATTGGCTCGCATTTCCACTGTGCCGGCCTCACTGAATGGTGCCCTTGAGGCCCTCGATGCAGACAAGGATTACTTGCTAGCTGGTGGCGTCTTCACCGAAGACTTCATCAACAATTGGATAACCCTTAAATACGAGGAGGTGCAGCAGCTGCGCCAGCGGCCCCACCCCCACGAGTTCGTGATGTACTACGACGCCTGATCCAATACGCTCACCAACATTCAGGTACTAGACAAACCACAAAATATGTCCCCAAAATGGTCCCCAAAACGGGGGCCATTTTTTGTGGGACGGGACCGCGCCACCAGGGTGGGCTCAGCCCCTCGCGGGCTTGGCCTCTACAGAAGGAGCGGTCGAGACGGCTTCTTCTTCATCAAGAACCTGGCGGCCCAGGCAAAGCGGCATCCAGGGCGCATCAAGCCGGCCTACATCGATGAGCAGATCAGGCGCAGCGATGGAGCCCTGGTCACCAGCCAGAAGGAGGCCGAAACTTACTGCCACAGGCGTAACGCCCAGATCAAGGACATGCTGCTGGCCTTGGAGGGTGAAACGGTTAATTACAGCGGAGCCGACCTTGAAGCCATCGCCCAGCATCTGGCCAGCCAATGGCTGAGTCACAAGCAGCGCGGTCTGAATCTGCAGGGGCTTGAGGCCGAGCGTCTCCACACCCTTGCCCGCTGGGGTGCACGAGGCACTGCCGACTGGATGAGGAAAAGAGGTAGCGGTGGGCTGATCGTGTGGACAAGCGATCCAACCGGTGAACGGCTTAAACAGAAACCTCTAGGCGCAGACGAAATCGAAGACCACGCCCGAAAGATTGAGCAGCTCTGCTGGGACATTGGCTATCGGCCGAACGAAGCGGGGATGGATGCGATCGTCTGCCGTTTTGCCAAGCTTGTCGTTGAGCACTCCGACATCGCCATCGATGCCAGACGACGCGGCGAGCTAAAGCCGCCAAAGCCAGCACCCGACCGTAGGAGCATCACCTGGAAGGGCCTCCTGAAGGCAAAGGAGGAAGAAGGCATTGCGGCGGGAACACTCAGTGGGATGAGCAAGGCCGTAGAACGGCTGGCGGAGTGGTTTGAAGCAACCAATGCCACGCTGCTGCCAGCCTCGCTGGATGGGGATCTGGCCAAGAGCTACAGGACCTGGCTCAGGGCTGATTCAAAGTCTGTCCCAGGGCCTCTTGCCGCAGCTGTCAGCATGGGTTGAGGTCGGCGGAATCGCTTCCTCCCTGTGCTCGAGAGCGTTTCTGCTGCAACCGATCTCGATCTGATCAGCTACCTCAAGGCGATCCCGGACGCGCGCATGCGACGGGGCGTTCGCATCCCGGCCTGGTACCTGCTGCTGGTTGCGGTGCTTGGGATCTTGAGCCGCTGCCAGAGCCTGCGGGATCTGGAACGCTTTGCGATCCGCCACCACAGCGTGCTCACAGCGTCTTTGGGCATTGAGCTCCGGCGGCCGCCTTCCGATTCAGCCTTCCGCTACTTCTTCCAACACGTGGATGTGGCGGCTCTTTGCACTGCGATCCGCGACTGGACCATCGCCCAGATCCCAGGGGGTGCAGCTGATCTCGAACAGCTGATCTGTGATGGCAAGACTCTTCGGGGCTCCATTGAGCCCACCGCAGGTGGCGGGTCGGCGTTCATTGCCCAGGTCACGCTGTATTCGGCCGCTTTGGGTGTGGCGATCAGCCAGGCCTGCTACGCCACCGGCGAAAACCATGAGCGGGCGGTTTTGCGGCAGCTGCTTGGCGAGCTGGATCTCGAGGGTGTGGTGATCCAGGCCGACGCGCTCCATACCCAGCGGCCGTTTTTCGGCAGCTCAAGGAGCAGGGGGCCGACTTCCTCTTGACGGTGAAAGGCAACCAGAAGACGCTGTACCGCCAGATCCGCAGCCAGTTCCAGGGAAAGCGCAGGATCCCTTTCGTGGCAAGGGATCACGAGGTAAGCCATGGCCGCAACATCACCTGGATGCTGCGAGCAAAACAAGCACCGGAGCACATCCGCGAGAACTGGATCGGCACCAGCTGGATCGTGGAGGTGATGGCCACCGGCAGTCGTGATGGCAAGCCATTTCAGGCCACCCACCTGTTCCTCACCAGCCTGCGCACCACCCCAGAAGCCCTGCTGCAACTGGTGCGTGACCGCTGGAGCGTTGAAAGCTGGCACTGGATCCGCGATACCCAGCTCCACGAGGACGCCCATCGCTACCGGGGCAATGGCGCCGGAGCAATGGCCATCCTGCGAACAGTAGCCCTAAACCTGCTGCGACTGGCCGGTTTTCAGTCGATTCGAGGCGGAATGCAGGCGGTGATGCACGACATGACGGCACTGCTGGCGATGGCGCGACGGAGGCCTCAGCCCGATCCTTGCTGAGACTTTGAATCAGCCCTGGGACCTGGCTGTACAACGTGGAATCCGGGCTTTCCCATGCCAGCGTCGGCAAAGAGTTTCGTTATCTCAACAGCGTTTTCAATGCAGCGGTGAAACAGCAATTGCTGGGAGAAAACCCCTTCCGCAATCTGCCAAGGGACCGCCGCTCTGCTATGCAGCAGAAGCTGGACGCCCGTAAGACGGTAGACGCCAACAAGGTGCTCTCAGCCGATCAAGCAATGGCGATATACAGGCGGATGCACTGCGACAAGAGAGGGCATCGCGATGTCGGCTTCGACCTCTTCTATCTGCAAGCCGCTACCGGAACTCGGATTCAGGAAGTAGCCGGCCTAAGACGCTGCGATTTCACGGAAAGACGTTATGGAAATGATACCTACAAGTGCATTGAGATCGTCCGCTGGAGCAAGCGAGGCCTAGGCGTGATGGGCGAGCGTGGTGGACTTAAAAACCCACAGTCCGAAAGAATCATCCCACTGCCACGCGGTGCAGAAGCTATCTGGGCAAAGCATGCTGAGCCCAACAACCGATTACCAGCTTTCCCCGAAGAACAGCCTAAGAGCATCCGTGGGCACTGGGGAGACAACCTTGCAAGGCGCATGCGAGACAAGATTCCGGATTTCGCAGGGACGCATTCCTGGAGGGAAACGCTTATCAACAACTTGCTCAACAGCTCCGTGCCGGTCCGAATTGTAGAGATGATTACTGGTAAAACGGGCAACACACCGCTCTCTCAATACACTTCAGATGACCTACCATCGATGGCAAAAGCCATTGAGATTCACGCAAATTACCTGAACCTTCCTCCCTGCCTTTAGCTGATTAGCTACTTGCCACAGACTCAAGCATAACCGGATAAAGATTCAACAAGATCTCAGGTGGCAACCAGCGGCCGGTTACCGCCCAGAGACTTTCCCAGCAGTCCGAGCCGCTGAAGGATCCGCCCCACTTGGGCGGGCGCCAGCGGCTTGCCAGTGCTGCTGAGCCTGCCCACCGCAGCGAGAGCCTTCGCCATGGCCCGGTAGCTCATACCTGCCGCAACCATGGGAGCCAGCACTCCGCGAAGTGGCTCAGCCTCTGCGGTGGCTTGCTCGCGACGCGCAGATGACTGCCTTGCCGCGCCCTCCCTGTAGCCGCCAAGCTTCACCCCTCGGGCCCTAGCAGCAGCCAGAGCCTCCCTGGTGCGCTCGCTGATCCGGCGGGCCTCAAACTCGGCCACGCTGGCCATCATCGTGAGAACCATCCGGCCAGCGCTGGTGGTGGCGTCGATGTCTGGGAGATCGCAGAACACGAATCCGCCCATCCCGTTTTTCTCTGCTTCGTTCGCCAGCTTCAGCACGAACCCGGCATCACGTGCCAGCCGATCGATCTTGGCCACGGCGATAACGGCTTTCTCGGCTCGAGCCTGGGCGAGGGCCGCGGCCAGCTGGGGGCGGTCGTTCTTCCGGCCGCTCTCAACCTCAACGAACTCGGCGGCGATCACCGCCCCACGTTCGGCAGCCATGGCCGACACCTTGGCCCGCTGGGCTTCAAGGCCGAGGCCGGACTGACCCTGACGGTCGGTGCTCACTCGGTAGTAGGCGAGCCAGCGGACTGGAGGCGCGTCAGGAGCGGAGGCCATGGACAGAGCCGACTTGTTCCAGAAGCCTACCATCTTTGAACCTGTAACACCCGATCCAGCTTCGCCCTGGTTGCTGAGCGTGGCCTCTACGAACAACCCTTCCTCCACCATCCTCCAGCAGTGGTTGCTGATCTGGCGGGCGTGAAGTTGTGGCGCAGAGATGCCTCACTAATTTTGTGCTCAACACCAGTAGCGCCAGGTTTCAATCAGCAAAATGTTGCGACTGAATAGGTGGCAACAGTAGATGCAATGAGAAACCTACTCACTGAAAGGGCTCTTTCAGCGACTCTGCCTTGAAGCAGCATTGCGAATAGCCTGCTCAATGTTGTCGCCCTTCAATTCATAAGGAGCAAGCAAGTGTACATTGTCATGCTGGCCGCGTCCCTTTGCGTGGTGTAAAAGCTGAGGCCCGATTTCCCTGCTCCGAGAGTGAACAGGGTGGAATGACGAGTTGTCATTCATGAGGTGCAGTTGCACCTCTTTCCACCACCATGAATCCAGACGATTGACTTG
>JAHLYR010000003.1 GCA_025128025.1 Synechococcus sp. CS-1330
CCCGTTTGGTCTGCTTCTTGGCTGTGGTGAGCTCGTAATCAGAGAAGCCAAGCTGCTTGCCGCCCATCAACCCAGTCCTGGCCTGCGATCACAGGGTTATTGTCCCGCAAACGGCCTCGGTTTTCCAGAGTCTCCCTAGGCAAATCTGCCAGCTGGATTGCTATCCAACATAATTCAGGCTTGAAGGCGCCGCTGCCAGCTCAGAAATGGAATCGATAGCAGCACAGTCATCAATAAATAAACCAGGATGCCAAGTTTGACCGCGGGCACTTCCGGGGCATAAATGCCAGCCAGCAACAAGGCAAGACCAGGGTTACGCATCGATGTTACTAATGCCAGGGTGACCCCTAAGCAGGGATCCCGGTTAGTGAGGCCATAGCCCAATGCCAGGCTGATCAACACCAGAGCGGCCATCACCGGCAGGGCAATCAAATTGGCGCCTAGATAGGAAACCAAAAGCGGTGCCGTTTTCCACAGAACCACCAATACGAGCAGCAGCAGCAAACCATTAGCAACGCGATCGAGGGGGTTCTCCAGTCGGCTTGCCCACCTAGGCGCAAAGCGCCTGAATAACAAGCCCAACAACAGGGGCAGCAGCTGAACCAGGGCCACCTGCGCGGCTACGTGGTGCGACTGAACCTGCCAACCCTCGACTCCAAAGATGCGGGTGAAGCCACTCGCCAGCAGGGGAATGGTGATGATCGCCGCCAGGGCTGCGGCCACCTGGAGCAGGGCAGCCAGTATGCGATCCCCCCCCTGCTTGCCTGCCTTGCGCATCAGCAGGGGGGCACTGGGGCAAACAGCCATCAGAGCGATAGAAAATCGAGCCGGCTGCGAGAGGGCCATGGTTGGTGGCAACAACAGCAGCAAAGCTGCTGCCACCGGCACGAGCAGGCAGGTGCCGATGAGACCACGCAGCAGCAGACCCCGGTGCTGCTGCCAGCGACTAAAGCCATCGAGGGGCAAGCCCACCCCCAGGGCGAACATGATCGCGAACAGGGTTGCAGAAACCAGCAGGGGGGGGGATTGAGCCATCGGAGCAAGGCGCTGAACAGCAGATCAAAAAAGAGCAAGTTGGCTGGCGCCTAGCTGCCGGCGCGGGCAGCAATCAGCCCCAGTGCCAGCACGCCGATCAAAGTGAGCATCACAGCTGTAGCAGCAGCTATGTGGGGCTTATCTCGGTAGATGTAGTCGTCTTGTTGGAGACGGCGCAGCTCTTTGCGGTATTGGACCGTGGCTCCGGCCATGGCGAGAATCCCAGTGATTGTGAAAGCCGCAGCCACCAACTGCACCCCCCACTCCACTTGGGCACCTTGGCCACCGGCGGCACGATCAATTGCTTCGACGATCTTGTCTAAGCCGAAGCCAAAACTAATCAAGGAGAGACAGGTACGGATCCAGGCCATCAGGGTGCGTTCGGCCGCATCCCGGTTGCGTTGCTTGGCCAGTTCGTTGGTGAGATTCATGGGCGCCCCTCCGGGTTCAGGGATCGATGGGATGCTTCAGCCTCCAAATCACGGGCCAAAAACACATTGAGCAAGGTGCGGATCACTGCCACCA
Organism: Synechococcus sp. CS-1330; assembly: GCA_025128025.1. Lineage (GTDB taxonomy): Bacteria > Cyanobacteriota > Cyanobacteriia > PCC-6307 > Cyanobiaceae > Cyanobium_A. Next base: position 1,561 of record JAHLYR010000003.1, read on the forward strand.
CGCCCAATTGCACCAGATGAGCACCGGTAGGGGAAGTGGAGGTGGCAACGATGTCTGCCCCGAGCTGAAACTCCAGGGCCATCGCCAACCAGCTGCCGAAGGTGAGCCTCACCGCCTGAAAAGCACTGGGGCCGCGCCGCCGGGCACCCCAGCCCTGCCAGGCTTGGCGCAGGGTGATCAACAAACCGAGCACCACCGTGGCGAGCGAGAAGGCCTCAAGCACGCTGCGCAGGGCCATGGCCAGCGTGGCCAGTCCCTGATCAAAAACAAGCAAAAAGCTTGGCTCGGAGCTAGGCATCGAAGTCAGCTGGCAAGCATGGGTGCATTCGCTTTCCAAAAGCTAAGGAGCACTGCCGATGCCGTCTGCTGCGTTGACGCTTATGCAAAAGGCTGCGTTTAGGGGTTGCCTTGATATGTATTCGGGAACTACTCCGCCGCCGCACAGCTGGGGCAGAGGGCCCGAACGTTGAGCACGCACTCAAGCAAGCGAAAGCCATAGCCAGCCGCGGCCCGCTCACCCGCTTGGAGAACCGCAGAATTTTCAAATTCCTCAGTGCGGCCGCAACGCACACACACCAGATGGTGATGGTCGCGGTGGGCATCACTGGCCAGCTCAAAGCGGCGCCCACCCTCGGGTAGCTCCAGCTCCTGCAACAGCCCCATGGAGCTCAACAGCCGCAGGGTGCGATACACGGTGGCGAGCGACACCCGCTCCTCGCTGCGCAGCAGGCGCTGGTGCACCTCTTCAGCGCCCAGGTGGCTGCCTTCACCAATGCGCTCAAACAGGGCCAGCACCCGCTGGCGCTGGGGCGTCAGCCTCTGGCCGCGATCGTGCAGGCTGGAGCGCAGGCCATCTCCACCAGCGGGAAGGGTTGCGGGCGGGGGCTGGGCTCCAGGGCTGAGTCGGGCAGTCACAGCGTGATCCCATGCTTCTCAACAATAGATGCAGTTGCGAAGAGGTGCCATGAGCAAACCCCGAGCCGTCTTCCTCGATGCCCTCAGCCTGGGCCCGGTAGACCTGGCCCCCCTGGAGCGTCATGCCGAACTGATCTCCTGGCCCAGCACCCCGCCGGAGCTACGCCTAGAGCGGCTGCAGGGGGCCGCGATCGCAATCACCAACAAGATCCGGCTGGATGGGGAGCAGCTGCGGCAACTGCCCCAGCTGCGACTGATCTGCGCAGCTAGCACCGGCACCGACCAGATCGATGGCCAGGCCTGCAGCGAGTTGGGTATCGCCGTGCGCAATGCCGGTCGCTACAGCACGGCCTCGGTGGTGCAGGTGACCTGGGCGCTGATCCTCGAGCTGGTCTGCGATCTGCAAACCCGGCGGCGCCAGGTGCTGCAGGGCGACTGGCAACGCAGCCAAGTTTTTTCCCTGGTGGAGCCGGAATTTAATGAACTAGCCGGCCGCACCCTCACCGTGGTGGGAGCCGGCACCATCGGCCGAGGCGTGGCGGCCGTTGCGGAGGCCTTCGGGATGGAGGTGCGCCTGATCACCAGCCGCAGCAGTGCCGGCGAACTCGAAGCCGCCCTGCGCCAGGCAGATGTGCTGAGCCTGCATGCGCCGCTCACCCCGGCAACCCGGGGCCTGATCAACGCCGAGCGGCTGAGCTGGTTGAAGCCTGCGGCCGTGCTGGTGAATCTGGGCCGGGGCGGCCTGATCGAGCTGCCGGCCCTCATTGAAGCCCTGGTGCAGGGCCGCCTGGCTGGAGCGGCCCTCGACGTACTTGAAAAGGAGCCCCCAGGCGCAGAGTTGGAGTCCCTTAAAAAGGTGCCAAACCTGATCCTGACGCCCCACATCGGCTGGGCTTCCCGCCAAGCCCGCCAGCGACTGGTGGCCGCACTTGCCGGGCATCTGAGAGAGGCAGACTGACCCCATCTCCCCAGGCCGCGCGCTGCCATGCCCACCCAAGCCGCCGTTCAGGCCTATTACGGTCAGGAGCTCACCAGCACGGCCGACCTCAAGACCAGCGCTTGCTGCGATGCCGATGGGGTGCCGGACTGGCTGCGGCCGCTGCTGGCCCGCATCCACCCCGATGTGCTGGCGCGCTACTACGGCTGCGGCCTGGTGTGCCCGCCCCTGCTGGAGGGCTGCCGCATTCTCGATCTGGGCTGCGGCACGGGCCGCGACGTCTACGCCCTGGCCCAGCTGGTGGGGCCGAGCGGTTCGGTGGTGGGCGTCGACATGACGGCGGAGCAGCTGGCGGTGGCCCGCGAGCACCTCGCCTTCCATGCCGAGCAGTTCGGCTACGCCAACGTGTCGTTTCTGGAGGGCACGATCGAAGCCCTCGAGGCCCTGCCCCTGAAGCCGGGCAGCTTCGACGTGATCGTGAGCAACTGCGTGCTCAACCTCTCCACCGATAAAGCGGCTGTGCTGCAAGGGGTGAAACGGCTGCTCAAACCCGGCGGGGAGCTGTACTTCTCCGATGTGTACGTGGATCGGCGCCTGCCGGAGTCGGTGCGGCGCGATCCGGTGCTCTACGGCGAATGCCTGGGCGGAGCCCTCTACTGGAACGACTTCCTGCGCCTCGCCAAGGGCGCCGGCTTCCCTGACCCGCGGCTGGTGAGTGACCGCGAAATCAAGATCACCGAGCCGGCCCTGGCGCCGCTGGTGGGCGAGGCCCGCTTCTATGCCGCCACCTACCGCCTCTTCCAGATCGCCGAGCTGGAAGATGCCTGCGAAGACCACGGCCAGGCCGTGATCTACCGCGGCACGATCCCCCAGCACCCGCACCGCTTCGACCTTGATGGCCACCACGCCATCGAAACCGGCCGGGTGTTCCCGGTTTGCGGCAACAGCTTCCGGATGCTGCAAGCCACCCGGTTTGCGCCCCATTTCACGTTCATCGGCGACTTCAGCCGCCACTACGGCCTGTTCCCCGGCCGCGGCAACAGCATGCCCTTCGCGGATGTCGCCGCAACCAAAGAAACCACAGGCGTGGTCGACTCAGGAAGCTGCTGCTGACGCCTCGTCCTCCCAGAACAGGTGATCCACCGAGCTGAGCCGATGGGGCCGGCACACGTTGAACTGCTGCCGCACCTCCGATAACGGCAAGGGTGCCAGGGCGAAATGGTCCACCAGGGAGAAATCGGCGCTGCAGGCACTGCACGCTTGAGTTCTGAAGCCAGCAGATAGGCCGCCGAAGGGCTGTCCAGGCTGGAGTGATCGGGCGCCAGGGTGGGATTGGCGCTCACAAAGCCCGCTTCGTGGGTCACCAAAGATGCCAGTAGGGCACTCTCATTGATGGGGTTGTCCTGCATCGCCCACTGAAAAGCGCTGAGGGCGATCTCGCCGGCACTGGTCGCCGCAATCCCCGCAATCACGTGGGTCATGTCGTGGGCCAGGTAGAGGTGATTGAGGGCGCAGGCATCCCGCCCGGGCAGGGGGAAACCGAAGCGGTCGTAGTAAACGAGCAACGCCCGAGCCAGGCTGGCCTGCGGGAGCTGGGCGAAGCCCTCAATCCGCGCCACCAGCGCCGGTTCTGGCTGGTCACCAGAAGCCAGCGGATCCGCCAGACCGGGCTCACTCCGCAAGGGCAGGAAGGTCGTGAAGATCCTGCCCACATCCGCCGCCGCCTGGTCGACCCCCTGGCGCAACCAATCACGGCTCACCTCCAGGGCCGCGCTGCTCACCCCCAACGCCTCGGCATAGGCCCAGCCCAGCGCGAGCTGAGCATCCGTCTGCGGATGTCGGCAAAACTCGAGGGTCATCTGCAGCAGATGGGCCACCCGCCGCGTCGGCAGATCATTAAGCGCTGCCGCCAGTTCTTCAGGAGCGATCGGCTCCAGCGCTGAAACGCGCAGGTCTGGGCGCTCCCAAAGGTGGTTGAGCAGTGCCTGCAGTAGACGCCGCTGCTCCACGGTCGGGCCGCCGCTGCAGGAGATAGATCCCAGCAGGCCCCGGGCCACCGGCTCTACCAACGATCCATCCAGCAGCAAGCCCATCTCCCTAGGCCGACGCCTGAGCCCGCCTCGGCCCATCCAGCCTGGCCGTGAGCGCCGCCAGCAGATCGGCAATGGTCACCACCAGCCGGTAGCTGATCGCAATTGCCAGCAGCGGCGCCTCGGGAATGGCGAAGCCGAGGCGAAGCAGCAGCACCGACTCGAACACGCCCAGGCCGCCGGGGGCGCCGGGCACCACCAAGCCAGCGGTCCAGGCCAGGGCGAAGCCTGCCAACCAGCCGCCCCAGCTGAGGCTGTAGGAGAGGTCGAAGGCCTGCACGCAGCAGGCAAAGCCGCCAAAGCGCAGCAGCACAAATCCAAACTGCACCAGCAGCGGCGGCCAGGGATAGGAGCGAATCGGCGCAGTGGCGGCCGCCTCGATGTCCATGGCCAGCGCCGAGACCTTTCGGCGCTCCAGGCGATTGAGCAGGGGGTTGAGCCAGCGGGGCCAGAGCAAGACCAAGGGCAACAACCCCAACAAGGCCAGGCCCTGTTGCCAGCCGCCCGCAGACATCAGCGCCAGGGCCGCCACCGCCGCCACCAAGGGGTCCAGCAGCACCGCCACCAGGGCCAGAGCGCCCGGGGCCGGGGCCGCCAAGGGCGCCTCAGCGCTGCGCAACAGCTCCACGCGACTGCTGAGGTGCCAGATGCCACCGGGCAGGAATTTGCGCAGGTTGGTATCGAGGTAGGCCCGCACCAGTTCGCCCCAGCGGGGGCGCAGCCCGAGCCAGCGCAACACCACGCCGAAGGCCAGGCCGTTGGCCACCAGGCTCAGCAAACTCACGCCCACCCCCAGCAGCAACCACAGCCAGCCCTGACGATCGAGGCTGAGCTGCAGCAGCTGGCGCCCGTGGCCCACTAGGGCCGCCAGCAGAAAACCAAAACTCAGCAAGCTGATCCACAGCTTCAAGCCGCCGGGCAGGGGCGGCAAGCCCTCCCACCAGGCGGCCAAATGAATCAGCCCGCGGCGGCAGCGCTGAAGCAGGGCTTGGGCAAAAGGCGGCATGCTTGGGGCTGGTTGGCTTAGGGCTCGCTGGGCAAGTTGGCGTCAGGCTGGGCCTCGAGGGCCTGCTGCACAACCAACCGCACCTGATCAATCCCCAGTGTGTGCTGGCGCGCAAGAGCTGCCAGATCGTCGTGTTCCGGCTTGCTACGCCAGCGGCCGTCGGGCAGCTGGGCCTGCTTGAGCCGCACCGGCCCCAGCGGAGTAGCCAGCTGCCGGCTGCGGCGCGGCAGCACCCAGCGGGTTTGGGAGTGTTCGCGCAACCCCAAGGTGCTGCTGTGACGCCACCACACCAGGCGCAACCTCTCGGCCTGCTCGGGGGCTACAAGGGCCGTAAGCAGCTGGGCGGGGCGCCCTTTCTTCATGGCGATCGCCTGGCTGAACACCTCCAAGGCCCCGGCCTGGCGCAGTTCCTCAGCCAGGAAAGCCAGATCCTCCGCCGTAGCATCGTCGATCTGGGCCTGCTGCACCAGCACGGTTTCTAGATGCACGGTTTCGAGCTGAACGGTTTCTTGCTGCGCAGGATCGGAGCCGCCGCGATCGGCCAGGGTGAGCCTCAGCAGGTTGGGGCGATACAGGCTGCGCGAGCCCAGCCCCACGCCTACCCGCTTAGGCACGTGGGTGGGTGGATGGCCAAAGCGCGTCGCCCAGCAGGCCGCTAGAGCCAGACCGGTGGGGGTGGTGAGTTCGCCCGGGGGGAAGCCCTCGGCTGAGGCCAGGGGAATCGCCCGCAAGCGGGCCAGCTCCAATACGGCAGGCGCCGGCAGGGGCAGGGTGCCGTGGGCCGTAGCCACCAGGCCATGACCCGCCGGCGGCGGACTGCACACCAGCTGCTCCACCCCGAAGTGCAGCAGCCCGGCGCACACTCCCACCACATCCACCAGGGCATCAAGGGCGCCCACCTCGTGGAAGTGCACCTGCTCGGGGCTGTGGCCGTGCACCGCCGCCTCAGCCGCCGCCAGCAGGCCGAACACCTCCAGCACCCGCTGCCGCAAGGGCTCGGGCCAGGGGGCGTCTTGCAGCTGGCTCCGCAGATCGCCCCAGAGCCGATGGGCCGGCTGGCGCTCCAGGCTCAGCACCTCCAGATGCATACCCCGGAGGCCGCCGCTGCGGCGCTCTTCAAGCTCCAAGCGGTAGGTCCCGGCCAGGCCGAGGGCGGCCAGGGGGCCATCGATCTCCGCCTGCGGTAGCCCCAGATCCAACAGGGCTGCCAAAAGCATGTTGCCAGCTAAGCCCGTGGGCGCATCCAGCAGCGCCAGCACCGCCTCAGGCCTCCCCAGCCAGGGGGCGCCCCAGCCTTGGCGCCAATGCCAGCAGGACATCGGCCTCCGCCTGCAGTTGCTGCTCGCTGGCGCGCAACTGGGCCTCTACCTCGCGGCGGGCCCGGCGCTGTTCCCGCTGGGCGGTATCAACGTCTTGGCCGGAGAGGCCCCAGAGCCGCCCCAGCAGGGCCCGGTCGTCGTTGCCGCCCACGCTCTGGCCGTAGATCAGCTGCTCGGCCACCATGCCCGCCTGCAGCACCCGGCTCCAGCGCCGCAGCTCCTCGGCCGGCAACTTGGCATGGGCCGGTGGCTCGAGTTCGGTGCTGCCGCTGGTGTTGAGGCCGGCCCGCAGGCAGGCCAGGGAACCCACCAGCACCTGACGCACCGCCATCTCCTCCTGACGCGCCACCAACAGGTGACCCGCCTCATGAATCGCAATCCGCCGCAGGCGGGCGCGGCCACCGGGCAGAGCTTCGGCCAGAACATGGCCGCCGCGGCCACCGAAGCGGGCCGCATCCAAGGTGAGGCCGCCCAAACCCAGGCCCGCTATCAAGGTCACAATCCAGGGCGATAGGCCCAGGGCGGGGCCAAGAATCGCCGCCAGGCTGATCAAGCCCACGGACAGGCCAGCCGCCAGGGGTTGGGTCATGGCCGGCGCGGGCCGCCCTGAGCAGCCGCCGCCGGCCGTGCCTTGCCGCCCTTACCGCCCTTGCTTGCTGCACCATCGCGGCGCCCCTTGCCGCCACGGTTGCCCCGCTGGGCCACCGGACCAATCACTTCAAAACTCTCCAGCTGCAACTGCTGGGCCTGGCGGCGCAGGTTGAGCGCCACGAAGTGGCGCAAATGCTCGAGGGGCACATCACCCTTGAGCTGCAGCTTGAAGGGCACGGGCCGACTGCCATCCGGGCGGGGCATCACCCGCACCTTCACCACCAGATCGCCGGTTTCAGGGCGGGTGTAAATCAATTCACCGCGCACAGAGAAGTAGTCATCGCCCTCGGGCAGGGCGTCTTCTGAGCTACCGGCAGCAGGACTATCGGCAGCAGGGGATTCAGCTTCCTCGCCCGCGGCCAGGGTGCTGGGCTCCCACACACCCACCATCTGCAGGTGCAACCCCTCCTCCTCCCGCGAGCGGGGGTAAACCACCCAGAGATGGGGCTCTTCGAGGTTGAGGTGGCGGCGCATCAAAGTGAGCAGCCGGCCCAGCACCACGGCCTCCAGCTCGGTGCCATCAGCCGTGCGGATCACCCCCCGGGTGAGCTGCTCGGCATCGGTGGGTACATAAACGCCTCGCACCACGCCAATGGCCCGGTATTGCGTGGGTTCGGTTACCGGAGAAATCGGGTGTTGGCGCATGGGCTGAACTTTAAGTGCCCCCAGGGCAAAGGGACAAAGGGCAGACTGGCAACCCACCGCAGGCCGCCTGCCAATGCCCGCCGCTCCCAACCGTTCCGGGATCTGGACTGGGCTCGCCATTGCGGGGGCTGGAGCGCTGTGCATCGCCGCTGGCTGGTGGCTGGGACAGCTGCAGGGCGGTTCGGCTGGATCCGATCCCTCCCGCACGGCCCTGGAGCGTCAGGCCTCCTCCCTGCAGCAGCGGCTCAACCAGGGCGAGGCCAGCCAGGCCGAACAGCAGCGGCTGCTGGAGCTACTAGTAGCTCTGGACCGCAAAGCGGAGGCCACAGCGCTGCTGGAGCGCCTGGCCGACCAGCAACCCCAGCAGTGGTCGCTGCGGCTGCTGCTAGCCGAGCTGCGCCGCGACCAGCAGGACCGGAGCGGCGCTGAGCGGGAGGTGCGCCAACTGCTCAACCTGCGGCCCGACCAGATCGAGGGCCTGCAACTGATGGCCCTGCTGCAACTTGAAATGGGGCGTGGAGCCCAGGCCCAGAGCCAGCTGGAGGCGGCGCTGCAAAGGGCTAGCAAACCCCAGCTGAAGCCTGAGGCCCTGCCGATCGGCCTGCTGCTTGCCAACCTGCTGCAGAAGCGGGGTCAGCCGGGCCAGGCCGAGTCCCTGCTGCTCAAATTGGCCGCAGAATTCCCCACCGACCAACGCCCCCTGCTGGCGCGGGCGATGCTGCAACAGGAGCGCGGCGACATCAAAGGAGCCCAGGAGTCGCTGGCTCTAGCCCGCTCCCGTAAACCTGGCCGCAGCGATCCGCGCCTGGATCAGGTGGCAGCCGCCTGGGGTTTGGCTCCTCTCAGGGACCCTTCACCGTTGCAGCCGGAGAAGCCGATGCCGGCACCGCAGGCGGAGAGTGGAAATCCCTGAGGGCCGCGTCCACCGCATCGCCAGGGGTGGTGGCGTCATCCATGGCGGTGGCCTTGCGCAGCTTGTTCATCAAGTCGATTGGGTTGGCGGAATCGAGCACCGATCCACCTCGATTGGTTCCGGTGCCGTAATCGAGCTCCCGCTCCTGCTGAGGGCTGCTGATCGTTTGGCCGTAGCCCTTTTCCTGGGCCCTGGCCGCTCCAACTCCAGCTACCGAAGCGACTCCAGCTGCCAAAGCAAGCGTTGCGCCGAGGTATCCCAGGAAATTCGATCCCAGGGCTTTCATAGTGCGTGGGCGGGGAAGCGGCGAACTATCAGCGGCCATGGGTTATGTACTCCGTTGCTCTCCAAGTCCCATCCTAGGTGCGTTCCCCAGGGTGGGTTTCGGCCGCCTCCCTGCTGACCCCTTACCTATGAAGATCGCCACCTGGAACGTCAACTCGGTGCGCACCCGCCTCGACCAGGTGCTGGCCTGGCTGCAACAGGAACGCCCAGAGGTGCTTTGCCTGCAGGAAACCAAGGTGACCGATGAGCTGTTTCCGCGTGAAGCCTTTGAGGCCATGGGCTATGCGGTGGCCATCAGCGGCCAGAAGGCCTACAACGGCGTCGCCATCCTCAGCCTGCTAGCCCTCGAGGACGTGCAGATCGGCTTTGAGGCCTTACTACCCGCCGACCCGGAAGCCGCCGGTCTCAGCGAGCAGAAACGGGTGATCAGCGCCCTGATCGACGGCATCCGGGTGCTGAATCTCTATGTGCCCAACGGCAGCTCGCTCAAGAGCGAAAAGTACGCCTACAAACTTGAGTGGTTGGCCTGCCTGCGGCGCTACCTAGAGGAGCAAGAGAGCCAGGGAGACCCCCTCTGCATGGTGGGCGACTTCAACATCGGCCCCGAGCCCCGCGACATCCACGATCCGGAGCGACTCAGCGGCGGCATCATGGCTAGCGAGGCGGAGCGCTCAGCCCTGCAGCAGGTGCTGGGCGAGCGGCTCACAGACGTGTTTCGGGTGTTCGAACCAGAGGCCGGGCACTGGAGCTGGTGGGACTACCGCACCGGCGCCTGGGACCGGGACCGGGGCTGGCGTATCGACCACATCTACCTCTGCGAACAACTGCTCGCCTGCGCCACCGGCTGCGTGATCCGCAAGGCCACCCGCGGCCATGAGCAGCCCAGCGACCACGCCCCGGTGGTGGTGAATCTGGTGTGGCCACCTGAAACCGACGACTGGAACTAAGCCCGGTTAAAACACCACCGCTTCATCGGGCAGCGCCTGGCCCTGGGCCTGCAGCACCGCCACCCTGCGGGCAGATTCGCCGCAACTAGTTGGGGTAGGGAAGATCTTGCCGGGATTAGCAATATTCAGCGGATCGAAGGCACGGCGCACCAGCTGCATCGTGGCCAGGTCATCGGGGCTGTACATCCAGTCGAGGTAGCAGCGCTTATCGCTACCCACGCCGTGCTCGCCGCTGATGCTGCCCCCCTCATCCACACACAGCCGCAGAATGTCGGCGCCTAGGGCCTTCACCCGCTTCTCGATGCCGGGCTCTTGCGCCGAATAAAGGATCAGGGGGTGCAGGTTGCCGTCTCCGGCATGAAAAACATTGGCCACCGGCAAGCCGTAGCTGGCGCTGAGCTGCTCAATCGCCGCCAGCACCCGGGGCAGGGCACTGCGGGGCACGACGCCGTCCTGGAGGTAGTAGCTGGGGAAGCGCCGGCCCAGAGCGGAGATCGCCGACTTGCGACCCTTCCAAAGCAGCGCCCGCTCCTGCGCATCGGTGGCCTGGCGCACAGTGCGGGCTCCCGCCTGGGAGCAGAGCTGGGTGGCGAGCTGCACCGCCGCGACCACCTCCCGCTCCTGCCCGTCCAGCTCGATCAACAGCAGCGCCGCCGCATCGCGGGGGTATTCGTCAACGCCGAAGTAGTCGTTCACCGCCTCGATCGTGAGGCGATCCATCATTTCCATGCCAGCAGGCAGCATCCCGGCGGCAGTCACCTGACGCACCGCCTCGCCTGCCGCTTCCATGCTGGTGAAATCGGCTAGCAGCACGGCCACGCTCTGGGGCGCCCGCAGCAGCCTCAGGGTGATCGCCGTAGCGATACCCAAAGTGCCCTCACTGCCTATAAATGTGCCCCGCAGATCGAGTTCGGGGGTTTCGTCGAGCTCGCTGCCAAGGCAGGTAACGCTGCCATCTGGCAGCACCACCTCCAGGCCCAGCACGTGGTTGCTGGTCACGCCGTACTTGAGGCAGTGGACTCCACCAGAATTTTCTGCCACGTTGCCGCCGATGCTGCAGGCCACCTGGCTGGAAGGGTCTGGGGCGTAATAAAAGCCATCGCCGGCCACCGCCCGCGTCACCCAGCTGTTGATCACACCGGGCTGCACCGTGATGCGCTGGTTTTCCAGGTCTATGGCCAGCACCTGGCGCATGCGACTGGTGGCGATCACCAGGGACTCGATCTCGGCTACGGCCCCGCCGGAGAGGCCCGTGCCACTGCCCCGGGCCACAAACGGCACCCCCTGCTGGTGGCAGAGCTTTACCGCGGCAGCCACTTGGGCCGTCGTCTCAGGCAGCACCACCAGGGGCGGCTGGTGCCGGCTCAGGGTGAGGCCATCGCAGTCGTAGACAAGCAGCTCCTGGCGCGCCGACACCACGGCGCGGGGTGGCAGGAACTGGCGTAACTGCCGCTCCATCTCTGGCCAATTGATGCCCAGATGACCCATCGCAAGAGATCCAATTTACCGAGCAAGCACTACGGGTCTGTTTTGGGTCAGGATGGTTGACGGTTTTGTCCCTCTGCGGGTTCCGCTTTGACCTCGGCTGCCACCTCTGCTCCGGCCTCGGGTTCTGCCCTCAACACCAGCCGCTCACGGGAGCTCTTCAATGCTGCCCAGAGCTTGATGCCAGGTGGCGTCAGCTCGCCGGTGCGGGCGTTTAAGTCGGTCGGTGGCCAGCCGATCGTGTTCGACCGGGTCAAGGGCTCCTACGCCTGGGACGTAGACGGCAACCGCTATATCGACTACATCGGCAGCTGGGGGCCGGCCATCTGCGGCCATGCCCACCCCGAGGTAATCGCAGCCCTGCATGAGGCTCTTGACAAGGGAACCAGCTTCGGCGCCCCCTGCGCCCTGGAAAACACCCTCGCCGAGATGGTGATCGCCGCGGTGCCTTCGGTGGAGATGGTGCGCTTCGTCAACAGCGGCACCGAGGCTTGCATGTCGGTGCTGCGCCTGATGCGCGCCTTCACAGGCCGCGAAAAGATCATCAAGTTCGAGGGCTGCTATCACGGGCACGCCGACATGTTCTTGGTGAAGGCCGGCTCCGGGGTGGCCACCTTGGGGCTGCCCGATTCCCCTGGCGTGCCCCGCAGCACCGCCGCCAGCACCCTCACCGCCCCCTACAACGACCTGGAAGCCGTAAAGCAGCTCTTCGCCGAGAACCCCGGTGAAATTGCCGGCGTGATTCTTGAGCCTGTGGTGGGCAACGCTGGCTTCATCACCCCCGAGCCGGGCTTCCTCGAGGGCATCCGCGAGCTCACCAAGGAGAACGGCGCCCTGCTGGTATTCGATGAGGTGATGACAGGCTTCCGCATCAGCTACGGCGGTGCCCAGGCCAAATTCGGCGTCACCCCCGACCTCACCACCATGGGCAAGGTGATCGGTGGCGGCTTGCCCGTGGGGGCCTACGGCGGCCGGGCCGACATCATGAGCATGGTGGCTCCAGCCGGACCCATGTATCAAGCCGGCACTCTCAGCGGCAATCCCCTGGCGATGACTGCCGGCATCAAGACCCTGCAGCTGCTCCAACAGCCAGGCACCTACGAGCGCCTAGAGGTAATCACCAAGCGGTTGGTCGCCGGCATCCTTGATGCTGCTCGCAGCGCCGGTCTACCTATCTGCGGCGGCTCGATCAGCGCCATGTTTGGCTTCTTCCTCTGCGATGGCCCGGTGCGCAACTTCGAGGATGCCAAGGCGGCTGACACCGTGCGTTTCGGCAAACTGCATCGCGCCATGCTCGAGCGCGGCGTTTATCTGGCCCCAAGCGCCTTCGAAGCGGGCTTCACCTCCCTGGCCCACTCAGACGCCGACATCGACGCCACTATCGCGGCCTTCCGCGAGTGCTTCGCAGCGGTGGCTTGAGCACGGCTCCCATGAAGCGTCGACTTGCATCCAGCCTGGCCGCCCTGCTCTCTGCTGCGGCAGCACTCAGCGCCTGTCAGGGCTCAGAGGATCAGGGTCCAGTCAATCTCAGCAAGGGCGTTCCCGTTGGGGCCGTATTGGCACTCACCGGCAATGCCAACGTCTACGGCCAAGACCAGAAAATCGGCATCGAGCTCTCCCTGGCAGCCCTCAATGGCGCCGGCGGCGTTAACGGCAAACCGCTATCCCTAAGCATCGAAGACGGGGGCAGCGCCGAGCCCAGTGCCAACGCTGCCGTCTCCTTGGAGATCAACCGGGGCATACTTGCCCTGATCGGCCCCACCCTCTCCCAGCAATCATTTTCTGCCGGTCCTATCGCCCAGCGCCGGGGCGTGCCCTTGGTGGCTCCTTCTAATACCGCCACCGGCATTCCGGAGATCGGCTATTTCATTAGCCGGGTATCAGCCCAAAGCTCGGTGATCGCGCCGCTCTCGATTGCCAAGGCCCTGCAACTCAACCCGGGCATCCGCCGGGCAGCGGTGTTTTACGCCCAAGACGACGCATACAGCACCGCCGAGACGGTGATCTTCCAGCAGGCCCTCACAGCCAAGGGACTCAAGCCAGTCACGGTGCAACGCACCCAGCTCAACGACCAGGACTTCCAGAGCCAGATCACCGCCGCCCTAAATCAGAAGCCTGATCTGGTGGTGTTGTCGCTGCAGGCCATGGATGGCGGCAACCTCATACGCCAGCTGCGGGAGCTCGGCTACCGCGGCGCGATCGTGGTGGGCAATGGTATGAACACGCCAAATATCTACCCGATCTGCCAGAAGTATTGCGACGGCATCTTGATCGCCCAGGCCTACAGCCCGGAGCTGCAGACGCCAGCCAACCAACGCTTTACCGCAGCCTTCGCTGCCGCCCAGGCCCGCAATCCCAAGGTCAGCCCGATCCCACCCCAGCTCACCGCCCAGGCGTACACCGCCATGCAGGTGATCGGCGAAGCGCTCGCCCGCCTTGATCGCAGGCAACCGCTCAAGGGCCTCCCGCTGGCCCAGGCCCGCAAGGCCCTGATGGCTGAAATCCTCGGCGGCACCTACCAAACCCCCCTCGGTGAAATCCGCTTCACGCCGGAGGGCGAGGTGATTCAGAAAAACTTCTTTGTCGCCCAGGTGCGCATGAATGCTGGGGGCAAAAGCGGACGCTTTAGCCTGCTGCCGTAGGGAAGCGGCATGGAAGGCCTGCTGCAACTGCTGTTCAACGGGCTTTCGGTAGGAGCTGTATACGCCCTGTTTGCCCTTGGCTACACCTTGGTGTTTTCAGTGCTGGGGGTTATCAACTTCGCCCACGGGGCGATCTTCACCATGGGGGCCTACTTCACCTATCTGCTGATTGGGGGCGCGGTGGGTGCCAATGGTTTGCTGGCCGGCCTGCAGTTTCCCTTTGCCCTGCCCTTCTGGCTGGCGCTGCCACTGGCGGGCATAGCCTCAGCCGCCGTGGCCTTAGTGGTGGAGCGCATCGCCTTCCGCCCCCTGCGCGATCGAGGCTCGGATCCCCTGCTGGCCCTGATCACCAGCCTTGGGGCCGGTGTGATTTTGGTGAACCTGATCCAGCTGCTGGTGGGAGCAGAGAGCTATTCGATTCCTGTGGGCACCCTTGGCTCCCTGCCGGCGGCCCTGAACATCGCCGGCGCCAAGGTGCGCACCGTGCAGGTGATGCTGCTGGCCATCTCAGGCCTGCTGCTGGCAGCCCTCTCGATCTGGATAAACGGCAGCCGCAGCGGCAAGGCGCTGCAAGCCGTTTCCGAAGACCCGATCACGGCCCAGCTGCTCGGCATCAACAGCTCACGCGTGATCCAGATCGCCTTTGGCATCAGCGGCTTCCTGGCCGGCATGGCCGGCGGCCTGGTGGGGTTGAGCATCAGCATCGCCGGGCCTTACTTCGGCATTGGCTACGGGCTTAAGGGACTGGGAGTACTGGTGCTGGGGGGGCTCGGCAGCGTGCCTGGGGCCGTGCTTGGCGGCTTGATTATCGGCCTGGCCGAGGCCTGCGTACCCGCCGATCTATCGGGCTACAAAGATGCGGTCTCCTTTGGCTTCCTGTTCCTGGTTCTGTTGATCAGGCCCCAGGGTCTGCTGGGCCGACCCCAGTCCAACAAGGTTTGATCAGCATGGACGCCGGCCTGCTCGAACAAATGCTGCTAGGGGCCCTACTGGGCCTGTCTGTGTACCTGCCCCTGCGCTGCGGCCAGCTCTCCCTCGCCACCCCGGGCTTCTTCGCCATCGGCGGCACGGTGGCAGCCCTGCTATCTACGCGAGTGCCCGCCCTAGCTGGCAGCGGCAGCACCTACCCAATCACTTCAGTTTTGCTGGAGATGGCGCTAGCGGCCCTGCTCACAGGCGTGCTGGCCCTGGGCCTGGGCAGGGTGGTGCTGCGGCTGCGGGGCATCTACCTAGCCATCGCCACGATCGCCCTGGTGGAGATCCTGCGGGTTGTCACCCTCAACCTTGAATTCACTGGCGGAGCCCTGGGCATCTTCGGCATCCCCCAGCCCTTCGATAGCGCCGCTGGCTACGCCGCCTTCACCCTGGCGCTGTTGGCCCTGATCTGCTGGCTATGCGACCGGCTCGAAAAGAACCGGCCCGGCCGGGCCATGGCCGCCATCCGTGACGACGAACTGGCCGCCGCCAGCCAGGGCATCAACACCGCCGACACAAAACTGCTCGCCTTTGTACTGAGTGCCCTGGTGGCGGGAATCACCGGCGTGGTTGCGGCCCACTTCCTCAACTCCTGGAACGCCAAGCTGGGCAACTTCGACGCCAGCATCACCACCTTGGCGTTCGTGGTGTTCGGGGGATCGCGCACCTGGCTAGGGCCCGTGTTTGGCGGCCTGCTGCTCACCGCCCTACCTGAACTACTGCGCCCGGTCGGCGACCTGCGCCTAATCGTATTTGGCGCCGTGATTCTGGTGGGCCCCCTGTTCTTTCCCAAGGGAGTGATCACGCCGGAGCTGTTCAAGTCGTTCAAGCGACGAATACGAGGCACCCCCACGGCAGCAGCGCAGGGGGTAAAGCCATGACCCTGCTCCAGCTTGAGGATGTGGGGGTGCGCTTTGGAGGCCTGCAGGCCTTGCAGGGTGTCGATCTTGAGGTGAAGCAGGGCGAGATTTTTGGCCTGCTCGGCCCCAACGGTGCCGGCAAGACCACCCTTTTCAACGTGATTTCTGGCCTCACCGCCCCCAGCAGCGGCACCGTGCGCTGGCGGGGGGCAAGCCTTGATGGCCTCAGCAGCCACCGCATTGCCCGCCTCGGTATCGCTCGCACCTTCCAGAATCTGCGGCTATTCAGCAGCATGAGCTGCCTTGAAAATGTGCTCGTGGGACTGCATCAGCACGCCAGTCAGCAGCCCCTTGCAGCCCTGCTGCAAACCCAGTCCTTTCGCCGCCGCGAATCCCAGCTGCAGCAACAGGCTCTAGCGCTGCTTGACCTATTTCAACTAGAAGACACTGCCCACCAAGACGCCGCCAGCCTCTCCTATGGAGACCGGCGCCGGCTGGAGATAGCCCGGGCCCTGGCCAGCCGTCCCCAGCTACTGCTGCTCGATGAGCCGGCCGCTGGCATGAACCCATCAGAAAAAGATGAGCTGCGGGAGCTGATCCGGCGCATCCGGGACCAGTTCAAGCTGACGGTGTTGATCATTGAGCACCATGTGCCCTTGATGTTGGGCCTGTGCGACCGGCTGGCGGTGCTCAACTTCGGCCAACGCATCGCCCTGGGCAGCCCCGACCAGGTGCGGCGCGACCCGGCCGTGATCGAGGCCTATCTGGGCGGTGGCGCATGAACGGCCCCCAAGCGCCCCTGCTCGAGCTTCGCAACCTGGTGGTGCGCTACGGCAGCATCACGGCCCTGCATGGCATCAATCTGACGGTGCAAGCTGGCGAGTTGGTGACCCTGCTGGGGGCCAATGGCGCCGGTAAAAGCACCACCCTGCGAGCCATCTCCAGCCTGATTCACCCCGCCAGCGGCGAGATCCTCTGGCATGGCGGCTTGATCAATCGCCTGCGCACCGAGCGCACCGTGAAGTTGGGCATCAGCCACTGCCCGGAGGGCCGGCGCGTGCTCAGCCGCCAGTCGGTAGCCGACAACCTGGCCCTGGGCGCCTGGTTGCGCCGGGATAAAGCCGCTATCGCCACAGATCTGGAGCGCTGCTACGCCTTATTTCCCCGCCTGGCCGAGCGCCGCAGCCAACTGGCCGGCTCCCTCTCCGGAGGAGAGCAGCAGATGCTGGCCATCAGCCGCTCCCTGATGGCCAGGCCCACCCTATTGATGCTGGATGAGCCGAGTCTGGGATTAGCGCCCCGGCTCGTAGCCGAGGTGATGGCCGCTTTGTCCCAGCTGCACCGAGACGGGCTCACCATTCTGCTTGTAGAGCAAAACGCCCAGGCCGCCCTGACCATTGCCGATCGTGGCCTAGTGCTGGAGGCGGGCAGCATCAGCGCCGGCGGCAGCGCCGAACAACTCCTGGCCGACGACAGCCTCCAGGCTTCCTATCTGGGGGCGAACTGAGCAGCTGCAGCTCAGTCGTTCTCAGTAGCTCAAAAGCAATGCATCAGGGCATCGCCCCAGCTGTTGATTGCCGCTAGCTCATGGTCCTAGGCGCGGCATAGCAGGCCAAACCATGACGAGCTCGATACTTTGAGGCGAGTGTCAAGGCAGCAATGGCCCGGGAACGCTTCTTCCTTGAGCTCGATCCACCAGATAGCAGTCTCAAAAGCCAGCCCCACGTGGTGGTGGTTGGCGGGGGCTTCGCCGGGCTCAAGGCCTGCCATGCCCTGATTGGCAAGCCGGTGCGCGTCACCCTGATCGATAAACGCAACTTCAGCCTGTTCCAACCCCTGCTTTATCAGGTAGCGACAGGACTGGTTGCCGAGGGGGATGTGGCCTCACCGCTGCGTCATCTGGTGGGGCAGGCCCCGAATGTGCAGGTGCTGCTGGGGGAAGTGGGGGAAATTGACACCGCGGCTCGGCAGATCGTGTTCAACGAGCGCCGCTACGGCTACGACCAGCTGATTCTGGCGGCGGGCTCCGGTAGCAGTTACTTCGGCCACGACGAATGGCGCGAAGCGGCGCCACCGATGAAGATTCTCGAGCACGCCGATGAGATCCGCCGGCGCGTGCTGCTGGCCCTGGAAGAAGCAGAACAGACCCCCGATCCGGCGCGGCGGGCCTTTCTGCAGTCAGCGGTGGTGGTGGGGGGCGGCCCCTCGGGTTGCGAACTCTCCGGCTCCCTGATGGAGCTGATGGCCCATACCCTCGGCCGCGACTTCAAACAACTCGATCCAAAGCAATGCAAGGTGACCCTGGTCGATCCTGGCGATCGAGTGCTGCGAGCCATGGACCCCAGGCTCTCGGCCGCCGCCGGCAGCTATCTGCAGTCCGCAGGTGTAGAGCTACTGCTAGGTGGACGGGTTCAGACAATTGAAGCGGAGAAAGTGGTTGTTAACACCAGCGAAGGTGCCCGCACCCTGGAAGCCGCCACCATCTGCTGGACCGCCGGCGTGAAGGCCTCCCATCTGGGCCAGGTGCTGGCCGATGCCAGCGGTTGCACCGTCGACCGGGGCGGACGGGTGGTGGTGGAGCCCGACTTCTCGATACCAGGCCATCCAGAGATCCGCGTCATCGGCGACCTCTGCTCCTACAGCCACACCAGCGATGGCAAACCCCTGGCGGGCATGGCCGGGCCCGCAGTGCAAATGGGCGGCTGGGTGGCGGCCGACATAGTGGCCAAAATTGAAGGCCGCGCCCACAAAGCCTTCCAATTCACCGATTTCGGCACCATGGCGGTGCTGGGTCCACTCCATGCGGTCGCCGACCTGCGCGGCCTCAAGGTGAGCGGCCTGCCTGGCTGGATCCTCTGGGGTCTAGCCCACTTGATGTTCATGCCCGCCAATGAAAATCGGCTGACCCTGCTCACCAAGTGGTTGTGGGCGATTGCCACCCGTCAGCGGGCCTCGATGCTGATCACCGGTCGCCCGAATCAGCACCTGAATGTGGAGGTGGGCCTGGAGAGGCCGCTGAACGCTCCTTGACCTGCTGCTCAGCCTGCAGGGTGTAACGACTGATCAGCAAGCCCCTGACGATGGCCAGTCCTGGTTGATGAAGCTGCCGAGAGATGCGAAACATGCTCGCCACAAAGATGGCGCCTGTGGCAAATAGGGGCTTCCAAAAGCTGACCTCAAAAAGCCGCGATCTGCGGGTTGCATCTGCAATGAGATCAAATACAAAAGTAATCAGCCCCATAGCAATCATAAAGTGCACAACCATCCCTTGGATGGATGATGTCCATCCAAGGGATGGTTATGGTCGTTGAGCGGCGGTAGCAGCTCAAGCATGGCGCCCATGCCA
Organism: Synechococcus sp. CS-1330; assembly: GCA_025128025.1. GTDB lineage: Bacteria > Cyanobacteriota > Cyanobacteriia > PCC-6307 > Cyanobiaceae > Cyanobium_A. The sequence goes on from JAHLYR010000003.1 coordinate 20,577, forward strand.
AATACGCTTGATCTCAGCGCTGCAAAAAGCCATCCAGCAATGCCAAAAGCTGTGATGCTTTGCTACATAGCCATGAGCATTTCCTGACAGCGAGACCCTTATTCCTCAGCGATTAGTGTTGCTTAAATTGCTTTTGTATCGGTGACAGTTCCTGCTTCTCCTGCCCTGCGCTGGGTCACCGCAGCCCTGCTGTTTGCTGCGGCCGGGCTGTCGGTGGTGCTGCCATTTGTCTCGGCCACCTTGCTCACCATCGCCGTTGGGGCCGTATCAGTGATTGCCGGGGTATCCCAAATACTTCGTCTCACTGGCGAAGCCGATATCAAAGGGAAAATCTTCCGCCTGTTCTCCGGCCTGCTTTATTTGGGCGGCGGCGTTTGGGTGCTGGCATTCCCAGTTGCCAGTGAGGTGAGCTTGACGCTGTTTGTCGGCTTCCTGCTTGCTTTCGAGGGCGTGATGGAGCTAGCCGCCGCGGCCACCGGCCAGGGAGCGGCTCGAGGTTTGGTGCTGATTGACGGCATCGTCACCGCCGTACTCGGCGGCATGCTGATTGCGGAATGGCCCTCCGACAGCATCTGGGCGATCGGCATGTTGTTTGGCATTGGCATGGCGTTTTCCGCCATCAACCTGCTTACGGCCCCACCAAGCCAGCCGGCCAGTTGAGCGGCAATTCGCCAATGGCAGCAGCATCGAGGCGGCGGGGATCAGCCACCCCCAAGCTGCCGCCCTCCGGCAACACCTCAACGCTGTTTGCCGATCCCATGGCGGCCGTAACAACTACTCGGTGGCCTTTCGCCTCCAGTAGCCCCACGGTGTCAGGGCTGAGTCCCTGCTCCACGCTGATCTGATCGGGCCATAGCTGGGAGTGGATGCGGGGGCTGGCCACCGCCGCCGCCAAATTCAAGCCATGCACCAGGCGGTTGAGCAGCACCTGCAACACGGTGGTGATGATGCGACTGCCGCCAGGGCTGCCGGTAGCCAGCCAGGGCCGGCCATCGGGGCGAAACACCAAGGTGGGCGTCATCGAGCTCAATGGTCGCTTGCCCGGGGCGATGGCATTAGCTCTGCCCTGCACCAGGCCGTAGGCATTGGCCACGCCTGGCTTGGAGGTGAAGTCGTCCATCTCGTTGTTGAGCAGGAAACCGGCACCAGGAACGCTGATGCCACTGCCGTAGGCGAAGTTGAGGGTGGTGGTGAGGGCCACCAGCCCGCCCTGAGGGTCGGCCACTGAAAGATGGGTTGTATTGGTGCCGCCAGCCTGGAGGCCCTGGGCCGCTAGCTCACTGGCAGGGCGATGGCGCTGAAGCTTGATCTGGGCCCGCAACCGCTCCGCATGGGCCGCACTCAGCAAGCGCTCCAACGGCATCGCCACTTGGTCGGGATCGCCTAGCCAGTGGTTGCGATCGCGATAGGCGAGGTTCATCGCCTCCACCATCCGGTGCAGGCTGGCGGCACTGTTGAGACCCAGCTCGGCCAGGGGCATGGGCTCGAGCACCTGGAGCAGTTGCAGCAAAGTGACGCCACCTCCACTGGGGGGCGGCATGGTGAGCACCGGATGGTCGCGGAATCTCGCCTGCAAGGGGCGCACCAGCTGGGCCCGGTAGCCCTTGAGGTCGGCATGACTAATCAGACCGCCCCGTTGGCGCATCAAGGTCACCAATGCGTCAGCGATCGGCCCCTCGTAGAAGCCCGGCTCGCCCTGGGCGGCGATACGCCGCAGGCTGGCGGCAAGCAGGGGCTGGCGCCACAGCTGGGCCGGCCGCAGGGGGCGCTTAAGAAACAGCTCGCTGGAGGTGGGGTCTAACTGCAGCAGGGGTGTGGCCTGGCGCAGGGAATCGGCCAGTTCCTTGCCCACAGGAAAACCGCGGCTGGCCAGGCGGATCGCCGGCGCCATCACCGCGGCCCGAGAGAGCCTGCCGTAGCAGCGCTGGCTCAGCAACAGACCGGCTGGGCTGCCAGGAACGGCCACACTCAACAGGCTGCGGGTGGCCCGCTCACGATCCACCTCGCCTTCGGCGCCGAGGAACATCCCAGCGGTGGCTGCCAGGGGCGCCGTCTCGCGAAAGTTCACGGCCACCGCCGTGCCGCGGCCAAGGCGCAGCTCCGGTGCGCTGGGGCAGCCCCGAGCCGCCGCCGGTGATGGTCCGGGCAACCACAGCAGCAAAAAACCACCGCCGCCGAGGTTGCCCGCCTGGGGCAGGGTGACCGCCAGGGCAAAGGCCGTGGCCACCGCCGCATCCACCGCATTGCCGCCGCTGGCCAGGATCTCAGCGCCCGCCAGCGATGCCCAGCGCTCCTGGCTGGCCACCATGCCGGCAGCAGACCACTGGGGGTGGAAGCGCTGGCTGCGCTCCTGCAGCACCTCTGCCTGGGCTGGTGAGGCCAGCACCGCCGCCAGCGCCAGCCACGACCAATTCACCCGATTCGACCAATTAATGGCAACAGCGCTCATGGCCTGCTGGGGGCGCCGTAGCCCCCACCTCCGGGGGTCTCAATGCGCAGGGCTTCACCTGGCTGGATCTCCAGCTCGCAGCAGCCGTCGAGCTGCCGGCTCGTGCCATCAACCCCGATCCAGGTGTTACGGCCGCAGGCGCCCGGCAGCCCGCCGGCCAACCCCGCGGGAGCCACCCGCCGCGCACCGGAGATCAGGGCAACGGTCATCGGGGCCAAAAAACGCAACTGCCGCACCGCCCCATCGCCTCCCCGAAACCGCCCATCCCCGCCCGATCCGGCCCGGATCCCAAAGCGCTCCAGCCGCACCGGAAAGCGCGTTTCCAAAATTTCCGGGTCGGTGATTCGGGAGTTGGTCATGTGGCTCTGCACAGCGGCCGCCCCGTCAAAGCCGGCACCACCGGGGCGGATGCCAGCACCGCTGCCTCCACCGATCGTTTCGTAGTACTGGCATTGGCCATTGCCAAAGCTGAGGTTGTTCATCGTGCCCTGGGCGGCGGCTTGCACCCCCAGCGCCGCAAACAGAGCGTTGGCTGCCGCTTGGGAGATTTCCACATTGCCGGCAACCACCGCCGCCGGCGGATTGGGATGCAGCAGGGAGCCCGGCGGCACGATCAGCTCGATCGGCTCGAAGCAGCCAGCATTGAGGGGGATCTGTTCGCCTACTAGGCAGCGAAACACGTAGAGCACCACAGCCTTGGTTACAGCTAGAGGGGCGTTGAGATTGCCGCTGTGCTGGGGCGAGGTGCCGCTGAAATCAACCTGAACCCGGCGAGCCTCAGCGTCGATGCGAACAGCTACCTGGATGAAGGCGCCGTGGTCGAGCTCGACCCTGGCAGAGCCGTCGCTGAGGTGCGCCAGCGCCCGAGCCACCGCCTCGGCACCGTGGGCTTGCCCGTGGGCCATGTAGGCCCGCACCTCGTCGAGGCCATGGCGCTCAATCAAGCGCCCCAGCTCCTGAACACCCAGCCGGTTAGCCGCCGCCTGGGCCTGCAGATCGGCAAGCAACTGGTCGGGGTTGCGTACTGGATGACTACCTGCGGCTAGTCGCTGCCGCCACACCGCCTCATCAAAGTTGCCAGTACTCAAAAAGGGCACGTTGTCGAGTAACAGGCCCTCATCGTCGATGCTGCGACTGAAGGCCGGCATCGAGCCAGGGGTGATGCCGCCAACATCGGCGTGGTGGCCGCGGCAGGCCACAAAAAACAAAGGGGCCATGGCCTGGGAGTCGCCCAAGCCAGGGACAAAAACCGGCGTAATGGCGGTGATGTCGGGTAGATGGGTACCGCCGTTGTAGGGATTGTTTGACAACACCACATCGCCAGAAGCCAATGGGGCGCTCTCGCCCCGGGCGATAGCGGCAAGCAGGCTCACCACGCTGTCGCCCATCGAACCGAGGTGCACCGGGATATGGGGGGCATTGGCTACCAGCTGACCCGCAGCATCGAAGAGGGCGCAGGAGAAATCGAGCCGCTCGCGGATGTTCACCGAGCGGGCGCTCTGCTGCAGCCGCCCACCCATCTGTTCAGCGATGGCCGCAAAGCGGTGGTTGTAGAGCTCAAGCAGGGTGGGATCGGGCCCCTGCTCCACAACTTCAACAGCCTGATCAACAGCCTGGCCAACCCCGCTGCTGGCCGCCGCCGCGCCGTCCCGCTCCAACAGCAGGGCTCCATCGGCCAGCACCAGGGCTTGCCAGCCAGGCTCCAGCACGGTGGTGGTGGTCGCATCGACAACCAGGGCTGGACCCTCGAGCCTTTGCTGGGGCTGCAGCTGGGAGCGCTGCCACAGCGGCACCGGCTGCCAGCCGGCCGCCTCACCCAGCCACAGGGGAGTGGTTGGGGCAAGCGGGGCTCCAGCCACCGCCTGGCCTCCAGCAACAGCCTGCTCTGCAACCAGCGCCGGTGGAGCTAGCTCCACCAGCAGGCGCTCCACGATCCAGTCTTCGCCCACCGGGCGATAGCCGAAGCGCTGCAGATGGGCGGCGCTAAAAGCACGCTGCAGGTCTTCCACCCCTTGCTCGTCTGGCAACCACGCCACCTCCAGACCCCGCTCACTACCGGCGGCCCGCAGCTCCAGCTGCACCCCAATCCGGCCAGTTGCCCCCTCGGCCAAATCCCCCAGCCGGCGCAGGTCGGCGAGGCCCTGCTGCTCCAGCTCGGCGCAGCGCTGACGCAGCAGGGGCAGGCTGTCGGAGCGCAGCGGCAACCGCGGCGAGCACTCCAGCAGCAGCCTCTGCTCGGCCATGCCGAGGCCATAGGCGGAAAGCACCCCCGCCAAGGGGTGGAGCAACACCCGCGTCACAGCCAGCACCTCGGCCAGGCGGCAGGCATGCTGACCGCCAGCCCCGCCGTAGCTCACCAACAGGGCCTCGCGCAGGTCGTGGCCGCGTTGGATCGAGATGCGGCGCAGGGCTTCCGCCATCGTTTCAATGGCGATCTGCAGGGCCCCTGCCGCCAGCCGCTCCGGACTGATCCCAGGTGCCACCGCATTCATCTCAAGCGCCAGCTCCGCAAACCCCCGCCGCACCGCTTCCCCATCAGCGGGTTGGTCTCCCTTGGTGCCAAACACCGCTGGCAGGGCGGCAAGCGGCAGGCGGCCCAGCAGCACGTTGGCATCGGTGATGGTAAGCGGCCCGCCGCGGCGGTAAGCCGCCGGACCGGGATCAGCTCCTGCAGAAACAGGCCCAACCTGCAGCCGCCTGCCGTCAAAGCGCAGCAGCGAGCCGCCGCCAGCAGCCACGGTGTGAATCGGCAACATCGGAGCTTGCAATTCCAGCCCAGCGATCTCGGTGGCAGGGCTGCGCTCCCAGGCCAGATCACCGCCAGCATTTGAGAGGCAGCGGTCATCGAAATGGAACACATCGGTGGAGGTGCCACCCATGTCGAAACCAACAATCGGCTGCGGCGGCAGCCCAGCGGCAGCAAGGGCCCTCCTTGCCACTGCCACGGCGCCCACCATGCCTCCGGCCGGCCCCGAGAGAATCGTGTCTTTGGCCAGCAGCAGTTCAGGCGCTGCCAGAGCCCCACTGGATCGCATCACCCGCAGCCGGGTTTCTGGTCCCAAGGCCCGCTGCACCTGGCGCAGGTAGCGGCCCAGCACCGGCGCCACCGCCGCCTCCACCAGGGCGGTCTGGCCGCGGGGTACCAGCCGGGGCTGGCCACTGAGCCGATGGGAGAGCACCACGGCCTCGAAGCCCATGGGTGCGAGCCACTGGTCCAGCTGCAGCTCCTGGCTGGGATTGCGGGTGCTGTGCAGCAGGGCCACCGCGCAACTGCTGTAGCCGTCGGCCTGGGCTTGCAGCAGCTGCTGCTGCAAATCCTCTCCCCACTGGAGCGGTGCAAGCTCGAATCCCTCCGCATCCAGCCGCCCCTCCACCTCCAAGACCCGCACCCGCAGGGGGTTGGGCCGCTGAATGGCCAGGGCAAAGAGGTCGGGGCGGTGCAGGTCGCCGATGCTCAGCAGGTCGGCAAAGCCGCGGTTGATCAGCAGCACCACCCCGGCGCCGCGCTGCTCCAGCAAGGCATTGGTGGCCACGGTGGTGCCGAGCCTCACCTCCCGTACCAATCCCAGCGGCAGGGGGCTACCGGCCACAACGCCGGGCTCCCGGCTCAGCAGCGCAGCTATGGCACGCACGGCCGGGTCCCCCGGGCACTCCGGCTGCACCGACAGCACCTTGCGCACCAGCAGCTCACCGGCGGGGCTGCAGCCCACCACGTCTGTGAAGGTGCCACCCCGATCAACCCAGAACCGCCAACCAGGGGCGGAACAAACCGGCTGCACCGGCTTAGCGGTAGTTCTCAAACTGCAAAGGCACTTCCACGTCCTGGGCCTTGAGCAGGTTGATCGCTTGCTGCAGGTCGTCCTTGTTTTTGCCGGTGATCCGCAGGCTTTCGCCCTGGATCGAAACGGTCACCTTCTTGAGCTCATCGCGCACGGTTTTGCTCAGCTGCTTGGCCAGCTCAGAGCTCAGCCCTTTGCGCAGTTTCACCACCTGCTTGACCCGGTTGCCCCCCACGGGTTCGGGGCTCTGGAAGTCAAAAATCTTCAGCGAGAGGTTGCGCTTGGTTGCCTTCTGGCGCAACACGTCCTCCACGGCCTGGAGGGTCATGTCGCTGGCGGTGGTGATGGTGAGGCTCGTCTCCTCCACCTCGATTTCGGTGTTGGAGTCCTTGAGGTCGTAGCGGGTGCCCACGTCGCGGCGCACCTGATCGATTGTGTTGACGAGCTCCTGGCGATCGAAATCGCTCACCACATCGAAGGAATAGGTGTCGGCCATGGGGCGCAGTTTGGAGGTCGGAAGCGTTCACGGATCGTAGGGGCGGCCTGTCAGCCTGACCAAGCACCGATTGCGCCTGCAGTTCATGACCTCCGCCCTCGCCCCTTTCGCCTGGTCGTTGCTGCTGGCAGCTGGCGTGGTGGTGTTCAGCACTGTGCCTCTGGGCGCCGCCCGCTCCAAGGCCAATTTCCAGCTGGCCGACCTGGCCGCCCCGCGGGCCATGTTTGAGCGGCTGCCGGCCTGGGGAAAGCGGGCCGCCTGGGCGCACCAAAACTGCTTTGAAGCCTTCACCCTGCACGCCCCCGCTGCCCTGCTGTGCCTGGTGGCTGGTGTCAGCAGTCCGATAGCGCTCGCCGCGGCCTGGATCCATCCCCTGCTGCGCCTGGCCTACATCGGCATGTATGTGGGCAACGTGCCAGCGCTGCGCGGCCTGTGCTGGGCGGGCGCCCTCACCTGCAGCGGCATCCTCTACGTGGAGGGGCTACGGGCCCTGATCGGATGACAACGGCAGCCCCCCGACCTAAACCGGGGGCTGGATTGCAGCCACCACCGATGAGCCGAGGGGTTGGACGGAGCGAAAGGACTTCAGGGCGCTGGAGGAGTAGCAGCATGGCCCTGGTCACAACAGCCTTGCTGTCAGTGGCCACAACGCCCCTGCCGACACTCTCCGCGACGGCCAATCCGTCCCACGGGAGCAGCAACCATGGCACCAAGAACCCGGATTACTGGAAGCGCGATTCCAACCGCTGGCACAGCACCCGCTGGAATCCCAACGAGCAGTACAACCACTGGAACCGTCCGGTGGACTATCGCCGGCAGCATCCCGGCTGGGCTCGCCACGACTGGCAGCGGCACCGGCCCTGGAAGCACGGCTGGTATGGACGGGGCTGGTACGGGGGAGCTCCCTCCTGGGGATGGTGGGGACCCCGGTCCACGGCCTGGGGCATCACCGGCCTGGCCACCGCCGCCACGATCAACGCAGCGGTGAGCTCCGCCATCGACGCGAAACAGACCACGATCGTGGTGCCGGAAAGCACTTACCAGCTGGATTACGGTTCGCTAGAGGCACCGAATGACCACGTGGTGACCTTCGTGGTCGACCGTGACGGCCGCAGCTTCAGCATGGATGCAGACTGCGCAGATGGCGAGCTGAACGGCTACGCCCCCACGATCGCCGCCGAAGGCCAGTTGCTCAATGCTGCCTGCCAGGTGGCCTTCGGCAGTCCCTGAACTTCTCAACTGAGCTTCTCAGCTGAGAAGTTCAGTCGAAGAACATCACACTGACAACCTTGCCCATGTCCTCCGCGACCCGGCAGCTGGCTAGCAGGGTTTCACTGTCGTGGAAGGCGTAACAAATCAGCTGATCGCAACGACTTATGATGTCATGGTTGCAGAGGCTGCTTGCCATCGGCAGGGGCAGCTCATCGTGCTCTGGCTTATCGACCAGATGCAGCACTCGCTCCAATTGATCTCGAGACTCTCCGGGTTGGCGATCAAGGCTCTGGGGCAAAAGTACGGTGAGCCTGGCCGGATCAATCTCCAGCACGCTGCGAATCACCGCCGCATTAACGCCCTGGGATCCAGAGGTGATCAGATTGTGACCCTCCTGAGCCAGGGAGCGGGCTACTAATTCGACCAGATGGATCGAAACCACGGGCACATGGCGACTGCCCAAAATTGCAATCCGACGCTTGCTGCGGTCCTGGAGCATCGCCAGTTCCTGGGCCAGGGTGTCGATACGATCAATCGACGGAAGATCAAGGGACCGCGACACCAGTAGCCACCTGCCAGTCCTTTGAAACTAGCAGCGTTATTTCATTAACGCGGGCAACTGCAACCGAGCAAACAGGCGCTCGAAATTGCAATGCTCTTCCACCAGCCGGAAGGCAAAGCTTGCCTTCACCACTTCGTGCAGACGCACATGACCAAAGGCCTGCTCAATCACTTCCACCGTAGTGAGGGTGTCGTGCTCCACCTTGAGCAGGGGCACCTCCAGCTCCTCGGCCCGGTTGAGCAGCTGGGGCAGCGGGTCTCCAGCACCAGTGAGAATCAGGCACTGGGTTGAGGCCTCCAAGGCTGCCAGCTGAATATCGGTGCGATCAGCGCCAGTCACCACCGCCATGTTGCGGCGGCGCCGGAAAAACTCCATTGCTGAGTTGACGTTCATGGCGCCAATTGAGAGAGTTTCAACCAGGAGATCAAGCCGTTCCGGGCAGCACAGCACCTGGGCACCGAGCCGCAGGGCCAGCTCCTCCACCGTGACACTGCGCAGCAGAGGGCTTTGGGGCATGACGCCAAGCACCGGCAAACCAAGTCGCTCTAAGGCAGGTACCACTTCGGAGCACAGCTGGGCCACAAGCCCAGGCTTAACGGCATTGAGCACCACCCCCGCCAGATGCTCACCCAACTCGGCCTGAGCCGCCAGGAGCGGGTCGATGCTGCAGCTATTGATCCAGGGATGCACCAGCAACACCGATGCCTCCAAGCCCCGGGCCAGCTGGGCCAGGCTGAGGCCGTAAAGCAATCCCTCATGCAAGCTGCCGGCGGCTTCCAGCAGGGTGAGCCCGTCGCTGTCGGCGGCCAGCTGCTGACGCAGCTGCTCAAAACCCGAGCCGGGATCCAAGTCACCCTGCAGCAGCCGCCGCTCTGCCGTGAGCGGATCGAGCACATGCAGGGAGGGAATCAGGTTTGCTTCCGGAAGCCCCAGGGTGGCGCCGATGAAACGCACATCCGCATCCAGCAGAGGCGCCTGGCTGGCAGCATCCGCCGGACTATCGAGGCTGGTGGCTAGGGGCTTGCCAAAACGCACCGGCACTCCCTGACGAGCCAGCTGGCGGGCCAAACCAAGCACCACCGCCGATTTACCACTGAAGGATTCGCAGGAGCCGATCAGCAAGGTGGGGGCCATCGGTCAACCTCGCTTGGGGGTGTCTTGAAGCGAAATTTAGGCGGCGCTGCCCACTGCTTCGGTAGCAAGGGGCGGCTGACCCAGCAGCAGCCATTGCCAGAAACTCGCGGGCAACTGCTCCCCTTCCCGATCCATCAACCATTGGACCAGCTGGTGACAGGGCAGCTCGAAGCTGTACTGCACCTCTGGTAAATCAGGAAAAATTAAATCGCAGTGGAGAATTTCCTGGGGTGCTGTTTCACCACTCCAGCTCAACCGCAGCACGTGACTACGCCCCCCCTGCAGCAGGCGCTTACCGGCCCAATCGCCTTCCAGCAGGATCTCCAAAGCACCCTCTAAAGACATCAGCCGTCCCAGCCCACCGCAGTAGGGAGCAAATAGGGGCACTAGGGGAGCAACGGACTCAGGGATCATGCCAGTGGGCATCAAGGCGGCGTATCCGTCAACTATGTCCGACCATGCTGAAGCGTCAGCCGCCGTTTATGCCAGGCAGATGACCAATTTTGATGGATGCCGGATCGCGGTTACCGGTGCGAGCGGCAGCCTGGGTCGGTCCCTGCTCCAGGAACTAGCCCAGCAAGGCGCCTCACTGGCAGCCCTCACCAGCAGCAGCGAACCCTTGCTGCTGCTCGATCCTGCTGGCACAGCAATTCCCCTAGAGCAGGTCTGCTGGCAATGCGGCCAGGAGCAGGAGCTGCGCGGGCTGCTGGAGCGGGTAGACATCCTGGTGCTCAACCACGGCATCAACCAGCTACAGCTACGCAGCCGCTCAGCCACGGCGCTTGCCCTGGAGGTGAATGCCCTGAGCAGCTGGCGACTGCTGGAGCTGTTTGCCGAGGTGGTGCAACAAAGCCCCCGTTCAGAGAGGCCTAAGCCGGAGGTGTGGATCAACACCTCGGAGGCGGAGATCCAGCCCGCCCTCAGCCCCCTCTATGAATTGAGCAAACGGCTGTTAGGCAATTTGGTGAGCCTGCGGGCCCTGGATCTCTCTGGTGCAAGCGGGCCCCTGCGCATCCGCAGGCTGGTGCTGGGGCCATTCCGCTCCAGCCTCAACCCAATCGGGGTGATGGGGCCGGGATTCGTGGCCAATCAGGTAGTTGCCCAGGCCCGGCTAGGGCTCAGCCTGATCATCGTGACCCCAAACCCACTCACCTACGTGTTAATGCCGCTAAGCACCCTGGCGCGTTGGGGCTACTTCAAGCTGCTGACTCGGCCAAGCCCCGGCCAGCCCTAGAAATCGCGATCGGTCAGGATTTCGCAACCGTCGCTGGTTACGGCGATGGTGTGCTCCCACTGGGCCGACCAGCTGCCATCAACGGTCACCACGGTCCAGCGATCCTTGAGGGTGCGGCAGGCCTTGCTGCCGGCATTGAGGATCGGCTCCACCGCCAGAGTCATGCCCGGGCGCAGCTTCATGTTGGGCAGATCTCGGGTGCGGAAATTGAACACCGAGGGCTCCTCGTGCAAATTGCGGCCCACTCCATGGCCCGTGTAGTCCTCCACCACCGCAAAACCGTGGGCCTCGACGTGGTCTTGGACCGCTCCAGCGATGTCGAGGAGTGTGTTGCCCGCCTTGATCTGGCGCAGCCCTTGCATCAGCGATTCCTGGGCCACCCGGCAGAGGGTCTGGGACTCCTCGGTGGCGCCTTCACCTACGCAAAGGCTGACGCAGCTGTCGCCGTGATAGCCGTCGAAGTAGGCACCGGTGTCGATCTTCACCAGATCGCCGGCCTGAATAACCCGTTTGCTGTTCGGGATGCCGTGCACTACTTCGTTATTGATCGAGGCGCAAATGCTGGCCGGGAAACCGTGATACCCCTTGAAGCTGGGGGTAGCACCCATCTCGCGGATGCGCTTTTCAGCATGGCGATCGAGGTCGCCGGTGCTCATGCCGGGAGCCGCCAGCTCCAGAATTTCGCGCAGCACCGTGGCCACAATCCGGCTGGCCTTGCGCATGGTGTTGATCTCGCGGGCCGACTTGATTTCAACGCCGCGCCGTCCCTTCTGGATGCGTGGACCGGTTTCAACGGTGGGGGAGGCAACCGCCGCGCCCTTGGTGCTGGCCAGTAGGTCGGCAAACAGATTCATTCAATGACCCACCGGCAGCTATCCGGCAGCGATGTAGGGCAGAACTGAAAGCTACCAATGGGACTGGACCGCTGTGGCAAAGGCGGAATAGCAAAAGGGGCACCACGAGCCGGTACACTGCATCTTTGGCCAGGCGTAGCGGAGCTGAGATGGCAACGGAGTCGACAGAAAATCAAGCGGTTGATCAGGTGGTAGATGCCACCGTGAGCACTGCAGCTCCTGCGGCCACCGCGGTGCAAGAAAAACCCGCCGCCGCGAAGGCCAAAACCGGCAAACTCAGCGCCCAAGAGCTGATCCGCGCCTTTGAGGCGGAGCAACTCAAGGATGAGCTGCCCGACATTTACGTCGGCGACACTGTCAAAGTGGGTGTGCGCATCCGCGAAGGCAACAAGGAGCGCGTGCAGCCCTACGAGGGCGTGGTGATCGCTAAGCGCCATGGCGGCCTAAACGAAACCATCACGGTGCGCCGGATTTTCCAGGGCATTGGCGTGGAGCGGGTCTTCATGCTTCACAGTCCTCAAGTTGCCTCCGTGAATGTGGAGCGCCGCGGTAAGGTGCGTCGGGCGAAGCTCTTTTACTTGCGCGACCGGGTGGGTAAAGCCACACGCGTCAAGCAACGCTTCGACCGCTGAGGTTGCCAACGCAACGTCAGCCTGCCGTCTTGGGATCCCTCAAGACAGCTGGCTGATTAGCCGCGGCCTCCTGATTACGGGGCATCGGCCATGCGCCGTTAGTTCAGTTGGTAGAACGCAGGTCTCCAAAACCTGATGTCGGGGGTTCAAGTCCTCCACGGCGCGTTCGATGCCCCAATTTGCAGTTTGCTGGTTTGAGCATGGAGTTGGATTTACAACCCGGAGATGTGGTCAAGGTGCTCGAATCAGCCGCTCTGGGCTGGGTTCGAGCTCGGGTGATCCGGGTGAAATCCGGTGGCAGGGTGGTTGTGCAGAGCGACCAAGGTCGTGAATTCACAGCCCGAGGCAATCAGGTTCGTTTGATTGAACCAGCAGGGTTTAGGCCCTGAGATTTATGCGGCTTTAATGCCGATCCGCAATGCCGGTCTGCCCTAAACCAATTGGTTGACGAGCGGACCGGCCATCACGGATACTTTCAAAGTCGCCACGCGACACAGTTAGCTTAAAAAGCTGCCTGGGACTGTAGTTCAACCGGTTAGAGCACCGCCCTGTCACGGCGGAAGTTGCGGGTTCGAATCCCGTCAGTCCCGTTCCATTTCAATTAGGAGTTGCCCCTGTGGATGCTGCGCAGTCCGTAGCAGGGCAACCATCTTCAGATCGGCCGGTTCGGGTTCGCCTCGCCCCGAGCCCAACGGGCACGCTGCACATAGGCACGGCGCGAACAGCAGTCTTCAACTGGCTTTACGCCCGCCGCCTGGGCGGGCAGTTTTTGCTGCGCATTGAAGACACCGACAAAGAGCGCAGCAAGTCCGAATACACCACCAACATCCTCGAAGGGCTGCAGTGGCTGGGGCTGCAATGGGACGGCGAACCCGTAATTCAGAGCGCTCGCATCAGCGAGCACCGGGCCGCCATCGAGCAACTGCTTGCATCCGGCCACGCCTATCGCTGCTATGCCAGCGAGGCGGAACTCACCGCCATGCGGGAGCAGCAGGCGGCCAGCAAGCAGGCCCCCCGCTACGACAACCGCCACCGCGACCTAACCACTGAGCAGCAACAGGCCTTCATCGCCGAGGGGCGCCAAGCCACCATCCGCTTCCGCATCGACGACGACGCCACGATCACCTGGAGCGACCTGGTCCGAGGCGAAATGCGCTGGGCCGGCGCCGACCTAGGTGGCGACATGGTGATCGCCCGCCGCGCCGCCGCCGACCAGATCGGCGACCCCCTCTACAACCTGGTGGTGGTGGTAGACGATGCCGCCATGGCGATCAGCCATGTGATCCGCGGCGAAGACCACATCGCCAACACCGCCAAACAGCTGCTGCTTTATCAGGCCCTTGGCGCCGAGCCACCGGTGTTTGCCCACACCCCCCTGATCCTTAACCAGGAGGGCAAAAAGCTCTCCAAGCGCGATGGCGTCACCTCGGTGAGCGACTTTCGGCAGATGGGCTACTCCGCTGAAGCCTTAGCCAACTACATGACCCTGCTGGGCTGGTCGCCGCCGGAAGGGATGGGCGAGCGCTTCAGCCTGGCTGAGGCTGCGGCCGCGTTTTCTTTCGAGCGGGTCAACCGCGCCGGCGCTCGCTTCGACTGGGACAAGCTCAACTGGCTAAACGGCCAGGTGCTGCACGAGCTGGACCCCGAGGCCCTGCGGCAGCAGCTGCTGCCGCTCTGGGCCGCCGCGGGCTGGCCGGCTGATTCCAGCGGCATCAGCGCAGACGCCGCCTGGCAGCTTCAGCTATGTGAGCTACTCGGCCCCTCCCTCACCCTGCTGGCCGACGGTGTCGACCAGGCCCGGCCGTTCTTCACAACCCCAGCCCTCAACGAAGCTGCCAGCGCCCAGCTCGAACTCGAGGGTGCCCGCCCAGCTCTGGCAGCCCTACTGGAGCAGTTGCCGCCAGGCGCCCTGGAGCCAGATCAGGCCCAGGCGCTGCTTGGCGAGTCCGCAGCTGCCGCCGGCGTCAAGAAGGGCGTGATCATGAAGAGCCTGCGAGCAGCGCTACTCGGCAGCCTCCAGGGCCCAGACCTACTGGCCACCTGGCTGCTGCTGCACCGATGCGGCGCCGACCGCCCCCGCATCGACCGCTGCCTCTGAGAGGCCCAGCCAGCGGGCCAGGGGCCCGGCGCTTAGGCCCTGCAGCCCCACGGTGAGCAGGATCGTCAGAAACACCAACCCCTGAAGACGGCCGGCCCCCACCACTCCCGCCTGCTCAAGGCGAATCGCAAACAGACTGGCCACTGCCGCCGTAACGATGCCGCGGGGCGCCAGCCAGCTCATCAGGGCCCGCTGGGGCAGGCTGAAGGCGAGGCCCCAGGTGGCCAGGCCAATGGCCACGGGGCGCACCAGCAGCATCAAACTCAGCACGCAGGCCACACCTCCCCAGCCCAAGGGGCTGAGTTCGGCCCAGCTCACATCGGCCGCCAGCAGGGGAAAAAGCATCGTGATCGCCAGCTGGGCCAACTGACGAATCAACTCATCGAGCTCAGCGGCATCAGTGTCGGGCCGGCGACCCACCACCACGCCAGCCGCCACGGCCGCCGGCAAGCCCGACTCGGGCAGCAGCAGCTCACAGCCGCTGAACATCAGGAACAGGGTGCCCAAGGTGAGCTGGAGCCGCAGGGCACCGGCCGGTTGGGCGGGAATGCGGCGCAGGGCTTCGGCCAGCAGCCAGCCGCAGAGGGCACCGATCGCCACACCGCCACCGAGACGTTGCAGCAGACCCAGGGCCAGCTCCCGCCAGCCATGAAGGTCGCCAAGGGCCAGCTCCAAAAGCAGTAGCGCCAACACTGCACCAATAGGCTCCAAGATCAGGCCCTCCCCCTCCAGCACCTCGCCCAGGGGCGGCGCCAGGCGGATCTGCCGCACCAGCGGGGTTACCACGGTGGGGCCAGTGGCCAGCACGATGGCGCTGAACACCGCCGCCAGCGACCAGTTCAGCCCCGCCAACCAGTGGGCTGCCAGCAGGCCAGCGGCGAGGCCGAGCACCAGGCGCACCAGCACGATGCGCAGCACCGCCTGCTTGGTGGCATCACCGGGCAGGCGCAGGTTGATGCCACCGTCAAACAGCACCAGGCTGACCAGCAGGCCCACCACCGTGCCCAGCCCCGCACCCAGGTCGAGGGGTTCTACAAGGCCAAAACCGGAGCGTCCGATCACCAGGCCGGCGCTGAGCAGCAGCACCACCCCAGGCAAGCCGGTGAGCCAGGCCAGGGCCTGAGCTGTGGCCCCGGCAAAAACCGTGACCCCCCAAAGCAGGCCCAGTCGCTCAGGAGTCATTCATCGAGGGCGTTGAACTTGGGCTCCACATGGATGCCAATCACGCCGATGGGTCGCACCACCAGATACTCGCCCTCCAGGTCGCCGATCGGCACATTCACGAAGGCGTCTGGGGCGGAGGCGGTGAGAACCCCGCCATACCACTGCTGAAACGCCTCCAGGGTGGGGAAATTGACGGTTTCGGTCTGGCCGCCGCTCATATGCAGGTGAACGGCGTAGCGGCGGGGGATACGGGACATGGGCGCGCGCCAGGCAGCGAAACGGTCGTGCCCACAGGATGCCCCAGGGTCTGTTGGTTGCGCCAGGTGAGTGGCTGCAGCGCAACATCGCTGGCCACATAGAGGGGATGGCGGGGCTGGCCGGCAGCGGTGAGGCCCAGGGCCCAGAGACCACGCCCCTGCAACAAGGCCAGCACCCCCTGATCGCGCCCCCGCCAAGCACCCTGGTTGCCCCAGCCCAGCCACACCAGCGCCTGGGGATTGGCTGCCAGCCGTTGCTGCATCCAGACATCGGCCTCGGCGCCCACCGGATCGGCGGCGCGGCGCAGGGCCGCCGGCGATGGGCTGATGCTCGCAAACAGGTTGAGCACCTCCAGGCTGCCAAAACCCCAACGGCGGCCAAAGCCCACCAACCGCCACAGGGTGGGATCGTCCCGCTGGCCATCGGCCCGCGAGGGATTGAGACCAATGAAGAGCAGCCGTGGCGCTGCCGGCTGCCACACCCGCTCCAGCCACCAGCGGCAGTGCCTGCAGGGGCTGAAGGCGGCGGTGCCGCTGACGATGTCCTCCTGCAGCATCGGCCTAGCATTAAACAATGCCCAGCCTGGCTGCCATTCGCGAACAGCGCCAAAGTGCCCGCCTAACTGCGCTGCGCGCAAGCGCCGCAGATGTTGCTGCCAACCATCCAGGCGGCGAAGTTTGGCTGTTTGGCTCGCTGGCCCGCGGCGACTGGGATGCCTGCTCCGACGTTGACCTGCTGGCCATCGCCCCCACCCAGCAGCAGGCGGATGCCCTGGCCGATGCCCTGCTGGGCGCCCGTATGGGAGACGACGTGCTGGCCCTAAGCCAGGAGCGCTGGCAGCAGCTAAAAGGAAGCGACGATCCCTACTGGCGAGCCATCGGCCGGGACGCCCTGCGCCTGGATCAGCCGTGACGCCCCGGGTTGAAGCCTGGATCCGCCAGGCCCAAAACGATCTGGAGGCAGCGCGCTTCACCGCCGGCCAGGAGTTTCATGCCCAGGCCTGCTACCTGGCGGGTCAGGCCGCCGAAAAAGCCCTCAAAGCCTTGCTGCTGGCGGCCGGGATCACCCCGCCCTACAGCCACTCCCTCGAGAAACTGGTGGAGCTGCTGCAACAGCAGGGCCTGGATCTCCCAGCCCTGGCTGAGCTGCACCTCAAGGCGCTTACGCGCATGAACAGCGCCAGCCGCGACCCCCAAGGCGATGAGGCGCCTGCTGATCTCTTCGATGCCAAGGACAGCACCACTGCCCTGGGCACCGCGGAGGCCGTGGTGCGGATCGCCATGACCCAACTGCAAGCCTGAGCTCTGGCAGGCTGACCCGACCATCACCTCTTGCAGCAACGTGGCCCCTGGCACCAAGCCCCTGCTGCTGCTGATCGACGGCCACTCCCTGGCCTTCCGCAGCTTTTACGCCTTTGCCAAGGGGGGCGAAGGGGGGCTGAGCACCAAGGCGGGGGTGCCCACCAGCGTCACCTACGGCTTCTTAAAGGCCCTGCTCGATAACTGCAAGGGCCTCAAACCCAATGGCCTGGTGGTGGCCTTCGACACCGCCGAGCCGACCTTCCGCCACGAGGCAGATCCGGCCTATAAAGCCCACCGAGATGTGGCGCCGGAGCACTTCTTCGCCGACCTGGCCAACCTGCAGCAGATCCTGGCCGAGAGCCTCGACATCCCCCTGGCGATGGCGCCGGGCTATGAAGCAGACGACGTGCTCGGCACCCTGGCCAACCGGGCGGCGGCGGAGGGCTGGCGGGTGCGGATCCTCTCGGGCGACCGCGACCTGTTCCAGCTGGTCGACGACGAGCGAGATATTGCCGTGCTCTACATGGGCGGCGGTCCCTATGCCAAAAACAGCGGGCCGATGGAGATCCGCCGCGACGGCGTGATCGCCAAGCTCGGGGTGACGCCAGACGAGGTCGTTGACCTCAAGGCACTAACCGGCGACAGCTCAGACAACATCCCGGGCGTTAAGGGGGTGGGCCCCAAAACCGCCATCAATTTGCTGAAGGAGTTTGAGCATGTCGATGGCATCTATGCCGCCCTCGACCAGCTGGCGGCCGCGGGAGCCAAGGCCACCCAGGGCAGCCTCAAGGGTGCCCTAATCGAGAAGCTGCGCGCCGACCGTGAAAGCGCCTATCTCTCGCGGATGCTGGCCGAGATCCTGATCGACATCCCCCTGCCGAGGGAGCCACGGCTGGAGCTGGGGGCAGTCAAGGCCGAGGCCCTTGCCAGCAGCCTGGAGGAGCTGGAGCTTTACAGCCTGGTGAAACAGGTGCCCAACTTCGCCCAGCTGTTCTCAGCCGTGCCGCCGGAGCCCAGTGAGGGATCCAGCCCCGCGGGCGGCAAGGCCGTCACAGCCGCCATTCACGCGGTTTCAGCTGATGCAACAGAAAGTTCAACCAACGCTGCAACAGCTGCCGATCAGCCGGACAGCAAGGGGCTGCCTGCCCTTGAACCCCAACTGATTACCAGCCCCGAAGCCCTGTCGGCCCTCGTTAGCCACCTCAACAGCTGCACCGAAGTGGGCCGCCCGGTGGCCCTAGACACCGAAACCACCAGCCTCAATCCCTTCCAGGCCGAGTTGGTGGGGGTAGGGGTGGCCTGGGGGGATGGGGCTGCGGAGCTGGCCTACATCCCGATCGGCCACCAAGCCCAGCCGGCACCCGACCTGCTCACAGCAGCCCCGCCGTCGCCGCTGCAGCTGCCCCTCGCTGCGGTGCTCACCGCTCTGGCGCCCTGGTTGGCCAGCGCCTCCCACCCCAAGGCCCTGCAGAACGCAAAGTACGACCGGTTGATCCTGCTGCGCCACGGCCTGCCCCTGGAAGGGGTGGTGATGGACACGATGCTCGCCGATTACCTGCGCGATGCCGGCGACAAACACGGCCTCGACGCCATGGCCGAGCGCAACTTTGGCTTCAGCCCCACCAGCTACAGCGAGCTGGTGCCCAAGGGAGCCAATTTCGCGTCCGTGGGAATCGCCGAGGCGGCGCTGTACTGCGGCATGGATGTGCACCTCACCTGGCGCCTAGCACAGCTGCTGCGCCGGGAGCTCACGGCCATGGGCGATGCCCTGCCCAAACTGCTCGACCAGCTGGAGCTACCCCTAGAGCCGGTGCTGGCCCTGATGGAGGCCACCGGCATCCGCATCGACACCGCCTACCTGGATGAGCTCAGCGCCGAGCTCAAAATCACCCTGGATCGCCTCGAGGGCGAGGCCAAGGCGGCCGCCGGGGTGGAGTTCAACCTCGCCTCCCCCAAGCAACTGGGCGAACTGTTGTTCGACACCCTTGGGCTGGATCGCAAGAAATCGCGCAAGACCAAAACCGGCTGGAGCACCGATGCCACCGTGATGGAGAAGCTCGAGGCCGATCACCCAGTGGTGCCCCTGGTGCTGGAGCACCGCACCCTCAGCAAGCTCAAGAGCACCTACGTGGATGCCCTGCCGGCCCTGATGGAGCGGGAAACCGGCCGGGTGCACACCGATTTCAACCAGGCCGTCACCGCCACCGGGCGCCTGAGCAGCAGCAACCCCAACCTGCAGAACATCCCGATCCGTACCGAGTTTTCACGGCGGATCCGCAAGGCCTTCCTGCCCCAGGAGGGCTGGAGCCTGATCAGCGCCGACTACTCGCAGATCGAGCTACGCATCCTGGCCCACCTCAGCGGCGAAGCGGTGCTGGTGGAGGCCTACCGCACGGGCGACGACGTTCACGCGCTCACCGCCCGGCTGCTGCTTGACAAAGACACCGTGTCGCCGGATGAACGTCGCCTGGGCAAGACGATCAACTTCGGCGTGATTTACGGCATGGGCGCCCAGCGCTTCGCCCGGGAAACGGGCGTGAGCCAGGCCGACGCCAAAGACTTTCTCACCAAATACAAGCAGCGCTACCCGAAGGTGTTCGCCTTCCTGGAGCTGCAGGAGCGGTTGGCCCTGAGCAGGGGCTACGTGGAAACGATTCTGGGCCGGCGCCGGCCCTTCCACTTCGATCCCAACGGCCTAGGCCGCCTGCGCGGCAAGGATCCCCTCGAGATCGACCTGGAGGTGGCCCGCCGCGGCGGCATGGAAGCCCAGCAGCTGCGGGCGGCGGCCAATGCGCCAATCCAGGGCTCCAGCGCCGACATCATCAAGCTGGCCATGGTGCAACTGCACCGAGAGCTGCAGGCATCCGCTCTGCCGGCAAGACTTTTGCTGCAGGTGCACGACGAACTGGTGCTCGAAGCAGCGCCTGAGGCCATCGAAGCGGTGCTCACCTTGACGCGTGAAACCATGGAGCGAGCCGTGACCCTGTCGGTGCCCTTGGTGGTGGAGACGGGCGTCGGCCCCAACTGGATGGAAGCCAAGTAACCAGCAGCTCAATGACCCTGCGCCTCACCAACACCCTCACGCGCCGCATTGAACTGTTCGAGCCGCTGGTGCCCGGCCAGGTGAGCATCTACTGCTGCGGCGTGACGGTCTACGACCTCTGCCATCTGGGCCATGCCCGCAGCTACATCGCCTGGGATGTGTTGCGCCGGTATCTGATTTGGAGCGGCTACCAGGTCACCTTCGTGCAGAACTACACCGACATCGACGACAAGATCCTGGGTCGCGCCGCTGAGGAGGGCAGCTCGATGCAGGCGGTGAGCGAGCGCAACATCGAGGCCTTCGTGGCCGACATGGCGCGGCTAAATATCCTGCCGCCGGATCGCATGCCGCGGGCCACCCAAAGCCTGGACGCCATTCGCAGCCTGATCACCGAGCTGGAAGCCAAGGGGGCGGCCTACAGCGCCGATGGCGATGTCTATTTCGCCGTGATGAAGCATGCCGGCTACGGCAAGCTCTCCGGCCGCGACCTAGCCGAGCAGCAGGACAATGCCGCCGGCCGGGTGGCCAGTGCAGAGGAGGACCGCAAGCAGCACCCCTTCGACTTCGCCCTCTGGAAGGGCAGCAAACCAGGCGAACCCAGCTGGGAATCGCCCTGGGGCCCAGGGCGGCCTGGCTGGCATATCGAGTGCTCAGCAATGGTGCGCGAGGAGCTCGGCGACACGATCGATATCCACCTCGGTGGCGCCGACCTGATCTTTCCCCACCACGAAAACGAAATTGCCCAGTCGGAGGCGGCCAGCGGCCACGAACTGGCCCGCTACTGGCTGCACAACGGCATGGTCAATGTGGGCGGCCAGAAGATGTCCAAATCTCTGGGCAACTTCACCACCATCCGCGCCCTGCTCGATTCCGGCATCACGCCGATGACATTGCGCCTGTTCACCCTGCAAGCCCACTACCGCAAGCCGCTCGACTTCAGCTCCGAAGCCCTTGAGGCCGCCGCCACCGGCTGGAAGGGCCTCAACGCGGCCCTGGGCCTGGCAAGCACGCTGACGCTTGGCGCCGCCCCTGCCTGCCCCCCGGCTCTTGCCGCATCCCGCCAGCGCTTCGCCGCCGCCATGGACGACGACCTCAACACCGCCGCCGCCCTGGCGGTGCTGTTCGAGCTGGCCAAGCCCCTGCGCGCCCTCGCCAATCGGCTGGAGCGCGGCGATAGCAGCGCCGCCGAGGAGGCCCAGGCGCCAGAGCTGGTGGATCAAGGGCAGCTGCTTCTGGAGCTTGCCGGAGTGCTCGGCCTCCAGAGCGAAACCGAGGCCAAAACCACCACCACGAGCCCCGGCCCCAGCGACGCCGAGATCCAAGCCCAAATCGAACAGCGTCAGGCCGCTAAGGCCGCCAAGGATTTCCCTGCTGCCGACGGCATCCGCGATGGCCTGAGGGCCCAGGGCATCGAGTTGATCGACAGGCCTGGCGGCATCACCGAATGGCTGCGGGGCTGAGTGCCCCTCTGCAGGGCAAGCCCCTGTTCAGTCCTCGCTCGGCTCGGGTGCCTGCCGGCCCTGCATCATCCGCTCGATCTTGCGAATCCGCTCCAGGGTGGTGGTCCAAACCTCTTTTTGAAAGCCCGGCTCACAGCCATCCACTAGGGCCTGCAGATCCTCCTGCTGCTCGAAGGCATCCCAGAGCTGGCGCTCGAGCTTGGCCCGGTCGATGAAGTTCCAGCGCTGCAGCCACACGGGCAGTGCCGCCATGGGAAAAGTTCAACTGGGCTCAGTTAAGGGGATCCACCCCCACCAGCCCATCGCCAAAGCAACGGCTGCGTAAATGCAGCGGCTTGCCCGTGGCCGGATGCAGCAGGTGCAGTCCGGCGGCATGGAGCTGCAGCCGTGGCGCCGGGACGGGGTCGCCGTAGAGCGGGTCGCCGTAGAGGGGGTCTCCCAGCACCGGATGGCCCAGGGCAGCCAGGTGCACCCGCAACTGGTGAGAGCGGCCGGTGCGAGGTTGCAGCAACAGCAAACTCGAGCCCTCGAAGCGCCGCAGCAGGCGCCAGCGGGTGAAAGCCGACTTGCCACCGCACTCCAGCGGCACCACCCCATAGCGGGGCGGCCGAGTGGCGATCCGCGCTAGCGGCTGATCGATAATCCCGCCCCGATCCGCAGGCAGCCCCTGCACCATGGCCAGGTAGGTCTTGCGCACCCGCCGCTCGGCGAAAGCAGTACTCAAGGCCCGATGGGTGATGGCGTCTCTGGCCAGCAGGATCAGCCCCGAGGTATCGCGATCGAGGCGGTGCACCAGCCTTACCTCCGGCCACTGCTCCTGGGCCCTACTGATCAGGGAATCGGCCAGCTCGGGCCCAAGCCCCGGCTGACTAAGCAGGCCCGAGGGCTTCACCAGGGCCAGCAGCCAGGGATCGGCATAGAGCACACAACAGCCGGGATCACTGCGGGGCATCCTGCAGGGTCAATGGGAGACTTGCTACCACCTGAGTTGCCGCCGTGAAAGCCCTCTCCGTGCTCGGCTCTACCGGCTCGATCGGCACCCAAACCCTCGAACTGGCCGAGGAATTCCCAGACCGCTTCCAAGTGGTGGCCCTCACGGCCGGCAACAACCTCGATCTATTGGTGAGCCAGATCCAGCGCCATGCGCCGGAAGTGGTAGCCATGGCCAATGCCGAGCGCGTCAGCGAGCTGCGTGAGCGGCTGCAGGCCCTGGAGCCCGCCGCCCGGCCCGCCCGCATGCCCGAGCTGCTGGGGGGATCTGAGGGCCTCTGCGCCGCCGCCGCTTGGTCCACGGCCGATCTGGTGGTGACCGGGATCGTGGGCTGCGCAGGCCTGCTGCCCACCCTGGCCGCCATCCGCGCCGGCAAGGACCTGGCCCTGGCCAATAAGGAAACCCTGATCGCCGCCGGCCCCGTGGTGCTGCCGGAGCTGGAGAAGAGCGGCTCGCGCCTACTGCCGGCTGATTCCGAGCACTCGGCGATCTTCCAGTGCCTGCAGGGCACCCCCTACGCCGAGACGGCGCGGCTCTCCACCGGCAGCCCCACCCCGGGCCTGCGCCGCATCCAGCTCACCGCCAGCGGCGGCGCCTTCCGCGACTGGCCGGCGGCAGACCTCCACAAGGCCACCGTGGCCGATGCCACCAGCCATCCCAACTGGAGCATGGGCCGCAAAATCACCGTGGATTCGGCCTCTCTGATGAACAAGGGCCTGGAGGTGATCGAGGCCCACTATCTGTTTGGCCTCGACTACGACCACATCGAGATCGTCATCCACCCCCAATCGATCATCCATTCGATGGTGGAGCTGGCCGATTCCTCGGTGCTGGCCCAGCTCGGCTGGCCCGATATGAAGCTGCCCATTCTTTATTGCCTCAGCTGGCCCGAGCGCCTGAGCACCCCCTGGCGCCGGCTCGATCTCACCGAGGTGGGCCAGCTCACCTTCCGCGCCCCCGACCCGGCCAAATACCCTTGCATGCAGCTGGCCTACGCAGCCGGCCGCGCCGGCGGCACTATGCCAGCGGTGATGAACGCCGCCAACGAACAGGCCGTGGCCCTCTTCCTTGAGGAAAGGGTCCACTTCCTCGATATCCCGACATTGATCGACGGGGTGTGTGATCGCCACCAAGTCGACCTCATGGCCAATCCCTCCCTAGACGACGTGCTGGCCGTAGACGCTTGGGCTCGTCAGGCGGTGCATGAGGCTGCAGCCCGGCTCAAAGCCAAGGCGCCAGCTGCGCTGCCGGCGTGATCTCGCACCACCTACTGCTCTGCGCCACTCCCAGCAAGGCGCTCTGCTGCCTCGATCCCGCCGTAGGCGCCGCTAGCTGGGATGCGCTCAAGCGCCTGGTGCGCGAGTTAGGCCTCGAGGATCCGGCCCGGCCCGAGGGGATCGTGCTGCGCACCAAGGCCGACTGCCTGCGCCTCTGCGCCGGCGGCCCAATCCTGCTGATCTGGCCGGAAGGCACCGTTTACGGCGGCGTCAGCCAGGAGAGGATCGAGCCAATCCTGCGGGAGCACGTGATCGGCGGCCAGCCGATTGAGCAGTGGATCCTCAAGCGCATGAGCTTCAAGGCTGCCGCTTGAGCCAGGTCGCCACCAGCTGATCGCCCCAGCAGCTGAGTGGCTGATCACCCACCCCGTGGAAGCCGTTATGGCCGCCATGGGAAGTGAGGACTACCTCAATGCCGGCCAGGTCCTGCTGGGCCAATAGCTGGGCGCCACTGGCCGGCACCCAAGGGTCGTCGAGGGCGTGCAGCAGCAGGCTCGGCGGCAAGTCGGCCGCTGCTGAAAGCAGACGCGGCAGGGGCGAAGCCTTCCGGTAGTAATCGTCAACGGAGGCGTAGCCCCAGCGAGGGGCGGTGATAGCTGCATCGAAGCCGCGAATCGTGCGGGGCCGCTCTGGCCCCTGCAGGGCCTGACGCTCGGCGTCGCTCACCCCAAATGGATCGGCCAGGGTCTGGGCGCAGAGCCGGCGCAGCAGCCAGCGCTGATAAACCCGGTTGCGGGGCAGCTCGATCTGCTGCGAGCACAGGGCCAAATCAAGCGGGCTGCTGGTGCACACCACACGATCCAGCACCCCCGGACTAGCCAGGCAGGCATTGAGCAGCATCGTGCCGCCCAAGGAAATCCCCACGCCAAATAGGGGCAGGCCACCTGCCCGCTTTCGGGCTAACTCCAGCACGGGCAGCAGGTCGCGATCGCAACGGGCTGCATAGGTGCCGGGCGCCAGGTGCCGGCCCGGTCCGGCACCCCGCAGATTGAGGCGCCACACCGAGAAGCCCGCGGCTTGGAGGCTGAGGCCCATGCGCCGGAGCCCCTCCCGTTCGCTCGACCCACCCAGGCCGTGCAGCAGCAGCACAAGTGCCCTTGGTGGCCCAGCAACTGGCTGATCAACCAGCGCCAAAAGGGAGGCCTCACTGTCCACCACAATGACAAGCGGTTCACCCCGATCTAGGGGCAGCTTTGGCGGCCTCAAGGTGTCGCGCAGGGTCTGGAGATCGGGGCCGATCCAGGGCCAGCGCTGCTTAAAAACCGGGAGTGTCAGGGCGGGCTGCTTCAGGCGGCCACCTTTTTACCCACCCCCATGCTGCGCAGCTCGGTGAGCAGGCCATTGAGCACCGCCTTGGCATCACCAAACACCATGGCCGTCTGGGGCAGCTCAAACAGGGCGTTTTTAATGCCCGCATAGCCGGCGCCAAGGCTGCGCTTGACCACAAACACCTGGCGGGCTTGGTCCACCTCAAGCACGGGCATGCCGTACAGAGGGCTGGTGGAATCGGTCTTGGCGTCTGGGTTAACTACGTCGTTGGCTCCCAGCACAATCACCACATCGGTGCGGGGGAATTCAGGGTTAACAATGTCCATCTCCAGGAGTTGCTCGTAGGGCACATCGGCCTCTGCCAGCAGCACATTCATATGACCAGGCATGCGCCCAGCCACCGGGTGGATCGCATAGGTCACCTCGACGCCGTGGTTTTCGAGCAACTTGGAGAGTTCGCGCAGGGCGTGCTGGGCCTGGGCCACTGCCAGGCCGTAGCCGGGCACAAACACCACACGCTCAGCGGCCTCGAGTGCAAGGGCGCATTCCTCAGCGCTGCAGCTGGTGATACGGGTGTAGCCGGCCGCCTCGCCGCCCCCGCCCACCGGTGCCGCCCCACCAAGGGCGCCTCCAAACAGCACGCTCACCAGGGAGCGATTCATGGCGGTGCACATCACCTGGGTGAGGATCAGGCCCGCAGCACCCACCATGGCGCCGGCCACAATCAGCAGCTGGCTGCCAACCACGAAACCGGCAGCAGCTGCGGCAACTCCGGAATAGGAGTTGAGCAGCGAGATCACCACAGGCATATCTGCCCCGCCGATCGGCAGGGTGACGCCGATACCGAGCAGGGAAGAGGCCACCACCAGCAACCAAAGAGGTGATCCCGCCATATCACCAGGCAGGGCAATCGCACCGGCGAGACAGGCCACCGCCAAGGCAATGTTGACGGCATGCCGAAGGGAGCTCTGGGTCCAGCTGGGGGTATCAATCCAGCCCTGCAACTTGCCCATCGCAACGATCGAGCCGCTGAAGGTGATCGCGCCAACGAACACCGAAATCACGATCGAGATCTGCTCCACCAGCCCGGAGGAGCCCTCCCCTGGGCTAAACAACGCCACCCCAAGAGCCACCAGCAACGACGCCATACCGCCGCAGCCGTTGAACAGCGCCACGGTTTCGGGCATGGCAGTCATCGGCACCCGCTGGGCCGTAATCAGGCCGAGCACACCGCCCAGGCCAGTGCCAATGGCCACCCAAAGCCAGGCTTGGGGGGAGAGGGGCTGCTGAATCAGCAGGCCCAGCACGGCCAGGCCCATGGCCAGGGCAGCCAGACCATTGGCGGAGCGAGCGGTGCTCACCTTGGAGAGGCCCTTGATACCGAGGGCTAGCAACAACACCGCGCCCAGGTCGATCAGGGCGGGCAAAAGTTCAAGTCCAGCCATCAGCGGGGCCCTCCGGTGCGGGGTGATTTACGCGAAAACATGGCCAGCATGCGGTCGGTGACCAGGAAGCCGCCAACGACGTTGAACAGGGCAAAGCCCAGCGACAGTGAACCCAGCACCAGCAGGGGCAGCTGGTCATTGGCCTGGGCGATCAGGGTGAGTGAGGCCAGCACGGTGATGCCGCTGATCGCATTGGCACCACTCATCAGCGGGGTGTGCAGGGTGGGAGGCACCTTGCCGATCAATTCGAGTCCCAACAGGCTGCCCAGCAGGAGCACCCAGAGGGCTTGGGTCAAGGCACTCATCAGTTAGCTCCGGAAACGAGGTCAGGGAAACGGCAGGCGCCGTCGTGAGTGAACAGGCAGCCGGCCACGATCGGGTCCTCCTGATCGAGCTGGAAGCCCTCA
This sequence comes from Synechococcus sp. CS-1330, assembly GCA_025128025.1. GTDB lineage: Bacteria > Cyanobacteriota > Cyanobacteriia > PCC-6307 > Cyanobiaceae > Cyanobium_A. Next base: position 47,642 of record JAHLYR010000003.1, read on the forward strand.
TCGCCCAGCACGTGCTCCACCAGGGCCGCCAGGTTGCGGGCGTAGAGGGCGCTGGCGTGGTTGGCAACGGAGCTGGGCAGGCCATCGCCACCAATCAGCCGCACGCCGTGGCGCTCCACGGTTTGGCCGCAGACCGTGCCGGCGCAGTTGCCGCCCTGGGCCACGGCCAAATCCACAACTACTGAGCCGGGGCGCATGCCCGCCAGCATCTCGTCGGAGATCAGCAGGGGCGCTCGCCGGCCCGGCACCTGGGCGGTGCAGATCACCATGTCGGCCAGGGCCAGCTGATCGGCCAATTGCTGGCGCTGGGCAGCCAGGAAGGCTTCGCTAGCCGCCTTGGCGTAGCCGCCGGCTTCAGCGGGGCGCTCCTCCTGCTCGGGTGGGGAAAGGAACCTCCCGCCCAGCGATTCGACCTGCTCCTTCGCCGCAGGCCGCACATCGCTCACATAAACCACCGCGCCAAGACGCCGGGCCGTTGCCAAAGCCTGCAGCCCCGCCACCCCTGCGCCCAGGATCAGGGCCCGCGCCGGCTGAATTGTGCCCGCCGCTGTCATCAACATCGGCACGTAGCGATCTAGGGCGGCCGACGCCAGCAGCACCGCCTTATAACCGGCAATGTTGGCCTGGGACGAAAGCACGTCCATGGACTGGGCCCGGCTGATCCTGGGCAGCAGCTCCAAGGCCAAGGCCGACACCAGCCGGGCCTGAAGCTGCTCCACTAGAGCGATGGCGCCATAGGGGGATAGCAGACCCGCCAGCAGGGCGCCGGGCCGCAGCTGATCCAGCACCTCGGCAGCGGGTGGATTGACGCACAGCACCGCATCGACGCCAGCGCCCAGGTCGGGTCCTGGGGCAACAAGACGGGCTCCAGCCGCTTCGAATTCATGGTCGGCATAGCCGGCCGCCAAGCCAGCGCTTTGCTCAACTTGCAGCGTCAGCCCTCGGGCCAGCAGCCGGCGAACGGTTTCAGGAGTTGCGGCAACGCGACACTCCCCCGGGGTGCGTTCCCGCAGGATCAATACTTCAGCCAAGAGGGTTCCCGGAGGCCATATGTCTATTAGGGGGTGTCTCCCCTCGCCTGAGCAACACAACTGCGGCAAATGTGCGCAGTTGCCCATCCAAGCCAGGTGGAGCTCAAAACAGGGGAAGTAACTCCTGTTCAACGCAGCTGGCCTGCGGCAGGGCGCCCTGGTGACGCAGCTGGCGCGCCCGCAGAATCATCGGATCGATGTCGCATTCAAGGGCCCAGCAGCGATTTAGATGCCAAAGCTGCAAGGCGGGCGCCCAGGCCCAGGCATCCGGATCGGGGCAGGAGTTCGCCATAGGGAAAACAGCAGGGGACCCGGGGGTTGAACTGAAACTAGGCACGCTGGGCCATAAGCCCATAGGCCAGATCACCCATTTGCAGCCCTGGCCACAATGGCGTGATGGGATTTCCTTCCTTCGACCTGGGCATCCCGCCGCCCACAACAACCGCCGTGCGTCCCAGGCAGTGGCAGAGCCGCCTGATCCAGCTGCTGCGGGCCCGCCTGCTCAACCACCAGCCTGGCGGCCATGACGTACTGATCCATGCAGGACCGGGTGCGGGCAAAACCCTGGGGGCCCTGCTCAGCTTCCTCACCCTGCAGCGGGAGGGGAGGCTCGATCGCTTTTTTATCTTCTGCCACCGGAGCTCAATCGCCCGTCAGTGGCTGGGCGCTGCGGAGCGCCTCAACCTGCGCCTGCTGGAATGGGACCCGGAGCAGGGGCTATTAGCCCTCGAAGCAAATTCGAGCTGGGATGGCCTGCTACTCAGCTATCAGTGCACGGCCCGGCACCGCCTTGCCCTCGAGGCAGCCCTACCCCGCATAGCCCTGGGTAAATGGCTGGCCATTGCCGATGAAGTGCACCATTTGGGCCTAGATCCGGATGAACCAGAGGCGGCGGCCTGGGGTTTCGCCTTCAGCCAGCTCACCGCTCCAGCCCAGCTGCGACTTGGCCTCACCGGCACCCCTTTCCGCGCCGACAACCTGGCCTTCTGCGCCGCCCGACGGGTAAAAGTGCGCGAGGGAGATCAGGTGATCGAACGCATCGCCCCCGATTTGAGCGTGGAACCCCGCCAGCTGATTTTGGCCGGAGATGTGCGCCCCTTGGAATTTCGCTTTCAGGACGGCTGGGTCGAGCACGGCAGGCCCCAGGCCTCCGCCGACACCGAAACCTCGCCCCTTTCAGCTGAAGCGCGGGAAAGCTGGCGAGCCCGCAACTTGCGCCGCGCCATTCAACTCGGAGATGCCAGCAGCATCGCCCTACGGCTACTGCTTAAGGCCCGTCAACGGCTTGAGCGGGTGCGGGCCAGCCACCCCGAGGCGGGCGGGCTGGTGATCGCCCGCGACATCGCCCACGCCAGGCGCATCACCGGGCTGCTGGAAGAGGAGGGCGACCGGGTACACCTGGTGCATTCCCAGGACCCGGAGGCCAGCGTCCGCCTGGCCGCCTTCCAGGCCGGCGAGGCGGACTGGTTAGTGAGCATTGATATGTGCGCCGAGGGCTTTGATGCCCCCCGACTGAGGGTGGTGGCTTACCTCACCACCGTGGTAACTCGCAGCCGCTTTGTACAAGCCATCACCAGGGCTGTGCGCATGGATGGCCAACGCGCCGCCGTGGAGACCGTGCCGCGCCAGCCTTCCTATGTGTTCGCCCCAGCCGACCCATTACTGATGAGTTACGCCCGCAGCTGGTCCCTCAGCGAGCCCTACCTGATCAAGCCGAAGCAAGTGGCTGCGGAGCCGGAGGCAGCCGGTAGTGGCAGGGGAGGTTCCCTACCGCTGCAAGCAGTCGAAGCAAGGATCGGCGAGGTGATCCGCATGGGGCCGGAGCTACCTAGTTTTCTGCAGCGAACGGCCTGAAACCTGCTTTAGCGATACAAGGTTTAAGCGCAAATGTGCGACGTTGTGTCAACCAATACCTTCCCAGGGCACGCAGCCCGGCAGCGTGGTGAAGTCCAAGGGAGAGGGGAGCATGGATGCCGCAGTGAATCGCCGCCTAACCGTTGCTGTCAGCTGGGCTTTGGCCCGCCGAGCCACCCTCGACGCCCTCGAACATTTCGAAGAAAGCTTTGCGGTCACGGAGGAATTCCGAGAATGGCTGCTCTGCCTGGAAGAGCACCCGGAACTCCTTGCTGCAAGCGTGTTGATGGTGCCAAACGACCTGGGCCAGGGCATCCGGCCCGCCAGCGACGGCATCCTGGAAATCTGAGCCGATTTGAGATGCAAATCCGCAGCAAATTGCACTTAATTCTAAAGTAAATCTAAAGACTTTTGCGCCCAATTCTCCTGGGCGCTCCTTCGCGCTGACGCGCCGATCTCCTAGGCTCAACTCATAGTCAATCCGCTTAAGCAATGACGGTTTCGGGGCTTTCAGTCGAAAACCTGGTGATCGTGGGTTCAGGGCCCGCTGGCTACACCGCCGCCATTTACGCCGCCCGGGCCAATCTCAGCCCCGTGCTGATCACGGGCTTCCAGGATGGTGGCATCCCTGGCGGTCAGCTGATGACCACCACTCACGTTGAGAACTTCCCCGGCTTTCCCGACGGGATCATGGGGCCGGAGCTGATGGACAAAATGAAGGCCCAGGCCGTGCGCTGGGGCACCCGTCTCATCGAGGCCGATGCCACCGCTATCGACCTCTCCCAGCGGCCCTACCGCATCACTGCCGAAGGCCAAACCATCGAAACCCAGGCCGTGATCCTGGCCACCGGCGCCAGTGCTAACCGGCTAGGCCTGCCTAGTGAGGAGCGCTTCTGGAGCCAGGGCATCAGCGCCTGTGCGATCTGTGACGGCGCGACGCCCCAGTTTCGACAAGCCGAATTGGCCGTGGTGGGTGGGGGCGATTCCGCCTGCGAGGAAGCTGTTTATCTGACCAAATACGGCAGCCAGGTGCACCTGATCGTGCGGGGCGACAAGCTGCGGGCCAGTGGCGCCATGGCCGATCGGGTGCTCGCCAACCCCGCCATCACCGTGCATTGGAACCGCCAAGTGGCAGAAGCCAGCGGTGGCGACTGGCTCGAAGCAATCACCCTCAGGGATCCCAGCAGCGGCACTAGCGAGGAGCTGCCGGTGAAGGGCCTCTTCTACGCCATTGGCCACACCCCCAACACCCGCCTAGTGCGGGGCCAATTGGAGGTTGATAGCCACGGTTACCTGGCCACCCAGGCAGGTCGCCCAGAAACCAGTGCTGCCGGTGTATACGCCGCTGGCGACGTGGCCGATGCGGAATGGCGTCAGGGCATCACCGCCGCTGGCAGTGGTTGCCAGGCAGCCCTAGCAGCTGAGCGCTGGCTCACCCATCACGACCTAGCCGTCACGGTGAGCCATGAACCAATAGAACCGGCCACCGTCGGCGAACCGGTGCGCACTGCCACCAGTGATGCCGGCAACTATGACGCCGAAGCCCTTTGGCAGAAAGGAGGGTTTGCCCTGCGCAAGCTGTATCACGACAGCAGCAAGCCCCTCCTAGTCGTTTACACCTCGCCGACCTGCGGTCCCTGCCACGTGCTTAAGCCCCAGCTCAAGCGCGTGCTCGATGAGCTGGGCGGAGCTGCCCAAGGCGTGGAGATCGACATCGAGGCCGAGCAAGAAATTGCCAGCCAAGCCGGTGTTACCGGCACCCCAACGGTGCAGCTTTTCCACAACAAGGAGCTCAAGCAGTCCTTTAAGGGCGTCAAGCAGCGCAGCGAATTTAAAGCCGCGATTGAAGCCCTCCTAGGCGTTGCGGTCTGATGGCCCGCCAATAGGTGCGCTTAACGACGCCGTCGCACCGAAAGGTGCGCTTAACGACGCCTTGGCCCACCAGGGCGGTTGCCGCCGGGACGGGGGCCGGCAGCCGCATTGCGCTCCCGGTAGGTGATGCGGCCGCGGGTGAGGTCGTAGGGGCTGATCTCAACCAGCACCTTGTCGCCGGCCAGCAGCTTGATCCTGAATTTGGTCAGCTTGCCTGCCGCCCGGCAGAGACATTGGTGACCAGCCGGCTGTTCCAGGGTCACCAGGTAAAACCCGTTTCCCTGTTCTTTTTCAATCACACCGGAGGTCTCGATCATGCGGGGGCGCTGTCTGGAGGTTCAATCGTTCCAAATAGCTTAATTGCCGCCCGACAGGCGATAGGGTCAGGCTCAACTGTGCCGTTTTGGCTTCACCATGGTTTTGCCGCCGCTTTCGTTGGATCTGGGGCTGCTGCTGATCTCCATCGGTGTGGTGAACCTCTGGAAAGCCCGTCAAGCCAGCTGAACTCAGGCCGCTGACCACCATTCTTTTCCATAAGCCCTACGGGGTTTTAAGCCAGTTCACGCCAGAAGCCGGCTGTGACTGGGGTTGCTTAGCTGAGTTCATCCCGATTCCGCAGGTTTACGCCGCCGGCAGGCTCGATGCCGATAGCGAGGGATTGCTGCTGCTCACCAGCAATGGACGCCTGCAGCAGCGCCTCACCGACCCCCGCTTTGGCCACTGGCGCCGCTATTGGGTGCAGGTTGAAGGAGAGGCAGCTGCCCACCCGGAGGCTTTGGAGCTGCTGCGCAGCGGCCTTTCAATTCAGGGGCAGCGCACTCTGCCGGCTCGAGCCCAGCCGCTCCGCGATCCAGGCCTGCCAGATCGCACCCCGCCGATCCGTCAGCGGGCCGCCATTCCCACCAGCTGGCTGCAACTGGAGCTGCAGGAAGGCCGCAACCGTCAGGTGCGTCGCATGACGGCCGCCGTAAATCTGCCCACCCTGAGGCTGCTGCGGGTCGCCATCGACCTGATGGACGGAGCCGCCCCGCTCGAGCTCAATGGCCTGGCAGCGGGGCAATGGCGCGAGGTGGACGGAGCCGAAAGCCAGCGACTCGAGCAGCTGCTTAAGCCGTCGCGAGCCATAGGAAGAATCTCACCTGGTCGGGGCGGCCGTGCCGGCGGCGGGAAATCAGGGCGGGGCGCTGGGGGCGGATAGGGCGGCTTAGCCGAGCACGTCCTTGAGCTCCCGCACCGCCTGCAACTGGCCGTAGTAGTAGTTGGCACGAGCCCGCCGGTCAGCATCATCGAGACCATCGAAGGCATCGAAGCCCAGGGTTTGCCATAGCTCGTGGCCGCAGGCCCTATTGAGCTCTTCGGTGGCCTCAGCCTCAAGGTTGGCCAAGCGGCGCTGCAAATTTTTGATCTGGGCAACCGACATTCACTCTCCCAAGCAACAAGCTAATAGTACAGGCGAACTGGAGGCCGCGTCTCCGGTGCCAGGGCTTAGAAGGGCAGCTTCTTCTTGGCTTCCTTATCAAGGTCAGTCTCCATCTCGCGCAGGCGGCGCAGGATCGTGTCGTAGTACTCCTTGAGGTAGCCCTCCAGGCCGGTGGTTTCAGCCGGATCTAGCCCGAAGGCCTCGTAGCTGGCCTCCATTGGTGCATCGAGAGCTGAGCCCCCACCGGTGACCGCTTCAAAAGCCAGCCGCTCGGCCACGTTGAGGCTGGCTTCAAAGAAGCCGGTTACAGAACGCATCAACCCCAGCAAGGCGGGCGGCACCCGAAAAGTGCGGGCTTCTTTACCCGTGAACCGCTCACAGAGCTGGGTGATTTCGCTGGTGGTCCAGGCCCGGGGACCCACCACTGGAAAAGCTTGGCGAATGGTTTGGTCTCGCTCCAAAGCCGCTACGGCAAAGCGGGCCATGTCCTGGGTGTTCATGTAGGCGATTGGGGTGGGCGAGCCACTCACCCAAACCGTCTGGCTTTCCAGCACGGGAATCGCAAACTGACTGATAACCCCCTGCATGAAGGCAACGCCGCGCAGGATTGTGTAATCAAAATCCGAGGCCATCAACCAGTCTTCGGCGCAGGCCTTGATGTCCATCAAGGGCACGTCGCGGTGCTGGTGCGCATCTAGCAGGGACACAAACACCAACCGCTTCAGCGAAGCGGCCTGGCAGGCGGCGAATAAATTCTGGTTGCCTTTCCAGTCGATGTCGTAGGCGCTGGCGGAATCCGTGGCGCGGGCGGTAGCCGTATCAATTACTGCGTCCTGACCTTCCAGGGCATAGGCGAGACTCTCGGGTTCGAGCAGGTCGCCGCGGGTGAGCTCGCAGCCCCATTCCTGCAGGAAAGCTGCCTTGCGAGGAGAGCGCACCATGCAGCGCACCTGATGGCCTGCATCGAGGGCACGGCGGGCAACTTGCCGGCCCAGGGTGCCCGTTCCGCCAACCACCAAAACCTGCATTAGCAACCTTCAAGCGGGCCCGAGCCTAGGTGTCCGGCGGGTCGAGCCGGGAGCAGAGGGGGATCTAACTGGCCTTTGGGGCTCAGTCGTTGTCGGCCAACTTCAACAGCAGGGCACCGCCGGCAAGACCAACGGGGATCAGTATCCAAAACAAAGCTGCGGTACCGAAAATTTCAGCAGCCATGGCGAAATGAATGGAAGTCCATCCTATTTAGCAGTGCCAGTGGCCATTCCAACCAACTGAGCGGCGGTCTGCAGGATCTCGCCCCAGGTTGCATCGCTGCGCAACTGACCCGGCATCACCCCACTGACCTGGGCAGACCAGCCCCCCGCCCGCAGGGCCGCCACCAAGCTGAGCATCGGTGGCGGCCCCCCCTTAAGGCGGCGCGCGATTTCCGCCATTGGCCAGCAGCGGGCCGGTAGTCCCCCATCGGCAAGCAGACGGACAAGCAGTCGAGCCCCCTCCGAACTGAGGCTTGCCCCTGGATCAACCTCAGCGAACGCCTGCATTTGTGCCAGCAGCTCAGGCTGCTGCAGCGGGCCGATCCAGAGAGGACCGCTGATCGCCAGCGGCGCAATCTCGCCGGCAGGGCAACGGCAGGGCTGCCACTGACGCAAGCGAATCAATGGCTGCACCTGCTGATCGCCGCAGCCATGGCAGTGGGCCAGCATGCCTAGGAGCTGCTCCTCCCCTGGCTCGCTGCGGCGGCGCAGGCGCACCGCGCTGCGAAAGGTGCGCCCTTCACTGAAGCTAAATAGGGGCTCGATGCCCCGGCCCAAGGCCCAGGCCGCTCGAGCCACGCTGCCAAGTTGCAGGCGCAGGGCCAGCTCCCAGCTGGCGGGATGGGCCCGGGCCGCCGCCCCCAGCAGCCGAATCGCAGCCGGGCGGTCGTGGCCGGTGGGGGAGCGGCCATCGGTGCTAGCTAGGTAAAGCACACCGCCGAAGGACACCGCCTCCAGGGCTAGGGGCAGCAGGGCCGCGGGGCAGCCAAAGCCATCCAGGTCTAGGAGCTCGAAACGCTCCTGGCGCTGCAGGCAAGCCGCCAGCAGGTGCTGGGCAGTAAGGGCGCTGCAACGCAAACCCGCCAGAGATGCCAGGTTTTCACGCAGCAAGGGCAGACGATCCGGATCAGCGTCGTTAGCCCACACCGCCTCGGCTCCAGCCTCCAGGCCATAGCGCAAGGCCCGGATGCCGCAGCCGGCCATGGCATCGAGCACCCGCAAGGGGCCGCGGGCCGCCAGCGTGCGGGCGAGCAGCACCCCCAGATCCCGTGAAGGACGCGACTCCGGCCTAAAAAAACCGGCGCCGGGCAACAGGCGAGCCCGTCCTTCGCAATAGTGAGCGTCGGTGTGCTGGCTCAGGAGATCAACCGTGGCTGCAACAGTCCAGCCTGCACCTCCACCCGCTGCGGACTGCAGCTCAGGGGCGGAGTGGGGCATACACGCCGATTGGCTCTGGCGAGGTGAGCGCTGCCACTGGCGGGTGCTGGGGGAAGAAAATGCCCCGGCCCTGCTGCTTGTGCATGGCTTCGCCGCCGGTAGCGGCCACTGGCGCCACAACGCTGCGGTGCTGGCTACAGCCGGCTGGCGGGTGTATGGCATTGATTTAATCGGCTTCGGCGCCTCAAGCCAGCCGTCCCTGCGACTGGACAACCGCCTCTGGGCCAGGCAGCTGCAGGCCTTCCTCGAGCAGGTGGTGCAGGGGCCAGCCGTGCTGGTAGGCCATTCCCTCGGCGGCCTGGTGGCCCTCAGCTGCGCCGTGTTTTTTCCCCGGCTGGTGCGAGCCGTCGTGGCAGCCCCCCTACCCGACCCAACCTTGCTGCTGGCGGACAGCAGCAACCCACCCCGCCGGCGGCCCTGGCAACGCCGGCTGCAGCGCTGGCTCGTGACCCTGCTCTGCCGCCTGCTGCCCCTGGAGCTACTGGTGCCCCTGATTGCCCACTCGCCCCTGCTGGATTTAGGCATTCAGTCGGCCTACAGCGAAGCGGTGATCGGCGACAGGGACCTGCACCGGCTGATTGCCAGGCCAGCCCGACGGCCTGGAGCGGTGCGGGCCCTGCGGGCGATGAGCATCGCCATGGCCCTGCGTCCCCACGGGGCCACCGCCCCAGCCCTGCTGCGCAGGCTGGGCCGCCCCCTGCTGTTGATCTGGGGGCAGCGCGACCGACTGGTGCCCGTTCAGGTGGCCCAGCAGGTGCGGCGACTGCGGCCCGAGCTACCCCTAACGGTGCTGCCTGGCAGTGGCCACTGTCCCCATGACGAACATGCCGATGCATTTAATGCCGCCCTACTTCAATGGCTTGGTCAATTGCCAGCCGCCGAGACCCTTGCTGGGCCTGGGCGGTAACTTGGCATGTAGCCACCGCCGCGGGTCCCTCAGGAGATGAAACACACCCTTTCGGTGTTGGTGGAAGACGAATCCGGTGCCCTCAGCCGCATCTCCGGCCTATTCGCCCGCCGCGGCTTCAACATTGAAAGCCTGGCGGTGGGTCCCGCTGAAAAGGCTGGCATTTCCAGGCTCACCATGGTGGTCGCAGGCGACGATCACACCCTCGAGCAGATGACAAAGCAGCTCGACAAGCTTGTCAACGTGCTGGGGGTGATTGATCTATCCCACATACCTGCCGTGGAGCGGGAACTGATGCTGTTGAAGGTATCGGCTCCCGCCGAAACCCGCAGCGCCATCTTGGATCTGGTGCAGGTGTTCCGCGCCAATGTGGTCGATGTGGCCGATGACGCCCTGACCCTTGAGGTGGTGGGCGATCCGGGCAAGCTCGTCGCCCTCGAACAAGTAATGGAGGGCTACGGCATCCTTGAAATCGCCCGCACCGGCAAGGTGGCCTTGGAGCGGGCTTCGGGCGTCAACACGGCTTTCCTGAAGGTCACCGCATCCAGCAAGCGGGTACCCGCTTAAGGCTTGCCTTGCACCAAAGTTCCGCCCGACACCAGCGTGGCCGTAACGATCTTGTCGCCCTGGCGGATCTGGTCGACCACCTCCATGCCCTTACTCACCCTGCCGAAGACGGCGTAGCGGCCATCCAGTTCTGGCAGGGCCTGCAGGGCTATGTAGAACTGGGCGCTGGCGGAGTTGGGATCGGCGGAACGGGCCATGGCAACAGCTCCGCGTTGATGGGCCAAAGCCAGTTGGCGGGTAGCTCCTGGGGCAGTCACAGGCTCGCCGTAGCGAGGCTCTGCTTCGCCGCTGCGCTTGATCTCCAGAGGAATCAGACGAGGTATCCCCGTGGCTGGATCCACAAAACTGCCCAGGCCGTGCTGGCTGGCTGGCACCTTTGGATCAGCGCTGGTGGGGTCGCCGCCCTGCACCACAAAAGGCACCGGCTCGCGCACAACTCGATGAAATGCGGTGCCGTTGTAGACGCCACGCTTAACGAGATCAACGAAATTGCCCGCCGTCAGTGGCGCAGCAGCGCCATCTAGCTGCAGCTGCACCTCACCCTTGCTGGTCTGCAAGGCGACGGTGGCCGTACCGCTGAGGCAGGGGGTGCTGGCGGTGCTGCAACCCACAGGGCTGCTGCCACCATCAGCCGCACAGGCGACCAGGGATAGGGGCGCTAGCAGCAACAAACCGCCCAGCAGCAAGCGACTCCACCAGTTGCCAGTCATCACATTGCCAGTACTCAAATTGCCAGTACTCAAATTGGTAGTCATCAAACCCCCTCCAGGGGCACGCCCAAAAAGCGGGCAAGCTGGGCGCCTGACAACTCCAGATCGGCTAGGGGCATGGGCTCGCCAACCCTGGTCAAGGGCATATCCCGCCTGCCCTGCACCTTGAGGGCTAGGCGACGCCGGGGATTAAGGCCATCACGCACCTCCACCTTCACAGCCTGAATCTCCCGTAAAGGGATATCCACCGTGATCGCCTGGCGAAAGCCGCGGCGACTAATAGTGGCCACACCAGCATCCCGATCAAAGCGGTTGCTACCGGCGCCAACGTCTATGCCGATCACAACCCAGAGGTAGGCACACAGCGCCATGGCGGCCAGCCCGTAGAGCCCCATCACCAAACCCTGGGGCAGCCAAGCCAGCTCGGCGGGGTGGCCGATCGGCAGCAGGTCGGTGCCGAGATAGCTGGAGACACTGGTGAGCAGGAAACCGATCCCGCCCGTGGTCACCACCAGGGCAACCAACACATTGGAAAGGCGCCTTGAGCCCAGCACCGGCAGCTCAAGCAAGGGGGCAGGAGCCTGGGGGGAGGCCATGACCTGGAGCAAGGAATGGAGCCATCCTGACCGGTCGGCGGGGGAGCTGGGCGGATCGAGACCAAGCGCTCAGAAGTGAAGCAAAAGACGGTCAGAAAACCGCTACGAAAGCCCAGCGAAAGGAAGCCATGTCAGCCCGTTTCAACCGGTCTCGCGATCCGCTTCAGCGTTGTTACGATCGCCCGGTAATCCCACAGCCTCCGCGGGTTTCCCGCACCGTTTCATCATCATGACGATCGCTGTAGGGCGCGCGCCAGCAGCACGGGGATGGTTCGACGTCCTCGATGACTGGCTCAAGCGCGACCGCTTCGTATTTGTGGGGTGGTCCGGTCTGCTCCTGTTCCCCACGGCCTATTTGGCCCTGGGTGGCTGGCTCACCGGCACCACCTTTGTCACTTCCTGGTACACCCACGGAATTGCCAGCTCCTACCTAGAGGGCTGCAACTTCCTCACCGCCGCCGTCAGCACC
>JAHLYR010000004.1 GCA_025128025.1 Synechococcus sp. CS-1330
CCTGAACGGTTTCAACTTCAACCAGTCGATCCTCGACGGCCAAGGCCGTGTGGTGAACACCTGGGCAGACGTGCTGAACCGCGCTGGTCTGGGTATGGAAGTGATGCACGAGCGCAATGCTCACAACTTCCCGCTTGACCTGGCTGCTGCTACTGCCACCCCCGTGGCACTGACCGCACCTGCAATCGGTTGATAGTCAACAACCCAGCTACGGCTGGGTAATAACGGAATCCCAAAAGCTCCCTGTAATAAGGGGGCTTTTTTATTGGCTGGGGGGTTGTTGCACAAGCTGTAAATCAGGGCTTACGCCAGATCACAGCACTGCGCCGGCGGGGATAGAGCTCCCGGCACAGGGGGCAGATGGTGCCATCACAACCCCGGGCAGTGCAGAATTCGCGCCCATAAAAAATGATCTGCAGATGCAAGCGATTCCAGGCTTCCTTGGGAAACAAGATCTTGAGATCATGCTCCGTTTGCACAACGCTCTTGCCACTGCTGAGCCCCCAACGCTGCGCCAATCGGTGGATGTGGGTGTCTACGGGGAAGGCGGGCACACCGAAGGCCTGGGCCATCACCACGCTTGCGGTTTTATGACCAACCCCAGGCAGGTCCTCAAGCTGTTCAAAACTGCTGGGCACCATGCCGCCATGGCGCTCAAGCAAAAGCTCGGCAAGGCGCTTGACATTGCGAGCCTTGGTGCGAGCCAGGCCAAGCTGGCGGATATGACCCAGGACCGTCTCCTCACTCAGGGCTGCCATCGCGGCAGGGTCCTGGCCAGATGCAAACAGGGCCGGGGTGACCTCGTTGACCTTCTTATCTGTGCATTGGGCGCTCAGTAGCACCGCCACCAGCAGCGTGAAGGGATCGCTGTGGTCGAGAGGTACAGGGGTTTCGGGGTAGTGCTGCTGCAGCCGCTCCATGATCAGGGCGGCACGCTCCTGCCTCTTCAAGATTGGGCTATGCCAAAGGTGAAGCCCAGTTTGTAGGCTCGCCCCAACGCAGATGGTCAATGGGCAGCAGCTTCGGAGATCTCTTTCGGATCAGCACCTTCGGCGAATCCCATGGCGGCGGGGTTGGCGTAATCATCGACGGCTGCCCGCCCAGACTGGAGCTGGATCTTGAAGCGATCCAGGCCGAACTCGACCGCCGCAAGCCAGGCCAGAGCAAGATCACCACCCCCCGCAAGGAGGATGACCAGGTCGAAATTCTCAGTGGCCTGCTCGATGGCGTGACCCTCGGCACACCGATCGCGATGGTGGTGCGCAACAAAGATCAACGCCCGCAGGACTACAGGGAAATGGAAGTGGCCTTCCGTCCCTCCCACGCCGATGCCACCTACCAAGCGAAGTACGGCATACAAGCCCGCAGCGGCGGGGGCCGGGCTTCAGCCCGTGAAACCATCGGCCGAGTAGCTGCCGGGGCTATCGCCAAACAGCTCCTGGCCAAGGCCCACGGCACCGAAGTGATCGCCTGGGTGGAGCGCATCCACAACCTTGAGGCTTCGATCGACCCAGAACAGGTGACCCTGGCGGCCGTGGAAGCAAATATCGTGCGCTGCCCAGACCAAGCCATGGCCGCCCAGATGATCGAGCGCATCGAGGCAATCGGCCGGGAGGGCGATTCCTGCGGCGGCGTAATCACATGCCTAGTGCGCCAGGCGCCAATGGGCCTTGGCATGCCCGTATTTGACAAACTCGAAGCGGACCTGGCCAAGGCGGTGATGTCGCTGCCGGCCACCAAGGGCTTTGAAATCGGCTCGGGCTTCGCAGGCACCTTGCTCAAGGGCAGCGAGCACAACGATGCCTTCCTGCCCACAGGCGATGGCTCCCTGCACACAGCCACCAACAATTCCGGTGGCATCCAGGGGGGCATCAGCAACGGCGAGCAAATCGTGATTCGGGTGGCCTTCAAGCCCACCGCCACGATCCGCAAGGCCCAGCAGACGATCAATGATCGCGGCGAAGCCACAACCCTGGAGGCCAAAGGCCGGCACGACCCTTGTGTGCTGCCGCGGGCCGTGCCGATGGTGGAAGCGATGGTGGCCTTAGTGCTCGCCGATCACTTGCTACGCCAAAAGGGCCAGTGCGGCCTGTGGTAACTAGGGCCTCAGGCGCTCAACAAGCCTGGCCAACGCCTCCCAATCGGCGGGGTTGACCAGTGAACCACCCAAGGCGACCGCATCAACTCCGGCAGCCAGCCAGGGCTCCACATCAGCAGGGCCAAGTCCACCAGCCGCAATGCAGTAGGGCAAGCCATCAGCTCCCGCCAGAGGAGCTGCGAGTCGTTGCCAATAGGAGCTGCCCAGCGCAGCGGCGGGGAAGAGCTTGACGATGGAACATCCCCACAAACGCGCTAGATGCACCTCAGATGGAGACATCACGCCTGGCACAAACTGCAAACGCAAAGCCATTGCAGCCTCAATCAAGCCACGATCCAGCACCGGTGAAACCGCATAGCCCAGGCCAGCGGCAGCAGCAGCTTCAAGGCCAGCCAAGTCGACTACCGAAGCCGCACCCAAGCGCAACTGGGCGAAGCGCTGACGTAGCTCAATCGCCTGGGCAACCCACCGGGGATGGGTGCTCCAAGCAAGCTCTACATGCTGAACACCCAGCCCCTGCAAACGCTCTAAACAGGGCAGCAGCTCAAGCAGGTCATAAGCACGAAGCACCACCAGCAGCGGCTGGTGGTGCAAAGCGTCTAGCAGCGTTGGCGATTCAGACGTATTCCGCCACCTTCACATCACTGCGGATCAGCAGCTCCTGCAGGTCATCGGCGTCGACTGTTTCCTTCTCTACCAGCATTTCGGCGAGCTCATCAAGCACCGAACGATTGTCGACGAGAACGCAAGTGGCGCGCTTGTAGGCCACCGCCACCAGGTCGCTCACTTCCTCGTCGATTGCGGCAGCGGTGTCTTCAGAGAAATCACGCTCTGCAGCGATATCACGACCAAGGAACATGCCTCCCTGGCTGCGACCCAAGGCCACTGGGCCAAGGCGATCGCTCATGCCGAATCGTGTAACCATCTGACGGGCAACGCGGGCTACCTGCTGGAGGTCGTTTGAGGCACCGGTGGTGACTTCGTCTTCGCCGTAGACGATCTCTTCGGCAACCCGACCACCTAGGGCAACTGCCATCTGGTTCTGCAGATAGGCGCGAGAATAGAGACCAGATTCCATCCGCTCCTCAGAGGGGGTGAAGAAGGTGAGGCCGCCTGCATTACCCCGAGGAATGATCGAAATCTTCTGGACCGGGTCGTAATCGGGCATCAGGGCACCGACCAAGGCGTGGCCAGCTTCGTGATAAGCAACAAGCCGCTTGCGCTTCTCACTCATCACCCGATCCTTCTTCTCAGGTCCAGCCATGACGCGCTCGATGGCGTCATTGACCTCGTCCATCGCTACTTCGGTAAGTTGACGGCGAGCAGCGAGAATCGCCGCCTCATTGAGGAGGTTGGCCAGATCAGCGCCGGTGTAGCCAGGGGTGCGGCGAGCAATCTTGTCGAGGTCGACATCCTTGGCCAAGGTCTTGCCTCGGGCGTGGACGCCAAGGATTTGCAAGCGGCCGGCGTAGTCGGGACGATCTACAACCACCTGGCGATCAAAACGGCCCGGGCGCATTAAGGCTGCGTCCAGCACATCTGGCCGATTGGTTGCAGCCACAATAATGACGCCGGCATTGCCCTCAAAGCCGTCCATCTCAGTGAGCAGCTGGTTGAGGGTCTGCTCGCGCTCATCGTTACCACCGCCGAGACCAGCACCGCGCTGGCGGCCTACCGCGTCGATTTCATCAATAAAAACGATGCAAGGAGCACTCTTTTTGGCTTGCTCAAAAAGATCACGCACCCGGCTGGCTCCAACACCAACAAACATCTCGACGAATTCCGAACCGGAAATCGAGAAGAAGGGCACGCCGGCTTCACCTGCCACAGCCTTGGCGAGCAGGGTTTTACCAGTTCCTGGCGGGCCTACCAGCAACACCCCTTTGGGAATTTTGGCGCCAACAGCGGTGAAGCGATCAGGGTTCTTGAGGAAGTCAACGACTTCAGTGAGCTCGAGCTTGGCTCCCTCAATACCGGCCACATCGCCGAAAGTCACCTGGGTTTGGGGCTCCATTTGAAGCCGCGCCTTGCTCTTACCGAAATTCATTGCCTGATTGCCGCCACCACCCTGGGCGCGCCGCAACAGGAAAAACAGACCTCCAAGCAGTAGTAGCGGGAAAATCAGACTTCCTACAGCCTGCTGCCACGCCGCAGGCTCGCGGCTGGGCTGGACGGCGATATCGACGTTGTGGTCGGTGAGCAGCTTGAGCAGGTCCTTGTCGGGGGCAAGGTTGACGACCGCACGGCGTCCGTCGTTTTCGACCACCTGGGCCGTGCCCCGGTCTGGAGAAATCAGCACCCGTGAGACTTCGTTGTCCTGAACGGCCTCTACGAAGTCGCTATAGCGGAGGGTGCGCGGCGCATTGGCCGGGTCGGGCCTATCGAGGAAGGCCGTACCCAGGGCGATCATTACGATCACCAAAAGGACATAGAGCCCCGCATTGCGCCAGCGCTTCTTCAAGAACCTTGCCTCAGCTGAGAAGTCAGTTACGGAATGTTAACCGGCTGCGGCCCGCAGCACTTCAACCACACTACGGAAGGCGAACCACTCTGGGATTTCTTCGCCACCACGCAGCATCTGACGGAATTGGGTGCCGCTGAGCTTGCGGATGTGCAGGCCTCTGGCCTCGGCATGTTCAGCGGTCACGTAGCCCTCCTCCTCCGTGTAAACGAGGTTGAGCGAGGGCACGGTCTCCATCCCAAGCTCTGCAGCGTTGTCGCGGGCAAAATCCTGGGCTTGGTAGGGGCCGTAGAAGTCTTCACCGCTGAGGGAGCTTTTGCAGCCGGCCATGTCGCGGCCAATGATGAAGTGGGTGCAGCCGTAGTTCTTGCGGATGATCATGTGCTGCAGAGCCTCCCGCGGGCCGGCCATGTGCATCGAGTAGGGCAAGTAGGCCCAGCGAATTCGGGCGTTATTCACCTCAGCCGCCAGCCGCTCGTAGGTCTGGAAGCGCACCTCGCCGGCAATGTCGTCGTCCTGGGTGGGACCGCAGGTGGGGTGCACCAGCACCACACCCTGCTCACTGACGTTGGCCGCGTCCAACGCCCTGGTAAACAGCTCGTAGTGGGCGCGGTGAATAGGGTTGCGGCACTGGAAAGCCACGACGCTCTGGCCAGAGGGGAGGGTGGCGCGCACTTCAGCGGGCGTTTTGCAAGGGAAAACCCGGCTGGGCAGCTCCAGGCCCTGAATGCTGCCGCCGAGGTAGATGCGACCCCGCTCGGTGGCGATCATCTTCACCGCCGGATGCTCAATAGAGGTGGTGCCGTAGCAGCCCTGAGCCTCACGCGCCTTATCAGGCTCCCAGCGACTCTCCACCGTCAACACTGCCAGCTCCTGACCGCGATAGGTGAGCAGCACCTGGTCGCCCACAGCAATCGAAGCGTCATCAGTGTCAAAGACGATCGGCAGGCCAAACAACAGGCCGCTGGTGGTGCGGTGGCCCGCCACCACTGCTTCGTAGTCCTGCTGATGCATGAAGCCACGCAGGGGCGAGAACCCGCCGACCACCAGCAACTCAACGTCGCAGGCATTGCGATCGCTGCACTCGATCCTGCGGCTCACCCCGGCTAGCAGCGACTCGCGCTCAGCCGCTGGCACCGCCAAATTCACTAATGACCCACCGTGAGGCGCGATCAAACCAGCGGATTCAGCAGCGGTCATGGAGGCCAATCAGACAGGGCTGGATTCTCCCAGACCGGGGGAGTCAAGGCTTAAGTGCAAATAAAAAGCTCTGGCTCCCATAAAAAAAGGCCCCGGTGGGGCCTTGAAGAGGCAGGCAAGACCTGCGAGCTAGTGCCCAGGGCTCAAGACTGCTCTAGGCGGCCATAGAGCTGGCCGACGATCTTGACATCGACAACCTCCTTGGTGCCCATGTCGGAGTCGGAAGGCTGGATTGCAGTAAACACACCCGCAAACTCGCCGGTGCTGGCGTCGACCTTGGTAATTGAGAGGTTCATGGTGCCGGAGCCATCCACATAGCGCTTCACGGTTTCGCCGGTGAACTCATCTCCAGCAGGCACCAGGCCTACAGCGCTGCTGTAGCCGGTGGTTAAGCCCCGACCCTTGGGGTCGAGGAAGTTGCTGGTCCGGTAGCTGGGAGCCCGGTAAGGGCCTTCAAAGTCGGTGCTGGTGGTTAGAGCTGAACCATCAGCCTTGGCCAACAACTCCTTGCTGGAGAAGGTGAAGGGCACTTCCTCACCACCGGGGAGCAGCACGGTGATCGGCTGGAAGTCGATGCCGCCAAGCTCCTTGAAGCTGAGTCCATCGGCTGTCACGGCCAGATCGCCGTAAACCTGATCAAGGCTGGAGGTGAAGCGGGTAAGAATTTTGCCGGCAACAAACTGTGCCTCCTGGCGCTTGTTAGCTGGCTCGCCCTTCACGTACACCTCGGCGGGGTGCATGCAGATTTCGCGGAGCTGATATTTAGCTGCGGGATCGAGGGAGATCGAGCCGCGGGCCGAATCCGGCAGCGACGGGCAGTCGTTCGCCAAGCCGGTGTTGTGGATGTCTTCGTAGGTGAGATTGGCGCGATCCACGGCCTTGGCACCACCGCTGCACGCGGTCACCAGGGTCAGGCACAGCGCCAGCACAAGAGCCAGCAGAGGACGAAAACTCATGGGGAAACGCCGCAGAGACGGTGGATGGGAACTGGGCTGTCGCCGATCCTACCGGTGCAAATCTGCCATTCCCCGTACGATGTCGCGGCTCTCAACAACCTGTATGCGAGAGCCAGACGCGAGCGCAAAGTAAGAGCAGTCATGAGCCTCACCCCATCCCAGCAAGGCCGTCTCGCCAACCAGCTGCAGCAACTAGACGAGTTGGCAAGTGAGCTCGAAGGCCAGCCTGAAGCCCTGCTGACCCTGCTGCGCCAGCTCGAGCAGCTGCATCGCTCCGTCCAAGACGGCCCCTTCCGGGGCAGCCTTCCAGCCGACCGCAGCCAGTTGTTCAGCCTGCTGCAAAGTGTCGAGCGCAGTGGGGGCTGGCCCTACATCCCGAGGTTGCAACTGCGCACCTTCATGGATCTGCTCCAGCACGAAGCTGCTGCAGACGAGACCCTGCCCGCCGAAGAGACACTGGTGGCTTAGGGCCGCAGGGCGGTAAGCAACTGCTGGGCAATCGCCAGCTTTGAGCCCGGCTTGATGCGTTGCTCTCCGCCCTGCCCTCCCAGCAACCAACCGTTGTTTCTGTTCACGCCAAAGCCCGCATCGGCTTGATCGATCGGATTGGCGAACAGCAGGTCGCAGCCTTTACGAGCCCACTTGACACGGGCCTGCGCCAATACATCGCCCGATTGGGCCGCGAAACCCAAAATCCGCTGACCAGGGTGCCGGCGGCTCACCAGGCCAGCCAAAAGATCGGGCACCGACTGCCAGCCGGAGGCGAGCTCAACGGCTAGCTCCTCCTTGCTCAGTTTGTGAGGGAGCGGTTGCTGGCGGCGGTGGTCGGCCACAGCCGCAGCCATGGCAATGGCATCGGCACAGGGCTGAAGACGCACCAAGGCCTGCTCCATATCGGCCGCCGTCTGGACGGGCACACAAGCCAAGCCATCCAGCAACTGGGAATCCACGCTCAACGGACCATGCACCAAAGTCACCGCCGCCCCACGCAGCCGGGCGGCCTGGGCTAGCAGCACACCCATCAGCCCGGTGCTGGGGTTGGTGAGAAAGCGGGCCGGATCCAGTGGTTCGCGGGTGGGCCCGGCAGTGACCAAAAGCCGCAAGCCAGCCCAGTCCCGCTGCCAGCCCCACAGCTGTAGACACTGCAAGGCCAGGAGCAGCTGTTGCGGCTCAGCCATGCGGCCGTCCCCCTGCCGGTCGCAGGCCAACAATCCCGCCGTAGGTCCCAGGGGCAACACCCGCTCAAAGCCCTGGAGCAGCTCCCAGTTGCGGCGCACTCCCGGGGAGGTCCACATCGATGTATTCATGGCCGCAGCAGCCAGCACCGGCGCCTCGGTAGCCAACAGGGTGCTGGCCAGCAGGCTGTCAGCCAACCCATGCACCCAACGACCCAGGCTGGTGGCACTCAAGGGCGCCACCAACACCAACTCAGCCCACTCGGCCAGCTCCACATGCAGCGGTCTGGCAGCGCGATGACTCCACTGATCCGCATCGAGGTTGCAGGGATTGCGGCTGAGGCTGGCGAGGGCAACCGGACTTACCAATTGGGCAGCCGACGGAGTAACCAGGCAGCGCACCTCGGCGCCTAGCTGGACCAAGGAGCTCACCACCTGGGGCAGCTTGACCGCAGCGATGCTGCCGCTGATACCCACCAACACGCGGCGACCCGCCAGCGGGTGCGCCGGATCAGTCCTCATCAAAGGGTTCCTGATCCACCAGATGCACGTAGGGGCGAGCCAACTCCGGTTGGTGGATCGCCAGGGCACGCATCAGGTGCCAATCGGCTAAGCCGTCAAAGGCACTGGGGTAGTCGTCTTCCTCCAGTCGACGGGCGAGCTCGGCGATCGAAGCTTCATCGAAAGCGGCGAGCCGTTCGGGGGTGATCGACGCGTTCATGGAAGTTGCTGGGGTGATGGGGTCGGGGATAATGGCCATCCAGGGACAAAGGAGGGCCCTAACCCGGGGATTTAGCTCAGCTGGTAGAGCGCTGCGATCGCACCGCAGAGGTCAGGGGTTCGAGTCCCCTATTCTCCATTTCTACTCAAAGAAGCGCTGCTGGTCAGCCCTATGGATTGGCATCCAGACGCCGAAGCCAAACTTAAGGAAGTGCCCTTTTTTGTGCGTCCAGCGGTGCGGCGGCGCATCGAAACCATGGCACAGGAAGCCTGCCTTAATGCCATCGATGCCCCCTTCTATGAGCAGGCCAAGGCAAGGTTTGGCCAGAAGTGAGCCGGCGATGCGGTAAAAGGGTGCATCTGTAAGAACACCCATCGATGTCGCAGTCGAAACGCGAACAGGTGGTTAGCCACCTGCGGTACATCCGCCAGGAGCTCCGAGAAATGCACCAGGGCGTCATGGACGACGGCTTACTTCCAGAAGCCGGCGAGGTACGTGGGGTTATGGCCCAGATGGAAGCTCTGCTTGAGCTCCTCGAGGGCAAATCCTCCCGTAAGAAGGACAGCGACGGCTGAGACCCAGTTCGGCAAACCCCTGGGGGACGTCAAGCCCCTTGGGACGCTCTGGCAAACGTCTGCGGGCGGTTGATCAGTAGCCAGCCAGGCGCTTTGGTTGCTCAGTCCCCATCACCCAGCCCGGGCCATTGGCCTCGGGCTTTTTTATTGGAATCCCCTATAGGTAGCGTCAAAAGGCTTCTCACACGCCAGAGATGGTGTATACAGGTTTTGGCAGGGCTCGGGCCGGGTGATGGGGATCACCGCCGTCAGCATCCCTGCCTCCCCTTTTGGCCCTCGCTGATCCCCCTTCAGCCGTGATGGCCTCACCTACCGGAAGTCGATATCAACAGACCGGCTTCCAGGAAAGGGTTGCCCAGGCTCGGGCGGCCCTAGAGAGTTGGGCAGCCAATCCCTGGCGGCGGCTATCGCTGTTGCTGATCGTGTTGCTGATCAGCTTCAGCATTGGCGGAGCCGTCGGCTCGATCACTGGCGCCCTGTCCAAGCTCGACCCGGTGGGGGCCCTGATCTGCGTAGCCGCCCTCGAGCTGGCCATTCGCGCCAGGGGCCCGCTGATACGTCGTGGTGGCGATGCACTCGTGCTGCAATTGCTCGACATGACTCGGATCGGCTTGCTCTACGGCTTGCTGCTTGACGGCTTCAAGTTGCTCTAATTCAACTGCTGCAAAGCTTTTCAGGTCAACGGTTCTGCCGCGGCCAGCAGATAGAGAAGGGCCATGCGCACTGGGATGCCATTACGCACCTGCTCCTCTACCAGTGAAACGGCAGGATCATCGAGCACATCTCCCGCCAGCTCCACGCCCCGATTCACCGGGCCAGGATGCAGCAGTCGCGCGAACGGGCCGCAGAGGGCTAGGCGCGCTCGGGTGATGCCGAATTGCCGGTGATAGGTGTCGAGGCTGCTGAGCAGGTGCTGATGCATGCGCTCCTGCTGAAGGCGCAGGGTCATCACGGCGTCAGCCCCGGCCAGGGCCGCCTCCAGGCTGCGCTCAATCCGCACCGGACCCCGCGCCACCACGGGATCCGCCGCCTGGCCTGGCGGGGGGGCGGCCACAAAGTCAGCGAAGGCATCCGGCAGCAGGGTGGGCGGGCCGCAGAGCACCACCTCGGCGCCGCAGGCGGTGAGGGCCCAGAGGTTGGAGCGGGCCACGCGGGAGTGGAGCACATCACCCACGATCACGATGCGCTTGCCCCGCAGGGCCGCGGGCGTGGGGGCTTCAGGGGCGAAGTGGCGCGCCAGGGTGAACAAATCCAGCAATCCCTGGCTGGGGTGGCTGTGCAGGCCATCGCCGGCATTGAGCACCGCGACCCGCTCACCGGCCCGGTCGAGGTCGGCCGCCAGGCTCTGGGGCACACCAGCGCAGCGATGGCGCACCACCAGCACGTTGGCGCCCATGGCCACGTAGGTACGGGCCGTATCGAGAAGGCTCTCGCCCTTGCTCAAGGAGCTGGAGGAGGGCGAAAAGCTCTGCACATCGGCAGAGAGCCGCTTGGCCGCCAGCTCAAAACTGCTGCGGGTGCGGGTGCTGGGCTCAAAGAACAGGCTGGTCATCAACCGCCCCTGCAGGGCCGGCAGCTTGCGCGCACCGGCCACCGGCAGGGCGCGAAAGCGCTGGGCCAGGGTCAGCACGGTGGTGAAATCATCCAGCGAAAAGGCCGCCAGATCCAGCACGTGGCGGTGGCTCCAGCTGCTCAAGGGGTGCGGCGGCTCACAGATCCAGGTTAGGGGCTGACTTGCTCTGGCGACACTGGACAGGCGTAGGGGGCGGCCGATCGCCCCTGACCCGCCTGCTGACGCTGCGGCTCGCCCGCCAATACCAGCGCCAGGGGAGGTCTTGGCCCTGGCTGATGCCGATGCGGCTGGTTTGAACCAGGTGGGCGGCGGCCAAAGCTGCCAGCTCTGGCGGCCGCGGGGCTATCCACAGGCCCTGATCGGGATGCACCTGCTGGGCGTCGCGGGAGCGATCGATGCCAAAGCAGCGTGCCAATAGGGCAGGACCCGCCGCCAGCCGCTCCGGCTTACCAGGAATGGCCACGGCGCGCAGCAACACCCCATTGGCCCAGTCGGGACGGTGCGTCACCACATTCACGCAGTGGTGAATGCCATAGCTCACATACACATAAAACCGCCCAGGCTCACCAAACAGGGTTTCGTTGCTGGGGGAGCGGCGGCGATGCCCGTGGCAGGCGGGCTCGCTCTGGCAATACGCCTCCGTTTCCACAATCACGCCCCACAGCAACTCCCCAGTGGGTTGGCGCTTCACCAGCAGGCAGCCGATGAGGTCGGGTGCGACCTGCTCGGCGGGGCGGGCGAAGAAG
>JAHLYR010000005.1 GCA_025128025.1 Synechococcus sp. CS-1330
CATCGGCCAGAAAGCCCGCGTGTATCGGGTTGAAGTAACGGGACTGACCAACTATCGCTTGCATAAGCGGGCCAACACCGTGCGATTCGTGACCTTCGACAAGATGCTGGAAACCCAGCAGATGATTCACCGCCAGGGCGGACGGGTTGCCAGTGTCACACCGGTCAACTGAGCATCTCAGCCTGCCAAACAACGATCGGCCTGGCGAATATCCGCCAGGCTTTTTTTATGCCCGGCCAGAGCGCACCTGAGAGCCAGGAGAGACCGCAGGGTTAGCGAAGAAGCATTTCCCAGATTGAAAGAAAAAGGGAGATCAGACGGGGGCGCCGCTTGGGCGAGAGCAGGGTCAGTGCCCCCTGGGTCACATCAGCCTTGATGGCCACGCCGCTGGCGAGCCGTGCCTGCTCGATCAGCTGGCCAGCCCCGAGCAAGAAGCAGCCGGCCCCGCTGATGATGTGGCGCTGGAGCAGCTAGTAGATCAGTTGCCTGCAGCTCAAGCCACGGCCCTAAGGCTCACCATCCTTGAGGGCCTCTCGCTCCGGCAGGCGGCAGAGCAGCTGCAAATCAGCGCCATGTCGGTGCAGCGGGCCCAGAAGAAAGCGCTTGAGGCTCTGCGGCAGCAGCTGGTGGGGGCGGGCTGAGGCCCTATCGATCTATTGCTGCAAGGGCCGTTCAGCGCAGCGGCCCTGGCAGGCGGCGGATCGGCCGCACCTGCGGCTTGAGCGGCGGCGGGATCTGCAGTTGCTGGTCGACCCAGTGGGCAGCAAGGGCCGCCAGCAGGCTGCCTGTGTCGCCGTGGATGCGGAGCATGGCGTTAGCTGAAAGTGCTGCCCGCCAGCCTGATCGGGCCGGCCCGCTCCGCCAGCGCAGAAGGCAACAGGGCCGCGCAACCAATGGCACAACCGCGGCCATCAAAAGCACCAGTTCAAGCTCCGGGAATGCATGCCAGTCCGCGCTGCTGCCTAGCAGCTCGAGATCAGCGCCATGTCGATGTCGCACCGTGAGGTGCGCCTAGCGGCTTTCAGGCGAGATCGAAAACTGAGCCAGAGGCGACACGAAAACTGAGCCCCCCAGCAGACGATCCATCGAGCAATCCACCTGGGGTTGTCCTTGTTCGGCTAGCGCCGGAGCGGGCTGCGGCTTGGCAGCCAATGGCCTGTGGGTTTCTACGGTGCAGCGATGGCCCCAGACCTCAAGCACCCTGCCACTGGCGATTTGATTGTGTTGGCCGATGGTGAGCAGCTTTGGCGGATCGGCTGGCCTGGTGCACCGGTCCTGGTCGTGACTAAGAGCGGACCAGACGGCAACGCCCTCTACCGGCTGGCTGATCCCAAATGCAAAACCTGGAACAAGGTGGGGGATATGAAGCTGGTTCCCTGGCCAGAGGCAGGCAGCTGAGCCAGCCAGATCTGTCCTGTCTTGACCTGACCTGCGCAGAGGACTTGCCCTAACTAGGTCAGCTTCCCGTGGGGCTTACTCCGGGTCCTCTCCATTGTGCTTCCTTCCTGCGTCAGTACGCCTCTGGGATCGGTCCCATCGCTGCGCCACACCTGGCGCCGAATCCCATGGCATCACAAGCTGCCCAGTCAAAGTTCTGCCGCCCTGAGGAAGATCCCTTCCTGCTGCTTGATCGCGCTTCGCGCTCCATTGAGCAGTTGCTGCGCCGCGATCTGCCGCTGCGCCGCACCTGGAGCGAGCAGCCCTATGGAGAAGAGGAAATCACCCTCCTAGAAGAAGAGGTGCTGCCGGCCATCGCTCAGTGCCTGGCACGAATCGATGCCATCGATTCAGCCCTTAGCGCCGCTGGAGAAGAGCTCTATCGCCAAGAGGTATTGGCAGCAGCTCAGAAGCGCCGGGTTCTGCTCCCGGGGGAGATGGCGCTTATCTGAGCTCATGCAGGCCGCCATATCGGCGGCCTGCTTTATCTCCTTCCCCGCCAAGTGCACCTAACGGTGTTTATCTACTCAGCGCACCTATCGGTGCTGGCCACTGAACGCACCTGCCGGTGCGACAGAGCCTGGAGGAGAAGGGTTTGGTACGCGCAGGGAACTTCAGTGTGCGCAGGTGGCGCAAGGGCTACGCGAGCGGCTAACCCCGCCCTTGCCCTCACCGGCGCGATCACTTCAAGTCCTTTGCGCCCTGTCCAATGGCCGCATCACCAAAGTCACGCAGTAAGAGCTCAGGTCCCTCGCCAGAAGAAGCGCTGGTTCGAGATCTCATCGAGCTCCTAGAAGCTGGCAGCACGCCATGGCGCAAGCCGTGGGATTGCCATACCGGCGGTGTTCACATCAACCTGCTCACAGGCCGTGCCTACCGCGGCAGCAATCCGATCCTTTTGGAGCTCGGCATGGCCATGCGTGGCGCTGAGCTGCCCTTCTGGTGCGGCTTTGGGGAGGCCAAGAAGTTGGGGATCTTCCCCCGCAAAGGCTCAAAGTCCGTCCGCATCCTGCGGCCGCAGCTGCACTCCAGCGAGAAGGAGGCGTCTAATGGCGAGAAGGTTCTGCACAGCTGGGCTAGTTACCGGCCAGTGCCGGTATTCAATGCCGGCGATCTCGATGGCGATGCCATAGCTGGCTTGATCGCCGCACGGATGCCAGCCCCAGAAGCCCGGCCAGCGATCGAGCCGATCGTCCGTGCCGAGCAAATTCTCTCTGCTTGGCCGGTGCCAGCTAGCTGGGGTGGTGAGCGGGCCTTTTATTCCACCAGCTCCGATCGCATCCAGCTGCCGCTGCGCGAAAGCTTCCACGGGGCGCCAGCGCTCTACGCCACCTGGGGCCATGAGGCCATTCACTCCACCGGCCACGAGTCGCGGCTTAAGCGGGATCAATCCGGCGCCTTTGGCTCCAGCAGCTATGCCCGAGAAGAGCTTGTTGCAGAGCTGGGCAGCGTTCTGCTGGGGCAGCGGCTGCAGATCGGCTGTGAGCTCTCTAATCACGCCGCCTATCTCCAGAGCTGGATATCAGTGCTGCGCGAATCCCCCAAGGTGCTGCTGCAGGTGATCAGCGCAGCCCGGCAGGCGGTGGATCTGATCTGCCCAGAGCCAGAAGCTCCAGATGCAGCCTTGGTTGAGCAAGAGCTCAGCCTCTCTGCTGAGCGCACCTAGCGGTGCATCGCCGGCTAGGCCGGCTTCTGGGGGGCTCTGGCCCCTTCCCCTTTCATGGGCCTTTGGCCACCACCCCCGGCTGGGCACTCATGCGTAGCTGACACCGGGTGCCTGAAATCCAGGTTCTTTTTCTTGCCAGACAGCAGGAGCGCATCCCTTGAAGGGGTATCACCACGCCCCTACTGCGTAGAGGCAGCACTCAGCTCCGTTTGCTTTGGTTGATCCTGGCCTTAGCAACCTGCAGGCGGACAGAACCAGCACCGTTGGCTTTGGGGCACTGCTGGCAATTCGTCGAGCACCCCTTGCAGGTTGCCCTCACTTGCTCGCAGACGGAAAGGGCTACGCAAGTGGCTACGCCACCCTTGCCTGCTGCTGCGCCGTGGGGCGTGACCTGGGGGTTCCTCGCCAAAATTTCCATGGCAGCGCCACAAGGCCCCGTCTGCAATATCCGCCTGCTGATCGTCCATCGCTATGCGCCCGGTATCAAAAAGAGCGGCGCTATGCCATGCACCGTTGAGCACTTCGGGAGGCGCGGTAAGCCCGTCAAGAAGATGCGGCTAATCCCTGCTGAAAAAGCATTTGCCTTTGCCCGCAAATTCCAGGGCCTCCCCGGCGTCACCGTCTCAGTCTGCTAAGCCCACCAGGGGGCCATAGGCCCCCTTTTATTGGGGTGCTGGCTGGTGGCAGGACTAGCGGGTAGGGGAGCAAAAGAGAGCGGGAAACAGTCCAGAGAAGCGGGCTTTCTTGCTCCACCCGCTCCCGCCTGGTTGGGGTTCCGCGGCGTTTGTCCCCGCTGAAAAAACCGTGCTAGCCGTGCAAACCGGGCACTTAGCGGTGGGACAACAGCGAGTCAGGGGATTCCACCGCTCCCGCCTGGTCGGGTTCCATTGCCCCTTCTGCTCGCTTGCCAGCTGGAAGTAGAGCAGCGGCCTGCCTGCTCCAGCCGCTCGCTCCCGCTCGGGCATTCCGCAAAAGCCCGTGCCCGCTGCCGCACCGCTAGGTGCCCTGAGCAAAACCGCCCACCCATTCACCACCTCAGCTGCGTGGAGGGGCCCATCGGCTCTGCAAAACCGCTCTCCAGTTTTCCCCGCTTCTCGGGGTGTCAGGTGCGCGTTCTTTGCATCACAGCGATGTTCCCGCTCTCCATCACCATCCAGTCCCTCATTGATGCTTGGGAAGAAGCACAAGTTTCCGGTCAATGGCAGGAGCCACAGCCCGAGCCCGCCTATCCAGCAGCCTGGTGGCTAATCCAGCTGGAAGAAGAGCAGCAAGAGCTCGAGCCTCCCCTGCGCTGGTCCGTCTAATGGCGGCCAGCCGGCGGTCTAGATGGCCGCCGGTTAATCCATTGGTGCCAAAGAATAAACAGCGATGGCTTTTCTAGATCAGCTCAGTTGAGCTCCAAGGCCACATACGAAAGCTGCAACGGTTAGCTCAGCGTCAAGCAACCGCTGCCCATCGCGACCACTACTAAGGTAGTCATCGATTTGATCGTGCCTCGCACCGAATATCACTGCAAACTCTGCGTCGGCCATCAAGTCCGCGTGTTTGATGGCGTCCCTAGGACTAGTCGCAAGCGCTACTGCAACAACGGTGTTGCCCTCAGTTTCATCCCCGATTAACCGGTGTATTCACTGTTGTAGGCCTCCTCGCCGTGGGCATTGATATCGAGGCCCTGCTGTTCCTGAATATCGTTAACCCGCAGGGGCATCACCTGGCGAATCAGTAGAAGAATCACATACGTGCCTACCCCAACAAAAAGGATTGTGAATCCTGCGGCCTTGAGCTGAATCCAGAGCTGACCTGGCTGGCCCAGCAGAAGTCCATCGGCGCCAGCTGGATTGAGGCTTTTCAACGTGAACACGCCAGTTAGCAGAGTGCCGAGCAACCCGGCTACGCCATGCACCGGCAGCACATCGAGGCTGTCATCGAGACGCCAGCGGTTCTTGAGTTGCATGGCGTAGCTGCAAACCAGTGCTGCCGCAAAGCCGATCAACACGGCCGCCAGAGGGCTCACATAGCCGGCCGCTGGGGTGATCGCCACCAGGCCGGCCACGGCGCCGGTAGCCACGCCCACGGCAGTGGGCTTGCCGCGCTGCCATGTTTCCAGCAGCATCCAGCCCAGGGCAGCTGAAGCGGCAGCGGTATTGGTGGTGAGGCAGGCCAGCGAGGCCAAATTGCCGGCCACCAGGCCGCTACCACCATTGAAGCCAAACCAGCCGAACCAGAGCAGGCCCGCCCCAAACAGGATGAAGGGCACGTTGTGGGGTGGGGCGGCATAGCCAACGCCCCCACTGCGACGCCGGCCCACCACCAAAGCAGCAACAGCGGCGGCCACGCCGGAGGCCAGTTCCACCACCAGGCCACCGGCGAAGTCGATCGCACCAAGGCCGGAGCTGCCCAGAAACCCACCTGGGCCCCAAACCATATGGGCCAGGGGTAGATAGATGAAGGTGCTCCAGAGCAGCAGAAACACCATCCAGGCGCGGAAATTCATCCGCTCCACCACCGCACCGGAAATCAGCGCCGGCGTGATGATCGCAAAGGTGACCTGGAACAGGGCAACGGCACCATGACTGAGTTGCCCATCCCCATAGGGAGCCGACCAATTGCTGAGTCCTGCCCACTGCAACCCGCCGATGAAGGGAGCCAGGGGACCACTGCCGGGAGAGAAGGCCAGGCTGTAGCCGAACAACACCCAGAGCACACTCACTAGGGCCATGGCGGTGAAGCTCATCACCATGGTGTTCAGCACGTTGCGGCTGCGCACAAAGCCCGCATAAAAGAGGGCCAGAGCTGGCGTCATCATCAGCACCAGGGCAGCACTCACCAACACAAAACCATTGTTGGCACTGCGAAGGGCCAGATCGGTTGCAAACAGCAGCGGCACAGCTGAGCCAAAAGCAGGCGCCACCATGAAGACCAACGGACCGACGCCTAGTAGCAATCGCTACCAAAAGCGCACTTGACCGTGTCAACGGATACAGACGGGATGAACGGGGGATTTCCCTGATTCGGTGGGATATACGGCCAATAGAAATGGCCCCTGCAGGTTGCCCGCCAAAGACCAGCTCGCCATTCAGCTCAGCGTGTACACATTGCCGCTGTCCTTATCCAGGTACATATCACCTGGAATAGAGCCAGGGATATCTTCCGCAGGAGCGCCACTGCCGTTGAACCAGCCCGTACCGCGCATGCCCTGGACGCCAGCTGGTCCTTCTACGCCTTGAGCGCCAGCAGGGCCTATTTCTCCTTGAACGCCAGCAACGCCAGCAGGGCCCTCAATTCCCTGTGGTCCCTGGATCGAGCCGCCAGTCACCCAGCTGCTGCTGGCCGCATCCCACACCTGAAAGGAGTCATCGGCCTGCACGATGTAGGCATCGCCCTGGGCTGCATCAGCTGGCAGCTCCGTTTCTGTTGCCACCTGGCCCTTAAAGGTGATGCCCAAACCCGCAGCACCCTGGATGCCCTGCTGGCCTTGAACACCATCAGGGCCAATTGGACCCTGGATGCCAGCTTCTCCTTGTGGTCCCTGGACGCCTTGGGCGCCATCAGCGCCAGCAAGGCCCTGCACCCCTTGGGCGCCCTGAATGCCTTGCTCACCCTGCGGACCTTTAAGAGAGCCGCCTGCTACCCAAGCCATGGTCAAGCGGGCCAGCAGCCCGGTGTGTCAACAGCAGCTATTGCCGTATCGCGCCGCTAGCCGCTAGCCGGAGCCGCGGTCAGCAAGCCGACTGGACTAGAGCGACCCGTAGGGAATCTTGCGCATGGCGCGCACGGGTGAAATAAACACCTTGGGCATCCAAGAAAACAAACCGCTATCCATACTCAACACATAGCAATCACGAGTATCCCTCTCTGATGATGTCCAGTGAATAATTGGTATAAATGCTTCCGCCCCACCCCACTGAAATGCTGGGTTCAAGCACTGAGCTGGCACATCAGGGGGAAACAGGTAGTCACGCCTTGGTACTGCGTATGGGTTGATCCCATCTCCATAGGCTGGATCAGCTACGTTCGCCGTAGCTGTTGGCTTGAGATGGAAATAGGCAATCTCCAGCTCGTAGTGCGCTGGCATGTACCAGTCGTCGTAGCCGTTGATATTTAATGCCGCACACCACTGGGCAGCAGGGTGAACACCATTTTGGATCATCCACTCGGTGTTCGCCCAGCCGTCATGCCTGCTTCCGCAACCACCGCTTGGCCCATAGTCCCTATAGGTCGGGTTATAAGCCTGGGGGTACACCTCGGGCGTGCCTGTATTAGAGCCGCCGGTAGCACCCGCATCACGCGGCGCGACGATTAGGTAATGGGTGGGGTTGCCATCTGCCGTATGGCTAATCAACCCAGCAAAGTAACCGCCGCCAATCGATGCGCCCACCTCTGGAATAACAGGAGCAAGCGGCTCAATGCCAAGCGGCACCCAGGTCCCCTGATTTGCCATATAGGCATGGGGAATCCCAGCAAGCACCTGGAAATCACTAGTAGCTGCAGGGCCTTGTGGTCCCGCTGCACCAGTTGGCCCGATAGCGCCTTGCGCTCCTGCTGGGCCAGGATTGCCTGCAGGGCCTTGCGGTCCCTGGGGACCTTTAGCGCCTTGGCTGCCTTGCACGCCGGGCGCTCCTTGCGGTCCCTGAGGACCTTGAGGGCCTAGGGGCCCTTGAACTCCTTGCGGACCTTGGGGGCCAGCAGCACCAGGCTCGCCAACTGCCCCTGCCACGCCAGGTGGTCCAGCAGGGCCGGTTGCTCCTGCCTCTCCTTGTGCTCCAGCAACACCAGCCGGCCCGGCAAGGTTGAGCGCCTCTAGCCAGCTCATTGACCCGCGCCAGAGGTGGCGTCGTCTTGGCTTATGGCTGAATCAAGGGAGCGGGCCTCAAGGTTTGGATCCAGCTCAGCCATTGCAATAGCGGGGGCAGAAGCCACTGCCAAAACAGCAAGGTTTCCCCAGCGCCCTTCTGCAGCTAGGTAGTACTGAGGCACACCTGCATCAACGCGGAACTCGGTATTACAGGCAGCGCCAGGTGGCCCAGCTTCTCCAGTAAGGCCCGGTTCGCCAGGGGGTCCAGCTGCACCTGGTGGTCCATCAAGGCCGGCAGGGCCAGGCTCTCCAGGGGGACCATCTATGCCAGAGGGACCAACATCACCAGCTAGGCCGGCCACACCTGCAGGGCCACTTTCACCAGCCGGGCCAGCTAGGCCAGCAGGACCCTGCGGCCCTGCAGGGCCTATTTCACCTGCAGGACCAACATCTCCAGCCGAACCAGCAGCACCTGGTTCTCCGCTTACTCCAGCAGCACCTGCAGGTCCAGCAGGACCAGCAAGGTTCAAGCTCTGGTTCCAGGGCATCAATCAGCTGCAACGTTGCCGCGCGCACCAAGTGGTGCGAATTTGCGGAGCGCACCTCGCGGTGCGACCTTCTCGCTATTGCCGATCAACCCTCCAGCACATAAAAGTTGCCGCTGAGGTTATCCAGGTAGTAGTCACCTGGATTAGCACCACTGATCGTCAGCGGCGGTGGTCCAGCACCGTTAAACCAAACCGTTCCACTGCTGCCGCTCGGCGGCATGGCCCAGCTGCCATCAGCGCAAAGGAATAAGGCGCTAGATCCATCGCTGGCTGGCACACCACCAGCACTGCTGCCGCCCCTCCATGGCGTCAGACTCCACTGCCGGGTTGTACTGCCGTCGTAAGCAGCGCCACTTAGGCCAGCACCAGGAATCAAGGGCAGCACGGTGCCCGGGCCAGGATTTGGAGCAGGACCTGGTGCAGGTGCTGGTGGTTCCGGTGACCAGATCGAGCAGCCCGCCAAGCTCACCAGCACAGAAGCCGTTACGCCATTGCCGCTTAGCTCTGCTGTGATCGTGTAGTCGGTGCGACTGGTGTAGCCGTGCTGGAGCCGGCCATTGCCATCGCCGCCCACGGGCCAGGGCCGGGTCTCGGCAGTGCCGTCGCCCCAGTCCACCGTCACCGCATTGGGTGGCATCAGGCGTGGGTTGAGTAGCAGCTCGATCGGAATCAGCCCGCCCGACTCCGGGCCAGCTGGCTGCCAGCTGAGCTCCAATTCCGCAGCTGGGATCGGCGCACGACCAAACCCCAGCTGCTCCCAGCGCTGCACTTCATTGGGCGGCACCCACACCGCCTCACCAGGGCAGCCAGCAGGCGGCAGCAGGCGGATCAGCTGCGCGCTGATGCCACCACTGCTGATCGCAACGCTGGTGCGCATGGCAATGGTCATTAGATAGCAGGGAGCAGAGGGAGGCGCCCCCAGATCAACAGCTATTGCCGATGCGCGCGCAGCTGGACGCATTGCTCGAGCAACGAAGGCAGCTCTACCTGCACAACATCCCAGACGATCTCCAGATCAATTCCGAGGTAGCCATGGATCAGCTGATTGCGCATGGCCACGATCTGCCTCCATGCGATTGACGGGTAGGCGTCACGTACGTCCTGCGGAATACGTGTCGCCGCTTCTCCTATTAATTCGATATTGCGCAATACGGCATCTTGAACAAGGCGATTGGCATCGAAATCGTCTTGGCTGAGCTCTGCGCAATAGCTGATTGCACGGCGAGCGAACTCTTCCATGTCATTGAGATAGAGCTGCCAGTCCCGCTGGCTGCGCCGCTCAGATGGTGATGGCATCGGCTTCCACCATCGGTCGCAGCTCTTGGCGTAGGGCCTTTTCGCTCACCAGGTCAACAGGGCTGCCAAGCAAGTCCTCCAGAAAAAATTGCAAGCCAAAGAAATGCCTAGCGCTGGCAGGGTTTTCAAACTCCACCA
Source organism: Synechococcus sp. CS-1330 (assembly GCA_025128025.1). GTDB lineage: Bacteria > Cyanobacteriota > Cyanobacteriia > PCC-6307 > Cyanobiaceae > Cyanobium_A. The sequence goes on from JAHLYR010000005.1 coordinate 9,881, forward strand.
GCACATCCACATCGCTTTCAGGCTGAGCTGAGCCCCGTGCCCAAGATCCAAATAAACGCAGACGGCGCACACCAAAACGCTCCTGCATCTGGGGGCTGTGCTCGCGGATGCGTTTAATCAACTCTTGCGTGCTGGCGGTCATGGCAAAAGCCAGGCAGCAGAACCATCACTTAACTGTAAGCAGACAGCCTGCACAACAGTTGACGGGTGATGGCAGCTGAGCGCGACCGTCTGATGAAAAACCCAGCGCGCACCAAGCGGCGCTGATTCGCATGGCGCCCCTAATGGGACCTAAGGGTGTGACGGGCCATCCAGCAACTCAACCGGTAGCTGCGCCAGTGCCGTGGCCTGCTCCACCAGCTCTGCCTTGGTCGCGCTGCCATCGAGCTCGACTCCATAAACGCTGGAGCAGTGCTCAAGGATCTGCGCCTTGGTCATTGCCTGGAAGTCAGGCGCTGGCATTGGAGCAGACACTGGCGTAGGAGCAGTCGCTGCTTCTGGCTCGGGCTCTGCTGCTGGTTCGGCTTCTGGTTCCCATTGCGCTTCTGGCACTACTGCTGGTTCAACAGCAGGCACTGACTGAGCTACTTGTTCGGGCTCTGGCGCGAGCGGAGCAATCAGATCGATCCCACCGAGAGGTGGTGAGACAGGTAGTTCTGCTGCAGCCTCTTGCAGCTGCCAGCCCAGGCTTTGCCAGCCGCCTAGGTGCACCGGCCATATAAAGCGGTGCTCTACTCCAGCACTGATCCGCACCATCCCCTCAGGAATGGCTGGATCATTTAGGTCATGGCGCACAGGAGTCACCATCAAGCAGGAATGGTGGCCGTAAGTCCCACGTGCATCCCCTCTGGGGTCTCGGGGCTCACCTCCGCTTTGGCAAAGCAGACTGCCGGCAGGTCCACATCCGCTAAATCAGCAGCATTGAGCTGGATGTCACGTCCACTGATGAACGCCTCCACCCGCCCACCTTCTGCTGGTAGCGCCACGGTTGCTGCAACCACCCAGCTACCGGTTGTGCCATCACGCAGCACAGGTGCAAAGGACACCTGAATCTCAACTGCAGCAGCAGAGCCAGGATTATTTGCCACCACCGAAAAGCGTGACGCCGCATCGAGCTTGGTTGTAAGCAGCACCTCTTCTCCAGAGAGGAAGGTGCGCTCCAAGTTGCGTATGGCGCTGCGGTTGGTCCAGCCCACCAAGGTGGTCTCCGCATCAAGCAAGGGATTGCCGTTCATGGCTCAGTTAGCAGGGGTGATGTTGAAGAGGCGGCCAGCAGCGCGGCTTTGCAGTACGGCAAAGCCCACGTACCAATCGACGCGGGTGCGAAACACCGGGGCATCAGGTACCTCGCCCAGATCCCGCACCGAAATGCCATAGCGACCCTGGAAGGGGCCCTGCAAACCGGTGACGCCTTGATCACCAAAGGTGCAGCAGTAAATCGAGCTGGTGCCGCCCGCCTCGTCGTAACCCATCACTTCAATGCCCTGGGCATCGCGGTCAACCGTTACGAGCTCGCAGTCCTGGTAGCGGTGCACCGTCATCCCAAAGGAGTTGGTACTGGTCTGATACACCCCACCACCAATCGAGGCGCGGGCCAGGGCATTGAGCTGACGGCGCATCGCCTTGCTCATCACCAGCACCTTGCTGCCGCCATAGGCATTCACCGAATCGATCAACTCATCGAGGCGATCGAAATCAAGCGGTGCACCAGGAGCAGTGCTGCCACTCCCACTGCCTGCGTTGTCGATAGCCATCGCATCGCCTGGCTGCAGGCGCTTACTGAGGCCGTCAAATGCCCTGGGGTTGGCGCTGCTGTCGCCATTGATCACTGTTGCTTCCAAGGTCAGCCGCATGGAGCGCACCTTCATTTCGATCTGACTGGCGCGGGCCTCAGGGCCCATCAGATCAACGATCGAGCGATCGACGTCCACGTCACCGCCAAATAGGTGCACCGCTTCTGCGCGCTGGTCAACCACGCCATAGCTCTGGGTGTAGCCCTCGTTGACAGCGCGAAAGCCAACAGATGGCAGCTCTTGTTCTGCGGAATAAAACAGGCCGCTACCGGCAATATTCATGAACGGCAGCTGGGCGAGCAGTTCGCCCTCTGAAAACGTCTTGAGCACAGCTAGATGCTCAAGCCTGTTCTCGTATTTGGCTGCCTCGATCAAGGTGAGGCCCATGGCATAGGGGGCAGCGCCCCGGGGAGGTCAGGGGCTATTGCCGAGGCGGTGCAAGCCGAGTCGCGGCTCGATGACGAATCTTTGCCGGAGCAGTTCTTGGCTGGGACCAGCAACTGAAAATCCTGAGAGTGATGCAGCAGCGTCCTTGTTGAGGATGTCGCTCTGAGCGCCTGCCCTCCCTTGCCCGGCTGCTCCGGAGACCCCTGGTTCCCCCACCAGGGGTTTTCTGTTGATCGCCCAAGGCTGGCTGGAGCTGGCGAGGGATCGCTGACCGTTCAGATGATCAGGCAGGCAGCGGACAGAGCAGCGGACAGAGCAATTGACCCGGCAGGCGGCAGGTGCGCCAGATGCCGCTGCCGGTACTCACCTCCACGCCGATCAAGCTGCGCTGGGTCTCCACCTCATCGTGCTCGATCCAGGCAATCGCCTCACTGAGCGCGTCATCCAGGGTGGGGTAAAGCCCATCGAGCTGACGGTGGGGTTCACAGCAAGCGTCAATCAGGCGGTAGCGCCGCTGACCTGGGGCCTTGGTCGGTCGCAGACGTGGAATCAAGCTGGAAGCGACCAACAGTGTGAACGACAAGAACGTCCACTTTGCAGAGCTATCAGCGGTGGACATGGGTTGCGCAACACGACGTTGCCTTGGGATCTAGAGCTGTGGGTGGGCAGCCCTGGCCAAGCAGAATCATTGCTCCTCTCTGCAAGCTGATTGGCCCGCCTGGAAGCCCTGCTCAAGGTCAAACCAAGTGCTGAGGAGTGTCGTCAGACCCTCAATCAGCTGGCGGTCAGCCTGGCCGCAGAGCTCACCTGGCTGGATCCACGCAATGCCTGCCTCAGCCTGAGCGCGGGGGCTAGTGCCCTGCCGGTGCAGGTTTTGATGGAGCTGCGTGGCCCGGATCAGCTGGGCGTGCTGGTCAACAGCCGTGAGGGAATGGGATCAGGCGCCCCGCTCAGCCATGCCGTGCTGGAGCAGGTGCTAGATCTCCTGTTGAAGCTTTCGCCCGGTACAGATCTGACCTACCGCTCAGATCGCGATGGGCCGATCCGGCAGGGAAGTGGTCAGCGGACCCAGACCTGAGCAGCGGATTCCACAATCTTTTCCACAGGCTTTCCACAGGGATCGGCACGCAGCGAGCTTGCTGCGGATCAACCGGTGCTGGATGCGTCGGGATTCCCTCACACGGTTGAGCTGCGGGGTCGCGGCCGCCCTAAAAGTTTGCGGCTTTTGAGATAACTGGCGATGGGCACCGCTTTTCTGGAGGCCAACTTGGACGTTGTCGATCCCGTCAACGCCACGTCCATTGCCCAGGAACCGCTGGTTCTGCAAATCGAGCCGTCAGCGTCAGAAGGCCGACTGCCGTCCTGGTTTTCCCCAGGCAGCCTGGATTCCATGCGGCCCACGCTGGATACGTTCACCGCGCTCAAGCCCCAGTCGCTTGAGCAGCTGCTGCCGTCGTTGGGCATCCTCGGCCTGGCGGTGGTAGCCGGTGTCGGCCTCAAGATCACCGCTGCAGTGCTGGGCAGCATCGATGAGCTGCCGATGCTGGGTCGGCTGCTGCAGCTGGTGGGCCTGGTTACGGCGATTCGGTTCCTCTCCCGCAACGCCATGCAGCAGCAGCAGCGTGCGGCGCTGCTCGCCAGGATCCAGAAGCTCAAGCTGGACGTGTTGAGCTGATCGTCCTCCCGCCTGCAACAATCACACGCCCCTGGCCAGCAGGATCGTCGACGCCTGCAGGTCTTTCCACAGGTCCTGATGGCCCATAGCGCAGCAGCGGCTCGGCAGGGCAGTGAGCGGATTCTGGTGGTCGATGATGAGCCGCCGATCCGCAATCTGATCGAGACCCGCCTGCGGCTGCACGGTTACAACGTGGTTGTGGCTGGCGATGGCGAGGAGGCCGTCGCCTGCTTCCGGAAGGAACCGGCAGATCTGGTGATCCTCGATCTGATGTTGCCGCGGCTGGATGGCTATGGGGTGCTGGAAGCCTTGCGGGCGATGAGCGATGTGCCGGTGCTGATGCTCACGGCCTGCGACCGCGTGGCAGACCGCATCCTGGGGTTGGACTTAGGCGCCGATGATTACCTGATCAAGCCGTTTTCGCTCAGCGAATTGGAGGCGCGGATTCGTTGTCTGCTGCGCCGAGCCCAGCAAAGTCCCCCAAGCGGTTCAGCCGGGGGATTGGCCGCCGCCAGCCTGGCGATGGAGATCAGCGGCCTGACCATCTACCTGGGCAAACGTCAGGTGTTTCGCGGTGCCGAGCGGATCAAGCTCACCGCGATGGAGTTCAGCCTGCTGGAGCTGCTGGTCGGCGAGGCCGGGCAACCAATACCGCGGATGAAAATCCTCGAATCCATCTGGGGCTACACGCCGGATCGCCATGCCGACACCCGGGTCGTGGATGTGCACGTGGCCCGGCTGCGCCTCAAGCTGGAGCTGGATCCCAAGAATCCAGAATTGATCCTCACCGCCCACGGCCTCGGCTATCAGTTTCAGCGATTGCCAGTGGCTGTGAGCTGATCGCGCTGGAGGTGCAGATAGAGCTGCTCCGGCTCGCGGTACTGGCGAGGTAAGCAATGATGCAGGATCTCAAGTTTTTGCCAGCAGACGGTGCGGCGGGCCTTGTTGATCGTGACGCCATCGCGCACCAGGATGCGCATCGCCTTGCAATAGAGGGGGTACTGGGCTTCCAGTTCCCCAACGCTCAAGCTAGAAGCGGCCATCCCAACTCCTGGAGTGGTGCTCAACCATCCAAATTGAGTCCGGGCCCGTGTCGGAGTGGAGCCTTACAAGCGTTCACAGATCTGGCCTGCTGTTGTGTTTGTGTCCGCTGATCCAGCAAGACGCCAAGCGAGGCCTTCCAGTCGCAAACAGAAGTGATGGATGGCGACCTCAACAGCTCAAGACCCATTGGCGGAGCAGGCAGCTGCCGCTTTCCAGGGGCAGCTGATGTGATCTCCGTCTGCTGACAGAGTTGCCGCCAGCCGGGCGACTGCTGCGATTATTTCGGAATGTGAAGGATTGCGATCTATGGCCTCCGCTCCGCGCACCAGTCCATCCTTTCTGGATCAAACCCTGGCCCAGCTGCGCGAGCTGGCCAAGCGCCTCGGCGTGCGCAGCTACACCAACCTGGCCAAGACAGAGCTACTAGAGGTGCTGGCCCAGGTAGAAGCCCATCCTGCTGCTCCCAGCAGCCCAGCTGCCACCGCAACGCCGCAGGCGCCGATCACTACCCAGGTGACGTTCCTGCCTCGCGATCCCCAGTGGGCCTACGTGTTCTGGAGCATCAGCGCCGCTGATCAAGCCCGTGCCGTCGCCGCTGGCGGCCAGCAGCTCTGCCTGCGGGTGGCCGATGTCACGGGTCTGCAGCACGGGGCCTCCCATCCCCATGCTCTGCAGGAGCTAGTGGTTCCGGCGAACGCCACGGAGTGGTATCTGCCGGTACCACTGAGCGATCGCGATTACCGCGTGGAGCTCGGCTACCGACTCGGCGCCGCTGGCTGGCTGAAGCTGGCGGTGTCATCGGTGGCGCGGGTGCCGGCCGAGGGGCCCAGCCCAGTGGTGGCGGATGTCTTTGTGCCCTTCTCGTTGGACGGTCCAATCGGACCGGTCAGCCAACCGTTGGGTGGCGGCGGCGCCGGTGTGGAGCATGAGCGCCTCTATCAACTGGCAACATCCGCAAGCGCCAGGAGCCGCCGAGTCGGCTCGGAGATGCTGCATGAGCACGATTTCACGGGGGATTACACCGGCCTGCTGCATGCCTCCGGTGTGGGCCTGTGGGCCAGCGGCCGTAACGAATCCGGCAGTGGTGTGCAGCGTCAGCGCTCCTTCTGGCTGGTCGCCGATGCGGAGTTGATTGTCTACGGCGCCACCGATCCCAGCGCCAATCTGTTCATCGGTGATGCGCCGGTGCCGCTGAGCAGTGATGGCACCTTCCGGGTGCAGGTGCCGTTCAGGGATGGTGAGCAGGTGTATCCAATCCGCGCTGTCGCCGCCGATGGCGAGCAGGAGCGCTCGATTCGCATGGAGTTTCAGCGCAGCACACCAGAGGCACGGGTGAACAGCCAGGAAGAGGCTCAGCTCGCTTGGTTCTGAGCCAGCCGGGCCGGCGATTGCCCCTGTTTGGGGGCATCGCCAATCGTCCTGTGGAAGGAAACTGAATCCAGCGACAACCCGGAGGTCTGCCATGACGGACTCCCATCCCCTCAGCGGCTCCAGCAGCTGTCTGGGCAGCACCTGCCTCAAGTGGGGCTCTGACGGCGAACTCACCGCATTGGATCTGAGTCTGGTGCTGGAGCGACTGGCCCAAGTTGACCAGGAGATGACCAGCCTGCGCCAGGGCAGCTTTGATTCCGGGCCATCTCCCTCGATCAGCTGAAGGCCTTTCTGGCCCGGATGCAGGATGACCCTGACCTGCGGCAGGCGGTGCAGACCGCTGCGACAGCTGATGATGTGGCCCTGATCGCTGGCAGGCTCGGCCATGAGTTCTCCGGCGATGAGCTGCTGCTCCTGTCGGGCCAGAAGGTGGGCCGGGTCACGGTGACCAAGCAGGACATTCCAGGTGAATACAACTGAGTCCGAACGGGGTGGCCGTTCCTAGGCTGGTATCACTCTGAGAAGGGGTCCCCATGGCCACCTGCGATCTGCCGGTCCGCGAGAGCGAGAATCCCTCTGCTGCCGCCCTGCACCAGCTCAAGGAGCTGCTTGAGCGCGATGCCGCTTTTGCCCAGGCTCTGGGTGCCACCGCTTCCACCGAGGCGGCGGCACAGCTGGCTGCTGAGCACGGCGTTGAGGTGTCACCCGAGGCGCTCTGGCGTCATCGCGGCACCCTGGTCAGCGGCGGCCTGCCCACCTGGCGGGGCTGAGGAGGTTGGGCTGGAGAGCGATCGTCCCCATCCGGGGGGATCGCTCCAGTTCCATCAGGGGTCAGCGTGACTAAATCCGCTCTGGAGTCCGCCATGGCCCACAGCAACCCGTCGCCCCCAGCTGGTCCGGTGGAGGAGGGTGACCGCCTGGGCAATCAGAGCTCAATGTTCAACCAGCTGCAACGCACGCGGCAATGGGAGGCCGATGGCACCCACCTGCTCAGGGCAGCTGCTTTTCACGCTTGGGCTGCAACTGGTGGGGCAGCGCCTCAATAAAGTGCTTCTTCGGCGTGGGTTTCGATCGTGCAGTCCGAGGTGGGGAAGGCCACGCAGGTGAGCACGAAGCCAGCGGCGATCTGGTCCTCATCCAGGAAGGCCTGATCCTCTTGGTTCACGGTGCCACTGATCAACTTGCCGGCGCAGGAGGAGCAGGAGCCAGCGCGGCAAGAGATTGGAAGATCAATGTTCTGATCCGCTGCCGCATCAAAGATCGACTGGTCATCGGCGCAA
>JAHLYR010000006.1 GCA_025128025.1 Synechococcus sp. CS-1330
ACAAGTCAATCGTCTGGATTCATGGTGGTGGAAAGAGGTGCAACTGCACCTCATGAATGACAACTCGTCATTCCACCCTGTTCACTCTCGGAGCAGGGAAATCGGGCCTCAGCTTTTACACCACGCAAAGGGACGCGGCCCTTCTGTAGAAAATCCGTAAGCGGAAAACTCCGTAAATGATCCTGGATCTCCCTTCCCCACTCGGTCAATTGGCCAATTTGCGCCAACCCCAGCTGTCACATAAAGACCGGATAAGCTGCCCTTTGAAGATGGTGCATTATCTTCGACTGGTAGATCTTCTGCATAGGCAGGGATAGCGAATGCGCCAATGCAACAAGCTATTAAAGACAAAAAGGCAAGTGGGCTCACGCTTGCTCGAAAGCATTTGCTGGGAATAGCATGACTTGATCCCCATAAGGTTGCGGACAGCGCAAATTTCATGAAAGCAGTAGATCGAAAATCCGCAGCGGGCCAGGCTTATTTGTACGTAAAAAAACGGGATGGATTGATCTGATTTTTTCTTCGTTATAACTCATTTTTTGCTTAGAGCTAATCATAGATTTTTAGCGTTTCTGGTCGAAGCAATACAAATCCTGCTCGTGGTCTTGGTTTGATAGTTGTAACGCATCCAGTCGGAGGACGGCAAATGACAGGGTGGGGGCTACACAATAAATAATCTTTGCTTAGGGTCACTCATGGTTGACCACGATGGACGCAAGCTCAGCGTCCGCGAAATGATAAGTGCTCACCTGCTCCCGCTCCTGGCATTAGTCGCCACAGCCAGCTCAGTCTCGATCGCTCTATCACTTGGCCCTATTTCCGGCCAGTCCTACCGGTGGAACAAGTGCTACGACGCTGGGTTAGCGTTGCTGGAGCGCAGCAGTCCCAGCATCAAGGGCGGCGACCGCACGGCAATTGCGGCAAACTTCTGCAATGGCGGGCTGCCCAACAAACCTGCTGGGTAGACGTACTTTTAATTTATAACAAATTTAGAATCCAGTTGGATGGACGGGCAGTAGTTGATCCAGGAGCCCAAGACCACCACCGTGAGGTCCCAATTAGATCCCAAGAATTGGAGCGCGCACCCGATGTACTTCGTCGATTCAGGCCGGCAGCTGCTTGGCGCACCATTTGTTGTGACAAATCGCACCCGGCTGCAGACAGAATCAGTCCTAGATTTATTTCGGAATCCTTTCATCACGATGCCGTTAAGTAGCGTCAGACAAGGGGCCAGGGTCACACTGCAAACCTTGCCCGCCCATCCGGTGCTGGTGCAGCGCCTGCGGGCGCTGGGGGTGTAGCCGGGAGCAGAGATCGAGGTGGTGCGCCGCGGCAAGCCAGGCGGCATCCTGCACCTCGCCTGCGGCTTTCTGGAATTCATGCTGCGCCACGAGCATGCCCAGGAGATGGAAGTGGGCCTAGCCTGATTCACAAACCAAAGCCCAGTAGCCGGCCGCCCTGGAACACCACCAGGGCCATCAGCCAGGCCAGCAGCAACGACCAACTCAACGACAGCAGGGCAAAAGTCCGGCTCTTCAATTCCTGCAGCTGGGCGGCCACGGTGCCAAGGCAGGGGGTATAGAGCAGCACGAAGTTCATGAAGCTGAGCGACTGCAGCGGCGTGATCAAGCTGTCAATCACACCAGCCAGGTCCGTCTCGCTGGTTTTGTAGATCACGGCCATCGCCCCCAGCAGGATCTCCTTGGCGATGACACCAAAGAACAGCGACACAGTGAGCGCTGGATTCATGCCGATCGGGGCCAGCAGGGGCTGGAACAGCCGGCCGATCCCATCGGCGATGCTGGCACCACTTCCTTGGACGGCACCAAGCGGCAAGTTGGTGAGCAGCCAGATCGCCGCCGCCCCCAGCACTATGAAAGTGCGCGTGGTCACCAGGAAGTTCAACGTCTGCGTCCAGCCCCGACGCAGGATCGTGCTCAGGCTCAGGGTGCGATAAGGCGGCAGCTCCAGCACGAAGGCCTCATGGGAGGGGTAGGCGCGCTTGAACAGCAGCCCAGTGATCACCACGGCCACGAAGCTGAGCACATAAAAGCCGAACACAACCAGTCCTGGTGCCCACCATGGTTTTGGGAAGAAAACGGCGGCCATGAACAGGAACACCGTGAGCCGGGCCTGACAGAGGGCAAAGGGGATCACCAGCATCGAAAGCAGTCGCATGCCCCGGTCGCGAATCACCCTGGTGCCCAGGATCGAAGGCACGTTGCAACCGAAGCCGATCACCTGCAGCACGAAGGCACGACCATCCAGTCCGATCCAGCGCATGAAGCCATCCATCAGGAAGGCAGCTCGCGGCAGATAACCGGAATCTTCCACCACGGCGAGAACCAGGTAGAAGAGAAAGATGATCGGCAGGAAGGTGGCCACCGTGCCCACCCCCAGCCACACTCCATCGACCAGCAGGTCGCGCAAAAACGGCGGCGAATTGAGTGCCGCCAGGACCGGTTCCAGGATCGCGGTCTGGATCCAGTCGATGCCGTTGCCCATTAGGTCCTGGGCTGGCGCACCCACCGCGAATAGCAGCTGGAACAGCGCCAGCACGATGCCCAGAAACAGCAGCAGAGCAGGTAATGGTGTGCCCAAACACCTCGATTCGGGCTCAAATACCAGCCAGATGATCCCGAAATGAGCCGATAGAGCCAACAATTTCCGGCCTCAGAGGCAAATCAAGGCCAAAGGCAGCTTTGCCGGTCTCAAGAGGCACTTAACTCCCTGTTGCCCAGAGCTTCCCTAGTCATCGGTGGGGTCGAGGCGCTCCCCCATCCAGGCCACTGGCAGCATCAGCAGCATCGGCAAGGCGCAGATTCCCAGCTCCTCCCAATTGAGCGGCGCGGTGCCGAAAAAGCGATTCATCGCCGCGCTCTGGCTGAAGACCCACTGCAACGCCACCGTGCCAGAAATGCCGAGCAGCACCGCCGGAGCCCGGGTGAAGGCAATCCAGCCCAGTCGTGGCAAGGCCTGCAGAGCTGAGCGCAGCTGGCTGATGCTCACTAGATAGACGAGATGGGCTAGCACCAGCCCCTGGACGGCCATGGTGCGGGCCAGGGCCAGGTCGCTGCCGCGCCGTGTGCTCCAGAGGAACAGGCCAAAAATCACCATCCAGTTGAACATCGACACCACCAGCAACCGACGGATCAAGCCGCCGGTGAGTAGGGGTTGCTGCGGCGGGCGGGGCGGCTGCAGCATCAACCAGGGGGCCACGGGCTCGAAGGCCAAGGGGACTGACATTGTCAGCGAGCAGATCATGTTGAGCCAGAGCACCTGCAGCGCAGTGACCGGCAGGGCGGTGCCGAACACGGCCCCCAGCAGTATCGTCATCGACGCGCCGCCATTGACAGGCAGCACGAAAGCGAGGGTCTTGCGCAAGTTGAGGTAGACCGTGCGGCCCTCTTCCACAGCCCCTTCAATTGTGGCGAAGTTGTCGTCGGTGAGCAGCATGTCTGCGGCCTGGCGCGCCACTTCGGTGCCGCCGGCGCCCATGGCGATGCCGATGTCTGCCTGCTTGAGGGCGGGCGCGTCGTTGACGCCGTCGCCGGTCATTGCCACGACCTCACCGTTGGCCTGGAGGGCCTGCACCAGTTGCAATTTTTGGGCCGGCGTCACCCGGGCGAACACGTCTACCCGATCGACACACTCGGCGATGCCATTCGGCCCGAGTTCGGCTAGCTGTCGGCCATCGATAGCCAACAGGTGCTCAGGTTCACCGGTTGGAGAGCGAGCGATGCCAATTTCACGGGCGATGGCGCGGGCGGTTTCCAAATGGTCGCCCGTGATCATCTTCACGGTGATGCCTGCCGCCTGGCAGGCCGCCACGGCCTGGATCGCCTCGGGGCGCGGTGGATCCAGCATCCCCTGCAGACCGAGGAAATCCAGATCTTTTGCCACATGGTGGTGCTCCAACTGGTGCTGGGATGCCTCGGCTTGGCCAATGGCAAAGGCCAGCACCCGTTCCCCACGGGCCGCCATCGCCCCCACGGCCGCTTCAATAGCCGTTCGGTCAAGGGCTTCAGGCTGGCCTAGGAAATTCAGCTGCCGGCTGCAGCGATCCAGGACGGCTTCCACCGAGCCCTTGACCAAGATTCGCTCGCTGCCGTGCAGCGTGGCCATGAACTGCTGTTCGGAAGCAAAGGGAATGGCATCGCGGCGGGGATGGCGCTCCAGCGCATCCTGACGGTCGATTCCGGCCGCATCAGCGGCCACAAGCAGGGCCGTTTCGGTGGGATCGCCGACAAGGCCCTCACGGCGGCTCGGTCGGGCGTCGTTGCAAAGCAGGCCAGCCAGCAGGGTTTCCTGCAGGGCCACATTCGTAGAGCCGGCCCGGCCCGAGTTCGGCCAGAGATCCTCGATCGTCATCGTTTGGCTGCCCCCATAGAGGTGCTGCACCGTCATCCGGTTCTGGGTGAGGGTGCCGGTCTTGTCGGAGCAGATGACGGTTGTACTGCCGAGGGTTTCCACGGCCGGCAGCTTGCGAATGATGGCCCGCCTCTTGGCCATGCGGTTAACGCCTATGGCCAGGGTGATCGTCACGATTGCTGGCAACTCTTCCGGGATCGCGCCCACCGCCAGGGCCACGGCCCCATTGAACATCTCTTCGACGCCCCGCCCCCGCGCCAGCCCCACCAGAAAGGTAAGCCCGGCCAGCACCATGATCAGCTTCAGCAAGCTGCGACTGAAGCGGCCGAATTTGCGGGTGAGCGGGGTGGTGAGATCCACCTGGTCCTGGAGGAAGGTGGAGATGCCGCCCACCTCGGTGTCATCGCCCGTGGCCACCACAAGCCCCATGCCCTGACCCTTCGTCACGAAGCTGCCCGCATAGGCCATGCCGATCCGCTCCGCCAGGGGGGCGGATGCCTCGACGGCGGTGGTGCCCTTGTGAACTGGCATCGATTCCCCGGTGAGGGCCGATTCATCCGCTTGCAGCTGGCGCCCCTCCAGCAAGCGCAGGTCGGCCGGCACCCGCGCCCCAGCCTCCAACTGCACCAGATCGCCCGGTACCAGCTGCTCCGACGCCAGTCTCTGGCGCGCACCACTGCGCACCACTTCCACCTCGGTGCGCACCGATTGCGCCAGGGCGGCGATGGCGTTCTCGGCCTTGCTCTCCTGTACGAAGCCGATCACGGCATTGATCACCGTGACGCTCCAGATCACCAAAGCATCGCGGGGGTGTCCCAGCAGCGCTTTCACCGCCCCCACCACCAGCAGGGTGATCAACAGTGGATTATTGAACTGGAGTAAAAACTTCAGCCAGCCGGGCTTGCCGCCCCGGTTTGTGAGCGTATTGGTGCCATGGGTATGCAGCCGCCGCTTGGCTTCCGCCTCGCTCAGGCCCCAAGTGCCATCGCTCTGCAGGGCCACCACCACATCGGCCGCTGATAGGGCATGGGCTGGTGCGGGCAGGGGCTGCATGCAGCGGCTCAGGGCTTGGGATCAAGCCATAGCGCATTTCCCATTGCGTGAGCTCGCAAAACACAAAACTGGAGTTGGATGGTGACGTCAGGGCCCACCAGCACCCTTTGGCAGGACAAGCCTTCAGCTCAAGAGCAGCTCCAGCCCGGCCAGCTCCGGTGACAGCCGCTGCACCAACCACCTGCAAAACGCCCCAGCTCCAGTTGAGTTGGGCCAGTAGCCCCAGTGCCACTACCAGTGCAGCTGTGGGACTGAATTCTCCCAGTGGCCAGAGAACTGGACCCGAGAAGAACGCCGCCAAACTGGCTATCACCCCGACAACGGCTGCGGTGATCGCCGTGAGTGGCGCGCTGAAACGCAGATCACCGCGGCTGGTCTCCACTAGAGGCGCCCCAGCGAGAATCAACCCGAAGGACGGCAGAAACGTGAACCACACGGTGACTAAGGCGGCGGCTATGGCCAGCGACAAGCTGCCCCACGCATCAGCGAGGCCAGCTCTGGGCCCCGGTTCCATCCGCCCATGAAGCCCACGAAAGCCACCACCATGATCAAGGGCCCTGGCGTGGTTTCCCCTAGGGCCAGGCCATAAAGCATCTGGCTGGCGGAAAGCCAGCCGAACTGCTCCGCGGCACCTTGAGCCACATAGGGCAGCACGGCATAGGCCCCCCCAAAGCTGAGCAGGGCCACGCGCGTGAAAAAGCGAGCCATCACTGCCAGGGTGCCGTTCCAGCCGCCAATGGCACTAAGCAAGGCCAAGGGGATCAGTAGGGCTAGCCCCCAGGCCAGCAAAATGTGCGCCAACTGGCGACGCGAGAAGCGGCAATGCTCGGGTGTGGGCGTGTGGTCGCCATGAATGGGATCGTGCTGCTGCAGGGCAGTGGTTTCCCTTGTCGATGCGCTCAGCTGGGTGTCTGGGCTGGGGTGTGTGGGCAAATAACAGTCCAAGCCGCCAGCGGCCCGCCACCAAGCCGCTTAGAGCTGCCCCAAGCACAACTAGTGGATAGGGCAGGCGCAGCACCGCCAGGCTCACAAACGCCGCTGCGGCAATGCCGATTAGCAGGGGTGCGCGCAGGGCCCGCTGGCCAAGCCGCCAGGCCGCCACAATCACAATTGCCAGCACGGCTGGCTTGAGCACGACGAACACACCCGTAAGCAGCGGCAGCTGGGCCCAGAGCCCATAGGCAGTGGCCAAGGTGGTGAGCACCAGCACTGATAGGGCCAGGAACAGTCCGCCGGTGATCAAGCCGCCTGGCACTCCATGCATCAGCCAGCCCAGGTAGGTGGCCAGCTGAGTGGCCTCCGGACCCGGCAGGAGCATGCAGTAGTTGAGAGCGTGCAGGAAGCGCCGCTCTGACAGCCAGCGGCGGCGATCGACTAGCTCCCGGTGCAGCAGGACAATTTGACCCGCAGGCCCCCCAAAACTCACCAGGCCCAGCTGCAGCCAGAAGCGAGATGCTTCTTTAAGGCTTACGGCTTGCCTCGGGGTGAGGAGATTCATCCTGATAAGTGGACCAACCCAATCACCAACATGCTGCTCCCCTGCCTGGTGGTTTAGCCCGTGGCGCCGGTGGTGAGTTGAGTTGAGCTGATCGTGCTCCAGGGCCAGGCAACCCCACGGCAGGGGAGCGGCCGCGCCAGACTATTAAATAACGAACCATCACAGTGATGCCCAAGCCTCTTTGGCTGGTGCGTCCCCGCCCAGACCCCCCTCTGCCAGGAAAGTTGACGCCTCTCCATCCCGACCACTTTTTCCACTAGGGGGCTTGATGGAGCAGAGCAATGCGTCGTTACAGCGAGGCCGTCAAGGCTGATGTGAGGAGGCGTATGACTCCGCCGCACCGCCAG
>JAHLYR010000007.1 GCA_025128025.1 Synechococcus sp. CS-1330
ACAGGAGATCCGAGCTGCTGAGGACCCCGAATTTGAAACCTTCTACACCAAGAACATCTTGCTGAATGAAGGTCTGCGTGCCTGGATGGCACCGGCTGACCAGCCGCATGAAAACTTCGTCTTCCCTGAAGAGGTTCTGCCCCGTGGAAACGCCCTTTAATTCCAATCTGGTGGTTGGGGGCAAAGACCTCGACTCCACCGGCTATGCCTGGTGGGCCGGCAATGCCCGCCTGATCAACCTCTCCGGTCGCCTACTCGGCGCCCACGTCGCCCACGCAGGCCTGATGGTCTTCTGGGCTGGGGCCATGATGCTTTTCGAGGTGAGTCACTTCACCTTCGACAAGCCCATGTACGAGCAGGGTCTAATCCTGTTCCCCCACGTAGCCACCCTGGGTTACGGCGTTGGTCCTGGCGGTGAGGTCACCGATCTCTATCCCTTCTTTGTCGTTGGTGTGCTGCACCTGATCAGCTCGGCCGTGCTCGGCCTTGGTGGTCTGTATCACGCCCTGCGTGGTCCTGAAGTGCTGGAGAACTACTCCACGTTCTTCTCCCAGGATTGGCGCGACAAGAATCAGATGACCAACATCATTGGTTACCACCTGATTCTTCTCGGTGTAGGCGCCCTGCTGCTGGTCTTCAAGGCCATGTTCTTCGGCGGTGTTTATGACACCTGGGCACCGGGTGGTGGCGATGTGCGCATCATCACCAACCCAACTCTCAGCCCCGGCGTGATCTTCGGCTATCTCACCCGCGCACCCTTCGGTGGCGAGGGCTGGATCATCGGGGTCAACTCGATGGAAGACATCATCGGCGGTCACATCTGGATCGGCCTGATCTGCATCTTCGGAGGCATCTGGCACGCAATCACCAAGCCCTTCGGCTGGGTGCGTCGCGCCTTCATCTGGAATGGTGAGGCCTACTTGAGCTACAGCCTCGGCGCCCTGAGCTTCATGAGCTTCATCGCCTCGGCTTACATCTGGTTCAACAACACCGCCTATCCCTCGGAGTTTTACGGCCCCACAAACGCCGAATCCTCCCAGGCCCAGAGCTTCACCTTTCTGGTGCGTGACCAGCGCCTCGGCGCCAACATTGGATCTGCCATGGGCCCCACCGGTCTTGGTAAGTACCTGATGCGCTCGCCCACCGGCGAGATCATCTTTGGTGGTGAAACCATGCGCTTCTGGGACTTCCGCGGTCCCTGGCTGGAGCCCCTGCGTGGCCCCAATGGCCTGAGCCTCGACAAGCTCCAGAATGATATTCAGCCCTGGCAAGTGCGCCGCGCGGCTGAATACATGACCCACGCTCCCAACGCCTCCCTGAACTCCGTTGGCGGCATCATCACTGAGCCAAACTCGGTGAACTTCGTGAACATCCGCCAGTGGCTGGCGTCCACGCAGTTTGTGCTCGCCTTCTTCTTCTTGGTTGGCCACCTCTGGCATGCAGGTCGCGCTCGTGCCGCCGCTGCTGGTTTCGAGAAGGGCATTGACCGCAAGGCAGAGCCCACCTTGGCCATGCCAGATCTGGATTGAGCCTTCACTCAATCAGTCAGATTCATCAGCCCTCGCCGCAAGGCGGGGGCTTTTTTGTTGCAACCCCGCCCCTATCTGATTAGGTTTCAAAGACATCAAACATGTATTAATGGCCCGCCGTTCAGCCCACACCTTCAGCTCAAAGTCACGCCTATTTGAGGCTGCTCTGCTGGTAGCGGGCCTGAATGTGGTTCCTCTTCTGGCCCAGCCAGCTGATGCCCAAGGAGCTATTACCGCTCCTGCTGCCGGTGTGATCTGCGACCAAGCTGGACCCACCTGCTACGACAAGCAAGGACCTTCAATAGGCCTGACCCAGACCTATTTCGGCAGCATTGCCGCCAACCAGCTCTTGGCCGAATTGCGAGAGCGACCCACAGCCAACGACTTCAGGCTCAGCAATGGTTCCGTCTGCGACCTGCGGGCAGCCACCTGCTGGAGAGATGGCTGGCAGAAGGCCCAAATGGCTCCCAAGCTCACCCAGCAACTGTTCGGCTCACTGCCAACCGCAGCCAATCAATCCGGCGGCGGTCTCCAGGGTCTGCAAACCCCCCGGGCAGGGATTGTCTGTGACCCCGGCAGCAGTCCTGTCTGCTACGACCAGTCCGGCCTATCCCTTGGACTAACGCGGGAGTACTTCGGGACCTTTGCCGAACAAACCGCTCTGCGCAACCTGGGCGGCCAGGCTCCACCGCGTCAATTTCGACTCAGCAACGGCAGCGCCTGTGATCTAAACGCCCGCACCTGCTGGAGCGATGGTTGGGACCGTAAGCAGGTGAATGTTGCTCTCTCAAACCAGCTATTCGGAAGTGCAAATGGGGCTGGTACTGGCGCTGCCAGCACCCAGACCCGAGCGGCCCAATGCCGCATGACCCGCTGGTTTAAATCCCTGTACAACGGCAACTGTGAACTGCGGGAAAACCGCACTAGCAAAGGACGACTCCTAGAGGTGAGCCTTCAAGACGGCAACATTTACAGCGTTAGCAAGCCCAGGGGCGGCGGCTACCAACTCAGCGATGCCAAGGGCAACTCCTGGCCAGTCAATGTCAATGACCAGGGCCGCAGTGTCAGCTTCACCTGGTCTGATCGGGTACTCACCGTGACACCCACTGCTGCCCCCAGTAACGGCAACAGCTTCGGCCAGCTGCTCAACAACTTGATGGGGCCTTGAGCCATCGCCTCAGCAACGGCAGGCTCAGGCCGATCACGTTGCTGAAGCAGCCCTCAATCCGCTCCACCAGCAGCCCTCCACGCCCCTCCAAGGCAAAGCCACCGGCGCATTGGAGGGGTTCGCCACTGGCTACATAGGCGTCGATTTCATCGGAGTCGATAGCTGCAAATTGCAGCCGCGTCGCAACTACGGCGATTTGGGGGCTGCCCACCATCGCCTCTTCACTACTGGTAGTGAGGCAATGGCCGGTGATCAACTCACCCCAGCCGCCTGCCATCTGCAACCAGCGCTGCCGAGCTTCGTCAGCGTCAGCGGGCTTGCCAAACACCTCACCGTTGAAAACCAGCAGCGAATCGCAGCCAAGCACCCTGGAGCCCTGAGGCAGCTGTTGCGCCACCGCCTCGGCTTTGGCCCGGGCCAGCCGCTGCACAAGCTGGGCTGGATCGGCATCGCTGATCGACTCCTCATCAACGCCGCTCACCTGCACCTGGTGAGCGATGCCGGCCTGCTCCAGCAGGCGCCGGCGAGCTGGGGAGGCGGAGGCGAGCACGAGCATGGGGTCAGGGAGAATCCTTCTATGCAACACCGGGAAGCCGCCGCGATCGACCCCCTGCTTCAAAACAAACGCTCCCTGTCCAGGGCCAGCCAGGCAATGCGCTGCCTGCCATTTAGGCGGGCGTTCTACATGGAGGTGAGCGATCGGGCTCTCAGCGGAGGCGAGCTCTGCCGCCGGAACGACCTCCAGAGCCTTTGCCAGGGAGCAGCGAGTGCCGATCGGGTTGAAGCCCATTGGATCTGGCTGATCCAGCTCGGAGTGCTGCGGCGCGAAGTTGACGGCCAGGGCCTCACCGAGCGGGTGCGGCTGACGCCCATGGGACGCGAAGTTTTGGCCCAGTGGCCTGGCGAGATTCCAGGCGCCAGCGGCCCCATTCGCCTGCAGCACTGGCTGCGCCGCCACCGGCCGCGGCTATGAGCGCAAAAGCTGCTCAGCCAGCCCCAGCCGCACCCACCCCCCTGATGGTGCTGGGCACCAGCAGCGGAGCTGGCAAGTCGCTGATGACCGCTGCCCTCTGCCGGGTGCTGCGCCGACGGGGCGAAACGCCCCTGCCCTTCAAGGGCCAGAACATGAGCAACAACGCCTGGGTGGACCAGGTGGGCGGCGAAATGGCCTACTCCCAGGCACTGCAGGCCTGGGCCGCCGGCCTGGAGCCCCACCACAGCATGAATCCGGTGCTGCTCAAGCCCCAGGGCGACTCCACCAGCGAGCTGATCCATCTGGGCCAGTCGGTGGGGCTGGCCCGCGCCGAGCACTACTACCGCGACTGGTTCCGGCCAGGCTGGGCGGCTATTCGCGCCGGCCTGAGCGAGCTGCAGGCGGCCTATCCGGGGGGGCGCCTGGTGCTGGAGGGGGCGGGCAGCCCGGTGGAGGTAAACCTGCAATCCCGCGACCTCACAAATTTGCGCCTAGCCCAATTTCTGCGGGCCCGCTGCATCCTTGTGGCCGACATCGAGCGCGGTGGTGTGTTTGCCCAACTGGTGGGCACCTTGGCGCTGCTGCGGCCGGTGGAGCGGCCCCTGATCCGCGGCCTGCTGATCAACCGCTTCCGCGGCCGGCGTGAGCTGTTTGACGAGGGGCGCCGCTGGTTGGAGGCCCACACCGGCATCCCCGTGCTGGGGGTGATGCCCTGGCTCGACGAGCTATTTCCGCCAGAAGACTCCCTCGATCTACTGGAGCGTCGCGGCCGCAAAAGCGGCGCCGAGCTGGAGATCGCCGTGCTGCGCCTGCCATCGCTGAGCAATTTCTCCGATCTCGACCCCCTCGAGGCCGAGCCCAGCGTTCAGCTGCGCTGGCTGACGCCAGGGGAGCCATTGGGGAGCCCCGATGCGGTGATCGTGCCGGGCAGCAAGCAGACCCTGCGGGATCTGGCGGCCCTGCAGCGAGCTGGGCTGGGGCAGGAGCTACGCAGCTACGTCGCCGGCGGGGGGCAGGTGTTTGGGATTTGCGGCGGCCTGCAGCTACTGGGCCGGGAGCTACTGGATCCGCAGGACCTGGAGGGCGGCGATGGCGCCGCCGGGGAGGTGGTGGCCGGTCTGGATCTGCTGCCGCTACGCACCCGCTTCGGCGGCCGCAAGGCCCTGCGCCAGCGCCAAAGCACGGCCCGCTGGCCCGGCGAGGGCTTGAGCCTGGAGGGATTCGAGCTGCATCGCGGCCTCAGCAGCCCCATCGAAACTGCCGGCCCCCTGCAGCCCCTCGCCACAGATCCAGACCTAGGCCATTGGTGCAGCTTTGGCGAAGCGGGCGGCCTGGTGGCTGGCACCTACCTGCATGGGGTGTTCGAGAGCGGTCCCTGGCGGCGCCGTTGGCTCAACCAACTTCGCCAGCGTCGCGGCCTGGCAGCCCTGCCGGAGAATCCGCCCCATCACAGCCGGCAGCGAGACGCCCTGCTAGAGCGACTCGCCGATGCCTTTGAGGCCCACGTGAACCTCGAACCCCTGCTGAGCCCCTAAATGGCCGCCTCCACCACCAGCATCCACTGGCCCAACGGCCGCACCAGCAGCTGCAACGTTGGTTGTGACTGGCTGGTGGCAGCCCAGGCCGCGGGCTTTCTGATCCCCACCGGCTGCCTGGGCGGCAGTTGCGGCGCTTGCGAAATCGAAGTCAACGGCCAGGTGGTGCGGGCCTGCATCGCCACGGTGCCCGCCAGCCGCTCGGGCTCGCTAACGGTGGAGCTTGCCAGCGACCCCTACTGGTGACTAACAGGGATCAGGACTGACTTGACTGGGCTCAGGACTGAATCAGGCCTCCACCGAGCAGCACCTCACCGGCGTAGAAAACCGCCGCCTGACCAGGCGTGATCGAAAACTGCTCCTCAGCAAACTCCAACCGCACCCGGTGGGGCCGCAGGGCTGCGCTGTCTGCGTCGGTGGCGGGCAAGGGAATCAGCCGAGCCGGCTCGGGTGCACTGCGGTAACGCACCTGCACCGCCAGCTCCATGGGCGCCGTAGGTGGCTCGATCGACACCCAGTTCACCGCCCCCACCAACGCTTCGCCCCGGGCAGCCCCAGCGCGCGGAGCCACCACCACCTGGTTCATGGCCCCATCGAGGCGCACCACATGCAGCGGCTCGCTCCAGGCCACCCCCAGGCCCTTGCGCTGGCCGATCGTGAAATGCTCAATGCCGTCGTGCTCGCCCACCACCCTGCCATCGGTAAGCACGATCTGACCCTGGCGCGGCGGCAGATAGGCATCGAGAAAGGCCTTCATCGAGCCGTGGTGATCGGCCAGGCAGAGGTCCTGGCTCTCGGGCTTCTGGGCCGTGCGCAGGCCATGGCGCTCCGCCTCCAGCCGCGTGTCGGCCTTGGTGAGCTCGCCGAGGGGAAACACCAAACGGCCCAGGGCCTCCTGGGGTAGGTCGTAGAGGAAGTAGCTCTGATCCTTCTGGCCATCTAAGCCGCGCAACAGCTGATGACGGCCGTTGTCGCTGTTGGCGCCATGGCGCACCCGGGCGTAATGGCCCGTGGCGAGCCGGCCGATGCTCCGCTCGCTTTCAGCCCACTGGAGCATCGGCCCAAATTTCACCTCCCGATTGCAGCGAGAGCAAGGCAGCGGCGTAACGCCGGCCTGATAGCCCTGCACCAGAAAATCAACGATCTGGGCCTGGAAGTGCTCACGAAAATCCACCACGTGGTGGGGCACGCCTAGCTGCTCGCAGATGCCGGCGGCATCCACCAGGCCCTCGGCGCAGCAGGCACCCTTGCCACTCATCAGCCACAAGGTGAGACCCTCCACCTGCCAGCCCGCTTCCACCAGAAGGGCTGCCGTCAAGGAGCTGTCAACGCCACCCGAGAGGCCCACCGCAACGCGATGCTCCCCGGGCCAGGCCCGCAGCCGCTCTAAAGCGGCCTGACCAGCCGGGGTCGAGGCAGGCGGCACAAAAGCGGAAGAAGCCACTGGAGCAGGCAAAGGGCAGACAGCTGGCGGGAGTGCTCCCATCATGAAACCCAGATGCCTGAATGGGGTTGGGAGAGCCGTCCGCCGTAGCCCCTTGGCCGGAGCGCAGTGGCCGCCACCTGCTGGTCAACAGCGCCCAAATGGCAGCGCTGGAGGAGCAACTTTTCGCCAGCGGCCTGCCGGTGGAAGCCCTGATGGAGAAGGCCGCCCTGGCGGTGAGTCGGCTGCTGCTGGAGCAGCACGGCGAGCGGCTGGGGCGCCATGGGGCGCTGGTGCTGGTGGGGCCAGGCCACAACGGCGGCGATGGGCTGGTGATCGCCCGGGAACTGCACCTGGCCGGCATCTCAACGGCCATCTGGAGCCCGTTTGAGCGCCACAAGCCGCTCAGCGCCGCCCACCTGCGCCACGCACTGTGGCTTGGCATCCCCAGGCTGGAGGCCAGCCCCGATCCCAGCAGTGCCGCCCTCTGGATCGATGCCTTGCTGGGCAGCGGACAGCGGCGGGCGCCTGGAGAGGCGATCGAAGCCCTGCTGCGGCAGCGCCAGCGCCAGCGGCCGGATGCGCTGGTGGCGATTGATGTGCCCACGGGCCTCTGCGCCGACAGCGGCCAGGCCACCGGCTCCTATACGGCCCAGGCCATCAGCACCTATGCAATCGGCCTGCTCAAGACCGGCCTGGTTCAAGACGGGGCCCTGGAGGCTGTGGGGGCGCTGCACTGGGTAGATCTGGGCCTGCCGCCATCGCTGCTGCAGGGGCTTCCTATAAGCGTGCCCCTGGCTCTGGCGAAGCGAGACCTGGCGGTAAGGCCCAAACCCAAATTCAATCCAGCGGCATCGAAATATCAGCGCGGCCGGCTGCTGGTGGTAGCGGGCAGCGATACCTACCGGGGTGCCGCCAGCCTGGCCCTAGCCGGCGCCAGCAGCAGCGGCTGCGGCAGCCTGCGGGCCGCCCTGCCCGAGGCCCTGGCCGGCAGCATCTGGCAGCAGCACCCACAAGTGGTGCTTAGCCTCGATCCCCAGGCCGAACTCGATCCCCAGCGACTGGATGCCCTGCTAGTTGGGCCTGGCCTGGGCGAAGCCAACTGCTGGCCCAATCCGCCGAGCTGGAGTGAGCTGCTGAGCTGGCAAGGGCTGCTGGTGCTCGATGCAGATGGCCTCAACCGCCTAGCGGGGCCAGTGAGCCAAGGGCTCGATCTGCAGGCAAGCCAGTGGCTCCAGCAGCGACAGGGGCCCACCTGGATCACCCCCCATCCCGGCGAATTTGCCCGCCTTTTCCCCGAGCTAGCTGGCAGAACCGCCCTGGAGGCAGCCGCCCAGGCGGCCAGCAGCAGTGGGGCCTGCGTGCTGCTCAAAGGAGCCCGCAGCATCGTGGCGGCCCCGGATGGCCGCCGCTGGCAACTGCTCGAAGCCAGCCCCGGCAGTGCCAGAACAGGACTCGGAGACGTGCTGGCTGGCTACGCCGCCGGCATAGGAGCGATGGCCCTAGCCGCCAGCGGCAACGCCGACGCCTCATGGCTCGCCGCGGCAGCACTGGCCCACGCCCAGGCTGGGCAACGGGGGGAAAAGGCCGAGAGCGGTTTCACACCAATGCAGGTGGCAGAAAATCTGGCTCAGCTGTGTTGATCACAACACGGAAATCAGTAAATGTCAGACCAGGACAGGGATGCTTCTGTGTTGTTTTGCAAGTGAAAGCTAAAGGGTTGCTGAAAACACCCTCGTAGAGCCGAATTTGCCTCGATAGTCGTCTCCATCGATAGGCGTACCAATGACCTCATCCCCGACGAGGGTCAGTGAAAGCAGTCGCCGTAGAAGTAGCGACCCGATTACTTGGTATCTGGCCACGATCGGGCGGGAGCCCCTGTTGACGCCGGCTGAAGAGATCGAACTCGGCAATCAGGTGCAAACAATGATGCGCCTCACGGAGGAGGGCGATCGGGAGCTCAGCGACCTGGAAAAGAAATTGCTGCGCATCGGCAAGCGCTCTAAGCAGCGCATGATGAAAGCCAATTTGCGCTTAGTCGTAAGTGTTGCCAAAAAATATCAAGGCAAGGGTCTCGAGCTGCTCGACTTAATCCAGGAAGGTTCACTGGGACTAGAGCGGGCCGTTGAGAAATTTGATCCCACCCGTGGTTATAAGTTTTCGACCTATGCCTTCTGGTGGATTCGCCAGAGCATGACCCGAGCGATCGCTTGCCAATCGCGCACAATTCGTCTGCCGGTGCATCTCAGCGAGCGCCTCACCGCCATTCGCAAGGTGAGCCTCGACCTTGCCCACAAACTCGGCGCCATGCCGAGCCGCCAGGAGATCGCCGAGGCCATGGCCATGCCGATAGAAGAGCTTGACGGCCTGTTGCGCCAGTCCCTCACCACCTCGAGCCTGGATGCGCCAGTAAATGGTGATGAAGGCCGCAGCTTCCTGGGCGATCTGATCGCCGACTCCTCCGAGGAGGAGCCCCTCGACCGCGTGGAGCGGGGCATTCATCAGGAGCAGCTAGGGCACTGGCTGAGCCATTTGAGCGACCAGGAGCGCCAGGTGCTGCAACTGCGCTTCGGGTTGGAGGGAGAGGAGCGTCAAACCCTGGCGGAGATCGGACGGCGGCTCGATGTATCCCGGGAGCGGGTGCGCCAGGTAGAACTCAAAGCGCTGCGTAAGCTGCGCAATCTCACCCGCCGCACCCCCACCACGCTTTAAGGCACAGGAGTCAATCTTCCGCCCAGATGTAGCGAGTGAGCTCTTCCGGCTTGGGCTCGGGAGCCGCCAGGGCAAACTCCACGCAATCAGCCACTTCGGCATCGATCTCCTTCTCGATCGCCTTGAGCTCCTCGGCCGTAGCCAAGCCCTGTTCGATCAAGCGGGCGGCAAGGGATTTGATCGGATCGCGCTTGGCCCAAAACTCCTTCTCGGCCTCTTCGCGCAGCTCGTCGGGGTCAGCCAGGGAGTGGCCACGGAAGCGGTAGGTGAGGCACTCCAGCAGGGTGGGGCCCTCTCCGGCCCGGGCCCTCTCAACGGCGCGCTGGGCGGCGGCACGCACCGCCAGCACGTCCATGCCATCCACCTCCTCTCCGGCCATGCCAAAGGCAGCTGCCTTGCGCCAAATCTCCGGATCGCTGGTGGCGCGGTTGTGATCCATGCCGATGGCCCACTTGTTGTTCTCCACCACAAACAGAATCGGCAACTTCCAAAGCGCCGCCATGTTTAGGCACTCATAAAATTGACCGATGTTGCAGGTGCCATCGCCGAAGAAGGCGGCGGTAACAGAGTCGCTGCTGGCATCGCCCAGGGCATCGCGCTTGTAGCGGCTGGTGAAGGCAGCTCCAAGGGCCACGGGAATTCCTTCACCGATGAAGGCGTAGCCACCGAGCAGGTGGTGCTCCTTGGAAAACAGGTGCATGGAGCCACCGCGGCCCTTGCTGCAGCCGGTTTCCTTGCCGAATAGCTCGCTCATCACCTCCCGGGCCGGCACGCCGCAGCTCAGGGCATGGACGTGGTCGCGGTAGGTGCTGCAAAACCAGTCGTGCTGCAGCTTCATCGCCTTGATCACGCCCGTGCTCACGGCCTCCTGGCCGTTGTAGAGGTGCACAAAGCCAAACATTTTGCCGCGGTAATACATCTCCGCGCACTTGTCCTCAAAGCGCCGGCCCAGGGTCATGTCGCGGTAGAGCATCAAGCCCTCCTCGCGATTCACCGTGGCAGGCACCGATGGGTAAAGGTTCTCGAGGCGCTCAGCGTGAGCCCCCACCAAACTGGTGACGTCGGCTGAACAGGTCGGTGCTCCGGAAGCTGATCCAGGTGCCGCCGCAATGTCGTGGCCCATGTCCGCCTGCGTCATTGCCCAACTGTACGAGGTCTGTTCGCTCAGCAGCTGACAATTTGTGCCACAACCGCTGACCCTGCCTACAGTCAGCCACCAGTGAAAGGCCTGGATTGGAACTGCCGATCGATCATTTCCGGTTGCTCGGAGTCAACCCGACCACGGACTTGCAGTCCCTGTTGCGCACCCTGCAGCAGCGCATCGACCGGGCGCCAGATCAGGGATTTACCCAGGAAACCCTGCTAGCCCGTGAGGAACTACTGCGCGCCAGCGCCGACCTGCTCAGCGACAGCAGCCGGCGGCAGGCCTACGAATCCGACCTGACGGCTCTAGCCGGTAGCGGCCCAGCGCTGATGCCAGCCCTGGATGTGCCCACCAGCAAGGAGGTGGGCGGCCTGCTGCTGTTGCTCGAAGCGGGTCAGGCCTACGAAAGCTTCGAACTCGCCTGCCGGGCCCTGCAGCCACCTCAGACGCCAGCGCTGGGCAGCACCCGCGAGGCCGACCTGGCCCTGCTAGCTGGCCTCGCCTGCCTGGCGGCCGCCGTCGACCTGCACCAGCAGCGGCGCTACGAGGCCGCCGCCCAGACCCTGCAGCAGGGCCAGCACCTGCTGCAGCGGATGGGCCAATTACCAGCCATTCGCCAGCAACTCAGCGACGAGCTCGATGGTTTGCGGCCCTACCGAGTGCTGGACCTACTCAGCCGCAACCTCACGGCCCAGGCGGAAAGGGCCGAGGGTCTGACCCTGCTTGAAGAGCTGGTGGCCCGCCGGGGCGGACTGGAGGGTTTCGGTGACACGAGCATGGGCCCGGAGGAATTTCAAGCCTTTTTTAAGCAGATCCGTGCCTTCCTGACGGTGCAGGAACAGGTGGATTTGTTCAGTCGCTGGGCAGAAGCCTCTGCGGCTGCAGATTTCTTGGCAAGCACCGCCCTCACCGCCTCCGGCTTTGCCCAACGCAAGCCCGAGCGCATCGCCGCGGCCCGCGAGCGACTGGAGGCCAGCGGTCAAGACGGACTGCAACCGCTGCTGGCCTGCCTGCATCTGCTGCTTGGTCAGGTAGACAAAGCCCGCAGCGCCTTCGAGCAGGGCGCAACCCCTGAACTGAAGCGCTGGGCCGAGCAGCAGAGCAGCGATTCCCTAGCCCAACTCTGCGCCTACTGCCGCGACTGGCTGGCGCGTGATGTATTGCCCGGCTACCGCGATCTGGAGGCTGATCCAGACCTGGAGGCCTACTTCGCCGACCGCGACGTACAGGCCTATGTCGAGCAGCACGACCGCACCTCAGAGCGATTGCCAGCGACCACCGAAAGCCCCCTTACCTGGGACATGGACCTCGCCCCGATTAGCGCGGCCCCAGCCAACCCCAGCGGCGGCTTCCTGGAACAGGAAGACGAAGACGAGCAGTGGGACTGGGATGGGACGGCCTGGCTCGAGAGCCTGCGCGAAGCCTGGGATAGCCATGGTCCTGCCTCCTGGATGGAGCGCATGCCCAAGTGGCAGTGCCCGTCACGCCGCACAACTACCGGAGTGGCAGTGGCCGCCGGGGTGGCACTGCTGGCCGTCGCCTCGATTGTGAGGCTGCGCTCTCCCGCTCCCGGCCCAGGGCGCACTCCCATCGCGGTGCAACCGGTCGCCCCACCAGCTCTTCCCATCAAGCCTCCCCTTCCCGTTAAGGCGACTCCTGCCGCCGAGCCCAGCCTGCCCCTGCGGGAGGAAGCGCCGAGCGAAGCCCAGGTGCAGGCCCTGCTCGAAGCATGGCTCGACGCCAAGGCCGCAATCTTGGCAGGGAAAGACAGTCGCATTCCCCTGGAGGTGCTGGCCCGGCCAAGCCAGCTGGATCGACTTGCCTCAGAGCGCGACGCCGACCAGGCCCGCGGCGAAACCCAGACCATCAGCACCGATATCACCAAGCTGGTGATCAACGAGCGAGACGCCAACCGAATCGCTGCAACAGTGGGGCTTAGCTACACCGATCAGCGGCTCAACGCCAAGGGTGATCCTCAAGGCGAGCCCAGCAAGATGGAGCTTCGCAACCTCTATGTGTTTGGCCGCGACGGGGGTATCTGGCGACTTGTGAGCTTCCAGAAAGCTCCTTGACCAGCCGGACTGGTTTTTACGATCGTTTGAATATGGGGCCCAGGCCCCAACCCCTGGCCCCGGAGTGGCACCGAGATGTTTGACGAGCTTTCGCAGCGATTTGAAGAGGCGGTTAAGAGCCTGAGAGGGCAGGCCGCGATCACCGAAACCAACGTGGAAGGCGCGCTCAGGCAGGTGCGTCGAGCCCTGCTGGAGGCGGATGTGAGCCTGCCGGTAGTTCAGGACTTCGTTGAAGAGGTGCGCCGCAAGGCCGTGGGCGCCGAGGTGGTGCGGGGCGTTAGCCCGGATCAGAAATTTATCCAGCTGGTGCACGAGCAGCTGGTTGAAACCATGGGCGGCGAGAACGCCCCCCTGGCCGCAGGTGGCAAGCCCGGTGCACCCTCGGTGGTGCTGATGGCCGGCCTGCAGGGCGCCGGCAAAACCACCGCCACCGCCAAGCTCGGCCTGCACCTCAAGGAGCAGGGGCGCAAGGCCCTGCTGGTGGGAGCGGACGTCTACCGACCTGCCGCCATTGAGCAGCTGAAAACCCTGGGCGCCCAAATCGGCGTGGAGGTATTCAGCCTTGGCACCGATGCCAAGCCCGAGGACATCGCCGCCGCCGGCATCGCCAAGGCCCGCGAGGAGGGCTTCGACACGGTGCTGGTAGACACCGCCGGCCGACTCCAAATCGACACGTCGATGATGGAGGAGATGGTGCGGATCCGTCAGGCCGTGCAGCCCGACGAAGTGCTGCTGGTGGTGGATTCGATGATCGGCCAGGAGGCCGCCGATCTCACCCGGGCCTTCCACGAGCAGGTGGGCATCACCGGAGCCGTGCTCACCAAGCTCGACGGCGACTCCCGAGGCGGTGCAGCACTCTCAATCCGCAAGGTGAGCGGTGCGCCGATCAAGTTCATCGGCACCGGAGAGAAGGTAGAGGCGCTCCAGCCCTTCCATCCCGAGCGGATGGCAAGCCGCATCCTCGGCATGGGCGACGTGCTCACCCTGGTGGAGAAGGCCACCAAGGAGGTGGAGCTGGCCGACGTGGCCCGCATGCAGCAAAAACTCCAGGAAGCCAGTTTCGACTTCTCCGACTTTCTGCAGCAGATGCGCATGATCCGGCGCATGGGCTCCCTGGGCGGGCTGATGAAGCTGATCCCGGGCATGAACAAAATTGACGACGGCATGCTCAAGCAAGGCGAGGTTCAGCTCAAGAAGATCGAGGCGATGATTGGCTCAATGACAGAGGTTGAGCGCCAGCAACCGGAGCTGCTGGCCTCCCAACCCTCAAGAAGGCGCCGCATCGCCTCTGGCTGCGGCCACAGCTCGGCCGAGGTGGACAAGGTGCTGGCCGATTTCCAGAAGATGCGCGGCTTCATGCAGCAGATGACCCGCGGCGGCGGCATGCCCGGGATGCCAGGAATGCCCGGCATGCCTGGTCCCATGGGTGGCGGTGGGGCGGGGCAAAGAGTTGCCAAGCCCGCCAAGAAACGCAAGGGGTTCGGGCAGCTATGAGCACCCGACCGGGTACATTGTTTGTTTGGACACCTAGCGCAAGGCCACGATGATCAAGCTCCGCCTGAAGCGGTTTGGAAAGAAGCGGGAAGCGAGTTTCCGCCTCGTGGCCACTAACAGCACCTCTCGCCGCGACGGACGTCCGCTTGAGGAGCTGGGCTTCTACAACCCCCGTACCAAAGAGACCCGTCTCGACACCGAGGCGATCCGCACTCGCCTCAGCCAGGGTGCCCAACCCACCGACACGGTGCGCTCCTTGCTGGAGAAGGGTGGTCTGATCGAGAAGACCTTGCGCCCTGCCGAGGTCGTTGGCAAGCAAAAGCAGGCTGATGCCCGCGAAGCTGCAGCCAAACAGGCTGTCAAGGAAGCTGCTGAAGCAAAGGCCGCTGAGGCTGCTGCGGCTGCCGAAGCCAAGGCCGCTGCTGAAGCTGCTGCTGCTGAGGCCGCCAGTGCCGAAGAAGCAACTACGGAAGCCGCCGCTACAGCCGAAGCTTGAGCTTTCGCCCCATGGCAGAGCCAAAGGGGCCCACAAGCTTTGCCATTCCCCTGCCCAATCCTGCCGCGGCTCTAGCCCTGGCAGGTGACGCCGAATCATCCACCCTGCGCCATCTCGAAGCCCTCACCGGCGCTTCGCTGGTGCTGCGGGGGCTGGATTTGGTCATTCAGGCACCTCCCAGCCAGCTTGAGAGAGCTGCGGCATTGGTGGAATTGCTTCGCCCCCTGTGGCAGGAAGGCCAAGCCATCACCCAGGTGGATGTGCGGGTAGCCCTGCAGGCCCTCGACACCGGCAGAAGCGCGGAGCATCAGCAACTGGGCCGCCAGGCGCTGGCCCGCAGCCAGAGTGGCCAGTTGCTGCGCCCGCGCACCCTGCGCCAGCAGACCTACGTGGAAGCTATGGAGCGCCACGACCTCACCATTGCCCTCGGCCCGGCGGGCACGGGCAAAACCTTTCTGGCCGCCGTTCAGGCGGTGCGCATGCTCACCGAGCGCAAAGTGGAGCGGTTGGTGCTCACTCGCCCGGCGGTGGAGGCGGGCGAACGGCTCGGGTTTCTACCGGGCGATCTGCAGCAGAAAGTTGATCCCTACCTGCGCCCACTCTACGACGCCCTGCACGCCCTGCTTGGCGCCGAGCGCACTGGTGCCCTGCTGGAAAAAGGGGTGATTGAAGTGGCGCCTCTGGCTTACATGCGCGGCCGCACCCTGGCCGACGCTTTTGTGATCCTCGACGAAGCCCAAAACACCACCACCACCCAGATGCGGATGGTGCTGACCCGGCTGGGGGAACACTCCCGCATGGTGGTAACTGGCGATCCCACCCAGGTGGACCTGCCCTATGGGGTAAAGAGCGGCCTGCAGGAAGCTGCCCAGGTACTGCAGGGGGTGGAGGGGGTGGCGATCTGCGAGCTCACCGCGGCTGACGTGGTGCGCCACCCGCTAGTGCAGCGGCTGGTGGAGGCCTATGCCGATCGCGATGCCACCAAACTGGCGCCTGCCGTTAAAAGGCGATTCGATAGCCAGTGCAGTGAGCCTGAACCATGAACAAAGCAGAGCGTCTGCGCATCCCCGCCGAGATCGCCATAGCGGCTTTGGTGGCTTACCTGCTCGGCTACTGGTTCACGAATCTGTTCCCGGGCTACCTACCCAAGATCGGCGGGCTTTGGTCGGCAATCTCCGCGATCGTGGTTACCCAGGCCACCCGCAGGGAGACAACCTCCTCAGCCTCGCTGCGAATTTTGGGTTCAGCCATCGGCGCCGGCACCAGTGCCATCTACCTGACGCTGCTGCCCTTTCACCCTCTGGGAATGGCCGTGGCAATCTTCGCCACAGTTGCGCTCTGCGCAGCGATCAACGTGCCCAGCCATGGCCGCTTGGCAGCTATCACCGTGATCGTTGTGATGGTCACCGGCAGCCTGGATCCGAAGCTGAGCTCGGGGCTAAATGCCCTGCTGCGCTTGGCTGAATCGTGCATCGGCACCGGCGTTGCGGTGCTCGCGGCGGGGCTCTGGCCCAGCTCAAACCACCAGGCTGGTGACAAAGCCTGAAGCCCACGCGCCAAGCCTGAGCCCATCCCGATAGGGAGATCCGCACCAACGAGCGCCAGCAGGGTCTCCCGTTGCCTGCACATCACTGGCAGGATATGGAAACTTCGAAACCACTGGTGCGCCATGCCGGCCAGCAGCAATTTTCAACAGGCCATTCGTGAGGCTCAATCGAGCGCCCTAGTTGGCCCCAATGTGGTCAACAAGGCCCTGCCCTATGTGGGCGGTGGCATGGTGCTCACCGCCGGTGGGGTGATGGGAGGTCTGGCCCTGATGGCCAGCAGCCCAGCCCTGTTCATGCCCCTGTTCTGGGTGGCCCTGATCGGCAACTTCATCCTGTTCTTCGTGGCCCAGAATGTGGCCCTGAAGGGCAACAACAACACTGCTCTGCCGCTGCTGACGGCCTACAGCCTGCTCACCGGCTTCACCCTCAGCGGCATCGTTGCCTACGCCGTAAGCGCCGCTGGTGTCGGCGCCATCGGCACAGCCACCCTGGCTACGGGCATCACATTTGTGGTGGCCTCAGTGGTGGGTCGCCGCATGAGCGACAACATCGGCCAAGCGCTGAGCGGCGTAGTGGGTCTGGGCATCCTCGGCCTGCTCATCGCCATGGTCGTGCAGATCATCGGTGGCATTTTTGCCCCAGGGGTTTTCAGCGGAGGCACCTTCGAACTGCTGATTGCAGGTTTCGGCACGGTGCTGTTCGTAGGAGCCGCATTTGTCGACTTCTACACGATGCCCCGCACCTACAGCGACGACCAATACTTGGCCGGCGCCTTGGGGATGTATCTCACCTACATCAACCTATTTATCTTCATCCTGCGCTTGATCATTGCCCTCCAGGGCGGCGGCCGCCGCGACTGAGCTTCAATCCAGCAGCTTCAGCGCCCCCAAAGGGGCGCATTTTTTATGGCTGAGACGGTGGCTTGGGCAATGCCGATGTCACTTCCCGCAGCGGATGGGTTGCGCTGCCCCAACCAGCAAGCGGCAATTCAGGCGGGTTACCTGGGCTTGAGCGAGCAGCGGCGTTAAACCAAGCCAGCAGCAGGGCACGCAAGGGTCCCCCGGCCTCGCCCCTGGGCGAACGCAAATTGAAGTGATCGGCGTTCTCGGCCAGCACCAGGCGATGGCCACTGGCACCGCCCCGGGTGGCCCTGGCCATGGGCTCGATCGCCTCGGGCCCGGGCGGCACCACCCAGTCGCGGCTGCCACTGATCACCAGCACCTTCGCCTTCATGCTGCCGGCGGAATCGACATCAAATAGCAAGCGCATCGGCGGACTCACCGCAATGGCAGCACTCACGCGGGGGTCGACCAAAGCGGCGCTATCCGCCGAACCAACAAAGTTGCACTGCAATATCCAGCTGAGATTGCGGGAGGGGTCGCGCACCTCATCGCAAAGCCTTAGAAGTTTGGTGGTGATGGGCCGGGCCCCAGCCAGCTGCAAGGCAGTGGTCGCTCCCCAGGAATGGCCCGCCACCAGCACCGCCTGGGTGTTCACCGGTCGGCGCAAGGCCAGACGGCCCTGGGCGGCTGCATCGATCACGGCCGACACATCTTTAGGCCGAAGGGCCAGCTCAGACGGACTGGGCGGGGGCTGCTTGCCGGCCAGCATGGCCCGCTGCTGGCTTTGATCACTACCTGGGTGGCGGGGCAGCACCACGGTGTAGCCATGGCCAGCCAGATGGGCTGCCCACCCCTCGAAGTTGCTGGGGTCATCCCACAGCCCGTGGGAAATCACCACCAGTCGATTTACCGCAGCGCCAGATCCCATTGGCTCGAGCACCACCAGAGCCAACGGCTCCGGGCGATGGCCAACGGCGATGTTTAGTTCCTGCCGGGCAACAGACAGGGGCCCCACCTCCTGCAGTGGTCCAGCACTGCCCACCGCCGGCAGGGAGGCAATCAGCTTTTCTGCCGAGCGGCGTTGGTCACGAAAGCGCTGAATTGAAAATCCCAACCGGCCCAGCTCCACCGTGACGCTCTGGCCTGGCAGCTGCTCGATCACATCCAGCAGGCTGATGCCCCCTTTAGCGGCCGACCGCGCCATCGCTTGCTCAAACTGAGCTGGATCGATGGGATCAGGCAAGCCATCGATGTCCCCTAAGGCCCCAACCAACAGCAGCACCTGATCAAGTAGCGGCGATCCCTGGGCCTGGCGAATAACCGCCTTTACCTCAAGGGGCAGGTTGGAGCTCAACACAGCCTTGAGCCTGCGGCCGATCTCGCCTCGGGTGGCACGGTCCAGCTCGGCTAGATCGCTGTCGCCAGCAATCAAGGCCTCGGGACTGCGCAATTCAGC
The DNA here is from genome assembly GCA_025128025.1 of Synechococcus sp. CS-1330. Lineage (GTDB taxonomy): Bacteria > Cyanobacteriota > Cyanobacteriia > PCC-6307 > Cyanobiaceae > Cyanobium_A. Next base: position 18,392 of record JAHLYR010000007.1, read on the forward strand.
GACCCGGATGCTGAAATTTGTTTCGAGCAGGGGCAGGCGCAAATTGATGGTTTCAATCGCCCTGGCCGGCGCTGGAGCCAGCAGGGCGGCGGCACCTATTGCCGTGGCCAGAATGCGTAACGCCCGGGATGGCAAGGGGCGATTCATCGGCTGAGGCGACGGCGGGGCAATGAAGCCATCTTCGCCCGTTTCAAGCCTCAGCCACCGCTTCGATTGCGGCGGCGATCGAGCTCCGCTGCTCGGCGTCGTAGCCCCAGCGATCCAGAAAGGCGACGTCTTCTCCCTGCCCGGCGGTAGCCGCCAGCAAGATTTCCAGCCGCTCCTTAACGGCCTGGGGCTCAAGGCTCCGCAGCAGTTCGGTGCAGCGGGCTTGCACCCGCTCCGAAGCCCCCTGCTGGCTGGAATCGCCAGCACGTTGATGGTGCAGGGCCATCGCCGTACTCATGGCCAGGTTGCGGGCCGAGAGATCGACGACGCCCTCGCCTGCCAGCCGCAGCTGCAGCAGCAGGGTTTCGGGCAGGCGGTCCATCAGCGGGCAGTCGCCGGCCAGGCTCACAACAAAAAAGCCCCTGGCACCATCGCGGCTTGCCACCAGCTCAGCCACCCGGTCGGCAAGTACTTCATCACTGAGTTCGCCATGCTCCCACAACGCCAGCCACTGGGCCGTGATCTCCATGGCCTGCTGAAAGGTGGGTTGGCGAGGAGCTGGGGTCATCGCTATGGACACAAAATGCACACCAAAGCAGCATATGGGCGTTAGCCGCCCCGCTTCGATGTCCCGCCGCCGCCACACGATGGAGCTGCACTTGCCCGAGGGACACCGCCGGGCCCTGGAGGCGCATTGCCGTCGCACGGGCGAAAGCGCCAGCCACGTGCTGCGAGCGGCTCTGAGCGACTATCTCGACCTGGAGCACCACACCCTCTGGCAGGTGTCCACCTCCACGGCCGTGGTGGAAGGGGTGTCCCAGGGCTGCCTGCGGGTAGGCGAGCTGGCCCGGCATGGCGATTTCGGCCTGGGCACCTTCGATCACCTCGATGGCGAAGGGGTGCTGCTGGAGGGCGAATGCTGGCAAGCCCGGGCCGATGGTTCCCTCAGCCGAGCTCCCGACGAGGAACTGACGCCCTTTTTTGTAGTGACCCATTTCCACAGCGACCAGCAGCACCAGTTCGAGCAGGTGACCAGCTGGGCAGACCTTTGCAACCGCCTCGACGCATTGCGACCGAGCGACAACCTCTTCATGGCCATCCGCGTGCGCGGCATGCTGGATCGCATTGAGGTGCGAACCGTCAGCGCCGTGGAGACCGGCACAGAACTGGAGGCAGCCGCCGCAGTCCAGACCGTGTTCGACCACCACAACCTCAGCGGCACCCTGGTGGGCTTCTGGTCGCCGAGTTACGTCAGCAGCCTGAATATCCCCGGCTATCACTTCCATTTCCTCAGCGACGATCGCCATTGCGGAGGCCATGTGCTCGAGAACGGCGCTGTGAAAGCGGGCCAGTTGACCGTGGATCTCCACCTGGAATCCGAGCTGCGGGTGGCCCTGCCCCAGACGCGCGACTTCCTCGAGGCTGACCTCAGCCGGGATCCCAGCGAAGCCCTGGCCCGGGCAGAAGCCAAATCCTTCTAAGGCCTGCCGGCTGCCAGGCTGGTGCTATGGAGTTTCCCCCGACCATCCCGGCCCTACCCACGAGCCCTGAAGGCTTTCGCTCCGGCTTCGTGGCGCTGATCGGCCGGCCAAACGTGGGCAAATCCACCCTGCTCAACCAGCTGGTGGGCGAGAAGGTGGCGATCACCTCGCCGGTAGCCCAAACCACCCGCAACCGGTTGCGGGCGATCCTCACCACCGAAACAGCCCAGCTGGTGCTGCTAGATACACCAGGTATCCACAAGCCCCACCATCTGCTGGGGGAGCGACTGGTCCAGAGCGCCCGCCGCGCCATCGGGGAAGTGGATGTGGTGCTGCTGCTGGTGGATGGCAGCGAGCCGGCTGGCCGGGGCGATGGCTTCATCGTGGAGCTGCTGCAGCACCTCCGCGCGCCGGTGCACGTAGCCCTCAACAAAAACGACCTGGTGGATCCGGATCGGGCCGAGGAATTGGCCCAGAGCTACGGCGAGCTGGTGCCGGGCTGGCCCCTGCATCCGGTGAGCGCCTTGAACGGCGCGGGCACCAGTGAGTTGGTGGCAGCTCTGGCCGCCGACCTACCGGAGGGCCCCCACCTATACCCACCGGATGCGGTGAACGATCAGCCCGAGCAGTTGCTGCTGGCGGAATTGATCCGCGAGCAGGTGTTGCACCACACCCGCGAGGAGATTCCCCACTCGGTAGCAGTGCAGATCGAGCGCATCGTCGACGACGGGCCGCGCACTGCAGTGCTGGCCACGGTGCTGGTGGAACGCAGCAGCCAAAAGGGAATCCTGATTGGCAAAGGGGGCCGCATGCTTAAGGAGATCGGCAGCGGCGCCCGCCAGCAGATGCAGAAATTGATCGACGGGCCGGTGTATCTGGAGCTGTTCGTGAAGGTGGTGCCCAACTGGCGCCGCAGCGCTGCGCGCTTGAGCGAACTGGGCTATACGGGCAGCTGAGAGAATGGTTGGATGAGCGACATCAACAGCAGCCAATCACCCTTTCCGCCCGAGCAAATTGGAGCCTTTCTGCGCCTTTGCGACGGCGAGTGGATGAGCCTGCGCAGCCAGTTCGCCCTGGGTGCGATCAGCGCTACTGATAGCGACAGCGCCGAAGACCTCGACGATGACGGCGACGCCTGGCACAGCAGCGAGCGCGGCGAACTGGTGGTGGCCTTTCTCGAGGCCGAGACCGCTGGTGGGGCCGGCGGCCTGCAAGTGGGCCCGAAGGACGCCTTGGCCCCTCAGCAGTTGCACTTCGACGCCGACGGTGGCTTCCGCAGCGGCGAGCAGCAGGGCCGCTGGCAGCTCTGGCCCGACGGCAGCCTGGAGCTGGTGATCACAGGTGATGGCCGGGAGGTGCGCGAGCGGATCTGGTTCACCAAGCCCAATCTGAGGCTGCGCTCCACGGTGGAAACCGGCGTTGATGGCAGCCCCGGCCGGGCCAGCTTCAGCTCCGAGATCCGCCGGGTAAGCAGACCCGCCGTGCCCGCGAGCTGAGCTAATGCGCCTCGACGTGGTGAGCCTGGCACCGGAGGCCTTTGCGCCACTGCTGGGCCTGGGGGTGATCGGCCGGGCCTTTGCTGCCGGCATCGCCGCGCTCCATACCCACAACCCCCGCGATTTCGCCACGGACAAATACCGCAAGGTCGACGACGAGCCCTACGGCGGCGGCGCCGGCATGGTGCTTAAACCAGAGCCGGTGTTTGCGGCGGTGGAGGCGATCCCGGTGCTGCCGCAGCGGCGGGTGCTGCTGATGAGCCCCCAGGGCAGCCCCCTGCAACAGAGCGATCTGCGCCGCTGGGCCAGCGGCTACGACCAGCTGGTGCTGATCTGCGGCCACTACGAAGGTTTCGATGAACGCATCCGCTCCCTAGCTGATGAGGAGGTGTCGATCGGCGACTTCGTGCTCACCGGCGGCGAGCTGCCGGCGGCGGTAATCATCAACGGCGTGGTGCGGCTGCTGCCCGGCACCGTTGGCACCCAGGCCTGCCTCGACGACGAAAGTCACAGCGCCCTGCTGCTCGAGCATCCCCACTACACCCGTCCCGCCAACTTCCGGGAGCTGGAGGTGCCGGCGGTGCTGCGCAGCGGCGACCATGGCGCCATCGCCCGCTGGCGCTTTGAGCAGCAGCAGCAGCGCACCGCCGAACGGCGGCCGGATTTATTTGGGCGCTGGCAGGAGCAGCAGCAACTCCAGCAGTAGAAGCAGCAAACTGGGCGAAGCCTCCAGCTGAGGAAACACCGATGCTGCTCAGCACCACCTCCAGCCTTGCCTGGTGCACGGCGAAACAATTTTGGGCGCCTATATCTTTCGCGACATCCTGGCCTCAATCCGGGACCTAATCGGCGGCCGGGCCCGGTCCTAAGAAGTCACATTGGAGCGGGCCCGGGAGATGGCACTGCAGGAACTAGGCAGGCACGCTCGATTGCTGGGCGCCGATGCCGTTGTGGGGGTGCGGGTGGACTACGAAGTACTGGGACAGGCTGGTGGAATATTGATGGCTTGCGCCATCGGCACTGCCGTACGGCTCGAGGCTGCTGGGGATTGGGCTTCTGGGGATAGGGGCCTACTACCGCCGCCGCTACCGCCTCAACCCTGACCCTGCTGCAGACCCCGCAACGCCGTAAGTAGGGCTGCCGGGCTCTGGGGATCCACCATCAACACACTGCCACCGGGCGCCTGAGCCATCTGCTCGCCCATGGCCATCCAGTCGCCGGCCAGCAGCAAACGCATGGCCTCCGCGGCTTGAGGGTTGGCCTGCATCGCCTCGGCCAGCCGACTGGCCGCATCGGCCCTGGCCTGGGCCAAAAGGGTCTGCTGCTTGGCCTGGGCTTCGGCGTCCAGCAGCAGGGCTTCAGCCCGGCCCCGGGCCGCATTTACCTGGGAGTCGCGCTCGCCTTCCGAACGCAGGATTGCCGCCCGCTTCTCGCGCTCGGCCGTCATCTGCTGCTCCATCGCCTGCTGCACGCCACGGGATGGCTGGATATCGCGCAATTCCACCCGAGTCACCTTCACGCCCCAGGGATCGGTGGCCTGATCCAGCTCCTTCATCAGCACCTCATTCACCTCTTGGCGGGTGGTGAAGGTTTGGTCGAGGTCGAGCTTGCCCATTTCGGCGCGAATCTGGGTCAGCACCAGGTTCACCATGGCCGCCTGCAGGTTGTCGACGGCGTAATAGGCGCGGGCGTGCTCCAGCAGCTGCCAGTACACCACCGCATCCACCTCGATGCCGACGTTGTCGCGGGTGATGCACTGCTGGGGCGGAATATCGAGGACCCGCTCCTTGAGCGATTCGTGGCTCACCACCTTCTCCACCCCCGGCAGCACTAAGGAGAGGCCCGGCTGCAGCTGGCGGTCGTATTTGCCGAGCCGCTCCACCAGCCGCGACTGGCCACCGCTAGTGACCTTGACGCTGCTAACGCCCAGCAGGGCCATCAGCACCAAGGCGGGCAGGGAGAGCAGAGCGTCCACGGCGGGAATCCGAGCATGAGATGCCAACGCTAGTCAGCATGGGCGGGCCGAACCACCCACACCCGCCGCGCAGCCATGGCTCCCGTGTCGCTCCTCTGGCTGCTGCTGGCCACCGGCCTGCTGCTGCTTGCCCTGGCGGGCGCTGAGGTGGATTGCCTACTGCCGGCGACGGTGGTGGCCCTGGTGTTGTCAGTGGCGACGGCCTGGTTACCCCTGCCGCCCCTGCTGCAACTAGGCCTACTGGCGGGCCTCACCGGCTTGGGGGTGCTGGGTCTGCGGCGTTGGTCGGCACGGCAGCGGCACCGCAGCCTGCCGCCAGCGGAAACCGCCACGGTGCTCAGTGGCTTCAACGGCAGCGATACGGGTCGGGTGCGCTGGCACGGCCAGAGCTGGAGCGCCGTCAACCTGGGCAGCAGCCAAGCCCTCAGCCCAGGCGCGGCCGTGACCGTGCTGGGCCGCGAGGGCAATCAGCTGCAGGTGTTGGGGCTTGGGTGAGATTGAGTCTTGGTGTAGACCCAGCCCTAGGGGAGACTGAGACCAAGCACCCCCACTCCATGCAACTGCGCATCGGCAACGGATACGACATCCACCGGCTGGTGCCCGGTCGGGCGCTAATCCTGGGCGGCCAGCGGCTGGAGCATCCCGCAGGACTGGGGCTTGATGGCCACAGCGATGCCGACGTGCTGGTGCACGCAATCATGGACGCCCTGCTGGGGGCCCTTTCACTGGGCGACATCGGCCTGTATTTCCCACCGGACGACCAGCAGTGGCAGGGGGCCGACAGCCTGGAGCTGCTGGAGCAGGTAGTAGCCCTGGTGATGGAGCGGGGTTGGAGCGTGGTGAATGTGGATTCAGTGCTAGTGGCCGAGCGGCCCAAGCTCAAGCCCCACATCGCCTCGATGCGTTCTGCCATCGCAGCGCGCATGGGCCTGGCAGCCGATCAGGTGGGTGTCAAAGCCACCACGAACGAACAGCTGGGGGCTGAAGGCCGCGAAGAGGGCATCTCTTGCCATGCCGTGGTCCTGCTGCAAAAGCCGTGAGCCGCCTCTGGCACTCCAGCCTTTCTAAGTTTGTGAGATTGATATTGCTTCTGGGAATGACCCTGGTGCTGCTCTCCAGCCAAGCCGGCGCGGTGCACGCGGCCTTTGCCGAGCCCGATGGCTCCTACGACGTGGTGGTGGTGGAACACCTGCGTCTAAAGGTTCCAGCCGAGGGCCGCCAGGCCTGGCTGGAGGCGGAACGGGGCAGCTGGGAACCCTGGCTGGCCCAGCAGGAGGGTTTTCTCGATCGCCAGCTGCTGTGGGATCCCGCCACCGAGGAGGGCACCCTGCTGATCCGCTGGGTCGATCGCGAGCACTGGAAGGCGATTCCGCCACAAGCTGTGCAGGCCGTGCAGGAGCGCTTCGAGCAGCTAGCCCAGGCGGCCAGCGGCCAATCGCAAGGCAACCCCTTCCCGCTGGTTTTTGAAGGTGAGCTGCTGCCGCCATGAGCCGCATCAGCGCAGACCAGGCCACCTATGTGCTCGGCCGCCATGCCGAAGAGCGCGCCCGCCTGGTGCTGCACGAGTACATCAAATGGGAAACCTTCGCCCTCCACCCCAAAGGCGACCAGCTGGCTAAGTTTGCGGCCCGCTCCATCCAGCACTGGTGGGCTCGCGGCGGCTACCCAAACGTGGCCCAACGCCTGTCGCAGCTACTGGAGGTCCGCGGCTTTCGGCTGCTCCATAGCTCCAGCCTGATGGCCTGCTCCCCCAGCGACTACGCAAAAGCCCAGTGGCTGATTGATTTCCTCAGTAACTACCCCGCCCAGCAGCACGCCAGCCTCTGGGTGACACCGGCAATTGTTGGGATGGTGTGGGAGCGGCTATGAACGGCAGCCCGGAGCATCGGCTCGACCTTGGCCGCCGCCAGCGCCTGGGGATGGTGGAGGCGATCTGGGGCGAGCACAAAAGTGCCGAGCAGATCGCCAGGATCCTTAAGGAGCTGCATGACGCAGGAGAGCTGGCGCTTGTGACCCGCGTCTCCCCTGAGAAGGCGGAAGCCGTGGCAGCACTGCTAGGGCCGGAGCGAGGGGAAGCCTGGCTTCTGCAGCACCATCCCCAGGCCCGATGTCTCAGCACTGGCCTCTTAGCAAGCCCGGATTCCAGGCTGGGGCGGGTAGCGGTGCTGAGCGGCGGCACCAGCGATTTGCCGGTAGCGGCCGAGGCCCAGCTGGCCCTGGCCTGCCATGGCATCGCCACCGAGCTGGTGCTGGATGTGGGCGTGGCGGGGCTGCACCGGCTGCTCGAGCGCCTCGAAGACCTGCGTCATGCCGATGTGCTGATCGCCTGCGCTGGTATGGAGGGAGCCCTGCCCACCGTGCTGGCCGGGCTGCTGCCCCAGCCGGTGATCGGCGTGCCGGTGGCGGTGGGCTACGGCGTAAGTGCCGGTGGCGTGGCCGCCCTGCACGGCATGTTGGCCAGTTGCGCCCCCGGCCTCACTGTAGTCAACATCGACAACGGCTATGGCGCCGCCATGGCAGCCCTGCGGATCCTGGGCTGCGGGCCTGGGCGCTCAGCAGCCTGGACGCAGGGGGGTTGAACTGGGCTGCTCAATCTCGAGCACCGCTTGGATCCAAAGCTGCATCGAGCGGGGCAAGAGTCCCTGCTCGTAGCGCTCTATGGCCTGCAGCAGCACCGCTGTATTTACCCAAGTTGGCGAGCGATGCAGCATCAAACCAACTGACGCTCAGCGCAGTGTGGGTAGCTAGCCAGCCATGGGCAAGGGGGCACGCAATGATCTCCCCTCGCCGTTTGGGACTCGAACCAGGACAACAGTCTTAGAGGTGTTGGAGCTGGGGGTAGGCCGTTAGCAGTTCTTCTGTGCTCAGCACTTCACCGGCTCCTTCCGGCTGCCAGATCACCTCGATCGCCAGCAGGTCAGCGGCACCGACGGCGCCGAGCTGCTGCAGCGAATCGCGCACTTGATCGGCACTGCCCGAACCCTTCAGCGCAAGCCGGCTGCGGCTTGCCACCAGCAGGGTGACGGCGATGAAATCGCTACTGGCATCGCTATCTCCTGCAGCCACACTGTCATCGCTAAAGCGCTTGCCGCCCACATTGGTGGTGACCTCGCGCTGCAACTTGCTGCGCTCCGTCATCGAGAGGCGATTGAAGGTGGATTCGGCACTAGCGAAAGGGACCTGACCCACCTCTGAATTGGCATAGACCCAGAGGTCGGGGTGGCGCAGCAGGGCCAAGGTGGTCTCTTGAAGCAGGGCTTGGAGGCCAGCCGCATGGCTGGTGTCGGCGCTGCCAGCAAGACGGCGCAGATCGGTTTGAAGCTGGCGGGCCGATGCCAGCAGCCCCACCTGCAGCTGGCTGATCGTGACCGGGCCATCGGGGCGGCCGCCGCCCACCAGATCGCTGCGGCTGCCGGAAATTGCGGGCCCCTGGCCGCCACCACCACCACCTCGCACCGCATTTAGGAGCAGTCCTCCCACGGCCATGAGCACAAGGAAGCCAAACAGGCCGCCGCCACCGAAACCAAACATTGGAATCAGGAAGGGAAAGCCGATGCCCCCTCCCCCGTAGCCACCGCGGTAGCCGCTGTTGTAGCCGCCACCACCTCTGTAGCCACCACCGCCATAGCTTCTCGGCATCGAGGGGGCCGAGCGGAAGCTGCCGCCACCGATGCGGCCGCCACTGGCGGCCCAGCTGGGGCTGGGGTGCACCACCAACAGGCTCAGGACCAACATCGGCACGGCCAACAAGCTGAAACAGCGCCGCAAAACCAGACGGGTAGAAAGCGCCAAGGCGCTGGAAGCAATTGGTGGGAATCTAGGAACCACCGCCCACAATGGTGACCACTTCCAGCACATCGGATTCCACCACCGGCTGGGTGGGCCAGGCCTGTCTGGGCAGGATCGTGCCGTTGAACTCCACCACCACCAAGCGGGGCTTGTAGCCCAGTTCCAGCAGGGCCTGCTCCAAATTGAGCCCGGCTGAGCAGGCTCGCTGATCGCCGTTTACCTGCAGCCGGATCACGAAGCCGGCACCTCAAGTGCTGCCAGCAGCTCGGCGGTGGCGGCAGCCGGATCAACCGCCTCGGTGATCGCCCGCACCACCGCAATCCGCTGGGCTCCAGCAGCCCGCACCGCCGCCACCTTGCTGGCATCGAGCCCGCCGATGGCAAAGAAGGGGATCGGACTAGCCGCCGCGGCCTGGCGCACGTAATCGAGCCCCACCGGCTCCCGGCCGGGCTTGGTGGGGGTGGCCTCCACCGGACCGACGCCGACGTAGTCGCAGCCATCGCTGACCGCCTGCTGCAACTGGGCCAGGGCATGGGTGCTGCGGCCGATCAAGCGATCGGGGCCCAGCAGCTGGCGCGCCACCGCCGGCGGCAGATCCCCCTGGCCCAGGTGCACCCCGTCGGCCTCCACAGCCAGGGCAATATCAATGCGGTCATTCACCAAAAACAGGGCACCATGAGCGGCGCAGAGCTGGCGCAGGGCCCGGGCCTGGCTGAGTTTTTGCCGGTCATCGAGACCGGCGGCCTCCTTGGCGCGGTATTGCACCAGGCGCACCCCGGCCCCCAAGGCGGCGGCCACCACCCGCTCCAGGTCGGGCACCGGCGAGGTAACCAAATAGAGCCGGCAGCTAGCCAGCAGCTCACGGCGGCCCGCCCCGCCCGCAGCGGCCAGACGACAGGCCTGCAACAGATCCACTTCAAGGTCGTAGAGCAGATAGCGCAGAGCTGAGGCCTCCTCAGCCAGCAGGGGATCGCTGCTGCGCCCAAATTCCTCCAGCACCCGCAAAGCCTCCTGCACCCGGCCGGCGTTAGCACCCACCACGGCGCTGGGGCTGGATCGCTCCGCTTGGGCCGGATGGCCGAGGCCCGCGGCCGGATCGGTGGCGGTATGGCGAGCGAATTTGTAGGCATCGCGATGCAACCGGCCCAGCCGCTGGCGCATGTCCTTGGTGCGCACCACCAGATCGCCCCGATCGAGGCCAAAGCGGGCCCAATCTTCCAGCACCCGCAAGCCCTCGCGTGCCCGATCGAGGTTGGCATCGAGCAGCCGATCGCGGGCTGGGCTGGAGGAGCTGTCTAGGGTGGGATCCATCACACAGGGGCCAATGGCAGGCGAGCCAGGCAATCCAAATCGGGGCAATACCGACAGCCCGATGCTGGTGCTGATTTCAGGGATTCTGCTGCTCGGCGGGATCGCCACCTTCATTGGCTGGGGTCTCACCCACGCCTATCCCAGCGCTTAAGGCGCGGGCCAGCTGGGCATCGGCGGCAATCTGGGCTGCGAGCTGCTCAAAGCTGGCGAAGGTTTGCTGGCGGCGCAGCAGTTGCAGTGGCTCCACCACCAGCTCCAATCCCTCAAGCTCCAGCTGCCGATCGAGCAGGTGCACCTCCACCGCCGAAGGGGCGGTGGGATCCACCGTGGGCTGGGGGCCGAGGTTCATCACCGCCGGCAACATGGCCCCACCTTCCACAGACGCGGTCGCCGCATAAACCCCCTCCAGCGGCAAAAACTTGCGGCCATCCACCTGCAGGTTGGCGGTGGGCCAACCCAGCGTTTTACCAAGCCCGCGGCCACGCACCACCCGGCCGCTGAAGCGATAGGGACGCTCCAGCAAGCGGCGGGCCTCCGCCAGATCTCCAGCCCCTAGGGCCCGGCGGATGCGGCTGCTGCTCACCCGCTCCTCGCCGTCCCAGAGCATCGGCAGCACCTGCACCTCGATGCCGTGAAGGGCACCAATCACCGCCAAGGCCTGACTGTCGCCGCTGCGGCCGGCCCCGAAGCGAAAGTTGTCACCCACAGCGACCCGCTGGGCCGCCAGCTGGCCCACCAGCACCTGCTCCACGAAGGCCTCGGGACTGAGGGCGGCCAGCTCTCGGCTGAAGGGCACCAGCACCAGCTGCTCAATGCCCAGGGGCTCCAGCAGATGCAGCTTTTCAGCGGGCAGGTCGAGCCGTAAGCGCGCCTCGCCGTGCAGCACCTCGCGCGGATGGGGCCAGAAGCTCACCACAGTGGCGATTGCCGCCTGTTCGCTGCCAGGGGCAGCCGTAACAGCCGCGATGACGCGCCGGTGCCCCTGGTGCAGGCCGTCAAAACTGCCGAGGGCGATGGCCGTGGGGCGCAGGGCCTCCTGGGGGGATCGCAGGGGTATCAACGCTACGGAACCCAAAGGCAACGGGAGCCAAAACGATCCTCCCATGGCACCTTTGGGGCACCCATCTGGATGGCTGAATGGCTGACCGCCTCGACCTGCAGCTAATCGCCGCGGCATTGCGGCGCCTGGGCTGGATTCGGCTCTGGTCCCAGGTGGTGCTGGGAGTGGTGGTGGTTGGGGTGCTGCTTTTCAACAACATCGGCGGCCGCCTGGCGGCCAATTCAGCCCGGGCCCTGGGGCTGGGACCTGGCATCTCGCTCACCACCATCGCCTTCCTGCTGCTGCTCTGGAGCATCTGGCAGAGCTGGCTGGTGGTGCGCTGCGGCCGGGCCCTCAATTCGCCGGTGCGGCCCAGCAAGGGTGAAACCTCTCGGCTGATCAAGCGGGGCGTGCTGGCGGACCTGGCCGGCATCACCTTGGCGGTGCTGGGCTATCAGTCGCTGGCCGGCAGCCTGTTCGTGCAGGCCTCCCAACAGGTGCCCGGCTTCTTTGGTGCCCAGATCCAGGCGACCCCTGGCGTGGCTGGTCGAGTGATCGGTCTACCGATCACCTCGATCGAGATGCTGGCCGTGCTGGGCAACACCCAGGTGCTGTTTGCCCACCTGATCGGGCTCTGGATCAGCCTCTGGCTGCTTCAACGGGTTAACCGCACAACTTGAGTTGGGGGCCGCTCACCAAACCGGCAGATCGGCCGTGCGACCGCGCCAGAAGATGTCCGGTTGGAGCGGCGTCAGCGAGACCCCACCGGCATTGATCTGGGCCACATCGGTGGGCCAGGCCGCCGGCCCCGACACCTGGGCCTCCAGGTCGTTGACCACCTCCCCCGCCAGCCAGTAGTAGCTGCGGCCGCGGGGGTCTACCCGCTGCTCGAACTGGTCGGTGTAGCGACGCACCGCTGAATTGCACCAGCGCAGCGGTCCAATCGCCTCTGCCGGCCGGGGCGGCACATTGAGGTTGAGCAACATGTTGCTCGGCCAGCCCTCGGCCAGCATCCGCTCAGTCACATCGAGGGCGAGGCGGGCCGCAGGCGCAAATTGGCGCCACTGAAAGTCGGCACTGCTTACCGCCAGGGCGGGAAGGCCCTCAATCGTGCCCTCCATCGCCGCACTCACCGTGCCGGAATAGAGCACGTCGGTGCCCAGGTTTGGACCGTGGTTGATGCCGGAAAGCACCAGATCCGGCCACTCATCCAGCAAGGAAAACAGGGCGAGCTTGACGCAGTCGGAGGGGGTGCCGCTGCAGGCCCAGGCCTGGACGCCATCATCGAACAACTCATCAGCCCGCTCCGCCCGGATAGGGGTCTGCAGGGTGAGACCGTGGCCCGTAGCGGAGCGCTCCTGGTCAGGACACACCACACTCACCTGGTGGCCGCGGGCCAGGGCCGCATTGGCCAGGGTGCGAATGCCTTCAGCGAAGACCCCGTCGTCGTTGCTGATCAGGATCTTGAGCGGTGCCATCGGGCCTAACGCCATTTAGCCGCAACGTAACTGGGGTGGCTCCTTACAGTCAGCAATCCCTCCGCCCCTGCCGTGAGCGCCACCGTTTCCCTGCAGCAGCTCACCGACCAGCTCCAGGCGCTGGAAAGCCAGGCTGCAGCAGAGATCTCCACCGCCAGCACCGCTGCTGAACTGGAAGAACTTCGAGTGGGACTGCTCGGCAAGAAGGGGCGCCTTTCTGGCGTGCTCGGCGCCATGGGCAAGCTGCCTGGCGATGAGAGGCCCCTAATCGGCCAAAGGGCCAACGTGCTCAAGGAGCAGGTGCAGGCGCTCCTTGGCGAGCGGCTGACAGCAGTGAAAAGCGCAGCCATGGCCGAGCGTCTCGCCGGCGAAACCATTGACGTCACAGCGGCCTGCAGCTTCACGCCGCCGGGCCACCGCCACCCATTGATCAGCACGATCGAGGAGATCGTCGACATCTTTGCCGGCCTGGGATATCGGGTGTCGGAAGGGCCGGAGATCGAGAGCGACTACTACAACTTCACGGCCCTCAACATCCCCGAGCATCACCCCGCCCGGGACATGCAGGACACCTTTTATTTGGGCGATAGCCAGCTGCTGCGCACCCACACCTCGCCGGTGCAGATCCGCTACCTGGAGAACAACCCACCGCCGGTGCGGGTAATCGCCCCAGGGCGGGTGTATCGCCGCGACGCCGTGGATGCCACCCACTCGCCGGTGTTCCACCAAGTGGAGGTGCTGGCAATTGATGAGGGCTTGGACTTCAGCCACCTGCGCGGCACCGTGACGGCCTTTCTGCAGCAGTTTTTCGGCGACCTACCTTTGCGCTTTCGGGCCAGCTACTTCCCCTTCACCGAGCCCAGCGCCGAAGTGGATGTGCAGTGGCGTGGCCGCTGGCTGGAGGTGATGGGCTGCGGCATGGTCGACCCGGCCGTACTCACCGGTATGGGCCTTGATCCAGAGCGCTGGAGCGGCTTTGCCGCTGGCCTGGGCGTCGAGCGCTTCTGCATGGTGCGCCACGGCATCGACGACATTCGCCGCCTCTACACCAGCGATCTGCGCTTCCTGGAGCAGTTTTAGTTGGGCGGTTTGGTAGCAGCCCCATAAACTCGGGCAGCTCTCCGCATCCCGATCGGTGCCCCGCGTCGGACTGATCGTGAATGACGGCAAGGACCTCGCCCTGTCCACCGCCGATGCCATCGAGGCGCGCTTCACAGCGGCTGGCTACGGCGTGGTGCGGGTTAGCAGCTCCGGCGGCATGGTGGGTTTTGCCAACCCCGACCAGCACCTGCGCACCCGGGGCTATGCGGCCTGCGTGCCGGCCGGCTTCGACAGGGACCTAAGCCTGGCGGTGGTGCTGGGCGGCGACGGCACCGTGCTTTCAGCCGCCCGTCAAACGGCTCCGGTTGGCGTCCCGATCCTGACCGTCAATACCGGCCATCTGGGCTTTCTGGCGGAGGCCTACCTGCACCAGCTGGAAGGGGCCCTGGAGCAGGTGCTCTCCGGCGAGTGGACGGTGGAGGAACGCACGATGTTGATCGTGAGCGTGATGCGCGGCGAGCAGCGGCGCTGGGAGGTGCTCTGCCTCAATGAAATGGCCCTGCACCGCGAGCCGCTCACCTCGATGTGCCACTTCGAAATCGCCATCGGCCGCCATGCCCCAGTCGATATCGCCGCCGACGGGGTGATCCTGGCCACCCCCACCGGCTCCACCGCCTACGCCCTCAGCGCCGGCGGACCGGTGATCACCCCCGACTGCCCGGTGCTGCAACTCACCCCGATCGCGCCCCATTCGCTGGCCTCGCGCGCCCTGGTGTTCAGCGACCGCGAGCCGGTGACGGTGTTTCCCGCCACGCCTGAGCGGCTGATGATGGTGGTGGACGGCAGCGCTGGTTGTTACATCTGGCCGGAGGACCGGATCCTGGTGCGCCGCAGCGAGCAACCCGTGCGCTTCGTGCGGCTTGCCGACCACGAGTTTTTCCAGGTGCTGCGCAACAAATTGGGTTGGGGACTGCCCCACGTGGCCAAGCCCGGCAACGGCACAGCGCCATGAACGATCCCCACATCCTGCTGCTAGGCCCGGAGGCGGAGGCCCTGGCGCCGCGGCTGGAGGCTTCCGGCTACTCGTGCTGCAGGGAGCCTGTGCCGGCTGGGGCAAACCCGGATGCTGTTCTGCTCTCCAGCGGCGATTCGGGCCGCATCGCCTCCCTGCGAGAGCAGTGGGGCCCCATCCCCGTGCTGCTGGATGTGGGCGACGACACGGTGGAGGCGCGGGTCCACTGCCTCAGCTCAGGAGCAGACGACTTCTGGCTTTCGAGCCTCGGCCCCAGCGACCTGCTGATGCGGCTGCGGTTGCATCTTGATCTCACAAGCCGCGCCAATGTGCCGGCCCAGCTACTGCAGGTGGGCGATCTGGTGCTGAACCCCAGCACCCGCCAAGTGAAACGGGGATCGCGGCCCGTGGGAGTGACGGCTAGGGAATACCAGCTGCTGCTGCTGCTGCTGGAGCGCAAAGGCACCGTCGTGAGCCGGGAGTTGATCCTGCGCCAGGTATGGAACGACGAGCAGGACAGCAGTAGCAGCAGCAACGTAATTGAGGTGTATGTGCGCTACCTGCGCCAGAAGCTGGAGGAGGACGGCGAACGGCGGCTGATCCACACGATCCGCGGCCAGGGCTATTGCCTGAGCGAGCGGCTGCCCCAGCTTGAGAGCCGCGAATGAACGCCAGATGCCGCTGGGGGCTGGCCCTGCCTGGGGTGGCTGCCCTGCTGTGCGGCTTCACGCCGCCACCCCAGCAGCTGCCTATCGAGGCCCGCTTGTGCCTGGACAACGGCCGTTGTATTGAACTGGAAGTTGCCGATGAGTCCCACGAACAGAGCAAGGGCCTGCAGATGCGGCCGGCGCTGGCGCCATTGAGGGGCATGTGGTTCCCCTACAACCCGCCGTCTCTGGCTCGCTTCTGGATGCACCGCACCCCCGAACCCCTCGACATGTTGTTTGTGCTGGGCGGCCGGGTAGTGGCGATCGAAGCCCACACCAAACCATGCCTGCACCTGCCCTGCCGTAGCTACGGCCCTGATCAGGAGGTGGACGGCGTGCTGGAGCTTGCCGCCGGCCAGGCTGCAGCCCAGGGCATTCAGGTGGGCACGGCGGTGCAAATAGAAGCCATCAAGACAGCCGCCCCTTCAGCACCAGCACGGGATTAAGAGGCGCCAGGCGGGTGCCATCGGCGAGGGGCGCACCGCGCCAGGCCTGGTGCTGGGCCAGCGCCACCTGGCAGCCCGCCTGCTCCAGCAGCGGCCTCAATTCAGCCAGCGCTTCCAGCGTGGCCAGGGGGATCACCACCACACCGCTGGGCCGCAGCCGCTGCAGCACCGCAGTCAGCACCGCCGCCCGCTCCCGGCCACCTCCGCCGATAAGTACCCGATCCGGATCGGGCAGCTCCGCCAGGGCCTCGGGGGCCCGGCCCTCGCGCAAACCCGCCGGCCACACCCCCAGCCGCTGGGCGTTAGCTGCAATCAGAGCTGCAGAGCCGCCGCGGGCCTCCAGGGCCCAGAGATTGAGGCCAGGCCGCAGCCGCAGCGCCTCCAGCCCCACCGAACCCACGCCGGCGCCGATATCCCAGAGCACGCCGCACTCGGGCAGTTCCAAATCGGCCAACAACTGAATGCGCACCTCCCGCTTGGTCATCAAGCCGGGGCGGTCTTCGTGCTGGAGAAACAGGCCGTCTTCAAGGCCAAACAGGGGGAGGGCGGCGGGATCAGCAGGGGGCGCCGGCGGCTCAGCGATCAGCAGCACCAGATGCAGCGGATCGCAATCGATCGGCAGGGGTGCCCCGGGGACCAGCCGCTGCATTCGCTCCGCCGGATGGCCCAGCCGCTCGCACAGCCAGAAGGCATAGGCCGCCTCCAGGCCAGAGGCCGCCAGGATCCGCCCGACCTCCTCGGCGCCGCCGCGGCTTGGGTCGGTGAGCACCGCCAGGGCGCTGGGGCGCTTCTGCAGGGCCGCGGCCAGGGGTTCGGGGTCGCGGCCGTGCAGGCTGACCCAGCTGGCGTCCTGCCAGGGGCGGCCGAGGCGGGCAAAGGCCAGCTGCAGCGAGCAGGGGGCGGGATGAAAGCGCAGCTGGGCCGCCGGAAAGCGCTGCAGCAGCAAGCGGCCGATGCCAAACCAAAGCGGGTCGCCACTAGCGAGCAGCACCGCCGGCCGGCCGGCTGCCAGGGCCTGCTGCAGCGGGCCGAAAATCTGCTCGGGCCGATCGCTGGCCAGGAGCTGGGGGCAGGGGCTCCCCGCCGGGATGCGGCCGGCCCCCTGCTCCTCCTGCCACCAAGGGCCAAGCTCCGTCAGCAGACGCTGGGGGGCAAGCAGCAGCCGGGCAGCTCGCACCAAGGCGAGGCTGCGGGCCGGCAGCGCAGCCACCCCCCCGGCATCGGTGCCGACCACCTCCAACACGGCCTGCTGAGCCAGGGCGCCCCACGGTCACTGCAGCCATGATGGCTGGCCTGTGCCACCGGACCTGGCCATGAGCGACCGCCGCCAGCGCATCCACGACCTGGTGCTTGCCCTGCTGGCCCAGCAGACCGACCTGGAACTGCTGGCCGGCGACGGCAGCGGCCTGCCCAGCGGCGATCCCGGCAACTGGATCGAACGCAACCGCCGCGTGGTGCAGCGCTATCAGGCCCTGGTGCGCTCCGCCGTGACCCTCGACGCCCTGGTGGATCAGGAGGTGAATGGCGGCTTCCAGCCCCCAGCCAACGACCTCTGACAAGCTGGGCGCACCTTTTCTGGCCCCATGGCGCGCTTCGGCCTTTCAGCCCTCACATCGCTGCTGAAGGGCAACGGGGCCCCTACCGCTGGTAGCAGTAGCTGGAGCCGGGCCTTTGGCCTGGGTTGGGAGCAGCCCTACACGGTGCGCTACGCCAGCAACCTCGACGACGGCCCCAACCACGGCATGCCCCTGGGGGGCTTCGGCGCCGGCTGCATCGGCCGCGCCCCCGATGGCTCCTTCAACCTCTGGCACCTCGATGGCGGCGAGCATTGGTTTGGCAACTTGCCCGACTGCCAGTTCGCCCTGTTTGAAACCGACGGCGACCAAAGCCGCGCCCATGCCCTGGCGGTGAAGCCTGAGGCCGATGCCTCCAGACCCGCAGCCGGCGACCCCCTGAGCGCCTGGAGCTGGTATCCCGCCAGCAGCGCCAAGCAGCGCACCGGCACCTACGCCGCCCGCTACCCGATCAGCAGCACCCGGTACACGGGTGTGTTCCAAGCCGAGGTGAGCTGCGAAGCCTTCAGTCCGATCCTGCCGGGCGACTACCAGCGCACCAGCTACCCGGTGGCGGTGTTCGTCTGGACCCTCACCAACCCCACCAACCGGCCCCTCGACCTATCCCTGCTGCTGAGCTGGCGCAACACCACGGGCTGGTTCACCAACACAGACCCCACAGCAGCAGTCACGTTTCGAGACGACGGCAGCCCGGAGCACAACTACGTGCCGGCGATCGGCCGCAGCAAGGGCCACCGCAACCGCTGGGTGGAGCAGGCGGGCATCAAAGGCGTGCTGCTGGAGGGCGAGAGCTCCAAGCCGATCGCAGAAGGCCAGGGCCAGTGGTGCATCGCCACCGCCGACCACCTCGAAGTGCAGCGCTGCAGCCGTTGGGATCCCAGCGGCAGTGGCGCTGAGCTGTGGGAACCCTTCGCCCGCGACGGCTCGATTCCTGATAGCAACAACGACCGCCGCAGTGGCGATAGCGACCCTGCCAGCGCCGCCCTGGCGGTGAAGTGCTGCCTGGAGCCGGGGGCCAGCATCGAGATTCCCCTGGTGATCAGCTGGGACCTCCCGGTCACGGCTTTCGCCACCGGCAGCCGCGCCCTGCGCCGCTACACCGATTTTTTTGGCGGAGAGGCCGGCGGCAGCAGCGGCACCAGTGCCGCTGCCATCGCCGCCGAGGCTCTGCGCGACTGGCGCGACTGGCGCAGTCAGATCGAGGCCTGGCAAAAGCCGGTGCTGGAGCGCAGCGATCTGCCCGAACCGCTGCGGATGGCCCTGTTCAACGAGCTCTACGACCTAGCTAGTGGCGGCAGCCTCTGGACCGCCGCTGCTGCAAACGATCCGGTGGGTCAGTTTGGAGTGCTCGAGTGCCTCGACTACGCCTGGTACGAAAGCCTGGACGTGCGGCTTTACGGCTCCTTTGCCCTGCTGCAGCTCTGGCCCGAGCTCGACAAGGCCGTGCTGCGCAGTTTCGCCCGCGCCATCCCCGCTGCCGACGCCACCCTGCGGCCGATCGGCTGGTATTTCACCCAGGGCAAGGGCCGGGTGGAGGCCGCCCGCAAACTGGCCGGTGCCACCCCCCACGATCTGGGTGCCCCCAACGAGCGGCCGTTTGAGGCCACCAACTACACCGCCTATCAAGACTGCAATCTCTGGAAAGACCTGGCCAGCGACTATGTGCTGCAGGTGTGGCGCACCTACAAGCTCGCCCCCAGCGGCCCAGACCTTGGCTTCCTGGCCGAGTGCTGGCCGGCGGCTATCCAGGCCCTCACCTATCTCAAAACTTTCGACGTCAACAACGACGGCCTGCCCGACAACGGCGGCGCCCCCGACCAAACCTTCGACGACTGGCCGCTCAAGGGCGTCAGCGCCTACTGCGGCGCCCTCTGGATCGCCGCCCTAGAGGCGGGTCTAGCGATCGCCCAGCAGCTGCAACTGGAGCTAGGGCTAGACACAAGCGGCGAACAGCGCCAACTGGGCGGCTGGCTGGAGCAGTCGCGCGCCAACTTTGACCTGCTGCTCTGGAACGGCGAGTTTTACAAAATCGATGCCGAAAGCGGCACGCCGGTGGTGATGGCAGACCAGCTCTGCGGCGACTTCTACGCCCGCCTGCTGGGACTGCCCGCCGTGGTGGCTGATGAGCGCGCCAGCAGTGCGCTCCAAGCGATTAAAGAGTCGTGCTTTGAGGGTTTCCAGGGCGGCAAGCTCGGGGTAGCCAACGGCCTGCGCCGCGACGGCACCCCGCTCGATCCCAACGGCACCCATCCCCTTGAGGTGTGGACCGGCATCAACTTCGGCCTGGCGGCCTACTACCGCCTAATGGGAGAAACCAGCACGGCCTTTGCCATCACCGGCGCCGTGGTGGAGCAGGTGTATAGCGGCGGCCTGCAGTTCCGGACCCCCGAGGCAATCACTGGCGTGAACACCTTCCGGGCCTGCCACTACTTGCGCGCCATGGCGATCTGGGCCCTGTGGGCTACCCACACCAACTGGCAAGCGATTCCAGGCGCTGAGCGCCAACCATGAAACGCCTGCTTTCCCTGCTGCTGCTAGTGCTCTGGCTGAGCCTGCCCACACCGGCCCAGGCCCTGGTGCACGCCCACAACGACGAAAACGGCACCCCGGTGGTGCGCAGCCTCGAGAGCCTGCGCGACCTCGACTACCAGAGCTGGCAGGTGGTGGCTTACCGCGAAGGCCCCCCGGGCGGCCCCCTGAAGCTACGCATCGTGGGCTATCCCGGCAAGGTGCGGCTAGACCACCCCACCTCCCTACAGGTGCACAGCGGCCACTTCCGCTGGGAGCTGGCCGATGTGACACTTGCCAATCCCCAACTGGCGGGTGATGGCCGCGCCGCCGCCGCCGAGTTTGATCTGGCCCCCCTGCTGGCCGACCTGCACCAAGACCGGCCCCTGCGCCTGGTGCTGCCGGGGGTGTTTGTGGAGCTGCCGGTGCCGCCATTTGTGGTGGCGGAGTGGCGCAGCCTGCCGCTGGCCGCCGCTCAACCCCCAGGAGCCTTCGACAATCCCACCTAGCCAGGATTGTCAACAACAGCCCATCTAAAACTCAACGAGTATCAATTGCTTAATGCATATGGGCCGATGGATGAATGCTCCTACCCCCGGCTCGGCTCCGCCAGAAGTGACTGGATTGATCAAGGTAGAATCACGAAAACCTTGTGCATGAGGATGGCATCATGGTTAGCTTTTCTAAGAGCATCGCAGTTGTTGCGAGCTTGACAACTATTGCGGTCGGCGCCGTTGCCGCCGTGAGATATTTTGATGGCATGGATGGTCAAATAAAAGACCAGCGGCTTTTAATTGAGAAGTTGCAAAAAGACCTCAAAGGCCGCGAAAATAGCGACCAGAGTCCGCAATCTCAGTCTCCCGCCACTCAGCCTCCGGTGACTCCGTCTCTGCCTAACCCGCCTACTGAACCCCTTCAAGGTGCTCCCCCACTGCCTCATGTGCAAGTCACAGACGAGGCAAAACCTTCGACATCCGCGCAGTGAAGACAACGCTTGGCTTGCCCTAATGCATATCTACGCCATCATGAAGCGATGCGCATATTAACCGCTCTTGGTTTTTCCTTGATCATCGGCTGGATGGTCAAAAAACTCCTGACTAGAAGGACTTACCCCCAGGCCGAGGATCTTAAGACGGTCTTCTTTGATCAGCAACGCCCCAGGGCCCTGTCTTACACGGAAATGATGAATTCAGGGAAACAACGGATGGATCAAACATCACATGGGAGCGACTGAATATCTCTTTTAGGTTTTCTCCGCCCATTTTCCCCGATCTAATTATTTCTCTTCCACACCTGTTCAGTGCCGCCCCTCACACCAAACCCCTGGCGCCCCTGGATGCAACGGGCCCTGCAGCTAGCTGAGCTGGGCGCCGGCCGCACCAGCCCCAACCCGCTGGTGGGAGCGGTGGTGCTCGATGCCAGCGGTTCGCTGGTGGGGGAGGGCTATCA
Source organism: Synechococcus sp. CS-1330 (assembly GCA_025128025.1). GTDB lineage: Bacteria > Cyanobacteriota > Cyanobacteriia > PCC-6307 > Cyanobiaceae > Cyanobium_A. The sequence goes on from JAHLYR010000007.1 coordinate 39,845, forward strand.
CGCCCGGGCCGGCGAAGCCCACGCCGAGGTGGGCGCCCTGGCCCAGGCGGGCGAGCGGGCGCGCGGCGGCACCCTGGTGGTGACCCTGGAGCCCTGCTGCCACCACGGCCGCACCCCCCCCTGCAGCCAGGCGGTGATCGCCGCCGGCATCGCCCGGGTGGTGGTGGCCATGGCCGATCCCAACCCCCAGGTAGCTGGGGGCGGCCTCGCCCAGCTGCAGGCCGCGGGCATCGAGGTGATCACCGGCGTAGCCGAGGCCGAGGCCCGCTGCCTCAACCGAGCCTTCATTCACCGCATCAGCAGCGGCCGCCCCTTGGGCATCCTCAAGTGGGCCATGGGCATCGATGGCCGCACCGCCCTGAGCAATGGCGCCAGCCAGTGGATCAGTGGCCCCGAGGCCCGCGCTTGGGTGCACCGGCTGCGGGCCGGCTGCGATGCGGTGATCGTTGGCGGCGGCACCGTGCGCGCCGACGACCCCCTACTCACCAGCCGCGGCCAACGCCAGCCCGAGCCGCTGCGGGTGGTGCTCAGCCGCCGCCTGGAGCTCCCCGCCGAGGCCAAGGTCTGGGATCAGAGCGCCGCCGCCACCCTGGTGGTGCATGGGCCAGAGGCTCCAGCCGCGGCCGCCGCCGCCCTGGATAAACGCGGCGTGCCCCGACTGGAGCTAGAGAGCTGCAGCCCCCGACTGCTGCTGGAGGCCTTGGCGCAGCGGGGCTGCAACCAGGTGCTCTGGGAATGCGGCCCCGAACTGGCCGCCGCCGCTTTAGCCGAGGGCTGCGTGCAGGAGCTGGCCGCCGTGATCGCCCCGAAGCTGATGGGCGGCCAGCCGGCCCGCACCCCCCTTGGTGAGCTGGGTTTCACAGCTATGGAGCAGGTGCGGAGCTGGCAGGCTCAAGCCCCCCAGCGCCTGGGCAGCGATCTGGTCTGGCAACTCAGCTCACCTGCAGAGCTGGAGCCATGATCGCCACAAACCTGCCCTTCGATCTGCAGCTTCCCCTAGCGGGAGTGTTGCTGGCCCTGGGCACCTGGCTGCTGCTGGACCGGCTCGGCAGGCGCTGCCGCAGCGGCTCCCTCGGGCAAGCCCTGCTACTGAGCGGGCGAGTCAGCCTGGCGGGCACGGTGTTGCTCAGCAGTGCGGGCTGGTGGCTGGCGGGCTTGGAGGTGCGCAATCTGCTGCTCACCATCGGCGTGATTTGGACCCTGCTGCGCTGGCGCGGCGAACTCAAACAGCGCGCCGAGCACTACGCCGCCCAGTTGCTGCCACATCTCTCCAGCAAGGATCAGCTGTTCCTATTCGACGTGCTCGACAAGCTGCTGACCACAGCAGCCCTGCTGGTGGTGCTGGTCATGGCCCTAGATCTGCTGGGTGTGTCGGCGGGAGTGCTGATCACCGCAGGGGGCTTTGGAGCAGCGGCCCTGGGCTTCGGCGCCCGCACCATCGTGGAAAACGGCCTCAGTGGCTTGAGCCTCTACGTCAACCGCCCCTTCGTGCTCGGCGACACCATCAACCTGCCCGGCCTGAATTTGCTTGGCACGGTCGAGCAGGTGGGCTGGTTTTACACCGAGCTGCGCGATCCGGAACGCCAGCGCATTTATGTGCCGAATGGGGTGTTCACGAGCCAAGCAATCCTGAACCTGGCCCAGATCGACAACCGCCGCATCTGGATCGAATTCGGCCTCAGCTACGCCGACCGGGAGCGCGTCGCCACGATCACCCAAAACCTGGAGCAGCGCCTCTCAAACTTGCCCGGCCTAGACCCCGCCAAGGATCAGCTAGCCCACTTCGTTGGCTACGGCGAGTCCAGCCTCCAGCTGCGCCTGCTCTGCTACGCCGCCAGCAGCGATATCCACGCTGCCTGGGCCCTGCGGCAGCAAGCCCTGCTGTTGATCGGCGAGGTGGTGGAGCAGGCCGGTGGCTCGATGCCCTTCCCCACCAGGCTGCTCATACGAGCTCCGGATGCAACGGATCACCCTTGAACGGACCCTGCACCTGGGAGGTGATCCAGCCGCCGTAGAAGCCGCCGGGCTGGGGCCGCACGGGTTCACCATCCAGCCAGCAACCGTCCATCAAGGCCGGGTATACCGCAAACCAACCGGCCAAAGCAGCAAAGGCCTGGGTGGGTTCGGGGTAGGTCCACACCGCCCGCCGCAGCCGGCGCTCGGCCGGGCCACCGCCATCCAGCACCACATCGAAGTAGAGCGCCACTCCCTTCCACTCGCAAAAACTGGCGCCGCTGCTGGGCACAAGCAGCTCCTGGCGCACCGCCTCAGGCGGCAGGTAGTAGGTGGGTGGGTGAAAGGTTTCCAGCACCCGCAAACTGCGCCGGCTCTCGGCCAGAAGCTGGCCCAGGGCCTCAACCCGCACCAGCTGGCAGCTCTCCATCAGGGCCGGTGGGCGGGGGTAGGCGCCTACCTGCTCAGGGACTGCCATCAGGAGTAGATGAAATTGCGCAACCGCCGGCCTTCAGCGCCAGCCCGCTCCTGCAGCTCCGCATCGCTGAGGCTGGACTCCTGCCGCTGCTGCGCGGCGATCACATCAGCCTCCTCAAGGGCATAGCCAGCGCCGCGGGCCAGTTCCAGAAAGTCCTGCAGTTCCAAGGGCTCCGCTAGCTGGGTCGCCAGCTGGGGCGATTGGCGGGCATGGGCCAAAAAAGCATCAAGGCGCTCGAGGCTCACAGGTCCAGTTCCAACTGCGGTTGGTCTAGCGCCATCGCTGCCCCATCGGCCTGCCAGTCGCCCCCATCCCAGGGCAGCAGCAGTGGTTCAAGGGCCCGCAGGCCATGGCCATCGGTGGGCTCGAGCCAAGCCTGCTCCAGGCCGTTGGGAATCACCACCGGCATGCGCCGGTGGATTGGCGCCACCAGGGCATTGGGGGCGGTGGTGAGCACACAGCAGCTGTCGAGCTCGCTGCCATCGGGGCCGATCCAGCGCTCCCAGAGGCCGGCAAGCCAAAACAGATCGCCATCGCGGCGCCGCAGCCACTGGCCCTGCTCCCAAAAAGCATCAGCAGGAATCAAACAACGGCGATGGCGCCAGGCGGCGCGAAAGCTGGGCTTGAAGGCCACCGTCTCGGCGCGGGCATGCAGGCAGCGGTGGGCGGTGGCGGGATCCTTAACCCAGTCGGGCAGCAGCCCCCAAAGGGCTAGCCCCACCTGCAGCTGGCCATTTTCCTGGCGCTGGATCAGCAGGGGTTCGCCGGGGAGCACTTGCAGGCGCGGCGCGTAGTGGGCCGCCAGACCGGGCGGCAGAGGGCCCTGCAAGCGGGGCTGCAGGCGATCGAAGCCAGCGCAGAGTGAATAGCGACCACACATAGCTGGATTGGGTCCTCGTACGGATCTCCCAACCCGCCGCCGAAACGACCAGGGGACCACAGCCCTAGTTTGGTTGCACCTTTGGCTGCCGCACCATGGCGATCCGCCAGGACGACAACCGCCCTAACCGCCGCTTCGGAATCATCAACCTGGTGTTGATCGGTTTTGGTGTGCTGCTGCTGTTCAGCAACTTCCTGCCCAATCCAGCCGCCCAGGTGCCACGGGTGCCCTACTCCCTGTTCATCGATCAGGTGAACAGCAGCAACGTCAAACGGGCTTACATCACCTCAGACCAGATCCGCTACGAGCTCAAGGAGCCCGAAGAGGAGGGCGCTCCCACAGTTCTCTCCACCACGCCGATCTTCGACATGGATCTGCCCCAACGGCTGGAATCGCACGGGGTTGAGTTCGCCGCCGCGCCCCCCCAGAAGCCCAGCTTCCTCACCACCGCCTTGAGCTGGGTGGTGCCGCCGCTGATCTTCATCCTGGTGCTTCAGTTCTTTGCCCGCCGCCAGATGGGCGGTGGCGCCCAGGGAGCATTGAGCTTCACCAAGAGCAAAGCCAAGGTTTATGTGCCCGATGAGGAATCAAGGGTCACCTTTGCCGACGTAGCTGGCGTGGATGAGGCCAAGGCCGAGCTGGCAGAGATCGTTGACTTCCTTAAAAAACCCGAGCGCTACGCCGCCATCGGCGCCCGCATACCCAAGGGTGTGCTGTTGGTGGGCCCTCCAGGCACGGGCAAAACCCTCCTATCCAAGGCGGTGGCAGGTGAGGCCGGCGTGGCCTTCTTCATCATTTCCGGCTCCGAATTCGTGGAGCTGTTCGTGGGTGCTGGAGCTGCGCGAGTGCGCGATCTATTTGAAGAAGCCAAGAAAAAAGCTCCCTGCATCATCTTTATCGACGAGCTCGATGCCATCGGCAAGAGCCGTTCCGGCTCGATGGGTGTGGTCGGCGGCAACGACGAACGTGAGCAGACCCTCAACCAGCTGCTCACGGAGATGGATGGCTTTGCCGGCCAGGACAAACCGGTGATTGTGCTGGCTGCAACCAACCAACCCGAAACCCTTGATGCCGCGCTGCTGCGGCCAGGTCGTTTCGACCGCCAGGTGCTGGTGGATCGACCCGACCTGTCAGGGCGCAAGCTGATTCTGGAGATCTACGCCAAGAAGGTAAAGCTCTCCAGCGCAGTCGATCTCGACAAGATTGCCCAAGCCACCAGCGGCTTTGCCGGCGCTGACCTGGCCAACCTCGTTAACGAAGCAGCCCTGCTCGCCGCCCGCTCCTATCGCACCGAGGTGGAGCAAGGCGACCTCAACGAGGCGATTGAGCGCGTGGTGGCTGGTCTGGAGAAGAAGAGCCGAGTGCTGCAACCCGATGAGAAGAAAGTGGTGGCGTACCACGAAGTCGGCCACGCAATCGTGGGACACCTAATGCCAGGCGGCAGCAAGGTGGCCAAGATCTCGATCGTGCCCCGCGGCATGAGCGCCCTGGGCTACACCCTGCAGCTGCCCACCGAAGAGCGCTTCCTCAATTCCAAGGAAGACCTCGAGGGTCAAATTGCCACCTTGCTTGGCGGCCGCAGCGCTGAAGAGGTGGTGTTTGGTGAGGTCACAACCGGCGCCGCCAACGACTTGCAACGCGCCACCGACATCGCCGAGCAGATGGTGGGCACCTTCGGTATGAGCGAAACCCTCGGCCCCCTGGCCTACGACAAGCAGGGCGGCAGCCGCTTCCTCGGTGGCAACAACAACCCCCGCCGAGTGGTGAGTGACGCCACGGCCCAAGCGATCGATAAGGAGGTTCGCTCCTTAGTAGACAACGCCCATAACAAGGCGCTAGCGATCCTGAACCACAACCGGGGGCTGCTCGAATCGATCTCCGAGAAGATCCTCGAAAAGGAGGTGATCGAAGGCGACGACCTCAAGGAGCTGCTTGCAAGCAGCGTCATGCCCTAGGAGTTGAGCCATGGCTGCCATCAGTGCCTATCCGCCCCTAGCAGAGCTGCGCGGGCGGGACCTGCTCTCCTCGGCCGATCTCAACGGCGAACAGACCCAGGCCCTGCTGCAGTTGGCGTCCGACCTAAAGGCCGGCAGCAACCCCGTTGATTTAGGCGGCAAAACCCTCGGACTGATCTTCAGCAAGGCCTCCACCCGCACTCGGGTGAGCTTCTCGGTGGCCATGGCCAGGCTTGGGGGCCAAACCATCGACCTCAATCCCCAGGTGAGCCAGGTGGGGCGCGGTGAGCCGGTGGCAGATACGGCGCGGGTGCTGAGCCGCTATGTGGATGCCCTGGCGATCCGCACCTTCGCCCAGGACGAACTCAAGGAGTACGCCCACTGGGCCAGGATCCCGGTAATCAATGCCCTCACCGACCTGGAGCACCCCTGCCAGGCCCTCGCCGACTACCTGACTCTGCAGGAGGCCTTCGGAGCAGTGGAGGGCCTGACCCTCAGCTACGTGGGCGACGGCAACAACGTGGCCCACTCGTTGATGCTCTGCGGCGCCCTGCTCGGGGTGAATGTGCGCATCGGCTGCCCGGTGGGATTTGAACCCAATGCAGCCGTGCTTGAGCAGTCACGCCGCCTCGCGGCTGCTCGCGGGTCCGAGGTGGCGGTGCTGCACGAGCCGGTGGCTGCCGTGCGCGGCGCCCACGCCCTTTACACAGATGTGTGGGCCTCGATGGGGCAGGAGGAGGAAAAGGCAGAGCGGCAGAGGGCTTTCGCCGGCTGGTGCCTCAACGAAGAGCTGGTGGCAGAAGCAGATCCAAGCGCAATCGTGCTGCACTGCCTGCCAGCTTATCGCGGCCTTGAAATCAGCGCCGGTGCCATGGAAGGCAGCTCCAGCCGCATATTTGACCAGGCCGAAAACCGCCTCCACGCCCAACAAGCCCTACTGGCAGCCCTACTCGGCGGCACCTGAGCTGGACAAACAGGCCGCGAGGCGGTACATCTGTATCAGCGATGTAGCGTCCGTGTCCCCTTCCAGCCACAACCAAACCAACCACAGCCCGGCCAACCAAGACCAGCAAGAGCTCTCCTCTGCCCAGCAAGAGCTATACGACTGGCTTAGCGACTACATCGGCAGCAACCGTCACAGCCCCTCCATCCGCCAAATGATGGAAGCGATGGGGCTGCGCTCTCCAGCGCCGATCCAGAGCCGTCTGCGCCACCTGCAGCAAAAGGGCTGGATCACCTGGCAAGAGGGCCAAGCCCGCACCCTGCAACTCCTAGGCGGCATGGCCAGCGGCATCCCAGTGCTCGGCGCCGTGGCCGCCGGCGGCTTGGTTGAAACCTTCGACGACATCCAGGAGCGCCTCGACCTGGCCCCCGTGCTCGATACCCGCGGCCTTTTTGCACTCACCGTTAACGGCGATTCAATGGTGGACGCCCACATCGCCGACGGGGACGTGGTGCTGCTCGAGCCCGTCAGCGACCCGAGCCGGCTCAAAGCAGGCACGATTGTCAGCGCCCTGGTGCCCGGCAGTGGCACCACCTTGAAGCACTTCCATCGCAGCGGCGCCACGGTGACCCTGGAAGCAGCCAACCCCGCCTATGCCCCGATCGTTCTCCCAGCCGACCAGGTAACGGTGCAGGGCAAGCTAGTGGCCGTCTGGCGCCAGGTCTAAACGGGTGGCGTTGTAAGCTCATTAAGCGTCAGGCAAGGCCACAAACCAAGCGGAATGACCAGCATTCCGTTGCCATGACGTCCTATCGGGGCCATAGCTCAGCTGGTAGAGCACCTGCATGGCATGCAGGGGGTCAGCGGTTCGAATCCGCTTGGCTCCATTAATAGACCCCCTCTCCTGGAGGGGGTTTTTAGTGCCTGATCGTCAGGCCGCCTGGGACCCTCGCAAGAGCCTGGGCGCATTTTCTCTGGGCACAGCCCACTGGGCGCAGCTTGATAGAAACCGCTCGCGGCACCCGCAGAGACTCAGGGCGCCAGGGAGCCCGAACCATCGCAGCCCCCAACCGGGAGGAGGCCCCAAGGAGTCCCGGACGACTCAACAAAGGAAAACCAAGCGATGACCGCAAGAGACGCCTCCATGGGGCAGAGAGGGGTCTCGAACGTCCAGCTTAACGTCAGGATCAGACAGGAGCTGGCCGATCAACTCCGGCAACACGCGGAAGAACTCCACAGCAACACCGGGACCCTGGTTTCCCAGGCCATCGAGCAACTGCTGACTCAGGACGAGCAAGGACGCCAGGGAGACCACGAACAACGACTGCTGAACCTTGAGAGGCGGCTTCACGCCCTAGAGAACCAACTCCACCAGAAAGAAGGGGGCTCTAGGGTCCATCCAGTGCTGGAGCGCAGCGCGGCTCAGTGAAGCGTTGGCCCAGACGTGGGCGGATGTAGCCGGGGGAAAGGTGACCTACCGACGCGCCAACACGAAAACCAAGACGACTCGCCAGATGCCTCAGAGCGAAACCCTCCGGGCCGAACTGGAGTCCTTCCGCCAGTCCTTGGATGAGCTAGATGGCCATCGACAACATCACCAATGAGTCGACAGGCAGCAGAAAAGCCCTGAGGCAAACCTGCAGCAGGATTGCGCTGGAGGGCGTGAGCCTCCACTCATTCCGTCGAACTGCAGCCCAGGATGCAGTGGATCGTGGGCTGCCCCTGCATGTAGTCCAGGCCTTGACAGGGCACAAGAGCATGGGATCGCTGGGGGGATACGTGCAGCCGAGTGATTCGCAGGTATTGGCAGCTATCGGAGCTTGAAGCCGCGGCGAACCCACAGTGGGACGAGTGTGAAGAGAACCTGGCGCACGCTCCCCCAGTCGCGCTCAAGCCCTCCGGGCCGGCCGGTTCGGGATAAAAGCACGAGGATTTGACTTAGATAAATTGGGACACTAGGTTTATCTGAATACAGAGGACAGGAGAGCCAGGTCATTACAGGTATTTTGAAAAATGCTGCTATTAGTCAATAGCAATGAGGCTGCCGATCGTTAAGCGAAGAAGATCGAGCAAGAGCCCTTGGCTGTTCTGGGATTTACCAGCGAAAGGATTAAACTGAATGACTATGGTGATGTCAATTTTTTTTCGGAGAATGGCTGCCAACAACTAGATAGTGCGGAACCCACAATCCCGATTTCCTGAAACAGTCACTGGGTGGATCTGGCGCCATATCCCAAGCCGAAAGAAACATTCGAATGCCCGTAAAGAGCAGCGGTCATTCTGGCAGGATTGGTATATGTAGCCGACAAGGAAGGGCTGGCCAGCACAGCTCAAGACGCGGTCCTTGACTTAGGCAATAAATTCAATTGAATCAAACCGATTGTCACTGAAAGCCCTAAGAGAAACGCCAAGCAATGTGGTACTTCCTCCGGAGTGGTTAATTACAACGTTACCTTTTACTTTCGATAATTTGAAGTAATCACCTGAGAAAACTATTTTGTCACCTGCCTTGAAATTGAAATCAGTAATGACGTCTTTCCCCGTGGATAGGATAAACCTGTCACTACCCCTATCACCAGTAAGCCTGTCATTACCTTCACCCCCGTCAAGCCTGTCATCTCCCGAGCCACCGATTAAAGTATCATTACCGAACTCGCCCTTTAAAACATCTTCTCCTGAGCCGCCTTGAAGAACGTCATTGCCATCACCTCCAGTGATCGAATCGTCGCCACTCTCACCAAATAATCTGTCGCCGCCCTTACCTCCTACCAAAATATCCTCGCCGCTTCCCGCGCTAATTAGGTCGTTACCCTCACCTCCGTCGATGCAGTCTGCGCCGCCTCCTGTTATTATGACGTTGTTTTTATCGTTGCCGTTGATAGTAAATGACTTATTAGATTTTGGGTCGATAAATGCGACCATGCCAAAAGGCAAATAAATTGCATTATCAGATACAAAAGACATTTAAATTTTGAATAAGCATAATGATTTTAAAATTTAATCCACTATGCCTTGCCAGTCCAGCCCTCTGTGATGAATGTACATAGTCGTTGTGGCTTTTGGCGCTGCAAGGAGCAGCCAGCGCCCCCGGTTTCAGGAAAGATGTCACCCCTATCGTCAGCACATCCGGGGGCTTGAGGACATGAGCAATGCGTCGGTACAGCGAGGCCGTCAAGGCTGATGAGAGGAGGTGGATGAGTCAGCCGCACAGGCAGAGCGTGGCTCGGATATTAGAAGAGTTGGGCATCCACGTGATCAGCCTCTACAAATGGAGGAAGACCTGGCGGTTGCAGGGAGAGGTGGTGCTGGAGAGCGCTGGGCTAATCGGGTTACGGTGCTGGCCCTGTTGAGAATTACAGGGCTTATGCCAGGAATTGACGCCAGCCTCCATGGCCGCAATGAGATCAGAGCAAAGCTTATCTTCGATGCTCATGATTGGGCTAGCATTAAAATCTTTGATCGGGCTTTTCCGTCCTAAAACATATATTATAAATGATGCTATTTGGAATGCAATCTAGAAATCAAGCGGACCAACAATAAACATGCTTACGCGGAGGCACGGGCGGCAGGATCCAAGGTGCTTATAAGCCTGTAGATCGCATCCTGATCAGGATGCATGAAGCGATGACATCGCCAGGCCCACTAGGTCACCGAGGAGCTCGATCGCAGCCTGATCATTGCCCAGTCCACGTGGCGGTGAGTCACCGCGAAGGACACAGACCTGATTCGGATGGGTCGCGATTGCTAACGGCTCTCCCTGACCATGGCTGTAAGGCTGCACCTCAGGCGCCAGGCGATGGTCTATCGAGGCCGCAAGGCGGTGTTTGAGTGAGGAAAGACTTATGCCCAGATGATGTCGGAGCTCGAAATAGTAGAATTACTAATTACTGCGATCAGCTCATCGCTACCGCTGGGCAGCGTCTCAAAGAGACCATTTGAATTTGCATCCCAGTAGATCAATGTATTGGCTCCTGCCATCGTGGTGAAGTAATTGCCGGCGAGCAATTGGATCTTATCTACTCCATTGGCGAAGTCTTGTATAAGAGCATAATCTGACTTGCCTGGATTGGTTGCACTTCGGTCGTCATAAAAGACGCCTCGGGAGTCCCCAAGCACGAACCTGTCTGCCCCAAGACCTCCGATCAGCAGGTCAACTTGTCGCTCTCCCAGGCTTGCTCCGGAGATGCCACTAGCCTGCACCCCGGTCAAGCGGTCATTCCCACCTCCGCCGCTCACGGTCTCGCTCGTGATGCTGCCCCACAGAGTTTGGCCATTGGGCGTTTTAGGTATTCCGCTGTTGCCGCCAGAGATGCCGGCTGCCCGAGCGAAAGGATCAGCCGTGCCCGAGGTGAAGGGAGTCACCAGATCACCCGCTTGGACTCCGCCTACGAGTAGGGCCCCGGCGACGTGCGGAGCTGCCATTGATGTCCCACTTAGGTTAGCCAGTAGGCCGAATTTAGAGTAAGAAAGGATGTTCACTCCTGGGGCTGCTAGGTCAACACTGTCGGTGGGATCACTTGCAGTCACTTGGTCCCAATTGGACCAACTGGGCATGGAATAGGTATTATCGACTGCGGAAACCGTGAAAATGTTGGGATGTATGCCTGCATTGGCGGGTGTGATTGCATCGGCATCTCCTCCGTTATTGCCAGCGGCAACGGCAAATCGGATCCCACGATCGGCCGCATTGATTACCGCTTTGTAGAGGGCTAAATTGAAAAGAGTTGCCAGGCTTAGATTAATTACAACCTTGGATAGGTCAAGATTGTTGGTCGTAATTAACTGCGTTGCATATTCAATTGCTGAGACAACATTCCCTACACTGCCTGTCCCGGTATCGTCAACTACTTTTAGCGATACGATTGAAGCTCCGGGGGCAACACCAACCACTCCAATGCCATTCGCCAGCGCTCCTATGATTCCGGCGGCATGCGTGCCATGACCGTGTCCGTCTGTAAAGGGGCTTTCACCATTGATCCAGCTTTTGGACCACGCTTGGTTAAGATTCAGGTCGCGAGTTGTGGCCAGCACACCAGAATCGATAACGAAGGCATAAGTATTATTAATTCCAATATTGCCGAGACTGGCTAGATCGCGATCTTGCCATATAGCTCTAACGCCCCAAGGAAGTATTTCTCCGCTAGCGGCGTTAGTATTGGGAAAAGTGATAAGCGTTTGGATTTCGAATTGACCACCGTCTTGCGGCTGATTTGTGTAAAGTCCCCTGGTGGCTGCGATCGCAAAGATATTTGAATTAGCTTGCTGGCCGATGGTGAGATGGTCGGCTGGGGCTAGCTGGGAATCAGTTGAATCTGTGCTGCTGGACTTTTCTATGCTCCTTGCAAGCAGTAATTCGTTCTCAGAAATGGCTGCGCGCGATCGGTTGGTTGAGGTGTAGAGCTCAAACAGGCTTAAGGACAAGATGTGATTCGCAGGACCTTCGCGAATTGAACCGTTGGGGCCCGATGCAGACAAGTCATGGGTCCCAATTTTGAGCCAGATGATTTTCCGGTTATTTCCGCTGGTAAAGGCTTACCAAGTGGCCTACATCATGCCCAGATGATGTCTGTCCTGATTGCTGCCGATGACGAGAGCACGGCCATGTTCAGGACCGCGTTGAAGCCGCCTGCCAGCCGTCTTATAGAAAAGCCCCCAGCCTCCTCTTGGTTTGGGGGCTTTTGGCGCAACCAGTTGACTGCACTTGGGATTTCCGACCCGCCCAGCGTTGTTTGGCTGGCAGAATGGCCGTTGACCATTGCAAGCCCATGGGCTTCAGCGCCAAAACCCAATATGGATTGGTCGCCCTGATAGACCTCGCCGGGGCTTACGCCTCTGGAGCCTTGGTTCAAACCGGCGAGATCTGCAAGCGCCATGCCATTCCGGAACGCTATCTCGAGCAAATGCTCACCGGTCTGCGCAAGGCCGGACTACTAACCAGCATCCGCGGACCGAGGGGGGGATTTCAACTCGCCCTCAATCCAGACAACATCACCGTGGCCGATGTAGTGGCTGCGTTAGATGGCAGCAGCAACACCGAACCTCAAAGAGAACCAGATGATCCGGCCTTCCTGGTGCTTGCAGCTCTAGAGCAAGAACTGGAAGCCAGCAAGGAAGCCCTTCTCACCGCGACCACCCTGGCCCAACTGCTGCGCGAGCACGATGCCCTCAAACAGCCCTTGCCGATGTTCTACATCTGATGCATAACCGCAAGCCCTTGCCTCCATCGATGGAGGATCAAGACGACTGGCCCATCGAACAGGGGCGTCCCTGGTGGCTAAGGCTGCTGGCCCTATTTGGAGCCCTTGGCTTCGTGATGCTGGGTGTTAACAGCCTGTTGCCTGCCTTAGAGCAACCGAGCCCAAGGCCAATGCCCGATCAGCGCAACCGCTCAATCACTTGAGGGCTAAAAGCGGGACATTGCCAGGATCTTGGCCAGCTTCTCGGCTTCTAGACCGTTCAGTTCGTCGATCTGCAGCAGGCTGTCTTTGACCAAGCTGGCAAACACGAACAGGATGCCGTCAAGGCGGAAATCAAAGCGACCTTCGATAGTGTGGCGCTCAATACTGAGGTAATCGTGAAGCTGCCATACGGTTTCTGCAGTTTCAAGCTCATCAGCCTTGGTACGCACCTGAGCCACTAGCTGCTGCACTGCCCTGGTGTAGGCACGGTCAAAGGCTTCGCGGGCAACCGCCTGCTCCGTGTCTGTCCAACCTTCGAGCATCGTGTCCATCATGTGAATTGAGCCCTCTCCCTTAGCAGCGAGGCTAGTCGGGGACTCAGCCTGGTGCGAGACCTACGCCGCTGGGCCGGAAGTTCAAACCAGGCAAGCGTCGGGGCGTCATGGTGCTCCCTGTGATACCCGAAGTGAAAACAAGCCAGTAGGGAGAGCCAGGGAGCTAGTTCGAGGCTGTCGGCGTGGGGGCGACTCTGCGGCAAACGCTGGCCGCGATGGGGGAGATAGGTACCGAAAACAAACAACTGCAGCGAGCTGAGCAGTAGGGGCAAGGTGCAGAACAGCAGCACATTCAGCCAGCCGAATTGAGCAAAACGGCAAGCGATCAAAGCAAATACTGTCCAGCCGGTGAGTAACCGGCCCATCTGCCCCCAGGTGAGATAGCCAGCCATGAAACGGGCATACCAAGCGATGGCCCCTGCAGCTGGATCACCGTGGAAATCAGGGTCAGCAGCGCTAGCAGTGAATAGATGGTGGTGTTGATGGTTGCGGCAGCAGGCTTGATAAGGAAGCGCCGCATATAGGCCCAGGGCGATCCTGCCCAGCACGGCATTGCCATAGCGCCAATTGGGCCACAACACCCCATGCATGGCGTCGTGACCAACGATGAATAGGCCTGTTTGCAGCAGGGTCCGGCCAACCACTCCAAAAAAGAGGGCCAGCCATACCCATGGTCTGGCCAGCTGCGTGGCGGTTAAATCCCAGCTCAGCAGGCCAGCAATGCTGACCAGCCAACCAAGCATTATTAATGCGGCAAGCAGAAGCCCCTTGCGGCTGGCTGCGCTCAACGGCCGAATTTGAGCAAATCTGCAGGGGAAGCCAACAAATCGATGGCCACGAAGTAGATCTTGCCGTCAGGATTGAGCAGGAAACGCCAAGCAACGTTCATACCAACGCCGGCTCCAAACCAGGGGGTTTGGACCTTGCCAGTCACCTTGATTTGGGTGAAGTTACCTTCTGTGGGCTCAGCAAAGCCGCGCTCAGGAAGAAGCCGAAGATTTTGGCAGTCTTCACGGAAGAAGCGCAGGATCGCGTCACGACCCACGATTGGCTTCTGGAAAGGAGCTTGGAGTGCGCCATCCGTCAAGAACAGTTCGATCAGGTTGTCGAAGTCGTTGGCGTTCAGCAGGTCCATATAGCTGTTCACCGTTGGGTTGATAACGCCCTCGATAAACACCCGCTTGCGCTGCTCCTCTGGAGTGGGAGCGGCAATGGGCTCCATAACCCGCTGTCCCTCGCCTTTGGCGGGGTCGTAGCCCATATCCACCACAAAGTTGCGCAGTAGGGTGATCTGCTGACCCTGATCGACAGCCTTCACCGAGCTGAGCACCGCAGAAGCGTTGGGCGAGAGCTGGTAGCCGTCGGGGATCGGAGCAACAAAACCAGCGGCCATCCATTCGCCCAACTGGTACCAGAAGCCCAGCTTGATGTTCACCGACCAGCAGGCGTAGGTGCGACCGATTTGGGTGTCGGCGCGGTTGGCAAGCTCGCACATCACCTGGCTTTGCTCAGCGAAGCTCATCGCCTTGATCTGGTTGAGCACCGGCTCGGCAAACTGCATCCGTGCTGCGCCAGGGGCCGCAACGGTGATGCTGTTGCCCATTTCTAGGTAGGCATACCAGATCAGGGCGAGTTGGTCCTCGGCGCTCAGCAAGCGAAAGCGGGCCGTGATCGCAGGCACGACGTCAGCTGAAGCTGTATCGGGAAAGATCTGGGTTGCCTTCTCAAGCGTGAACATGCGACGACGGTCCAATTGTTAAGGAGATTTGCAGACTCTAGCGCCAAGGGGCCAGATCTGATAAGTCGCAGCCGTTTTGCAGCTCCGCCATGATCCAATTCTGCTCCAAACACCCGACTCCGTGACCATGATTGCGCCCGTACCGGTGCTAAACGAAGCCGACCGTTACAAGCTCGATCGCTCAGACGACGCTCTTTTTTACGCAGAGCCCCGCTTCGTACAGCACCTCGATGCCAGTTTCCGGGCCCGACTGACCTCTCTATATCGCGAGCGGATCCCACCTTGCGCCGTGGTTCTGGATCTGATGAGCAGCTGGGTGAGCCACCTACCAGAGGGCATCGCCTATCACGAGGTGATCGGTCATGGCCTCAATACTGAAGAGCTCAAAGCCAATCAGCGCCTTGATCGCCATTGGGTGCAAAACCTCAACGTTGATCAGCAGCTACCACTAGCCAACGACAGCGTGGACGTGGCGCTGATCGTGGCCGGCTGGCAATACCTTCAACAACCGGAAGCCGTAGCTGCAGAGCTGCTGAGGGTGGTCCGGCCCCGGGGTGAGGTGATCGTGGCGTTCAGCAACCGGATGTTCTTCCAAAAAGCGCCCCAGATCTGGACCGACGGCGGCGACCGTGATCACCTGGCCTACGTGGCCCAGGTACTTATGGCCCAGGGTTGGGCCAGGCCGGAGCTGGTGGAGGAAGAGACAGCAGCTCAAGGAGCTTTCGGCTGGCTTGGCCGCAAAGGCGATCCTTTCTTGGCGGTGATTGCCGCCAAACCAATTGCCAGCTAGGCAGCCGTCAGCAGCAGGGCCTGGCTTCAAGAACACAAAAAAACCGGGCAGTTTTCACTGCCCGGGAAAAATGACAGAGGGCTGTTGCGCTCAGCCCAAGTGGAATCAGCCCAAACCCAGTTGGCCCAGGATTCCTTGACCGGTGAGGAGCTCGGTGCCGAGTCC
Source organism: Synechococcus sp. CS-1330 (assembly GCA_025128025.1). Taxonomy (GTDB): domain Bacteria; phylum Cyanobacteriota; class Cyanobacteriia; order PCC-6307; family Cyanobiaceae; genus Cyanobium_A. The sequence goes on from JAHLYR010000007.1 coordinate 55,480, forward strand.
GATCACGAAACCGAGCATCGCAAGACGACCATTCCAGGTTTCAGCAAAAGCGACAAAACCGAAACGGGTGGTGGATTCAGCCATGGATGCTCGTTGGTTACGAAACTTAAATTGATCGTAACAGATCTTGAAGCTGAGGTTTTGCTCGAGCGGGGCCGGCCATAGGGGTTCCTGCAGGCCAGCCCGGGATTGATCACCACTGCTGAGCAGTGGGCTTTTCCCCAGCCAAGCGCCCTTATCCCCAGCTTTGCGTAGGTTTTTCCACAGAGCGGCGGCTCAATATCGGCCGCTCGCCCTGATGCTTTTGGTTCTGGATGGGGAAAACGGCCCTCCCCTTGACGCGGCTCCAAGCAACACTTCCGAGCCTGACCCCGCATCCCCCAAACCCCGAAAGCGCCCATGGGCCGGTGCTGGAGGCCGTGCGTCTTGCCGGACTCGCCTCCCGGGTCAGCCTTTGACGGATGAGCGCCTGGCGTGGGGTGATGGGGGACCCAGGCCGAAGCCGCCATGCTCCAGATCCCGGACCACGCCCCCGCCTTTGTTTCAGTCGAAAACCAGTTCCCTGAGGACCTGTACGACGCCATGCGGGAGTTTGTCCGGGTTCACCCGCAGTGGGATCAATACCGCCTGATGCAGGCAGCCCTGGCCGGCTTCCTCTTCCAGCACGGCTGCCCAGACCGGGCCGTGGCTCGCCACTACCTCGACGGACTATTCCGCCGCCAAGAACCCGATCACACCGCAACCAGACCCTGAGCTCCCCAGCCGGGGGCAGAGTGAGAGGCAGTTGTTGGGCAGCAATGGCCGCAGGAGCATCAGAGGCCGATGCCCTCCTGGTGGCGATCGGCGCCGTTCCCGGCGCCTGGCTCCGCTTCCGGGTGGTTGATCACCTGGAGCCCGTGCTGCCCAGCCGGCACTGGGGCACCTTTGGGGTCAATGTGATCGCCTGCTTTGCTCTAGGGCTGGTTGTGGGCCTGGAGCAGAGCTGCGGCGAAGCTTCCCGCAGAGCACTGCTTCTTATGGGCACAGGCTTCCTGGGCAGTTTCAGCACCTTCTCCAGCTTCAGCGCCGAACTCTGGAGCGAGCTGGGCAAACGGCATTGGCGCGAGGCTGCCGTGCTGGCTGGAGGATCAGTTGCAGGAGGGCTGCTGGCGATGCTGGCCGGCCTCAGCATGGGCGCTCAGCCATGAGCACCATGCCAAGCCGCAGCCTGCAGGGCGATTTGCGCGACCTGGCCCTGGTGGCCGGCGGTGCCATCCCCGGCGCCCTACTGCGCTGGCAGCTGGAGACCGATGTGGTCGCCAACATGCTGGGCTGCCTACTGCTCGGGGTGGTTTTGGCCCAAGCCAGCCGGAGCAAAAGGCTGATGCTGTGGGCAGGCATCGGCTTCTGCGGGGCCCTCACCACCTTCTGCACCTGGATGTTGGACCTGGCAAGGGCCCTGCAGGCCGGCAAACCAGGGGAAAGCGCGCTGTTGCTGCTGGCGAGCCTCGCCGGTGGCGTTGCTTTGGTCGCCCTTGGCCACACCATTGGGATGCTTTTGAGCCCCCGTAGGCGAGATAGGGCGACAATGCCAAAAAACCAATGAGCAGCGCTCCTGTGAGGCCCAGCCCCTCAAAAGAAGGCTCCTTTAATAACTGTTCTCCAAAAAAGGTCCCCTATCAACCCTCCCTGCTGCGCGCCCTGCATGGCTGCAGCGCCCTGGCCGTGCTGGGTTGCTGGCTAACGGGCCTGGTGGTTTACAGCCGTTATGACGGACGCTGGGGGCGGCTACCACTGCAGCTGCCGGGCGACTGGATTGACATCCACGGCAGCTTGGGCGTGGTGATGTTGCCGTTTGCGGTGCTGCTGGCTATCTACGCCTGCACCCTGGGGCGGCGCCGGCTGCAACGTCCCAGCAACTCCCTCCCCCTGCTGGCCCTAGGCCTGGCGATAGGCAGCGGCAAGTTGATGCAAGAAGACTGGTTGCGCAGCGGCCAACTGCACCATCTCGCCTATCACCTGCATCTGCTGGCCTGGCTGTTGGTTGGCGGGGCAGTGGCGACTCATCTCTGGGGAGTCCTGCGGCTAGGGGGCTGGCCCCTAGCCCAGTCGATGCTGAACACCACCGCCCGCAGCGGCGATCAACCCAGCGACTGGCTCCGGCAGCTACGCCGGAGCAGGTGATACCTCAGCCCCATCTGCGCCAAGCCGCCCCCACCAGCACCAGAAGCAAGGGAAGCTCTCCCCAGCGGTCGTAGGGGCTGGGGGCCTGAAGGCGAGGCACGGTGAACACACCGGTGGCGGCCCGCCCGGAAGGCAGCGAGGCAACGGGCAGGCCGCGGCTATTCACCAGCAGGCTGGGCCCCGTGTTGGCGGCACTCACCAGCCAGCGGCCCGTTTCGATGGCCCTCAGCTGGGCCAGGGCCTGAAACTGCTGCTGGAGTAGCAGCGGGTAGGGATCAAGGTTGGCACTGGCCAGCAGCCAGCCGGCTCCGTCGCGGGCGGCGGCGGCCAGAGAGGCCCCATCGGATAGTTCGTAGCAAATCGCCCCGCCGATGGCGCCAGCTGGCCGGAGTAGCAACCGCGACGGCGCTCCTGGCTGCAGGCCCCCCACGGCCGAAAGGCCGCTCCAGCGAGCTAGGTCAGCTAGGGGCACCCATTCCCCCAGTGGGACCAGCCGATGCTTATCGAGCCAGCTACTCGCCCGGCTCTCCCCTGGCGCCAGGCGCAACAGGGCGCTGCGCTGCTCGGGCTCCCCCGCCACCTCCTGCCAGCGGAAGCCGCCGCTGATCAGCTCTACCGGCACCGGCTGCGCCAGCTGGGGCTCAAGGCCAAGGGCCCCCTCCGGCAGCACGACCACATCCACCGAGCGCTGGGCCGCCTCTGCCAAGGCGGCCGCCAGGCGCTGCTGCAGCCGCTGCTGCTGGTCCCACTGAAACTTGCGGCGGGTGGGAATCGCCGGCTGCAGCACCAGCACTCGCTCGCTGCCGCCCTCCCCCCGCAGGGGCATGGCCGCTAGAGCAGCAGCCCCGGCGCCGTGGCTGAGCAGCACGGCAGCGGTTGTAACCACCAACCAGCGGCGGCGCCCAGGGGCGGCGCAGCAGCGCCAGAGGCACCAGCCCAGCAGCAACTGCACCGCCGCCAGCAAGCCGCTACCACCAAGGGCAGCCAAACCCGCCAAGGGGCGATCGCCCGGCAGGGCAGCAGTCCCCAGCCCCAGCCAAAACAAAGGCCCTTTGGCCAGCAGCACCTCAACCAGCCCCCAGCCAGCGGCTAACAGCAGGGCGCTGCTGACGCGGCGCGGGTCTAGGCGCCGCGCTAGCAGCACCCAAATGGCCACCAGTAGTGCTCCAGCCAGGGCACACAGCAACAGCAACAGCAGGGCCAGGGGCAGGCTCAAAGGGCCCGGTACGCCAATCCAATCAAGGGGATGGAGACCCAGCAACCAGCGGTGACTCACCAGCACGGCGGCAGCGCCCCAAAGGGCCCCACCCCAAGCGCCGAGAGCTGAGCCAGCGAGGGCCCACAGGGGCACCAGGGCCAGCCAGAGCAGGGGAGGCAGGCCCAGAGGTGGCAGCGCCAGCCCGGCCAGCAGCCCCGAGGCCAGCGCCAGCCACCACCTCCCCAGCCGGTCATTGCCCATGGCAAGCAAGCGTAGGAAGCGCCAGGGTGTCTGGGGAAGCAAGCCGCCATGGATCCGAACAACCCCCTCCAACAACTGCTACTGCGCGGCCTCGGCACCACATCGTTGGTGTCAGAGCGGTTGCGCAGCGTGACCCAAGCCTGGGTTCGCAGCGGCAAGCTCGATCCCAGCCAAGCTCCAGCCCTCGTCGACGACGTGCTCAAAGCGCTGCGGGGCGAAACCCCCGAGCTAGAGCAGCAGGCCGAGCGCCAGCTGGAGCGCAATAAAGATCAGCTCCTGCAAGACCTAGGCCTGGCCCGTCAGCGCGAACTCGATGAGCTGCGGGGCCGACTCGACCGGCTGGAACGCAGCCTGCGTCAGCGCCCAGGCAGTGAAATGCCTGGCGAGATCGACATTCCGGACTGATCAGCCCTGGCTATCCGTCTGCCCGTCAGAATCAGGTCAGTACTTGGAGTCCCATGCGCGACATCCTGATCAGCTCCGCTGTCTGCGTGGCCTGTCTGCTGATGGCTCTGGTGAGCCAGCTGGTCAATCCCACCGTGGTTGATGCGGCCAGAGTTGATGCGGCCAGCGCCGGTGGCCAAGCCATGGCCTCCCTGTTTTCAGCCCAAGCGCGGCCAGCCGTGAGCAGCAGCTTCGAGCTCGACCCTGACGACCCCAACCCCACCCTTTTTGTGATGGCCAGCGAAAACGATCAAACCAGCGGCGCTGAGATCGCCCAGGCCAGCGGCCTCGGCGGTGAACTCAACGCTCCAAAAGAGCGCACCACCCCCAGCGGCCTCCGCATCACAGACCTGGTAATCGGCGACGGCGCCGAAGCCAGCGCCGGCCAAACCGTGGCCGTGAACTACCGGGGCACCCTGGCCAACGGCACGGAATTCGACAGCAGCTACGGGCGCGGCCCCTTTTCCTTTCCCCTCGGCGGCGGCCGGGTGATCCAGGGCTGGGATGAGGGTGTGGCTGGCATGAAGGTGGGCGGCAAGCGCAAGCTGGTGATTCCACCCGATCTGGCCTATGGCGATCGGGGCGCTGGCGGCGTTATCCCCCCCAACGCCACCCTCACTTTCGAGGTGGAGCTGTTGCGCATCGGCGGCTGAGCTGCGGGCGGGGATCGTTAGGATGGGCGCTCTGGCTGGATGCTGGCGCGCCGCCCCTCCTGCCCAACCCGTCGTCTTTTTCCTCTCCATGGCTCACACGCTGCCCGCGCTGCCCTACGGCCTCGATGCGCTCGAGCCCAACATCTCCCGCTCCACCCTGGAGTTTCACCACGGCAAGCACCACGCTGCCTACGTGACCAACCTCAACAACCTGGTGGCTGGCACCGACCTTGAGGCCAAGAGCCTGGAAGAAACCATCACCGCAGTGGCTGGTGATGCTGGCAAGGCTGGCGTTTTCAACAACGCAGCTCAGGTGTGGAACCACAGCTTTTATTGGCAGTGCATGAAACCGGGTGGTGGTGGCCAGCCCAGCGGCGCCCTGGCCGACAAGATCAATGCTGATTTCGGCAGCTACGAGGCCTTCGTCGAGCAGTTCAAAACCGCCGGTGCCACGCAGTTCGGCAGTGGCTGGGCCTGGCTGGTGCTCGATGGCGGCACCCTGAAAGTCACCAAGACCGCCAATGCCGACCTGCCCCTTGCCCACGGCCAGAAGGCCCTACTCACCATGGATGTGTGGGAGCACGCCTACTACCTCGACTACCAGAACCGCCGTCCCGACTACATGACCACCTACCTGGAGAAGCTGGTGAACTGGGACTTCGTAGCCGCCAACCTGGCTGCCGCCTGATTCAAACTCCCTCTCCGGGCGTTTAACCGTCATTGAGGCCAAGCCCCCGGCGAACCCGGGGGCTTTTTTATGGCTCTGAAATACACAGCCGTGACTTGACTAGTCTGACCAGACAGACCTGGTCAACCAAGCATGGATATCAAGACTGTGAACGTCCAGGACGCGAAGACCCATCTTTCGGCCCTGCTTGCACGGGTGGCAGCCGGCGAACACATCTTGCTAGCCCGCAATGGCAAACCGATTGCCCAGCTCGTGCCCCTCGATCCCAAACCCCGGCGCCAGCTCGGCTTCATGTCAGGAAGCCTGGGGGATGAATTCTTTGAGCCCCTAGCCAACGATGAACTTGAGCGCTGGGGCCTATGAGGCTGCTGCTCGACACCCACATCCTGATTTGGGCAGTGCTTGAACCGCAAAAACTCTCGCCAGTCCTGCGCGACGCCCTGGAAGACAGCAACAACCAATTGTTAGTGAGCGCTGCAACTGCCTGGGAAATCGCCACTAAATGGCGCATTGGCAAGCTCAATCAGGCACACGCCATAGTGCACAACTACCCCCAGGCCCTTAACGGGTTGGCCGCCATAGAACTGCCCATAACCGGGGCGGTGGCGCGTCAGGCCGGACTCCTGGATGTTGAGCACCGCGATCCCTTTGACCGCCTTCTGGCGGCCCAGGCGATTGCTGATGGATTGCTGCTCGCCAGCAATGACCCTGCCTTCAGGTTGTTTGCTGGATTGGAGCTGCTGAGCTGAGCACCACTTCCGGTGCAATCCACATGGCATCGCCATAGGAAAAAAAGCGGTACTGGCGCTCGATCGCCTCGGCATAAAGAGCCAAAAGGCGCTCGCGGCCAAGCAGGGCACTCACCAGTAGCAGCAAGGAGCTCTTGGGCAGGTGGAAGTTGGTTAGCAGCCCCTGCACCACGGCAAACCTGTAGCCCGGCTGGATAACCAGATTCACCGGCCCCGTGTGGGGCCGCAGCTCGCCGCCATGCAGCTGGGCCACCGCCTCGAGGCTGCGCACCGAGGTGGTGCCGATGGCGATCACCCGGCCGCCACGGGCGCGGCAGGCAGCCACCGCCGCCACCAGCTCTGGGGTCACCTCCACCCACTCACTGTGCAGCTGGAGTTGGCTTAGGTCTTCCGTTTCCACCGGCCGAAAGGTGCCCAGGCCCACGTGCAGTGTGGTGGTGACCAGCTCCACACCTCGAGCGCGGATCGCCGCCAGCAGTTCGTCGCTGAGGTGAAGCCCCGCCGTTGGGGCAGCAACAGCTCCCGGCCGGGAGGCGTAGCGGGTCTGATAGCGCTCGTTGTCGCTGGCGTCGTGCTCGTGGATATAGGGCGGCAGGGGAATGGCGCCGTACTGCACCAGCAGCGGCTCGAGGGCGGCCGCATCGGCGCAGCCGATCGGAAACTGCAGGATGCGGCCGCCCGTGGCGGGGTCACTGCCCAGCACCTGCAACGGCAGCGGCGGCTGGCCCTCGGCCACCACCTCGAGCCAGTCACCAGGCTTGAGCTTCTTGGCGGGTTTAGCCAGGCAAAGCCACTGGCCCGGCCCGCCATGCCAAGGCTCGAGCACCAGCAGCTCCACCGCCCCGCCACTGGGCCGGCGCGCCTCCAACCGGGCCCGAAGCACCCGGGTGTTGTTTACGACCAGTAGGTCGCCGGGGCGCAGCTCCTGCTGCAGGTCCCAGACACTCAAATGACGAGCCTGGGGCTCCACCACCAGCAGCCGCGCCGCATGGCGCGGCTCCACGGGACGCTGGGCAATGCGCTCCTCTGGCAAATGGAAGTCGTAGCTGGAGAGCCGTAGATCGAGCTGCTCGGGAGCGCCACCCATGGCCGCCTTAAAAAGCGAGGCTTTCGGGATTGGTCTCGATCAGCTGAGCTAAATCCTTGAGGAAGGCGGCGGCTTGGGCGCCGTAAATGGTGCGATGGTCGCAGGTGAGATTCACCTGCATTTGATTGGCCACCCGAATCGAGCCATCTTTGCCTGCCACCACTGCGGGCCGGGAGGCGGCCACCGCCAGGATGGCGCCGGTGCCTGGGGGCAGGATTGCATCGAAGCGATCCACACCAAACATGCCCAGGTTGGAGAGGGTGAAGGTGCCGGTGCTGTATTCCTCGGGTTGGAGCTGCTTGCTGCGGGCCCGCGCCACCAGGTCGGCCCAGTTGCGGGCCATGGCGTAGATGTCGGTCTTATCGGCGTTGGCAAGCACCGGGGTGATCAGACCGCCGTCCTCCATAGCTACGGCTACGGCCACATTCACTGAGGCGGGGAATGCCATGGCGCTGCCATCGGCGCTGGTGGCGGCGTTTACCTGGGGATGGCGCGCCAACACCACGCCCACGGCCTTGGCCAGCAGGGCAGTCATCGTGACTCCCTTGGGCTTCACCTGCTTGTAAAAGGCGTCGAGCTTGGTGGTGGTGATTGTGTAGCCCACCCGGAAACAGGGCACCGCCAGGCTGGCGACCATGTTGCGGTTGACCGCGTTTTGCAGCGTGTTGAAGCCCACGCTCTCGCCGGGCCGGCCGAAGGCATCGCCGGCGGGAGCTGGGGCAGGCGCGGCTGCACCATTGCCAGAGGCAGGTGCGGAGGCGGGGCCTGAACCCTCGGCAACCCGCGGCACCGTGATCGGCTGACCGGTGGCAGCCATCACGTCTTCCGCCTGGATGCGGCCGTGGGGACCGCTGCCGCGCAGGGCACCCAGATCGACACCCAACTGGGAGGCAAGCTTCTTGGCCCGCGGCGAGGCCACCACCCGGCCACTGGCCGTCGACGCGGGAGCCACCACCGGAGCCGCCACGGCAATAACCGGAGCAGGTGGTGGGGTTACGGGTGCTGCGGGAGCGGGAGTTGGGGTGGCGGCCGCAGGCGCTGGGGCTGGTGCAGCAGCTGGGGCAGGGGCGACAGCAGGTGCAGCTGGGGCCTTGGCTGCCACCTCGGCAATCTCAGCCTCGGTTTCAACGATCAGACCAATTGTTTCGCCCACCGGCGCCGTGCCACCTGCTGGCATCAACACAGCCGCCAGGTAGCCCTCGTTGAAAGACTCCACATCCATATCGGCCTTATCCGACTCGACGACCAGCACGGACTCTCCGCGCTCAACCTTGTCGCCTGGCTGCTTGAGCCACTCCACGATCTTGCCCTCCGTCATGGTGGAGGAGAGGGCCGGCATGAAGATTTCGTGGGTGGCCAACGGAGGTCTGCCGTGTAATGGGCTGATTTTACGCGGCTCCCGCCAGGGGGATCAGCCGGCTTCGATGGCCTCGATCACGCCATCGCGCACCAGCACAGCCGCCTGCAGCTTTTCAACCAGGTTGTCGCCCACCTGCACATCGCAGACGCTCTCGATCTGGCCTTGCTCCACGATCTGCTCCATCTCCAGTTCGCGTACCTGGCGCTGCTGCTCCAGCATCTGGCGCTTCTGCTCCTCCAGCTCGGCGCGCTTTGCCGCCACCTGCTGCTGCACTGAAGCCACCTGCTCCTGCACCCGGGGGTCGAGGGGGTTGGCGCTCTGGCGACGGATCTCGTCTACCAGCTGCTGACCCTCCTGCTCTAGCTGGGAAAGCTGGGCATCGACATTGGCGATGGCATTGCTTAGCTCACGCTCGGCGTCCTCCTTCCAGCGGGGAGTAACAACGGCACGCACGGTGATGGTGCGTTTGATCGTGAGGGAGCCGTCAGCCATGGGGGGAGCAAAGCAGCGCCCAGGCTGTCAGCAGGGCGCACCGGGGTCAACCGCCGGTTCGCCGCACCGCACCTACAAGGCTCAGCGAGGTGCGTAGATCGCCTCAATCGCCGCAGCGTCACGGGCCGTAATCCGGTCGCGGCGCTGCTTGAGGGTCTGGGTGAGCAGACCGTTGTCGAGGGTGAATGGCTCCACCAAAGCCACACCGCAGAGCCGTTCGTCGGGGCGGGAGCCGGGGCGCGCCGCCAGCAGCCGGTTGCACTCCCGCGTCAGAGCCCGCAACAGGGCCAGGTCGCTTGAGTCCGCCGCCGCCTTGGGCACCACCAGGGCGCCGAGCTGCTTGCGGTCCTGGCCCACCAACAGCACCTGCTCGATCAAGGGGCTGGCCACCAGGGTCTCCTCGAGGGGGCCGGGCTCGATGTTCTCGCCGCTGCTGAGCACGATCGTGTCCTTGGCCCGGCCGGTGAGCACCAGGGAGCCATCGGGCAGCAGGTGGCCCAGATCGCCGGTGTCAAACCAGCCTTCGCCATCCAGCACCGCCGCGCTGGCCTCCGGCTTGCCCCAGTAGCCCTCCATCACCTGGGGGCCGCGGGCCAGCACCCGGCCGCGCTGACCCAGGGCCAGCAGCTCGCCCGATTCGGGATCAACGATCCGCAGGCTGGTGCCCGCCAAGGGCTGGCCGGCGCTGCCGCGGCGGTTGGCCCAACGGCGCCGGCAGGTGAGCACGGGACTCGTTTCGGTGAGGCCGTAGCCCACCAGCAGCTCGATGCCGATGGCTTCGAAGAAGCCATCCACGTGCATGGCCAGGGCGCCGCCACCGCTGATCGCCGTGCGCAGCCAGCCGCCCACCAGCTGCTGGCGCAGCTTCGGCCAGAGCAAGGCCGCCGCCAGCCGGTGCAGAGGCCAGCGCAGCAGGGCCAGGCCGGCCGCCCCTAACCGAGACAACACGCCTTCAGGGCGCAGGGTGAGATCGAGGGCCTGGCGGCGGCAGCGACCAAAAGCGCGGCTGTTGGCCAGGGCCGCGCCCAGTAGCCGCTGGCGCGAGGCCGGCATGGCCGCCAGGGCGTCGTCAAAGCCAGAGAGCAAGGCCTCCCACAGGCGCGGCACGCTGATCAAGTAGTGGGGCTTTACCCGCTGCAGGTCGGCGCGCAGCTGCTTGAGGGTTGTGTAGGTCTGGCGGCAGCCGCAGGCCAGCAGGAAATACTCAGCGCTGCGCTCATAGGAGTGCCAGATCGGCAGCACGCTCACCACCCGGTCACCCGGCTTGGGTGCCACGGCCACCCCCAGGTGGCGTAGCTGATGCAGCAGGTTGGCGTGGCTCAGGGGCACGCCCTTGGGCTGCCCCGTGGTGCCAGAGGTGTACAAAATCGTGGCGAGGCGGGCCCCATCAGCCGGTGGTGGCGGGGCCGGCGTGCCGCAGGCCAACGCCGGCATGCCGCGCTCGAGCAGTTCGCCCCAACTGAAACAGGGCCCTGGCGCCGCCCCAGAATCCCTATCCCCCTCCAACAGCACCACAAAGCGCAAGCGCGCCCTTGCTTCAGGGGAGAGATTCAGCTTGGCCAGCAGGGCGGCCGACTCCACCACCAGGCCGCAAGCGCCGGAATCTTCAAGGATGTAGCGCAGCTCCTCCACAGGAGCGGCGCTGCCCCGCACCGCATCAGCGGCTCCGGCCCGCATCAGCCCCTGGTCGGCCTGCAGCCAGCGGGGGCCGTTTTCAGCAAACAGGGCCACCACATCACCAGCGCCCACGCCCAGGCCGGCAAAGGCCGCCGCGGCCTGCTCAATGCGCTGGTGCAGCTGGCGGTAGCTGAGTTGCTCGGGCGTGGCCGCATGGGGAGCCTCCAGGGCCAGGGCATCGCCGTGGCGCGCCGAGAGCACGGGCCAGAGCTGCTCCAGGCCCGTGAGGCCGCTCCAGTCGGCGCGCTGGGCCAGGGCCTGGCGATCGCGGCGACTGCCGCTCCAATGGATTTCAGCGGGGGAGGCGACGCGGGCCACGGCGGTGGAAGCGGTAGGGCTTGCCAGCAGTGTTAACACCCGGGACCGGCGGCCTTGGCCTAACGGCGCCAGGAAGGGGGCTGTTCAGTGATCCTGCCGCCAGCGGCGCACCACCAGTTCGGGGCTCTGGTGGTCCAGATCCACCGCGGCATTTAGCTGTTGCATGGTGACGGCCGAGAGGCGGCCGGCCAGGTTCTCCAGCACCGGCACCAGCTCCGGATGGCGCTCCAGGCTTGCGGCGTTGAACACGGGCACCGCGTCATAGGAGGGGAAGTAGTGGCGGTCGTCCAGAAGCACCTGCAGCTTCAGGGAGGGGATCAGGCCGCTGGTGCTATCTCCTGCAATCAGATCAACCCGGCCGTCGGCCAGGGCCCGGTAGGTGAGGCCCAGATCCATGGCCGTAGGCGGCGCGGCGAAACGCAGGCCATATCGGCTCGCCAGCCCCGGGTAGCCATCGCCCCGGTTGAGAAACTCGTAGCCGAATGCGGCCCGCCATCGACGTGCGGGCTTCACCGCCTGGCTGATGGTCCGGAGCCCGAGTTGCTGCCCCTGGGCCCGGCGGATCAAAACCGCAAAGGTGTTCTCGAAGCCAAGCGAGGGGAACATCCTCAACCCGTAGCGCTCCGCGTAAAGCCGTCGAGCACGGCTCCAGAGGCTGGCCCGGTCGCTGGCGCCCGGGCCCGAGGGCTGCTTGAGGATCGCCGACCAGGCCGTGCCTGTGTATTCGACGTAGCCATCGACCCGGCCCTGGCGCACGGCCTCATGGCAGAGAAAGGTGCTGCCGAGGCTGAATTCACGCCGCACCTGCAGCGAAGTGTGTTCTTCAATTTCCTGGGCCAGCAGCTCACCGAGTAACTGCTGTTCGGTAAAACCCTTGGCCCCAATCACCACCGAGCCAGCAGGGCCTGGAGGGGCCAGCTGATGCCAGCCGAGGGCGATCGCAAGCAGGGCCGCGCCGGCCAGGGCCGTCGCCAGGGCCCACCGCCGCCGGAGCCACTCCCGGAACCACTGCCATAGCCGTGACCTTTGGAGGAGCTGCCGCGACCCCTGGGTCAGGTGTGTCTCGAGGGCACCCAGGCAGGCATCGGCAGCCAGGGCAATGGCCGCCGCCGGCAGGGCCCCGGCCAGCAGCAGGGTGTTGTTCACCGTGGCGATGCCCCGGAAGATGAATACCCCCAAACCACCGGCACCAATCGCCGCGCCGATCGTGGCCACCCCCACGGAGATCACGGCAGCCACCCGCAGGCCCGCCATCAGGCTGGGCAGGGCCAGCGGCAGCTCCACGTAGCGCAGCACCTGGCCGCCACTGAGCCCCAGGGCCTGCCCGGCCTGCTTCAGCCCGGGCGGAACCTGTTGGAGCCCGGTGAGCAGTCCGCGCAGCAGGGGCAGCAAGGCGTAGAGGGTGAGGGCCACCACCGCCGGCGTGGAACCAATGCCACCGAGCAGGGGCACGGTGAGCAGCAAGCCGAAGATCGCCAGGCTGGGGATCGTCTGCACGGCATTGGCCAGCCCCAGCACCAGGCGGCGCCAGCGGGGGTGCGCCTGAATCGCCAGCCCCAGGGGCAGGGCGATCAGCAGGGCCAGCGCCACACTGGAAACAACCAGAACGAGATGTTCGCCGCTGCGGAAAATAATTTCCCTGGCCAGCTCAGCAGTCACAGCTTCAACACCCCATCCTGTTGATTGGATGGCCGCAGCTCCAGGCCGAAACGGCTGGCAAAAGCCTCCAGCAATGGCCGGCGTAGCTGCTGGGCGTTGAACTGCGGTCGCCAATCCACCAGACGCCCCACGGGCCGATCACCGAGTCCGCAGGGCACCACCGCCGCAAAACCGGTCAGGTCGCAATCCACATTCAGGGCCAGGCCGTGCTGGCTGATCCAGCGCCGCGCCCCAACGCCGATTGCCGCCAGCTTGCGGCCCTCCAGCCACACCCCGGTGAGCCCATCGATCCGCTCGCCGTGGAGATCCAGGCCTGCCAGCAGGTCGATCACCACCTGCTCCAGCTGGCGCAGGTAGAGGTGCAGGTCAGCGCCGTGGCGCTGCAAATTGAGCACTGGGTAAAGCACCAGCTGGCCCGGGGCGTGGTGGGTCACCTCCCCGCCGCGGTCAATGCGATGCAGGGGCAGGGGCGGTGCGGCGGGATCGAAGCGCAGAAAGGCATCCGAAGCGCCGCGGCCCAGGGTGTAGCAGGGCTCATGCTCAAGCAGGAGCACGCTGTCAGGTCCCTCGGGATAGTCCAGCAGCCGCTGCTGCAGCTGGCGCTGGACCGCCCAGGCCCGTTCAAACGGCACCGGAGCCGTCGCTTCAAAAAGGATTGCATCGAGGTTGGGAGTTATCACAAGGCGTTCTTAGCGTTGGTGCACCAGAACACCGGAGGCGGTTGCCATCTGATGAAACTGCTGATCCATGGCCGCAATCTTGACGTCACTCCCGCCATTCGGGAGTACACCGAAACCAAGCTGACCCGCGCCATTCACCACTTTGAGGGCCTCGTCAAAGAGGCCGACGTGCACCTTTCGGTGGCCCGCAACCCCCGGGTGCCGCAGCAAACTGTCGAAGTCACGATGTTTGCCAATGGCACCGTGATCCGCGCCCAGGAGCGCAGCGACAACCTCTACGCCAGCATCGACCTGGTGGCCAGCAAGCTCAGCCGCCAGCTGCACCGCTACAAGGACCGCATCCAGGAGCAGGCCCAGGGCCCGGTGCACCGCTCCGCCCGCGACGAGGAAGCCGGCGCCGCCGCCAATCTGCCGCCCCCCGGCAGCACCTTGGTGGACGGCAAGGAGCCCGAACTGCCCAACCGGGGTGTGAGGCGCAAGTACTACGACATGCCCTCGATGAGCCTCGATGATGCCCTGCACCAGCTGGAGCTGATCGACCACGACTTCTACGTCTTCCGCGACGCCGAAAGTGGCCAGATCCAGGTCGTGTACCACCGCAACCATGGCGGCTTCGGGGTAATCCAGGCCAAAGACGCGTGAGCGCCGACCGGCCAGACCTAGCCCCCCTGATCGACCACGCCCTGCTGGATCCCCACCACGGCAGCAGCGCCGTGCGCCAGTGCTGCGAGGAAGCCCGCCATTTCGGCTTTGCCGGGGTGTGCGTGGCCTCCCGCTGGGTGGCCACTGCCAGGGAGCAGCTGCCCCTCGAGGGCAAGGGCGCCAGCCCCCAGCTGATTGCCGTGGTGGGCTTCCCCTTCGGCGCCGTGCCGGCGGCGGTGAAGCTGGCCGAAGCGGTGGCAGCGGCTGAGGCCGGGGCCGACGAACTGGACGTGGTGCCCGATTTCGGCGCCCTGGCGGACCGCCAGAGCACGCCGATCCACGACGAACTCGCCGCCATCTGCGAGCTGGGCCTGCCGGTGAAAGTGATCCTGGAGGTGGGCAGGCTCGATCCCGACGCCCTGGCCCTGCTGGTGGAGATCAGCATCGATGCCGGCGCCCGCTTCCTTAAAAGCGGCAGCGGCTTCGGGCCAGCGGTAACGGTGGACCACATCGAACAGCTGCGCCAGCTGGCCCGCGGACGGGCAGCCATCAAGGCCTCCGGTGGCATCGCCAACCTGGAGCAGGCCCTCGCCCTGGTGGAGGCTGGCGCCACCCGGCTCGGCACCAGCCGAGGCGTGGCCCTGGCCCAGGCGATGCGGGGCTGAAGCAACCGTGCCGGAGCAAAGCCTCGAAGGGTTGGCGCTGAGCTGCCGGCCTCTGGGCGAAAACGACAGGCTGCTCACCCTGCTCAGCGACGAGGAGGGGGTGGTGCGGCTGGCCGTGCCGGGGGCGCGCAGACCCCGCAGCAGCCTGGCCGCCGCCGTGCCCCTGAGCCATCTACGCCTGCAGGTGGGCGGTCGGAGCGGCCTGAGGCGGGTGCGTCAACTGAAAGTGCTGCGCAGTTACAGCGGCCTGGCCCAGCAGCTGGAGGCCCTCGCCGCCGCCCAGGCCTTGATGGAGCTCTGTCTGGCCCTGGTGCCAAGCGACGCACCCTCCGCCGGCATCTTGGCCGACCTTCTGATGCAGCTGGGCCGCCTCGACGCCCTAGTTCGGGAGCGGGGCTGCGACCTAGAAGCCTTAGCAATCGCGGTGCAGGGCAGCGTCCACCTGCTGGCCCTCGGCGGCTACGCCTTACCCCTGGGCTGTTGCAGCCGCAGTGGTGAGCCCTTAGATCCGCCCGTGGGGGATTGGGATTGGCGCTGCAGCCTGGTGCCGAGCGAGGGGTTGGTGATCGGTGGCGTGCCGGGGGCGCGGGTGGTGCTCAATGCATCCGAACTGGCCCTGCTGCAACGGCTACTGCGGCCCAACCTGCCCCGCCGGCGCGATGGCGAACTGATGGGCCCCCTGCCGGTGTGGCTGCACCTGCTGGAGCTGGTGGAGCACTGGTGCCAGGAGCATCTCAGCCGCAAACCCAGGTCCTTCCGGCTGCTGCGCACCGGCTTGGCAGCCGTGGCTGAGCCATCATGACAAGCCAGCAGCAATTCGAGCCAGTTTGAGCGGCAATTCCAACGCCACCGGATTGCAGGGCGTTCTGGCGCTACCCGATTTCCGCTGGCTCTGGCTTGGCCAGATCTTCTCCCAGCTGGCGGACAAGTTTTACATCGTGCTGATGGTGTTCCTGATCGCCCAGACCTGGGTGAAGGGAACGCCGGAGGCCAACCCGGCCCTGGCGGAAGCGGCCTCGGCAATCCGACTGGACCTGCCCGAAACCCGGGCCCAGATGATCACCCTGCTGGCCACGGGGATCTACGTGGCCAACACGATTCCAGCCATGCTGCTGGGCACTGTCGCCGGGGTCTGGGCCGACCGCTGGCCCAAGCGGGGCGTGATGGTGGCCTCCAACGGCCTGCGGGCGCTGCTGGTCCTGCTAGCTCCCCTATGCCTGGTGGAGGGCCCCGAGTGGCTGGGGCTGAGCTGGGGTTACTGGGGGCTGGTGCTGATGACCTTTTTCGAATCGGTGCTCACCCAGTTTTTTGCACCGGCCGAACAAGCAGCCCTACCCCAGCTGGTGCCCAGCGACCAGCTGCTAGCTGCAAACTCGCTTTATCAGGCCACCAGCATGGCCGCCACGATCGTGGGTTTTGCCCTGGGTGATCCGATCCTGCGGCTCCTAAACCTGGGCCTGCAACGCATCGGCATCAGCGGCGGTGAATTTCTGCTGCTGCCGCTTTGCTACGGCCTGGCTGCCGTAGCCATCAGCCGAATCCGCTGGCAGGAGCCACCTCGAGCCCCGAGCCGCACAACCGTGTGGCAGGAGATCGGCGAGGGGATTCAGGTGCTGCGGGAGCGGCCGCGGGTGTTCAGCGCCATGGTGCAGCTGGTGTTGCTCTACAGCCTGCTTGCCGCCCTTTACGTGCTGGCGATCAGCCTGGCGGCGGCCATCCCCGGGCTTGGCCCCACCCAGTTTGGAACCCTGCTAGCGATGAGCGGCCTGGGCCTGGCCATTGGGGCCCTGGCCGTTGCCCAGCTGGGCCAGGGGCTCAACCGCCGCCACCTGGCTGCCACGGGCCTCGGCACGATCGGCTGGAGCCTGGTGCTGCTGGGTCAGTTGCGCGGCAATTTGGTGTTCACATTGCTGCTCTGCGGCGTGCTGGGGGTGGGCTCGGCCCTGCTGGCGATTCCCGCCCAAACCACAATCCAGGAAGAAACGCCGGAAGAGCTGCGCGGCAAGGTGTTTGGCCTGCAAAACAACTTGATCAACGTGGCCCTGAGCCTGCCTTTGGTGCTGGCCGGAGCGGTAGTGAGCCGCTACGGCCTGCTGCCGGTGCTCTGGGGCCTGGCAGCCATTGCCCTGGTGGCGGCCGTATTGGAACGGCCCTGGCAGCGCTGGTAGCGTGAGCCTCCGGACGCGCGAGCCCTGGTGGCCCACATTGCCTGGCTGGGCAAGAAAACACCGTTCTGCGGCAACGTCACTTATGGACTGAGCACGACTCACGCGCTGCGCAGCCGCGGCCATGGGATCAGCTTTATCCACTTCGACACCCCCCCCGGCAGCCTGGCTCGCTCCAGTGATGCCCTGCCGGACGCTGACAACCAGGGTGACAGCAATGGCGGCGGCCCAGAAGTTGCCCTGCCTTACCTGGTGAAGTCGCAGGTGTACACGATTCCATCGCTGGGGGCCCAGCGGGAATTGCGCGAATCCCTGGAGCGACTCAAGCCCGACCTGGTGCACGCCAGCCTCACCCTCTCTCCCCTCGATTTCCGCCTGCCCGATCTCTGCCAGCAGCTGGGGCTACCAGTCGTGGCCACCTTTCATCCCGCCTTCGATGCGAGCTTGCGCAACCTCACCGCCGGCACCCAGCAGCTCACCTACCAGCTCTATGGGCCCACCCTGGCCAAATTTGATCGGGTGATCGTGTTTTCGGAGCTGCAGGCGGAGATGCTGCTGCGCCTGGGGGTGCGGGCCGAGCGGCTGGCCGTGATCCCTAACGGCGTCGACACCACCATGTGGCAGCCGGCATCGCTGGCCGCCGCTGCCAGCCCAGAGCTGCAGGAGCTGCGCCAGCGCTTTGCCGGCCGGCGCGTCTTCCTGTACATGGGCAGGGTGGCCACTGAGAAAAACGTCGAGGCCCTGATCAAGGCCTGGCGGCTCGTGCGACCCGCCGGCTGCGTGTTGGTGATCGTGGGAGATGGCCCCCTGCGCAGTGCGCTGCAGGCCCCTGGAGACGAACCAGATCTGGTGTGGTGGGGCTATGAGCCCAGCCTGGAGCGACGCGTGGCCTTCCAGCAGCTAGCCGAGGTGTTTCTGCTGCCCTCCCTGGTGGAGGGTCTGAGCCTGGCTCTACTGGAGGCCATGGCCAGCGGCACCGCCTGCATCGCCACCGACGCCGGCGCCGACGGCGAGGTGCTGGAGGGGGGCGCCGGCATCGTGATCAGCACCCAGGGCGTCACCACCCAGCTGCGCACCTTGATCCCAGTGCTGCGCGATCAACCCGTGCTCACCGCCGAGCTGGGCCGGCGGGCCCGGGCCCGCGCCCTAGAGCGCTACACACTTGAGGGCAACATCGACGCTTTAGAGGCGCTCTACGCCGAACTGGTGCCCAGAAGCTCACTGGTGGCCTAAAACCCGCCCAGCTCCCGGCAACAAGCCACGAAGGCCGCAGCTGGATCTGGCGCCGCCGTGATCGGCCGGCCGATCACCAGCTGGCTGGCACCGGCGGCGACGGCCTGGGCAGGCGTCAGCACCCGCTGCTGATCGCCAAGGGCTGCTCCAGCGGGGCGGATGCCAGGGGTCACCAGGGCAAAGGGCTCGCGATGGGCAGCCCGCAGGGCGGCCACCTCCAGCGGTGAGCAGACGCAGCCGCCAATACCGGCCGACGCCGCCAGCTGGGCCAGCCGGGGGACGTAGGCAGCAAGAGGCTCCCCAATCGCCAGCTCAGATGCAAAACGGGCCTGCTCCCAGCTGGTGAGCACCGTCACCGCCAGCAGGGTGGGGGCAGCCAGGCCTGACGCCGCAGCCGACTCCAGCGCCGCCGCCTGGGCCGCGCCCAGGGCCGCGCTGCCCGCGCTGGCATGCACAGTGATCAGCTCGGCACCGAGGCGGGCGGCGCTACGGCAGGCGCCGGCCATCGTGGCCGGGATGTCGTGGAACTTGAGATCGAGGAACACCCGCTTGCCCTGATCGCGCAGCTGCTGGACCACCGTCGGGCCGCCCGCCACGAACAGCTCCAGGCCCACCTTCACCCAGCGCAGCTCAGGAACCGAACGCGCAAGTGCCATGGCTTGCTCTGGCGTCATGCCATCGAGGGCCACGATGATTTGATCAATGGGCTCAAGCAAGGGCCGCTGGCAGCTCGCTTGCAGGCTAGGTAGGGCGTCTCCCAGGCGACATCGAAATGGCATCAGCGCTGCATTGAGGGCCCCATGCCACCGCCCAGGCTTGGGCTGTGCGAGCCGTGGCCATGCCCTTCTCCGATTCCACTCCCCTGCCGGTGACCCTCAGCCTTGAGCCGGGCGCCTCATGCCCCCTACCTGCCTGGCACCCCTGGGGCGATGGGGGCATCACCATTCCCTGCTGCAATTCAAGTGATGCAGCTGCAGTCCAGGGCCCGAGCTGGGACGACCTACTGGGCACCAGGTAGGAGCTGCCGGTGGAAGCGCTCAGCCAGCCACCAGCCGCCGGAAAGTCTTCTTGCCCAGCTGCAGCACCTTGCCGGCGAGGGCCTCGGGGCCGGCAAATTCCTGATTGGGATCGGCCAGCTTTTCGCCATCAAGCTTGACGCCGCCGCCCTGGATCTGGCGGCGGGCCTCGCTGCTGCTGGCACAGAGGCCCACGGCACTGAGCAGGTAGAAGGCCTTGGCGGGGAAGTTCACCGCCGCCAGCGAAGCCTCTGGCACCTCGGCAGCCGCTGCACCGCTACCCGCCGCACCGGCCACAAGCTTGGCGGCATCCACCTGGGCCGCCGCCGCCGCCGGCCCGCCATGGCGCGCCTGGGTGATCTC
Source organism: Synechococcus sp. CS-1330 (assembly GCA_025128025.1). Lineage (GTDB taxonomy): Bacteria > Cyanobacteriota > Cyanobacteriia > PCC-6307 > Cyanobiaceae > Cyanobium_A. Next base: position 74,993 of record JAHLYR010000007.1, read on the forward strand.
CAGGGCCATCAGTTTCTGACGCTCCCTTGGGTTCTCGGGCAAGGCCGCCAAATCCAAATCAGTCAGCAGGGTGAGGTAGTCGTCGACCACCGCATCTGGCACCTTTTCAAGCTTCGAATACATCGAAAGTGGGTCTTCCGCTAGGCCCACGGTGTTGCCCAGGCTTTTACTCATCTTCTGCACGCCATCAAGGCCCGGCAGGATCGGCAGCAGCATTCCGAATTGGGGGCGCTGGCCGAAGTGGCGCTGCAGGTCGCGGCCCATGGCCACGTTGAACTTTTGGTCAGTGCCACCCAGCTCCAGATCCGCCTGCACCTGAACCGAGTCGTAGCCCTGCAGCAGTGGATAAAGAAACTCGTGCAGGGAGATGGGGGCGCCCGAGCCGTAGCGATTGGAAAAGTCCTCCTTGGCGAGCATCTGGCCCACGGTGCTGATGCCCAGCAGCTCAATCACCTGGGGCAGGTCAAGCCCGGTGAGCCACTCGCTGTTGCGGCGCACCTCCAGCCGGCCAGGAGTCTCGAAATCAAGCAGGGCGCGCTCGGGGTCCTGGCCCTGACCCAGCTGCTGCAGGTAGGTGGCGGCATTGGCCTCCACCGCAGCAGCGCTGAGTTGCACCCGGGTGGCGCTCTTACCGGTGGGATCGCCGATGCGGGCGGTGAAGTCGCCGATGATCAGTACGGCGATGTGGCCGGCATCCTGGAAGGCCCGCAGCTTGCGGAACAGCAGCGAGTGCCCCAGGTGGATATCTGAGCCGGTGGGGTCGATGCCGAGCTTGATGCGCAAGGGCCGTCCGGCCCGCTTGGCCTCTTCCAGGCGAGCGGCTAGCTGCTGGTCTGGATCGCTGCAGGCACCTGCACCGCTGCCGGCGGGGAACAGATCCGCCATTCCCCGCTCAATCCAGGCCGGCAGAGGAGGCAGCCCGGTGGCTGGCTGCTCTGCTGGAGGCTGCTCTGCTGACGGGTGCGCTGTTGTCATTCGAACTGCGGCCCGCCCTGACTCTGTGGCGAGATCGTAGGCAGCCGCTAGGCGGTGGCCTCCAGCTCAGACTTCATGCGCTCCAGGGTCTGGTGCATCTGCTGGAACATGGTTTCCGGTGTCATGCCGAACTGGCCCAGCTGGGTGCGTAGCTGCTCCACGGTGAGCTTTGCCTGGAAGTCTTCGGAGAGCTCGAAGCGCTTCATGAACACCCTGTAGCGCTCCATCATGTCTTCCATCCTTTCGATGTAGAGCTTCTTGCCCTCGCGATCAAACTTGCCGTACTCACTACCAAGCTGCATCAGCTGCTGGTAATCGCCAAACAGCCGCTTGGCTTCGTCCTGAACGATTTCGGATTCAAAGAACGCCATAACCCTGGCAGCGCAGCGTTTGCAGATTCTGGTGAGGCCTGGCACCCCTGGGGAGTGCGGATAGGCGTATTGCCCCTGGCGGATCGAGCGGAGCTGGCCAGGATGGCGCCAGTGCAGGGCCCCAGCACAGACTTCAGCGCCGATGGACTTCACTCCCAAGCTTGAGCAGATCCGGCGCAACACCAGCCAGATCAACAACCTGCTGCGGGATGCCCGCCTGGTGGCCTGCCTCGGCAACCGGGCCCTGCTCAGCTTCTTTGTGGGCGGCCTGATCGGCCAGGAGCACCTGGTGGGTGCTGCCACCTGTGAGGCCGCCGGCCTGGAGTTGGTGGAGCGGCACCGGCCCTCGATGGTGTTTCTCAGCGACACCCTGGAGCAGGGCTCGGGCGTGTCCTTGCTGCTGCAGATCAAGCAACGCTGGCCCGGCCTACACACCCTGCTGCTGATCACCCAGGAGCACCGCCAGAGCGAGATCCAAGCAGCGATCGAGGCCGGCTGCGACGGCTTGCTGGTGGAATCCCGCCTTGGGCTGGGCAGTGCCATGGCCGCCCTGCATGCGATCAGCGGTGGCGGGATCTACGTAGACCGAAGCCTGACGGAGCTGTTTCGCCGCGGACCCGGAGAGGGGGGGCCCCTTGAGCCCCTAACCGGGCGCGAACGGCAGGTGCTCAGCCTGGTGGCCGAAGGCGACACCAACGTCGAGATCGGCCAGCGGCTGTTTATCAGCGCCGACACGGCCAAAACTCACCTGCGCTCCCTCTGCCGCAAACTCCAGGCCCGCGACCGCACCCATGCCGCCGTGCTCGGCCTGCGCTGGGGCTTAATCGATTGGCCCCAAGAGTGAGACCCCCGCTAGGTTCGAAGCGATTTTGATGCGGTGGCCTTCCGCCATGGCCAAGCGGCACTGGTTGGATCCCCTGGCGCGTCAGCTGCTGAGGGCCACTGGCCAAATCCCGGCGGCATCGCGCCCTGCTGCACCTGCCGATGCAGCTGCGGAGCGGGAGCGGGTTCAGAGAGAGCTGATCCAAAGGGAACTGGTGGAGCAGGAGTTGCTGGCCCTGAAACTGCAACAAAACCCAGCTCTCAAGCTCGAGGATGCTGAGGCCGTGAAGCGGGCCGCTGCCCTGGGCTGGCGGCTTGATGTGAACCGCGCCACCGCGGCTGACTGGCTGCGGCTGCCGGGCATCGCTGCCAACCAGGTGGACCTGCTGCTGCGGCTGCAGGCGGGCGGCATCCAGCTCAGCGGTGCCGACGACCTGCAACGGGTTCTGGATCTCTCCGCTGCGCTGGTGCGCGGCTGGCTGCCCTTGCTGGAATTTCGCTGGTACGGCGAGCCATCAACGCCTTTGCAATCCGCTACCCGAGTGGATCTCAACCAGGCTTCCAGCCAGGAGCTAGCAGGGCTGGGGCTCGATCCGCCCAGGCTCAGCCGACTGCTGCGTGAACGCAGTCGCAGCCCCTTTCGCGATCTGGCAGACCTGCAACAGCGGCTGCAATTTCCCGCCGACCTGGTGGAAAGCTGGATTGGCAAGGTGAGCTTCAGGCAAGGCCCCGCCGGCCCAGCACTGCCCCCCAGCACTGGGGCCTGAAGCGATGGCGCGTCAAGGCGAGTTGTTTACGGCCAGCCAGCGGGGAAGCGCTGGCCGCGCCGATGCCCCTGATCTGCCCCTGCAAGCTTCGCAGCTTCTCGACTGGCAGACCCGCCTCGCCGCCCACCAGCAGCCCCTGTGGAGCAACCAGGCTCGTGGTGCCGCGCAGGTCTCGCTGTTTGCCGGTAGCCCCGCAACGCCTGACGAGATAGCCGAGGCCTTCAACCCCCTGCAGCTCACCCCCCAGGCCCTTTCTTTCTGGCGCTGGCCCGCCGCACCCCAGCAGGGGGCAGCCCTTTATCTGGTGACAGATCGGCCCGCCGCTCTAAGCCAGCCCCTGCTGCTCTATGTGGGTGAAACCGGCCAGGCAGATCGGCGCTGGAAAGGCGAACACGACTGCAAGGCCTATCTCGCTGCTTATAGCGAAGCCCTACTGAAAGCGGGCCTGTGCTGCCAAACCAGCATCCGCTTTTGGTTAGACGTGCCCACCGCCATCCGGCCGCGGCGTGCCCTGGAGCAGGCCCTGATTCACCGCTGGCTGCCGCCCTTCAACAAGGAAACCCGCAGCCGCTGGGCCACGCCGTTTCAAGCCGATCCCGCCTAGGTGAGTTGGGCTGGCCGAGCTGGCTACGATCGCGCCCAACCTCGGCCGCTCCATGGACTTTCGCTGCATCCCCGACGTCCTACCTGCGGCCCTGGGCCGTTTCGATGGTGACTGCCTGGCCGTGGGCCTGTTCGCCGGTGCCGAAGATCGCCCCGACCACCCCCAGCTTGAGCAGCTCACCGCCCCCCTGGGACAGTCGCTGACGAGTCGCCTGGAGCAAAGGCGCTTCAAAGCCAAGCCCGGCCAATGCCTCAGCCTCGATCGCCTAGATGCCAGCCCCCAGACCCTGATCCTGGTGGGCCTGGGGGCTCCGGCCGACTTCAACCTGGCCGGCCTGCGCAGGGCCTGCGCCGCCGCCAGCCAAGCTGCTGCCGCCGCTGGAGCAAGCCATCTAGCCCTGGCCATGCCGATCGAGGCCTTGGCAGCAGGTGCCGCGGCCCAGGCCATGGCTGAGGCCAGCCGCCTAGCCCTGTTCAGCGACCAGCGCTTCAAGGGGGAGCCCGAGCCCCGCAGCCTGCCGGAGACGATCAGCCTGATCGGGGTGGCTGCAAGCGCCGCTCCCGCCCTGGCGGCAGTGGCAGCCAGCTGCGCCGGCGTCGAGCTGGCCCGGGAGCTGGTGGCCGCTCCGCCCAACGTGGCTACGCCCCAGCACCTGGCCGACACCGCTGCTGCCCTCGCCCGGGAATTTGGCCTGGAGCTGACGGTGCTGGAGAGGGACGACTGCGCCGCCCTGGGCATGGGCTCCTACCTGGCGGTGGCCCAGGGCTCAGACCTGGCGCCGAAGTTCATCCACCTCACCTACCGCCCCGCCGGGACCGTGCAAAGGCGCCTGGTGCTGGTGGGCAAGGGCCTCACCTTCGATTCCGGCGGCTACAACCTCAAGACCGCCGGCTCCCAGATAGAGATGATGAAGTACGACATGGGCGGCAGCGCGGCGGTGCTGGGAGCCATGCGGGCCATCGCCGAGCTCAAGCCCGCCGGAGTGGAGGTGCACATGATCGTGGCGGCCTGCGAAAACATGATTAGTGGCGGGGCCATCCACCCCGGCGCGATCGTCACCGCCTCCAATGGCAAAACGATCGAAATCAACAACACCGATGCCGAGGGGCGCCTCACCCTGGCTGATGCCCTGGTGTACGCCTGCAAGCTCGAACCGGATGCGGTGGTGGATCTGGCCACCCTCACCGGAGCCTGCGTGATCGCCCTGGGAGAGGAGATGGCGGGCCTGTGGTCCAACAACGACGGCCTAGCCGATGCCCTGCTGGGCGCCAGCGAAGCCAGCGGTGAAGACCTCTGGCGCATGCCCCTAAGGGCCTCCTACAAGGCCGGGCTAAAGAGCCAGTTTGCCGACCTCAAGAACACCGGCCCCCGCCCCGGCGGCTCGATCACCGCAGCCCTGTTCCTGCAGGACTTCGTGACTCCAAAATTGCCTTGGGCCCACTTGGATATCGCCGGCACCGTCTGGAGTGACAAGGGCCGCGGCGCCGATCCGGCCGGCGCCACCGGCTTCGGCGTGCGCACGCTGGTGAATTGGGTGTGTTCGGGGGCGCCGCATGAAGCAGCAGCCTAAGTTTGGAGCCCTGACGCCTTTGAGCCCTCCATGGCCGTTCAGAAGATCCGCTGGTATGTCAAGGCCCAACTCGGCGTGCTGCTCCTGCCCGCCGGGCTTTGCCTATTTGGCGAGGCGGTGATCCGCAAAGGCATCCAGGTGCTTGCCGCCGCAGGCAAATTGGAAACCCTGACCAGCCCCGGACCCTGGTTCTGGTATGGCACGTTTGGCCTGATCCTGATCAATGCCGGCGTGGGGCTGATGATCGAAAGTGGCCTACTGCGCGGCTATCCCGGACGCAGTTAGGGCATTAGGCAGCCACAACAGCCGTACGAGCGGCTCCAGCACCCAGGCTGGCCATCAACTCCGCAGGCGATTCCAGGGCATGAATTTGCCAGCGGGCCCGCTCACCGCAGAGGGGCAAGAGGCGATCAAGGTCGTCAGCGGCCTGCTTCGGACTTACGTAGGGCCCAACATGGCGAGTATTCAAACCATCGCGGATGGTCAGCAGATACATACAGGACTGCTCACGTAGTTAGGAGAATGTTAGGCAGTCCTAGTTGGCCCTGAAAGGGTGGAAAGCCGCTCCAAAACTGCAGCTAGGTGCCCGACAGGGACCCTGCGCCTTTAGATTTTCCTTGGAATTGCCGCAATCGCCAAACTGTTTTGCTCCCAAGGGAGCGACCGCTAGTCAGGACTTGCTGCCAGAAGTCCAAGCCGCCCCACTGCGAGCGCGCTTGCCCCACACCGAATCAAGCCGTCGATCCCGGCCGCAAGCCCAGCGGTAGTAGTTGTATTTGACGCTGTTGATCTCCGCGTAGTTCTGGTGATAGGCCTCTGCCGGCCAGAAGCGATTCAGCGGCTTGATCTGCACCTTCAGTGCTACGACCGGACGGCCCAGCTCGGCGGCAGCCGAGCGCAGGCTTGCCTGGGCCTGGTTTTGTTGATCGGCGCCACTGGTAAAAATCACAGGGCGATAGGAGCTACCGCGATCGCAAAACTGGCCACCACCATCTAAGGGATCAATATTGCGCCAGTAGGAGCGCAGCAGGCTTGCGTAGCTGATCCGGGCGGGATCGAACCGCACCCGCACCACCTCCTGGTGGCCGCTGCCGCCAGCCGATACCTGGCCGTAGGTGGGGTTAGCGCCGGCGCCACCGCTGTAACCACTCTGAGCGTCCAGCACCCCTGGGAGCTTTTCGAGGTCGTGTTCCAAACACCAGAAGCAACCGCCCGCAAGCACCGCTTCCTGGGGCGCATTGGCAGCCAGAGCTGGGGCTGGGGATAGGGCTGGAGCTGCGCAAAGCAGGAGCATCAGGCTCAACAGCCAGGCCAGGGGGCGGGCCCCAAGAGAGGGGGGGCGGGTATTCATCGAGCTTCCAGTACCTGGTCAAAGATGGCGGATGCGGCCCGCTGGGTGACGCCCGGCTCCCCTAATTCCAATCGCAGCCGCCGGTATCCATCCAGCATGGTTTGGCGTGCCCCGCAGCTGGCATCAAGCTCAAGCAGGGGTAGGGCCTCGCGAACGATTGCCGCAGCAGTGAGGTCCTCCTGCAGCAGCTCAGGCACCAGCCGCTCTCCCAGCACCAGGTTTACCGGCGAAATGTGGGGCACGCTGAAGCGCAGGAGGTGGCGGGCCACGAAGGCTGTCGCCCGGCTGACCCGATAAACCACCACCTGGGGCACACCTCGCAGGGCCAGCTCCAGATTCACCGTGCCCGATTTAGCCAGGGCCAGATCGGCTGCAGCGCAGAGGCAGGCCTTGAGCTGGTCTGAATCAGCGGCAGCAATGATCTCCGCCCGCACTCCTGCCTGGCCAAGTTGCCTCGCCAGATGAGCCTCGAAGCCTGGCAATCCCGCCGGCACCACCACCTGCAACTCGGGCCGCTGGCGCTGCAGCTCTGCAGCCGCCTCCACGATGTGGGGTAGCATATAGCGGATCTCCTGGCGCCGCGATGCCGGCATCAGCAGCAGCACTGGCGCATCCCCGCGCAGCCCAAGCTGACGGCGGGCCTCCTGCTGGCTTGGCACTTCACCGATGGTGTCCAGCAGAGGATGGCCCACATAGGTGACATTGGCGCCCCGACATCGATAGAAGCGGGCTTCCTCCTGAAAAATCGCCAGGATCTGATTTGTAAAGCTGATCAGATTGGAGCGGCCGCCGTTGCCGAATTTGAAAGCCCACTCCTGCGGGGCTATGTAGTAGGTGACGGGCACCTTGGGAAATCTGCGTTTGAGCCGCAGCCCCAAGCTCACATTGGGGCCCATGTAGTCGATCAGCACCACGCCATCGGGAGGGTCGCGGCGAAACCAATGCTTCAGACGCCGTTGCAGCCTCAAAGTCGGCAGCACAAAGGGAATCGCTTCCAACAAGCCGATGGCACCCATCCGGGTGGTGTTAGCCAGCAATGCCGCACCGGCGCGCTCCATGCGCTCGCCACCAAGGGCGACGATCTCGAGATCGAGCTGGCGGCGCCGGGCCTCCTCGTGCAAAGCCTTTACCAAAAGCGATCCCTGCAAATCCCCAGACACCTCACCGGTGCTCACCAGCAGCCGCAGCATCAGCGCGTCCCCGGGATCGGCCCGCGGCGGGAGGGGCCAATGGAGGCCTCTAGGAAACTGCACAGCTGGCCTGCAGCGCCTCCCAAGGGCTGGGAGCGCAACTGGCTTAGGGCTTCAGCCAGGGTGATGCCACTGCGGTAAAGCAGGGTCCAGGCCTGTTTGAGCTCTTCAAATTGTTGGCTGCCGTCCTGATCAAATAGGCCACTGCGCCGCAGGCCGATCTTGTTGAGGGCCCTGACACGGGAGGGATGGCCCTCCACCAAGGTGAATGGCGGCACATCTCGCTCGATACGGCTCATACCCCCCACCATGGCCAGGGTGCCGATGTGCACGAACTGATGAATACCGAGCACTCCGCCGATCACAGCCCGATCGCCGATCACTACATGGCCGGCCACCGCCACCCCGTTGGCGATCACGATCCGGTCACCTAATTCGCAGTTGTGGCCCAAGTGGCAATAGGCCATCAGCAAATTGCCGCTACCAAGCCGCGTTTGCTGGTGGCCAGTGGTGGCCCGATTGATGGTGACGCACTCCCTGATCGTGTTCTCATCGCCAAGCACCACCTCGGTGGGATCCCCCGTGTATTTGAGATCCTGGGGTTCGAGGCCGATGCAGGCCCCGGGAAATATGCGGTTATCGCGCCCCATGCGCACCCGGCCATCGAGAACCACATGGGGCCCGATGCGGCAGCCAGCACCAAGCTCCACCTGGGGGCCGATCACGGCGTAGGGCCCAACTTCAACACCTTCAGCCAGCTGAGCTTTGGGATCGACAACAGCCGTGGGATGGATGGTCGTGGCCATCAGTCCACCAACGAGAACATCAGTTCCCCGGAGCAAACCAGCAGACCATCCACGCTGGCTTCTGCCTTGACCTTGCCGAAACGGCGGCGCTTGAGGCTCAGCAACTCACAGGTGATTACCAGCTGGTCGCCAGGCACAACCGGACGACGAAACCGCACCCCATCGATGCCGGCAAACACAAATAAGCCCTTGGGCAAATCTGGCATCTGGGTGACGATCAACCCGCCCACCTGGGCCATGGCCTCAACGATCAACACTCCCGGCATGAGGGGGCGACCGGGGAAATGGCCCTGAAACTGGGGTTCATTGAGGGTGACGTTCTTGATCGCCACAGCGCGTTTACCCGGCTCATGCTCAATCACCCGATCCACCAGGGCAAATGGATAGCGGTGGGGCAACAGTCCCTGAATCTGCTCGCTGGTGAGGATCACCGCAGCTGGGGGATCAGAAAGCGATGGGCTGGCGTCAGACAAGGGCATCAACTGGCGAAAGAACTGGAGTGGGAGGAGCTGGCCAGGCCGGCCAGGGCCGCAGCCAAAGAGGTGTGGAGCCCGTGGGAGCCGCGGTAGGCGAAAATTTGGGCTCGAGGTAATCCGATCAGCGCCAGGTCTCCCAACAAGTCCAGGATTTTATGGCGCACCGGTTCCTCCACAAACCGCAGCGGCGGATTTAGCCAGCTATCTCCATCACACACAAGGGCGTTCTCAAGGCAGCCGCCCCGGATCAGGCCAGCTGCCAGGAGCTGATCAACCTGGGAGCGCAGCCCAAAGGTGCGCGCCGGGGCGATCTGCTCAACAAAGGCGCTCGGTGACAAATCAAGTGAAAACAGCTGGCGGCCAATGGCCGCATCGGCAAATTCAATTGCCGCACCTACCCGCAAGCCGGCGTGGGGCAGGGCCGTGGCAAAACTGACGCCACTACTGACAGTGAGCGGCAGCTCAAGCTCCAGCGGAGACGAGTCATAGGGCAGGGCTTGAAGCCCCGCCTCACCTAGCGCCTCCACCCAGGGCAGAGCCGATCCATCCAGCAAAGGAATCTCTTCGCCGCTCACGAGAATTTCAGCCTGGGTAACGCCGGTGCCGGCTAGGGCCGACAGCAGGTGCTCAACCGTGGCCAGGCGGCGTTGGTCTAGCCGCAAAGCAGTGCAAAGTTGAGTGTCGCTCACCTGATCCGGAGCCAAACGAATCAAGGGGAGCTCCGGTGCATCCAGCCATCCCACCCAGTAGCCCGGGCGCTGTGATGGCTGTAATCGCACCTGGGTCTGCTGGCCGCTGTGCAAGCCCACACCCTCCCGTTGCACCGACTGGCTCAGGGTCCAGGCACCGGAATAGTCCCTAGGCCAATGCGCCACTAGAACTTCCAGCCCACACCCAAGTTGAAGCGCCAATCACTAGAGAAATCCTGGGTGGCAACTTCAAGGCGTAGAGGGCCCACTGGCGTTGTCACGATTAAACCAACTCCGGGCGAATAACCCTCACCTTTCTTACCAAGCAGGCCACCAGGATTACCAGGAATATCTGCCTGGGTCCCAAAAGTGGTACCAGCGTCAAAAAAGATTTCACCACTAATGATACTGAAGATGGGGAAGCGATATTCAATCGTAGCTTCAGCAAAACTTTTACCAACTCCCAAATCGCAATCGTAATAACCACGCACGGAATTACCGCCACCCAAGCAGAAAGCCTCGTAGGGCGGAATGTCACTGCCCACCAAGGTTCCAGCCGAAACCTGGAAAGCCAGTGCCTGCTTGCAGTCTTTGGTCTCACCGGGCTTAGGCCGGCAGCCCTTGAAGATCTTCAACCACTCCACGGGTATGTAGTGGGTGAAGCTGCCGCGAACGCGGTTAAAGGTAGGGGAATTCTCGCCTACCGAAATGAATTGCTCCGTGCCAAGGCTGAGAAAATTACCCTTAGTAGGATTGCGTGGATCATTAAGGGTGCTGTATGTAGCCCCGACCCGGAAACTCACCAACTGGTTTTCTGAAGCACAATTAAAAGCAAGGCAAATAACCTGACTACTAGGAACCGTATCAGGAGAAGTCGTGGCGCCAACTACCCCGTAGGAATATTTGCTACCGGAAAAATCCATCGGCGTAACTTCTTGCCCCCCGAACGAGAGAATCAGATTCCAGGGAGCTTTTTTGTACGGATTACCGCCATTCAGGGGTCGGACAAACTGAACGTTGGCACCAATTCGCTGAATCGCAACAGTATCAAAATTCGTGGTAACAGTTTCGGTCCCATTATTATTAACGGTTCGACTCGTGACCACATCAAAGTCGGCCCCGTCAAAATTCTGCAACTCATAAGTGAAGGAGTTGTTCTCGTTCTGGAACAACTGGGGCACTTCCCGACTGAAGAAGAAGCGAGCCCGGAATGAAGTTCGGTATTTATTGTCCTTTATCCAAGGATCCGTAAAGGTCACATCGCCAAGGCCGCCGTACTGGCCGTAGGAGATGTTGGTGCCGAGGTCCCAAGCTCGACCAAACAGGTTGCTGTCCTGCAACTGGATCTGACCAAACACGCCCTGGCTCTGGCTGTAGCCCAGGCCGCCTGACAAAGAACCGCTGGACTGCTCAACAATGCCGAGCACAATCACCACCTTGCCAGGCTCGGCCGGCACCGGCTTGAGCGTCACCTTGACATCACTGAAAAGGCCCGTGCCGTAGATGCGCTTGATGTCCTCCTCCAGCTCGCGCCGGTTAAACACCTGTCCGGGGCGCAGGGAAACCTCGCGGGTCACAACCCAAGGCTTGGTCTTGCCCCTAATTGGCTCGCCTTTGTCGTTGGTGGCAGAACCTTCCTTGTTGAGGAACTGCACCTCAACCCCCTCAACGGTGCCCTGGCGCACCAGCAGCTCGACCACCCCCTCCGGACTAACGCGGCTAGGACCGGTAATCCGCGCCAGGGAGTAGCCCTGATCGGCATACCAGCGCTGCAACTCCTGCATGCGGGTCTGCAGGGTGTTGAGGTTGAGGGTTTTGCCGTAGTCAGCGGCGAAGGTGTCTTTAACCACCTGCTCCGGCAACTTCAGATCGACTGGATCGAGCTTGACCTGCTGCAGCACCGGGTTGGCCACCACCACAACCACCAGCCGCACGCCCAGCGGACTATCTACGGGCTGGATCCGCACATCGGAAAACCAGCCGCTGGCGTAGATCGCTGAAAGGTCAGTCTGCAGCTCGTTGCGGGTCACCCGCGAACCTGGGGTGGCCGCCATCGCGGCGTAGGCAGCCAGCTCCAGCCGTTCCCGTTCAGGGTGGTCTTGAAGGCCTTCGATCACCACTTCCGCGATCAAAACCTTGGGTTCAGCTTTGGCCGCAGGCTCAGTTACTGGAGCTGCCTGGGTTGGGAATGGCGTCTGGGGGATGGGTTGGGAGGGCGCTGGCGTCTGACTGGCCGGATCCGCCAATGGGTTGTCCACCTGCTGCGATGCAGGCTGGGCAAGGGCAGGGCTCGCCGAGAGGATGGCGGCGCCCATCAGGGGCCAAACAGCCTTCAAACTCAGCAAACCAGCCATGGGGAAGGGGTAGCGGAGCGGACAGGCCGCAAATTGCGCTGACCTTACCGGTAGACCCGGGGTGGAGGACAGGCCCCTTGGACCCGTTTGAGGACCTCCCCGTAGGCCTCGACAACGCCACCTAAATCCTGTCGGAATCGATCCTTGTCCAAAATCCGGTCCTGAGAATCCAATACCGCCCGATCCCAGAGACGGCAGGTATCAGGGCTGACCTCGTCAGCAACCACCAATTCACCACTGGCGGTATGCCCCAATTCGATCTTGAAATCAACCAGCTGCAAGCCGATTGAATCAAACAGGGCCAGCAATTCCCGGTTCACCTGACGGGCCAGCTCTTCCAACTGGCGGCGCTGCTCGGGGGTAACCAGGCCCAAATGCTCAAGCCGGGCTTCGGTGAGCAAGGGATCTCCGAAGCCATCGTCCTTGTAATAGAGATCAAGCAAGGGTGGCTCCAGGGGCGTGCCTGGCGCGATGGGCATCTGCTTGCAAAGCGAGCCCGCAGCCACGTTGCGGATCACCACTTCAATCGGGATCACCCGCACTGGACGGGCCAGCATCCAGCGGCTGCCTTCCACCCCGAGGTAGTGGGTGGGGATGCCCCGTGCGGCGAGATGCTCAAAAAGCAAAGCCGAAATTCGGCAGTTCAACTCTCCCTTCCCCGCCAGCTGGGCCTTTTTGAGGGCATTAAACGCCGTGGCATCGTCTTTGTATTCGACAGCTACCAAGTCGGGCTGATCTGTGGCGTATACCCGTTTGGCCTTGCCTTCGTAAAGCAGGGAACCAAGTGTGTAGGCCGTCATGGCTGGGGATCGGGGGACTGCGGTGCGGCGGCATGGCCACCAGGGGCTCGGGGGGTGCGAAGTTGACGCTCCAGATCACCCTGCCGGGACAGGGCAGCTGGATCCCGCCGCTGCAACAGCCACTCACCGTAGGCATCGTCGATACGGGCGCTGAGGCGCAAGCGCCGCTGCGTTGCCCGGGCGACCTGCTCCGGCGTACTGCCGGCCAGGGCAAGCTGCTGGTCGAGGATCTCAGCTACCAGCCCCCAGCTGCCTGAGGACGCCGCCTGCTCGAGGGCCAGCTCCAGCAGCCGGTCCTGCTCAGGAGCTGGTAATGCTCCAAACAGCGCCACCGCCTTAGCCAGCCGGGCCGCCGTCGCCGCACCGGGCTGGGCGCTGGTGACCAACACCTCAGCAGCCCGTTGCCGTTGACCCAGGCTTTCAAGATGACCTGCCAACAAATCCAGGGCTGGGCGATTTATCGGGGTGCCGTCCTGACGCTGGCCCACCGGCAACTCCAGCAAGGCCAGCCCTCCAAGGTTTCCAGCCGCAAGCCGCTCGAGGGCATCGGCGGCCAGCTGGTGGTGCAAGCCCGCCTGGGCAGCACGCCACTGCAACACCAGCCACTGGGTCCGCTCAGCGCCCGGTGCCGGCCCCACTCGCGCCAGCACCTGCAGGGCCCCTGACGGGGCCCTGCAGGTCAACATGCTGTGGGCATTAGCCATCACCACCGCAAGAGGCTGAGGGGCTGGGTGGATTGTGAGCAGCCGCTGTTGCAGCTGGCGCAACAGCGGCCCATCTCCCCGCCGCACGGCACTGACACAGGCAGCGTCGAGGTCATTGAGATCTCCATCGCGCAGCAGGGAAATCAGGGCTGGATCCGGGATGGCTGGCCTGGTTGCCGCCGCGCCTGCTGCTGCTGCGCAAGCCAAGGCCAGGCCCGCCAGCGCAGCGCCAAAAATTGGGAACAGCCGGGCCCGGGGCGAGAATGGCGTTGGTATTGCCGGCATGTCTAGAAACAGGGCTTGGCGGCCCCCCGCAGCACGTTTCAACTTAGAAGAGCTTTCGCTCCCATCCCACCTCCCGTCCGGCCCATGCCCCCTGCCTCCTGTCCAACACCCGCGAGGATCTTGGTGATCGGAGCTGGTGGCCGCGAGAACGCGCTGGGCTGGGCCCTGGCCCGCTCTCCAGGGGTTGAGGCGGTCTGGATTACCCCTGGCAATGGGGGCAGCTGCGACCTACCGGGCTGCCAGCAACTGACCATCGCCGAATCCGACCAGGACGGGCTACAGGCCGCCTGCCGCGACCTAGCAATTGAACTGGTGGTGGTGGGTCCGGAAGCTCCCCTGGCTGATGGCCTCGCCGACAGCTTGCGCGCCGCTGGATTCCCCTGCTTCGGCCCGGGGGCCGATGGGGCGCAGCTGGAGGCAAGTAAACAGTGGGCTAAAGCGCTGATGCAGGAGGCCGGCATTCCCACTGCCGGCTACTGGGCCGCAAACAGCCGCGAACAGGCTCTGGAAATTTTGACGAGCCAAGGGCGCCCCCTGGTGGTGAAGGCCGATGGCCTAGCCGCCGGCAAAGGCGTCACGGTGGCCGAAAGTGTTGAGGAAGCCCGCGCCGCCATCGAGGAGATTTTTGCCGGCCGCTTCGACGCAGGGCCCAAGGCGGCTGGCGCCGAATTGGCAAGCGCCTGCCTGGTGCTGGAGGAGCGCACCGTTGGCCCAGAAGTGTCCGTATTCGCCCTCTGCGATGGCCAGCGCATGGTGCTGCTGCCCACTGCCCAGGATCACAAGCGCATCGGCGAGGGCGACACCGGCGCCAACACCGGCGGCATGGGCGCCTACGCCCCGGCTCCCCTATTGGACGCAGCAGGACTAGAGGAGGTGCGCCAGAGGGTGCTTGAGCCCACCGTGGCCGCCCTGCGGGCTCGAGGCATCGACTACCGCGGTGTGATCTACGCCGGATTGATGCTCACCGCAGGGGGACCAAGCGTGATCGAATTCAATTGCCGCTTCGGCGATCCGGAGTGCGAAACCCTGATGCCATTGCTGGGTCCGGAGCTAGCCCAAATTCTGTTGGCCTGTGCCAACGGCAACCTCGACCAAGCACCAGCCCTCACCATCCATCCCGGCTGCAGTGCCTGCGTTATCGCCGCTGCGGAGGGCTACCCGGGTGAACTGCGCCGCGGCGACCCCATCGAAAGCACCCTGCAGCCCACCGACCAGTTGCAGCTGTTCCATGCCGGCACCCGCCGAGATGACCACAGCCGCTGCCTAACCAGCGGCGGCCGGGTGCTGGCGCTGGTGGCCCAGGCCGACAACTTCGATACCGCCTTCGAGCGGGCCTACGCCGGGCTAGCCCAGGTGCACTTCGAGGGCATGACCTTCCGCCGTGACATCGGCCATCAGGTGCGCAGCCGATGAGCTGGCGCCAGGCCATGGGCCGCTGGTGGGCGGAATTCAGCCTGCAGACCAAGCTGCTGGCTGTGGCCACCCTGGTGGTGAGCCTGCTGATGACGGGCATCACCTTTTTGGCCCTCAACGGCATCCAGAGAGATGCCCAGCTGAGCGATACCCGCTTCGCCCGAGACCTGGGCCTGTTGCTCTCAGCCAACATCACGCCTTTGGTTGCGGAGGGCAACGACCGGGAGCTAGCGGCGGTAGCAGATCGTTTCTGGCGCTCCAGCCGCAGTCTTCGCTACATCTTTTTCGCCGACCCAGAGGGGGTGATCTACCTAGGCATTCCGATCGGTGCCAGCTCAGGCAGCAGCGAGCTGCTGCTCAGCCGCCGCCTCGAATTGCCAGCAGACCTACAGAAACGGCCTGACACTCCCCTGATCCGCCAGCACCTAAGCCCAGGCGGCCAGGTGACCGATGTGTTTGTGCCGATGGTGAGTGACGGCCGCTATCTGGGCGTGCTGGCCCTTGGTATCAATCCAAACGAAACCCTGCTTACCAGTGCCGCCCTGACCCGGGAGGTGACAGTGGCGGTGTTCATCTCAATCTGGGTGCTGGTGATTTTGGGGGCTGTTTTCAATGCCCTCACCATCACGCGCCCAGTGAAAGAGCTGCTGCAGGGGGTGCGCTCGATCGCCGGCGGCAATTTCGAAACCCGGCTTGCCCTGCCAGTGGGCGGGGAATTAGGGGAGCTGCTCGACGGCTTCAACACCATGGCCTCCCAGCTGGAGGACTACAAGGCTGCAAACATCGAAGAGCTCACCGCCGCCCAGGTGAAGCAGCAGTCCCTGATCGCCAAGATGGCCGATGGGGCGGTGCTGCTGGATGCCGAGGGCGCAATTGTGCTGGCCAACCCCACCTCCCGTCGCCTGTTCCGCTGGGAGGGCCGCAACCTCGAGGGCAACGACCTAATTGCCGAGCTGCCGGAACGGCTGGCGATGGAGGTGCAGCCAGCCCTCGACAGCGTGACCTGCCGCGACCGAGACAGCGCCGATGTGCGTTGCAGTTTTGGCGAACCGATCCGCACCCTGCGCATCGTTTTGCAGTCGGTGAGTGATGCCAGCGGCGAAAGCCTCAAGGGCATCGCCATGACCATCCAAGACCTAACCCGCGAGGTGGAGCTCAATGCCGCCCAGAGCCGCTTCATCAGCAATGTCTCCCACGAGCTGCGCACGCCGCTGTGCAACATCAAGAGCTACGTGGAAACCCTCCACGACCTAGGCGACCAGCTCAGCGAAGAGGAAAAGCGCGAATTTCTGGGGATCGCCAACGCCGAAGCCGACCGGCTTACCAGGCTCGTCAACGACGTACTCGACCTATCCCGGCTGGAGTCGGAGCGGGAGTGGAACCTAGAGCCGCTGGAGCTGGCCCCAGCCATCGAGCAGATCCTGCGCACCTACCGCCTCAATGCCGATGAAAAGGGCGTCTCCCTGGCCTTTGAAGCCGATCCCCAGCTGCCGCGCATCCTGGGCAACTGGGACCTGCTGCTGCAGGTCTTCGACAACCTGGTGGGCAATGCCCTCAAGTTCACCCCCAAGGGTGGGCGGCTGCAATTACGGGCCTACCCGTGGCCCGATCTCTGCGTGCTTACGCCGGGCAACGAACCCAGCAGCGACAGCCCCAGCTGCGATCTCACCTCGCCCCTACCCCGGATTCGAATCGAAATCGCCGACAGCGGCTGCGGCATCTCGGATGCAGATCAGGAGTGCATTTTTGATCGCTTCTATCGAGTTGAAAACGCAGTCCACACCGAAGCTGGCACCGGCTTGGGCCTATCAATTGTGCGTGGCAACCTCGAAAAACACGGCACTCAGGTGCGCATGGCCAGTGCCCTAGGGGTGGGCAGCACCTTCTGGTTTGACCTACCTCTAGAAAATTCAGACACGGACGAACTGCGGTTACTGGCCGAGCGACGCCGCTACGACCAGGCCGAGATTTAAATCTCGTCGTCGGCGACGCTGCGGGCGATACGGGAGAGTTCGCTGCGCTCGTCGGTGGTGATTCGGTGGGGCACCCCGGAGATGATGCGCTCGAAGTTGGAAAAGGAATCCTTGATCTCAGGGCCGTTGCTGGTGATCACGAATTCACGGATGCCCTTGTCGTGCCAGGAGCCGCGCATTTTGAACACGTTCAAGGCACGGGCCATCTCACCGCGGATCTCCACGTATTGGAGCAGCAGGATCGTGTCGGTGATTGTGGAAATATGGGAGTCGGTGATCGAATGGCTGCCCATGAACTCCTCGGAGGTGTTCGTAAAGAAGCCGGCAATCTCCTCCTGCTTGGCATAACCGGTAACGCCTATCACAAACTGCCTAAAGGCGTTGTGGCTCACGCCCCGGGCCAGGGCACTTAGGGAATCGATCGCCATACGCGATGGCTTGAACTGGCCTATTTCAGTTTTGATGATTTGGAGATGATCTTCCAAACCCGTGGACTCGGGATAGGCGCAAATGATTTTGAGCAGACCGTCCTGCTCCATCTGCTCAAAATCAATACCCCAACTGGTGGCATTGCGTAGCAGCTGGGCGCGGGACTCCTCGTAAGCGAACAGGATTGCTCTCTCCTTGGAGCGGCAAGCATCCTCGACAAATTTGGATACCAGCAAAGTTTTACCCGTACCCGTGGCACCGGTGGCCAGGATGATCGAATCCTTGAAGAAGCCTCCGCCGCACATCTCGTCGAGCCTGGGCACGCCAGAGCTGAGCCGCACATTTGAGGAGCGCTGGGTGAGGCGCATGGCTCCCAGCGGGAAAACACTGATGCCGTGGCTCCCCATCGTGAAAGGAAACTCGCCCTTCATGTGGGTGGTGCCGCGCAGCTTAAGAATCTCCGCAGTGCGGCGCCGCCGCTCCCCCTCCAGCACGTTGCGGAGAATCACCACGTTGTCGGAAACAAATTCTTCAACCCCGTAGCGAGCAATCGGACCGTATTCATCGATCCTTTCGGTGGTCATCACCGTGGTGACACCAATTTCCTTCAACCTGGCAATAAGGCGGAAAATCTCGCGGCGCACCACGGAAACCGCATCGTATTGTTGAAATACAGCCGTGATCGAATCAATCGCTACCCGACGGGCTTTGTATTTGCGAATCGCATAATTAATCCGCTCAATCAAGCCGGATAGATCAAAACTTCCCGCCACATCTTGGCCTTCCGGATCCGGCGAGGCATCAAGAATAAAGAGCTTGTCTTGCTCCACCATCTCTTGCAGATCCCAGCCAAAGCTGGCCGCATTACGCAGAATGTCTAGGGGCGACTCTTCAAAGGTTACGAAGATTCCAGGTTCGTTGTACTGACGAATGCCGTTGTAGAGGAAGTTAAGTGAAAACACCGTCTTACCGGTGCCCGAGGTACCACTGATCAGGGTGGAGCGGCCGATGGGCAAGCCGCCATGGCACACGTCGTCGAAGCCCTCAATCCCAGTCGGGAGCTTCTGCACCTGCATCAAGGGGTTGCTGGTTGGGCTTGGTTCCTGCATCGAGGGAAGAGATCTGAAGAAAAACTACTCAGGGCAGCGGCTCAAGAGAAGGGAGAGGATCTGTAGGAACCGAAACCGACGGATTTGCCATGCCGTCGTCGTCACATAATTCCTCTTCCAAAACCTCCTCACTGAGCTCTTCGTAGAGCAAATCAAGCCCGATCAGCACCCGCTCCCGATCGGAGAGATCACCGATGATGCGGCGCACTGGTGGCGGCAGGATCTTGGCCAAGGTGGGGGTGGCGAGAATCTTGTCCTCCTCAGCCAGCTGAGGATTTTTCAACACATCAATCACCTTGAGGGCATATACGCCCCGGAATTCCGTTTCCAGGATATTCCGCAGTGTTTTCAATGCACGCATCGAGTTGGGCGTATTGCCCGCCACATAGAGCTTGAGGATGTAGGTCTTGCGTGGAGTCATGGTTAAGAAACCTCCTGGTTCAAGCCATCGTGGGCTGGCGGGACGCCTGGACCGGCAAACCAGTCAAAGGCGCATCGGCTGGAATGGAGCGGCGGTACATCTCGCAAAGATGGGCCATAACGTCGAGCAGGGCCAGCCGATAATCCTGGAGGAAATCGTTCTTGTGCCCTTCCAGCTTGAGCTGCTTGGAGAAGCCATCAATGAGATTCATGTGAATCTCAACAGTTTTAGTAATGGGTAAATCACTGAAAAAAGCCGTATTGACGAAACTTTCCAGAGCCTGGTTTGCCGCCGCCGGATCCCGGAAATAACTGAGCAGCAGGTCTCGATAGGTGCGCTCCAGAGAATGGATCAGTTCTTCACGCTCATGCTGGCTCATGTTACGTAGAAATCGGGCTTGATCACGCTTGTAGAAAACCCCAACAAAGCCGACGCGGCCCTTCAGCCGGTTGGCCAGCTTCCAGCGATCGGGAGTTTCATTGCTCTGGCCAGCAGGGGAGCTCTCAGAGCCGGCTAGGCCTTCGCGCAAATAGCGGGAGACAGCCGCATCCAAGCTGTAGCTGAGCTGCTCAAGCTGATCGGGGGGCAGGTGCACCTCCGCTTCATGGAGTTCGATCTGGCCTCCCACGCCACCGATCACCACCGCCGGCATCAGCAGTCCCAAATCCACAAAGGCGCGGCAGTCCTCGGGGCTGAGGGCCCCCTGCTCCAGCAGCACGGCGTCAAATTCCTCCCGACGCTGCTCAAGCTCCACAAGAGGGTTGCTGGTGGGATCCACCCAGACCATGCGGCAACGCCCCCCGACCAGCCAGCGGGAGCACGCTTGCTGCAAGCGGGGATCTCTGATCAGAGAAGCAACGATGAGGGCCGGTTCGGGCATGGACCGCTATGGCAGCGGGGCAACCCGCGGGAAAGGCCCCTGAATGTTGACGAAAGGAAGGGCCAGACGCGAGGATTATTGTTTGTTTTCCGATTGTGCGCCAGGCCGAATGACGTCGAGTCACTTTTCGAGCTCTGGGTTTGCTGAAACCCTTGGCTTAAAAGGTCCTCCGTCAGCCTGGCCACGCTCCTGCCGCCATGAGCCCTACCTCCGAATCCGCAGCCAAGCGCAGCGCCGAACCGGCTGCTCCCCAAGATGCCCCCACCAGTGGCGCCTACGCCATTGTTGAGGCATCAGGCCAACAGTTCTGGCTGCAGCCGAACCGCTATTACGACCTCGACCGCCTTGGCATCGATGTCGACGGCACCTTGACCATCGACAACGTGTTGTTGATCAACGACGGCAAAACCACGACCCTGGGCCAGCCGTACGTCAAAGGAGCCAGCGTTGAGCTCAAGGTGATGGCGCATCGCCGCGGCCCCAAGATCATCATTTACAAGATGCGTCCTAAGAAAAAGACCAGGCGCAAGAACGGTCACCGTCAGGAGTTGACCCGAGTGATGGTCGAATCAATTTCCCTAGGTGGCAAGGCTCTGGCCTGAGTTTTTTACCGCTCCCTTTTCAATTTCCATATCCACTCGCTGATACCCCTGATCCATGGCCCACAAGAAAGGCACCGGCTCAACCCGCAACGGCCGCGATTCCAACTCCAAGCGCCTCGGCGTCAAGCGCTACGGCGGTGAAACCGTGAGCGCCGGCTCCATCCTGATCCGCCAGCGAGGCACCTCGGTTCTGCCCGGGGTCAATGTTGGCCGCGGCTCCGACGACACCCTGTTCGCCCTTGTGGATGGCGTAGTCAACTTCGAAAGCATCAAGCGCGGGCTGCGCAACCGCAAGCGCATCAACGTTGCCATCGGCTGAATTGGCCCCAGGCCCCTAAAGCGATTCCATAAAGCCGGCGGACTTCCGCCGGCTTTTTAATGCCCAGCGTTACGGCCCCTTTCAAGCCAACCGATAGGCCCGGGTGGTGATCAGGTAGGGGTGAAACACCTCGAGAAAGCGGCTCTGCAGGGTGCGGAAAAAGGCCTCCACCAGCTCTGGGGCATCGAAGTGAAAGGGGTACTCGCCCTGAAATCCCTTGAAGAAATACCAGTTGAGTAGGGCGATGCCGGCTGGGGAGAGGCGCTCTGCAAACAGGGCCAGCTGGGCAGCAGGATCGCTCAGATGCTCCAGCACATCCAGGCAAACGATCGTATCGAAGCGCCCAGGCAGGGCCGGATCAGCCATATCCCGATAGCAGCTCAACTTGGCGCCCAGGCCGAGCTCGGCAGCGCGTGCCTGCACAAAGGCCCGGTTGTGGGGATTGAGATCCACAAACCACACCCGCTCCACCTCCGGGAGAGCCGCCGCCGCCAGGGCATGGCTGCCAATGCCGCCGCCGAAGTCGAGCACCTGGCCGCGGGCAAAGCGCTGCTGCAGCCTCAGGGTGTCGGCGATGTAGTCGGCGCTGCCTAGGTGCCAGGCCGCCAACTCCAGCAGATGGCCGGTGCCAACAGTGTCTTCATAAAAGCGACCCGCCTGATCTGGATCAAAGGCACCGGGGTGTAGGGCGGCCAGGTCGTCGGTGCTGCTGGGCAGGCGGCACTCCAGCTCCTCAGGGGAAATCTCGAGAAAGCTGGCCAACTGGGAGCGCAGGGCGAAGCCATCAGCCAAGAACCGCTCCACCCCCAACTCCAGTTCCCCTGCCGCGCCCATGCCTTGCCTTGCCCATTAGATGGGCGTCAACCTAGGAGCCAGCCCCGATATGGGCCTCTTCCCCTAGTTCAGCCCCTTCTCCCGGCACCTCTAACCAGCGCCGCAGCCAGGCCACCAGGCCATAGAAGGGCAGGGTGTCAGCCAGGGCTGCCACAAGTTTGAACAGGTAGCCACTGGCGATGAAGGAGGCCAGCTGGGGCACCACCGGCTCGCCGGGGCGCAGCGGCAGCACATGGCTGGCGTAGTGACTAATCAGCACCACGGCGCTGGTGTCCACCAGCTGGCTCACCAAGGTGGAGCCGTTATTGCGCAGCCATAGGGCCTTGCCCCCACTGAAGCGCTTCCAGAAATGGAATAGGCGCACGTCGGTGAACTGGGCCGCCAGGTAAGCCACCATCGAGGCGCCAACCGCGCCGAAGGCGAGCCGGCGCACCTCAAAGAAGGTGGCATCGGGCGCGCCTGCCAGCCCCGGCAGGATGCCGCCAAGCCACAGGATCAGCACAATCCAGCCGTTGAGCAACAGACCCACCCACACCAGCTGGGAGGCCTTCTGCTCGCCCCACAGCTCACTGATCAGGTCGGTGCAGAGAAAGGTGATCGGATAGGGCAGGGCCCCCACCGCCACCACGATCGGCCAGGAGCCAATCGTGCCTAACTGCAGAAAGCGGGTGAGGCCAAGGATGTTGAGCATACCCATGGTGCCCAGGAAGATCCCAGCCAGCACCAGAAAGGCCAGGTCGCGGCGCTCCTGCAGGGTCATTGGCGCTGAACATGGGACGCTGCAAGGGTGACGCTCCGATACATGGCTGACCAGCCCTGCGGCTTTCTGGTGCTCGACAAGGCGGCAGGGCTCACCTCCCACGCCTGTGTGGCCCGGGTGCGGCGCGCCTACAGGCTCAAGCGCGTGGGCCATGGCGGCACCCTGGATCCAGCCGTCACTGGGGTGCTGCCAATCGCCCTGGGCCCCGCCACCCGGCTACTGCCCTACCTAGAGGGGGACAAGACCTATCGGGGCGTGGTGCAACTGGGGCTGCGCACCGTCAGCGACGATCTGGAGGGAGAGGTGCTGAGCCGCTTTGCGGTGCCCGCTTTAGAGGCAGCGGATCTGGAGGCAGCCCTGGCGAGCTTTCGGGGCAGGATCGACCAGGTGCCGCCCCAGGTTTCAGCCGTGCACGTGAAGGGGCAGCGGGCCTATGCCCTAGTGCGCCAGGGCGAGCAGGTCGAGCTGGCCCCCCGAGCGGTCACAATCCAGCGACTGGAGCTGCTCGGCTGGGATGGCGCCACAGAAAGGCTCGAGCTGCTGGTGCGCTGCTCAGCCGGCACCTACATCCGCTCCCTAGCCCGCGACCTAGGCGAGGCGTTGGGCTGCGGTGGTGCCCTGGCGCAGCTGCGCCGCAGCGAGGCCCTGGGCTTTGGCCTCGAGCAGGCCGTGCCATTGGAGGCCCTCGATCAGGCGCCATTGCCCGCCCTGCTGAATCCGCTGGCAGCACTTGGGCACCTACCCCAACGGCAGCTGCTCGATGCAGAACTTGAAGGCTGGCGCTGCGGCCGCGCCCTTGACCATGGGCTGGCGCTGGAGGCGGGAGAGCCGGTGGCGGTGCTGGGGCCGGATGGCAACCTGGCTGGAATGGCTCGCACCAGTGAAGGCGGCCTCTTGCAGCCCAGGCTGGTGTTCAACGCAACCGGCTAGCCCCTCGCTCCTCTCCCCCCGCACCCCGATGGCCGGCCACAGCAAGTGGGTCCAGATAAAACGCACCAAGGCCGTGGTGGATTCCAAGCGCGGCGCCGTGTTCACCCGGCTTGGCAGGGAGATAACGGTGGCGGCCCGAAGTGGGGCCGACCCCGCCGGCAACTTCCAGCTGCGCACCGCCATCGAGAAGGCCAAAGCCGCCGGGATGCCCAACGCAAACATCGAGCGAGCCATCGCCAAGGGTTCAGGGCAGGGCGGTGGCGCTGGCGAAACCTTCGAGGCGGTGCGCTACGAGGGCTACGGCCCCGGCGGCGTGGCGGTGCTGGTGGAGGCCTTCACCGACAACCGCAACCGCACTGCCGCCGAGGTGCGCCTGGCCTTCGGCAAACATGGCGGCAACCTGGGCGAAACGGGCTGTGTGGGCTACCTGTTTGAGCAGCGCTCCGTGGTGCAGCTGGCCGCCGGGGATGGCCAAGCCATCGATGAAGAAACTCTGCTGGAGGGGTTGCTGGCCCTGGAGGAGCAGGGCGGACCCGCCGCCATCGGCTACACCCCCCTCGAAGAGGGGGGGCTGGAGGTGTTCGGCACCTTCGCCGACCTAGAGGCCCTGCAGGACGGCCTGCGGCAGCAGGGCTGGGCAGTGGGGGGCTGGGAACACCGCTGGATTCCCCAGACCGCCTGCCCCCTAAGCGACGCCAAAACTCTGCGCGCCTGCCTGCGCATGCTTGATGCCCTCGAGGACCTGGAAGATGGGCGCAGCGTCACCAGCAACCTTGAGGCCGACGAGGGGCTGCTGGCGGCGGTGATGGGCTGAGAGCAGCGGCGCCAAGCACCTGCCAACCGACTTAAGGGTCCGCTCGAATCGCTTGAGCATCAACCCGCCGCAAAAAATCGATCAGACCCTGGATGTAAACCACCTGGTCATCAACCATCGCCATATGGCTTCCATTAGGGCAGTGGAGATGGGAACCCCGCGGCAGAGCCTTGGCCATAGCCGCCATCTGCTCGGGGTCCATGGTGTCGTGGGCGGCACCAATGGTGAGAGTGGGAACCTCAATCCGGGATAGATCAGCCCTGCGATCCCACTGGGCCAACTTGCCACGGGCGCCCAGCTCACTGGGACCCTGCATGGGGATGTAGACCTTCGGATTGAGGTGATCAAACGCACGACGAACCGAATCGGGCCATTGCGCATAGGGCCGGCGCAACACATGGTGCTCGTAGTGGTGCGGAATCAACAACTCCATGTAGCGAGGGTTGTCGTAATCCTCGGCAGCTTCGATGGCATGGAGCTCGGCCAGAATACCAGCTGGCAGTTGACGTAGAAAATGCTCTTCGGCGTAGCGATTGTACTCCGGCACACTCCACACCATATTGGAGATTATTAATCCCTTCAGACAATGCTGGTAGCGCAGCGCATACTCAATCGACAGAATCCCGCCCCAGGAGTGACCGAGCAAGAAAAAATTGCTGCTGTCGAGATCCAGTGCTTGGCGCACCTGCTCCACCTCATCCACAAATCGCTCGATCTCCCATAGATCAGCGTGATCGGGCTGGCTGCTGTGATGCGAACCCAACTGGTCGTAGAAATAAAGCTCGATTCCCGCCTGGGGCAGAAAACTGTCAAACACCTCGAAATACTCGTGGGTGCAGCCCGGTCCGCCATGGAGCAGCAACAGCTTGATCTGCGGACTCGCACCGCTGCGACGTGTCCAAACCTCAAAGGTGCCGTGAGCAGTCCGAACCGGAATGCTGCGCACACCGGAAGCGGGCGGAGCTGGAGGGGACGGCATGGGCAAGGTCGACAAAAAGCCTTAAATCATCATGGCTCCTCCAAGAACGCCCCTAGAGCAGCCCGATCCGCCACCACCTCCAGTCGGGGGTGGTGCTGCAGCCAGCTGGCTGGCACCTCAGGGCAGGGGGGCTCCTGCAACGCCCGTTTCAAGATGGCGGCCTTACAGGCCCCGGTGACCACCAGCAAGATCCTTTCAGCAGCAAGGATCTCCGCCAATCCAAGCGTGATCGCCTGGGCAGGCACCGCCTTGGGATCACCTCCAAAGGCGCCAGCGTTCTGGGTCCGGGTGGCGGCGCTGAGGGTCAGGCAGCGGCAGTGGGCCTTAGCCCCGCAGGGGGGCTCGTTGAAGCCCACATGGCCGTTTAACCCCAAACCGAGCAGCTGTAGCCCCACGCCACCGGCAACCGCGAGGGCGGCCCCGTAGCGCCTGGCCTCAGCCTGGGGATCGCTTGCCAGGCCATCGGGCAGCAGCACCTGCTCAGGCTGCAAACCCAGCGGGCGCTGCAGCCGGGCAGCCATGAAGGCGGCAAAGGAGCGCGGATCGTGGAGCGCCAGGCCCACATATTCATCGAGGTTGAAGCTCAGCCAGCCCTGGCGGATCGCCTGCTGTTGGGCCCCACTGAGCTGCTCAAGCTGCTGAACTAAGGCCGCGTAGACAGGCTCCATGGTGCGGCCCGTGGCCAGTCCCAGGGGAAGCCGGGGCCGCTGCAGGCGCTCTTCCAGCAGGCGGGCCGCCACCGCCGCCGCCACGGCCGGCCCATCAACGAGGCAGCGCAACTCCAACTTCAGGGGCTGACGTAGGGGCGCAACTCCGCTCCGCGGTAGTAGTGATGCAAAATCTGCTCGTAGCTCTGGCCTCGGTTGGCCAGGCCGTGGGCGCCCCACTGGCTCATACCCACACCATGGCCAAAGCCCCGGCCGATCGCCAGCAGCGCAGGCGGCGGCAGTAGTTGTACGGGCACCTGATCCGGGCTGATGGCAGGATCGGCAGCCTGCGGCATCAGCGGCGGCAAGGCCGGCAGGGAGGGGGGCAGGGCCGCCAGCTCTGGGGCCAGCACCTCAAAGCGCACCAGGGTGCTCTTGAGCCCCAGGCGGCTGCGCAGCTGGGCGCCGGTGAGCACCAGGGTGCCGGCAGGGCCAGTCACCCGCGCCTGGCGCACCCGACCAGAGTCGGTGGTGGCGAGCACATCGATGCGCTGGGCACCGCCGATCTCGCCAAACGCCTTCTGCAGCTGCTCGGGCTCCAACCGCTGCTCCCAGGCGTGCACCGGGCTTTGCTGATCAAAATCGGGCACGCTCACCAGGTAGGGAAGCTGCTGGCTCCAGAGATCGCCGCTGTTTTCGGTGCTGCCACCGGCGCTGCTGTGAAACACCGTGTTGGCCAGGCCGGGGCCAAACATCAACACCTGGCCGCGGGTGCTAACCACCGCCTGACGGGTTGAAGGGGTTTCCGCCTCAACGCCCTTATAAACCTGGCTCGAAACCGTGGCGCTCACGTCAAAGGCGGCAGCTGGCTTGCGCTGACGCAGGGCATAGGTGCGGGCGGCCACCGCCTGAGCGCGCAGGGCCGCCTGGGGCCAGCTAGCCGGCATCTCGCTGGCCACCACGCTGGGCAGGTAGGCCTCTAGGGGCACATGGTTTACAGCCTGTAGGGCTGAGCTGCCCACCAGCACCTGCAGTCGGCCGCGATAGCCCCGCTGCTGTAGCTGAAAATCGGCGCCCTCTTGGGGGCTGGGCTGCAAATCCAGCGGGGGGCCAGCGGACTTGGCTGCCGGCTCTAGCCAGAGCTCTCTCACCGCAGGCAGTCGCTCCACGCCGCCGGCGCGTTCCAGCAAAAGGCTGCCAGCGGCCAGTTGCAACACCACCGGCTCCAGCGGCGCGAGCGACCAGCGCTGGCTACCGGCCCGCAACACCAGGGGCTGCTGAGGCGCCGCCAGCGTCAGCCTGACCGTTTCGAGCAACAGCACCCGCACCTGCGGGTTGGCATGCTGGGCCCGCAGCTGTCCCGGAGCAGCCCCGGCCAGCACCAGGGCGCTTGCCACTAAAGACACCAGGGGAAAGCGCGCTACAGGCACGGGGGCTGCTTCTCCCGACTCAGGGGACCCATTGTGCCCGGCGTGGCAACATGCGCCAGAGGCAACACCACAGTGCAGGTCACCTTTTTAGGCACCAGCTCCGGTGTGCCCACCAGGGGCCGCAATGTGTCGGCCGTGGCGCTGCGACTGCCCCAGCGCAGTGAGCTGTGGTTGTTCGACTGCGGCGAAGGCACCCAGCACCAGTTTCTGCGCAGCGATCTGCGGGTGAGCCAGCTGCGGCGAATTTTCGTCACCCACATGCACGGCGACCATGTATTTGGCCTGCCCGGCCTACTGGCCAGCCTCGGCCTGGCGGGCACCTGCGCGGGCATCGACCTCTACGGCCCCGATCCCCTGCGCGACTACCTCGAAGGGGTGCTGCGCACCTCCTCAACCCGGATCAGCTATCCGCTTCGCACCCACCGGGTGCAATCCGCTGCCGAGAGCGGCGCCCTGCTGCTCGATGACGACGACCTCACGGTGCGCTGCACGCCGCTTACCCACCGGGTGCCTGCTTACGCCTACCGGGTCGATCAGAAGCCGCGGGCTGGCCGCTTCGACGTGAAGCGAGCCAAGGCCCTCGGCATCCCGCCAGGGCCGATCTACGCCGAGCTCAAGGCTGGGCGCGACGTCAGCCTCGAAGACGGCCGGATCATCAATGGCGCCAGCCTTTGCGGCCCCGATCGCCCGGGGGCCAGCGTTGTGTATTGCACCGACACCGTGTTCTGCGAAGCGGCGGTGGAGCTGGCCCGCGGCGCTGACCTACTGATCCACGAATCCACCTTTTCCCACGCCGAAGCGGAGCTTGCCTACCAGCGCCAGCACTCCACCAGCACGATGGCGGCCCAAACCGCCCTGGAGGCCGGCGTCAAGCAGCTGGTGCTCACCCACCTGAGCCCTCGCTACATGCCAGGCAATCCGATGACCCCCGACGACCTGGTAGCGGAAGCCCAATCCATCTTTGCCAACACCCTGGTGGCCAAGGATTTCCTCAGCATCGACATCACCCCATCCGAACCGGCCACGGCCTAGCCCTGCAACAGTTCGCGTTGATCGGCTGCGGAGGGCCCTTTCCCCGTGATACAAGGTCTCCGATGCGGTCTTTACCGCCTACCCGCCGGCTTTTTCCAATGGCCTCCTCCTTCCCCTCGGCTGCCCTCCGCAAGGCGGTTCGCGTTCTTGCTCGAACCATGCTGGCCCTGCTGCTGTTCATGGGCTTCGGCAGCCCGGCTCTGGCAGCTGCCTGGACCACAGAGCAGCTCACAGTGCCCGCCACGCCAGACGGCACCCTGGTGACCTTCAGCGAGCAGGAGATCAAGGCCGGTCGCAAGGTGTTCAACAGCAGCTGCGGCGAGTGCCACGCCGGTGGCATCACCAAAACCAATCAGAACGTGGGCCTCGATCCTGAGACCCTGGCCCTAGCGACGCCGTCCCGCGACAGCGTTGAGGCCCTGGTGGACTACATGAAAGACCCCACCTCCTACGACGGGGAATACAGCATTGCTGACGTCCACCCCAGCATGCGCAGCAGCGACATCTTCGTGAAAATGCGCGACCTCGACGACGAGGACCTGCGCCTGATGGCTGGCTACATCCTGGTGGCCCCCAAGGTTCAGGGCATCCAGTGGGGCGGGGGCAAGATCTACTTCTAGCTTCTAGCCTCAGATCTACTTTTAGTTTCAGATCAATTTTGAGCATCACCCCACTATTCAGCAGCCGGTGCAACAGCACCGGCTTTTTTATTGGCAGTAAGAGGCGGCGGCGTGCAGTTGGCCAGGTCTAGGGAGGTGGGCTGCTTGCTATACCACCACTCCTGCAACTGAGAGCCCAGCCGCACCGGAAACAGGGTGATCACCGTGCGGGTGGGGCGGGCGCCGGGCTGCAGCAGCTCAACGGCATAGGACGGGCAGCGGCGGGAGGCCAAATCCGGCACAAAGCGCCGGCCGATCCGCCGCCAGCTTGGCTCCTTGCTACGCCAGGCCAACCGACAGCAGGGCCAGGGCAACTCCTCGCGATCAAACAGGCGGCAGCAGGGGCCCAGCACCCGATAGCTGTATTGGCCGCCGGGGCTGGTGTGCTCGCTGCCTGGCTCCAGCAGGGCTGCGACGTTGCCCTGAGGGGGGGGTGCCTGGGCTGACACAGAACTGCGGCTCGGGGATGACAGCAAAAAGCCACCCCTAAGGGTGGCAGAGAAATTCAGATTGCTCAAGCGCAGGTCCGGGATTTGCCGAATCTGCGCAGGCTGATCTGGAGCTCAATAGAGCTCTTCTTCGGCGTGGGTCTTGATGGTGCAGTCGCTGGTGGGGTAGGCCACGCAGGTGAGTACAAAACCAGCTTCGATCTGGTCGTCGTCGAGGAAGCTCTGGTCGCTTTGATCGACGGTGCCGGAGGTCAGCTTGCCTGCGCAGGTGGAGCAAGCGCCGGCGCGGCAGGAGTAGGGCAGATCAACACCCTGCTCTTCAGCAGCGTCGAGGATGTACTGGTCATCAGGAACCTCGATGGTCTTGTTGAGGCCTTCGCTCTCGCTGATGAGGGTGACCTTGTAGGAAGCCATGAAAAAGATTGGGGCTCACAGGCACCCGGAAGCCGGGCCTGTAGGACTCGCCCTTCATACATCCGCCGGACGCCCTAACTGTCGATTTGGCGGCCAGAACGCTGGAAGGCCAATCAAATTGAAGGCACAGATCAGCGTGCCTTATGCGACACGCCGGATCGTCATCAGGCCCCACTGGCTTTGTTCGGCCGTGAGTTCGGCCTGCCAGCCCTCGTCCCGCAGGGCCAGCTGCAACGCCGGAGCCTGGTCAACGAGCAGGCCACTGAGCAGACCCACGCCGTTGGCAGCCAGCACGGTGTTGAAGGCTGGACAAAGGGCCTGAATCACCGGAGCAAGGATGTTGCAGAGCAAAAGATCGGCCGGCTGACCCTCGAGCAGCTCAGCCAGGGCCTCAACCGAGCCCAGTTGCACCCGCACTTGAGGCGTGAGGCCGTTAAGGGCGGCATTGTCGGTAGTGGCTCGCACTGCCAGCGAATCGGTGTCGACCGCCGCTACCGAGGCCGCGCCCAGCCGCAGGGCAGCCAGGCCCAGCACGCCACTACCGCAGCCGAGGTCGGCCACCCGCAGGCCAGCCAGCCCCTCTGGCGTCCTGGCGGCCAGCAGCTCCAAGGCCTCCAGGCAAAGCCTGGTGGTGGGATGGCTGCCGGTGCCGAAGGCACTGCCCGGATCCATAGCAATTAGCCGCCGCTCGGCATGCTCGGGCGGACAGGGCAGCCACGCAGGCAGGATCAGCAGCCCCTGGCCCACAGGATCGGCCTGCCAGTGCTGCTTCCAGCTGAGGCTCCAGTCTTCATCAGCCTGCTGACTCCACTGCAGCGGGGGCAGGGCCAAGCCGAAGGGCTCGGCTAGGGGCGCCAGAGCCAGAGCAAGCTGCTGCTGCTCCGGCTCAGGCCAATCGATTGCAGGCAACCAGGCAATCAGCTGCCGCTGGCTGGGGGTTTCGGGGCGGTGCTGTACCGCTACCCGAGGAATGCCCAGCTCAGCGAGCTTCCAGAGCAGGGATTCCTCCAGCTCCGGCAGGGAGGCCAGCTCCAGTCGCCACCAGCCCGGGGCAGCAGCCATCAAAGGGTTACCGGGTGAGCTTCCTGAATGCCGTTGATGGCGTGCACCGAAACCAGCAGGCTGGGCGGGATGGGGTCATCGAGGCTGAGCACCATCACGGCGTCACCACGCACGATGCGGCGGCCCACCTGCATAGAGGCGATGTTGACGTTGTGCTCGCCCAACAGGGAGCCCAACTGGCCGATGATCCCGGGCATGTCCCGGTGGCGAGTGAACAGCATGTGGCGGCTGGGAGCCACGTTCACCGGGAATTCATCGATGGTGGTGATGCGCAGCTCGCCTTCGGCGAACACCGCTCCGGTAACGCTGTGGCTGGCCTGGGAATTGCGGCAGCTGAGCTGCAGCGAACCACCAGCGAAATCGCGGCTGGCGTCATCCTTGACTTCGAGCACGTGGATGCCGCGCTCCTTGGCCTCCAAGCTGGCGTTCACGTAGTTGATGCTGTCGCCCAGGGCGGTGGAAAGCAAACCCTTGAGGGCCGCCACCACCAGGGGCTGGGCCGGGTGGGCGGCGAAGTCGCCCTGAAGTCGCACCTCAAGCTCACTGATCGGGCCACCAGCCAGCTGGCTCAGCAGCTGACCCAGGGTTTCGGCCAGTTGCAGGTGGGGCTTGAGCTGCTCCATCACCTCGGCATTGAGGCCAGGGATATTCACGGCGCTGCGGGCAGGCAAGCCCAGCAGTACGTCGCGGATCTGCTCGGCCACATCGATCGCGACGTTTTCCTGGGCCTCTTCGGTGGAGGCACCCAAATGGGGCGTGAGGATTAGGCGCTCCTTCACCTGCCGCAGGGGCGAATCTGCCTCTAGGGGCTCTTTGGCGTACACATCAAGGGCCGCGCCGCCGATGGTGCCGTTCTCGACCGCCTCAGCGAGGGCCGCTTCGTCAATGATGCCGCCGCGGGCGCAGTTAACGATCCGCGCCGTCGATTTCATTGTCTTGAGCAGCTCCGCGTTCACCAGGTTCTCGGTGTCTAGGGTGCGGGGCAGGTGCAGGCTGACGAAGTCAGCTTCGGCAAACAGGGCGGGCAGGGGCAGGAGTCGCACCTGCATTTGCTGGGCCCGCTCGGCAGATACGTAGGGGTCGTAGGCCATCACGTCCATGCCCATCGCCTTGGCCACCCGGGCCACGTGGGAGCCGATCTTGCCGAGACCCACCACGCCCAGCTTTTTCTTGTAAAGCTCGTTGCCCACGTATTTCTTGCGATCCCAGCCGCCGGCCATGGTGCTGGCATGGGCGTGGGGCACGTGGCGCGATAGGGCCAGCATCAGGGCTAAGGCCTGCTCGGCGGCGGCGATGGTGTTGCCCTCAGGCGAGTTCACCACCAGCACACCGCGCTTGGTGGCCGCCGGCACATCAACGTTGTCGACGCCGACTCCGGCGCGGCCAATAATCCGCAGCTTGTCGGCCGCTTCGATGATTTCGGCAGTCACCGTGGTGCCCGAGCGAATCATCAGGGCGTCGTAGTCGCCGATGATCGCCTTGAGCTCCTCGGGGGGCAGGCCAGTGCGCACATCCACCTGAGCCACCTGGGACAGGATGTCGATCCCCGCCTGGTCGATGGGATCCGAAACGAGAACCTTTGTCATGCCCGGCGGTACGAAGCGGAGAGCCGGCCGTGCAGTGTAGTGAGCGGCGAGAATCGCCCCAACAACACTGAGTAGGGCGCAGCGTGGGCACAAGTGTGGTGGTGGTTCTGAACGACCGCAAAAGACTGCATCAACTTCGGGATCGGCTGGCCGAGCTGCAGCCACCGCTGCTGCAGTTGGAGGCCATCGGCGAGGGAGAGCAGGCCATGGCCGAGGTGGCCCGCCTAAATCCTGCCGTGGCAAGGCGGGCCCGCCAGCAGGGCATGGCGCGCTGGCTCATTCCCTTTGGCTTTTTGGCTGGCCTCACCTTCACCTACATCACCGATCTGGACACCTTCGCCTTTGCGGGTGGCTGGAGCCAGCACCTGATCGGCGCCCTGCTGGGCATGGGTTCGGGCTGGATGGGCAGCTTTGCGGCCGCCGCGAGCGTGCGCTCCGAAGAGGACGACCGCATCCGCAGCCTGCGCAACCGGGTGGAAGAAGGCAACTGGCTGCTGCTGGCCGAAACCGCCAACGGCGTCGATATGCCCTGGATCTCCCTGCAGCAGGCAAAACCCCTGGCGGTTGTGCGACTGGGCGATGGCTAGGGACCTTGAAGCTGTGATCGCTGCCGCAGACCAGGCCCTGCGCACCTGGGAGCCGGTGTGGACCCCCTTTCTTGATGGGGCGTCGCTTGAGCAGGCCCAAGAGCGCCTGGCAGGCCTGGCCGAGCTGGAGATGGCCAGCCGAGGGGGCTATCCGGGAGCTGAACGCCAGCGGCTGCTTCTGCAGCGCCATGACGCCGCCATTGCTGCCGACGAAGTTGCCGCCGGCCTGATGGGCCTGGAGCTGGGCGGCAATTTCCTATTTGACCCGGCTGAGCGACAGGACTTCCGCTCGGGCCTGCTAGCCCTGGGCGCTGCAGAGGGAGAGCTGGGCGATCTCTGGCTGCGAGGCGACCGGGGTGCCCAGGCAATTCTCACGGCTGCTCAAGCCGCGTCCCTTGATGGCCTCACCGCCATGGTGCGCACGGTGGAGGTAGCCCTAGAAGCCCGCCCCCTGCATGAGTTGCAACTTCCGGCGCCGCGCCTGCCCCGCCGCTTTCAAACCGTGGAAGCATCCCTGCGCCTCGATGCGGTGGCCTCTGCCGGATTCGGGCTATCTCGCAACCGCATGGCCGAGCTGATCCGCCAAGGCAGGGTCAGACTCAACTGGCAGTCTACTAGTAGTCCCAGCAGGCAGCTGACGGTGGGAGACCGGGTGCAGCTGGAGGGCCGGGGCGAACTGCTGCTTGAGACGGTCACAGCAACCAAGCGGGAGCGCTGGCGAATCGAGCTGGTGCGCTGCTGAGGGGTTACCTGAATCAGGCCTACCTGTAACCTGGCAAAGCTTCTGGGGCGATTAGCTCAGAGGTAGAGCACTACCTTGACACGGTAGGAGTCACTGGTTCGAATCCAGTATCGCCCATTTAAAAGTTCAGTATTAGCCCTAAGTTTCGAGATGGCAGATGCAACAAGGGACCTAACCGTTGTTGTTGGACTTGCGCGCTCAGGCATTGGTGCTGCTCGGCTGCTTAATCATCTCGGTCATGCGGTGCTGGTGATTGAGAGCCAATCCAGCCCAGCACTCGAAACCAAAGCGAGCGCGTTGCGCCAGGCAGGCATTGATGTGCTGCTTGGTGTGCCCCTCCACGGCGACGCCTTTGCCGCCCTTGGATCCATTCCCTCATCCGTGGTGGTGAGTCCAGGCATCCGCTGGGACCATCCCACCCTGGTGGAGCTGCGCAACTCAGGAGTAAGTACCAAAGGCGAAATGGAGCTGGCTTTCCAAGCCAGTGGCAACGTGCCCTGGATCGGCATCACCGGCACCAATGGCAAAACCACCGTTACCCACCTGGTGAGCCACCTGCTTCAGCACGCTGGGCTCGATGCCCCGATGGGCGGCAACGTGGGCTTCTCTGGGGCCGAGCTGGTGCTGGAGCGACTGGAGCGCGGCGATCCCCAACCCAACTGGCTGGTGATGGAGCTCAGCAGCTATCAGATCGAATCGGCCCCTCATGTAACACCACGGGTTGGGATTTGGACCACCTTGACCCCCGACCATCTCGAGCGCCACGGCACCATTGAGGCCTACCGGGCCATCAAGCGCAGCCTGTTGGAGCGTTCCACGGCGCCCATCCTCAACGCCGATGACGCCGACCTTCGCGCCCATGCCGCCGGCTTGCAGCGGGCCATCTGGGTCACCGCCGGCAGCCGGGAGGACCTCCCCCCCACGATTCAGCCCAGTCTCTGGATCGAAGCCGGCCAGGTATGGCAAGCCCCCCAGCCCGGCGACCCCGGCCCCGGCAAACTTTTAATGGCTGCGGATTGCCTAGCCATGCCCGGCGCCCACAACCGCCAAAACATGCTGCTGGCCGCCGCGGCCGGGCTCGAAGCCGGCTTAAGCGGCGCCCAGATGGAGCAAGCCTTCCGCTGCTTTACCGGTGTGCCCCACCGGCTCGAGCGCATCCGCGAGCAGCAAGGCATCAGCTTCTACAACGACAGCAAGGCCACCAACTACGACGCCGCCGAGGTGGCGCTGCACGCCCTGGACGGTCCGCTAGTAGTGCTCGCCGGTGGTGAATCTAAGCAGGGCAATCCCCATAGCTGGCTGGCAGCCTTGCAACAGAAAGCCGCAGCGGTGGTGCTCTACGGAGCTGCCCAGGCAGAGTTTCATCAACTACTTAGCCAAGCAGGCTTTAGCGGAGTTGTGCACTGCTGCGACAACCTGGCTGAAGCCGTACCCCTGGCCGACCAATTAGCCCGCAGCCATCGCTGCCTAGCGGTGCTGCTTTCCCCAGCCTGCGCCAGCTTTGACCAATACAGCGATTTTGAGGCCCGTGGTGATCACTTCCACCAGCTGGTGAAGTCGCTGTAAGGGCGTTCAGCTATCTAGCTCCTAACATTCGCGCACCAGGCGACCGCAACGGGCCATGGCCTATTGGTTGATGAAAAGCGAGCCCGATGTCTACGGGATTGACCATCTGCAGCGGGAGGGCAGCACCCTATGGGACGGCATTCGCAACTACCAGGCCCGCAATTTTATGCGGAGCATGCAAATTGGCGATAGGGCTTTTTTCTACCACTCCAATACCAAACCACCGGGCATTGTGGGCTTGATGGAGGTGGTTGAAACCCAGATTGTCGACCCCAGCCAATTTGATCCCAACTCCAAATATTTTGATCCCGCCACAAGCCTGCAAAAGCCCCGCTGGGACTGTTGCAGGCTGCGCTACTTACGCCACTTCCAGCAGCTGCTCAGCCTGGATGCCTTGCGGGAAAACTTCAGCCCCGAGCAGCTGGGGGTGGTGAAGCGGGGCAACCGCCTTTCGATCCTGCCGGTTGAGCCCAGCAGTGCCGAGCGACTGCTGGAGCTGCTTGAGTCACCATGAGCCAACTGGCCCAGATCAGCCCCAAGCCCCCCCTGGCCATCCGCAGCGCCGTCGAGCGGGGCTGGGCGGCCTTCAGCCACTGCCCCTGGGTACTGATGGGATTCACCCTGGTGAGCGGCGGCGCCAATTTGGCGGCCCAGCTGCTTTATCGCTACGAGAGCAGCCTGGTGCTGTCGCTGCTGGGCAAGCCCGACCCCGTCGCCATCGCCCTGGCGGCGGCTGCCTGGATCATCTACGTCCTTACCGGGCTTTGGCTGGTGGTGGGGTTGATGCGGGGGGCCCAACTAGCCCTAAATCAGGAGAGACCCAGGCTGGCAGCACTGATCCGTGTCGATGGCAGAGCGATGTTGCGCTGCTTTGGAACCGTGGTGCTGATCCTGGTGGTGCTGGCACTGATAGTGCGGCTGGCCCAGGCGAGCGCCTGGCTACTCACGATGATTCAACCGTTGTTAGCCCCCCTACCGTTGGTGGCGGGTTTGGCTGCCATTGTTTATTTGAGCGCCGATCAGATTCTGAGCCTGCCGCTGGCCCTAATCGGAGGTCTTAACCCCCTGGCAGCCTTTCGCAGCGGGCGGGCCGCCACTGATCCCCACTGGCTCCAGGCCCTTGGCCTAACCCTGGTGCTGCTGGCCATGGTGCTGGCCGGCTTCCTGGTGCTGCTCATCGGCCTAGTGGTGGCGTTGCCAGTGGCGGCCTGCACCCTCACGGCCGCCTACCAGCAACTATTTGGCCAGGAGGACCGGGGCCAGCTCACTGCTGCCTGAAGCTCGCCTGGGAGGGAAAGAGATTGGCCAGGTAGCAGCGGGTGACTTCGCGGTCGCCAAGGCCATTTTGCACCAAGAAACCAGCTAGGGCCGCTTGAAAAAGCCGGTATTGATCCCAATTGGGGTGCTGCTCGATAAAGCCACGCATCGCGGCCAGTAAGGGCTCAGGCACCTCGGCGCGAAAGCTCACCGTCAAGCCTTCCCCCTCCAAGGGATCTTGAGCTCGGACGGGAGTCTGCAGATCCATGGGCGATAGCGGCATTGTGTGGCACCAGTTCTCCATACCAAGCCGGGCCCGTCAAATGGCCTGG
Organism: Synechococcus sp. CS-1330; assembly: GCA_025128025.1. GTDB lineage: Bacteria > Cyanobacteriota > Cyanobacteriia > PCC-6307 > Cyanobiaceae > Cyanobium_A. The sequence goes on from JAHLYR010000007.1 coordinate 111,983, forward strand.
CGAAGCTGCTCTGGCCAGACTCCCAGGCTAAGAACCCAGCTCTGCCAAAGCATTTGCCATGCCCCCCTCGCCTTTGGGCCAAGCGGTGAGGCTGGAGCCGGCACTGTCAAGGGGAAAGGGTCTGGCGGCGAGCTTCTCCCCAGGCCCTAGCGGGCAAGCCCCATCTGAACAACTGACCTGGGGAAAAACTGAGCAAAACCAAGACTGATCTGGGGGCTGTGCGGGAATACGGCAATGATCAGCAGTGCTGATCAGCTTCAACTGCCCCTGGGTCTCAGCTGAAACTGTGCGGGCTTGCCCACAGAGCCAGGGCCGCCACCAAAGCCGCGCTGGGCCCGGGTAGCCAGCTTCCCTCAACGGCACGGCAATCAGCCCCAGGCGTGAGCACAAACCGCAGCGACCAGGCGTTGCGGTCGCCTTCCAAGGCAATCCACACAGGGCCGCGCTCGAGCTCAATGCTGATCGACTCTTCCGGCATCAACTGACTTGCCAAATCATGGTGCTCTTGCACCAACTGCACCAGAGCCCTCCCCAGCCCGTGGGCTTCCTCCGCAGTGAGCTCAAAGGCCCAGTCCTGGCCGCCAATCAAAAAAGAAAAGGGGTGGCGGGCTGAATCCTCCAGCCACCTCCACCCCTCGCCTTCTTGAACAAGCATCGGCCGAATCAGCCGGGCAGCAGATCTGGCTGGTCCTGCTCATCGCTCATTTCGATGATGGCCCGCTGCACGGGTTTAATCATCGAATCGTCGAGCAGACCATCAAAATCATCAAAACGACGCTGCTTAGCCCGGAAAGCAATCTTCACCGTGGTGAGGTAACGGTTGCTGGTGTGGCGGATCAGGCTCTCGGCCCGCTGGGCCAGTTCCTTGTGGTTGACGTCAATACCGCTCTGCATGGGCACCCTTGTAATCGACTCAACCTAGGTCAACAGCGGCAATTCACCGTTTAGAAGGGTGTAATGCGGGGCACGCTGGCGATTGATCTAGGCAGCAGCACCACGGTGGTGGCCTACCAGGGGCCAGACTCCGCGGCCACGCTGCTGGCCCTGCCGCCCTATAGCAGCAGTGAGCCGGTGGTGGTGCCAACCCTGCTATGGCTCAGCGATCCAGCCATGCCAAGGCCCCTGATCGGTCGCCAGGTATTGGAGGCGGGCCTGGCCCACAGTGATGGCCCCCAGCTGCACCGGGACTTCAAACGACAAATCGGCGCGCTGCCCTACCCGGCGCCCCAACCACCTCCAGCCTTGCCCCTGGGGCCAGAAGAGGCAGGAGCCTTGCTGCTGAGGCAGCTCTGGGCCGCCCTGCCGCCAGGGCTTACGCCCGAGCGGCTAGTGCTGACCGCTCCCATAGACAGCTACCCCCGCTACCGCCAATGGCTGCAGAAGGTGTGCAGCGAGCTAGAGGTGCCTGAGCTGGCCCTGGTGGACGAGCCCACCGCCGCAGCCATCGGTGCGGGATTACCTGCTGGCAGCACGGTGCTGGTGGTGGACCTGGGAGGCGGCACCATCGACCTGTCCCTGGTGGCCCTAGAGGGTGGCGAAGGTCGCCCGGCGCCCATGGCCCAGCTGCTGCGCTTCGCCGGCCGGGATCTGAGTTCAAGTCGCCAGGCCCTGCGCTGTGCTCGGGTGATCGGCAAGGCAGGGGTGGCCCTGGGAGGTCGGGATATAGATCGCTGGATCGCAGCCCACCTTTGTCCCGGCGCCCCCCTTGATGGGGCCCTGCTGGAGGCCGCTGAATCGCTCAAATGCCAGCTCAGCAGCGCCGAAGAGGCCCTGGTGTTCTGGAGTCCAGCGGGCCTGCCTCCCCAACCTCTGCGGCTGAGCCGCAGCCGCCTAGACGCCTTATTGATGGAGCGGGGCTTGCTGGCCCAACTCGATGATCTGTTGGAGGTCGTGTTGGCGGGAGCCCGCCGCGATGGCCTAGCCCCAAACCAGATCACCGCCCTGCTGCCGGTTGGTGGCAGCAGCCGCATGCCCCTGATCCGCCAATGGCTGCAGGAGCGCTGCGGCGGCATTCCCCTGCAGCAAAGCCGGCCGGTGGAGGCCGTAGCCCTGGGGGCCCTGGCCCTCACACCGGGGGTGCGGGTGCGCGATGTTTTGCGCCACGGAATTTGCCTGCGCTGCTGGGATCAGCGCTCCAGCCGCCATCACTGGCAACCGCTGTTTGTGGCGGGGCAAACCTGGCCGAGTGAGCGGTCGCTGGAAATCGTGCTGGCCTGCAGCAGCCCGAACCAGCGAAGCCTGGAGCTGGTGCTGGGGGAACCAGACAACGAAAGGCGCAGCGAGGTGGTGTTTGAGGCCGGGCTACCGGTGCTGCGGCCGCGACCAGCGGGGCAAGCCCGCGTGATGCCCTGGAGCGAGCAACCCCCAGATCTTGCCCTGGACGTGCCCGGCCAGCCTGGCGAGGACTGTTTGCGATTGTCATTTTCCGTCAACGACCAGGGCCAGCTGGTGCTCAGGGTCACGGACCTACGCAGCGGTCGCCGCAGTGCCCCCCAATTACTGGGCCCGGTACGCTGAAAATTAACGGCAAACCCAAGTGGACGCCGCAAGCGCTGCCCTCAGCTGACGGCATCTCGGCCGCAGCGTCCATAAAAATAAGTCTCATATTTCTGTATTTGCCTTGGCCCTTCGCCGCCACAGGCTGCCCCGTTTCTGGCTGGGTCTCACCCTGGGTCTTGTGGCCTGCGGCATTGGGGCGACCTACTGGTGGGAGCAGCAGCTGCCACAACGGTTGGAGCAGGCGGCAAGGAGCGGTGACCTAGAAGCCTGCCTGCGCTACAGCGAACAGCTCGAAGCCCTGCGCTGGCTGGGGGGGCAGGCCCCGGCCGAACAGGGCAGCTGCCGGCGTCGCAAAGCGGCCCAGCTCTGGCAGCAGGAGCGCTGGGGCGAGGCTCTGCAGTTGCAATTGCAACTGGTGAACTCCCTTGCAGGCAGCGAAGCAGACCGCGAACGGCTGCTGGTCTGGCAACAAAACCTGCAGCAGCGCGCCATGACCCGCTTCCTGGAGGGCGACCTACCTGCAGCACTGAAGATCCTGGCTGTGATGGGCGATGACCACCGGGCCGACGGCGACAGCCTGGGCGACAAACTCAGTGAAAACTGGACCCGCAACCGGCTGCAGCTGGAGCGGGCCAAGGGCCTCACAGAGCAAAAGCGCTGGTGGGAGGCCCTTGAGGCCCTCACCCGCATCGACCATCCCTGGTGGAAAACCCAGAGCCGCGGCCTACAAGCCAAGGTTCAGAAGGGCATCGAAGGCTTGTCAGTGCAGGAGCGCGAACACGACGCCCATGGCCAGCTGCCCCACACCGTGCCCTCCGCCCAACTCGATGCCCAGGTGCGCCAACGGATCTCCCAGGGTATGGACGAGTGGTCCGCGTTCCAGGAGGCCTGTCGCGCCTTAGGTGGACAGGTGGTTGAGGCCGGGCCGGAGACGGCCTGTCAGCGCCGATCCAGCAAGCGGTGATTGGAGCGTGACAAGATTGGCCGCGCGATGAAGCTCTGGAGCCATGCAGGCAGGTGATCAGGTTCAGGTCTCCGAAAGCGTGGTCGTATACCACCACCCCCAACACCGCGGGGTCGCCTTCGATCTCAAAGGGCAACAGGGTGAGGTGGTCACCGTGCTCAACGATTGGAAGGGCCGGGTGATCAGCCCAACCTTGCCGGTGGTGGTTGCTTTCGGCAAATTTCGGGCCCATTTCCGCTCAGATGAGCTGACTCCCGCCTGATCGCTCGCCTGACTCCCGCTAGAGCTCTGGCCGCAGCAGGAAAACCCCCTCCTCGCCATCGATCTGCTGCAGGCAGAGCTGGATTGATTCTTGGCGACTGGTAGGCACCACACGCCCACAGAAATCGGGCTGGATAGGCAACTCCCGGTGACCGCGATCCACCATGGCCAGCAAGCTGACCCGCTTGGGCCGCCCCCAAGCTTGCAAGGCTTCTAGGGCTGCCCGCACAGTGCGTCCCGTAAAGATCACGTCATCCACCAACACCACCTGGCGCCCATCCAGCGCCACAGGCAACTCGGTGGGCTGGCCCAGACGGGTGCCGACTCGCTCCAGGTCATCTCGATGAAAGGTGGGATCGACACTGCCTTGGTCGATCGGATGGCCAGCTAAAACTGCCAAGCGGGAGGCCAATACCTCAGCCAACGCCACGCCACGGGTGGGTATGCCGAGAAGCACTAATGAGCGGCTGTCCGCGACCCCTTCCAACACCTGGGATGCAAGCCGGTCAAGGGTACGGCCCAAATCCAGGGCCGAGAGCAGTTCGAGCCGATGCATTAGGGAATCCGGCAAGTCGGCTAGGGCTGGTTGGCTGTGTGACCAAAGGCTGACCCCGAGCGAGGCAGCTGGGATCGCAGCACATTTGCACTGTAAGTTGGTTTTGGAAGGCGTTGGTTCAACGTCGCTAGGCGAGACGGGTGACGACTATTCCCTCCCAGCAGCAATCCACCCTGGCACCAGGGCCAGCATCGGCCTCCCGGGCTTCATCCTCTGTGGCCCCGGTCGTACTCGCCATTCTGGATGGCTGGGGCTACAGCCACGAAGCCGATCACAACGCCATTCGTGCTGCCAGCACCCCGGTGATGGATGCCCTCTGGCATGCCTATCCCCACACCCTGATTGAAGCCAGCGGCGCCGCTGTCGGGTTGCCAGATCATCAGATGGGCAACTCCGAGGTGGGCCATCTCACCATCGGCTCCGGTCGAATCATTCGCCAGGAGCTGGTGCGGATCAGCCAAGCCGTCAAGGACGGCAGCCTGGCCGCAAACCCTGCCCTCAATGCCTTAGCCGACGGCCTCCTGCTCAAGGGCGGCTGCCTGCACCTGATCGGCCTGTGCTCCGATGGGGGCGTTCACAGTCACATCACCCACTTAGGGGGTTTATTGCAATGGGCCGCGAGCCGCGGTCTCAAGGATGTCTGCATCCACGTGATCACCGATGGCCGGGACACGGACCCGAGCAGTGCCCCCCGATTCGTCACCCAGGTTCAAGAGCAGATCAGTAGAGCCGGCGTCGGGCGTATCGCCACCCTCTGCGGCCGCTACTGGGCCATGGATCGCGATAACCGCTGGGACCGCACCGAAAAGGCCTATCGACTCTTAACCGAACCAAGCGAGATATCCGAGCTCAGCCCGGTCAATGCCATCCACGCCTCCTACGCCCAAGAGATCGGCGACGAATTCCTCGAACCGTTGCGATTGACGGAGGGATTGATTAAGAGCGGAGACGCCCTGGTGTGTTTCAACTTCCGGCCCGACCGGGTGCGCCAGTTGATCCGCGCCCTGGTTTTGCCTGAATTTGACGACTTCGCCCGGCAGCGCCAAGCCCCCCTGGATGTAGTCACCTTCACCCAATATGAAAAGGGCCTGCCAGTAGCGGTGGCTTTCCCGCCCGAATCTCTCGATGGCTTGCTGGGCCAAGTGGTGTCGAACTCGGGGCTGCGCCAGTTCCGCACAGCTGAAACCGAAAAATATCCTCACGTCACCTATTTCATGAACGGGGGCATTGAGCAGGCCTTCCCTGGTGAAGATCGCCACCTAGTCCCCTCGCCGCGGGTGGCCACCTACGACCTATCCCCGGCGATGTCCGCCGGCGAGCTCACTGAAAGCTGTATTGCAGCAATCAAAAAGGGCATTTACTCGTTGGTGGTAATCAATTACGCCAATCCGGACATGGTTGGGCACACCGGCAAAATGGCTGCCACCACTGAAGCAATCACCACTGTCGACACCTGCGTAGGAAAGCTGATGGAGGCCACCAACCGCATGGGGGGCACGCTGCTGATCACCGCTGACCACGGCAATGCCGAAGTGATGGAGGGCCCAGATGGTCGCCCCTGGACGGCACACACCACAAATCCCGTGCCGGTGATTTTGGTGGAGGGCGAAAAACGCAAGCTTCCCGGCCACGGCACCAATGTGACGCTGCGTGACCATGGCGGCCTAGCCGACATCGCCCCGACCCTGCTCGAGATCTTGCACCTGCCCAAGCCCGCAACCATGAGCGGTGAATCACTGATCCTGGCAACTGGCACCGCAGCCGAAGCCAGTCCCATCCCCCAGTCCCTGGGCGTTTAGCCTGCCCCTATCCAAGGAGGCCCATGATCACTTCCGTTTTGTCGTGGATGTGGATTGGCAGTGGCGTTCTGCTGATCATCAGCGTGCTGCTACACAGCCCCAAGGGCGATGGCATGGGCGGGCTGGCCGCTAGCGGCGGTTCAATGTTCACCAGTGCCCGTAGCGCCGAAGCCACCCTCAACCGCATCAGCTGGACATTGCTGGCAATTTTTCTTGGCCTGGCCGTTGTGCTCAGCGCCGGCTGGCTCGGTTAGGTCTGTGACGCCAATGCCGCGACGCAATCTGCTGGCAGCCCTGGGATCAAGCCTGGGCGCCTTTTTCACTAGTGTCTCCCGCGCCGAAGCCGCTTCCAAGGCCCAAGATCCCGCCTGGCAACTCAGCGAAGCCAGCTGGAAGAAACGTCTCAACCCAGCCGCCTACAACGTGCTGCGCCAGGAGGGCACCGAACGGCCCTTCTCCAGCCCATTGAATAGCGAAAAACGCCCAGGCACTTTCGTTTGTGCTGGCTGCGCCCTGCCCCTGTTTAGCTCCAAGGCCAAATACGAGAGTGGCACCGGCTGGCCCAGCTTCTGGCAACCGCTGCCCGACGGGATCGCAACCAAGGTGGACTTCAAGTTGATCGTGCCTCGCACCGAATACCACTGCAAGCGCTGCGGCGGCCATCAGGGCCACGTGTTTGACGACGGCCCTAAGCCCACTGGCAAGCGCTACTGCAACAACGGCGCAGCCCTCAACTTCAAGCCAGCTAAACCCTGAACACGCCTAATTAGGTAGCCAATCGGTTCTGCCTGTTTAGAGCACAAAAAAAGGAGGGCCGAAGCCCTCCCGATTAATCAGATTTGAGTTTGGACAATCCGGCTCGGATCCCCGAAGGGGATCAGTAGTCAAAGTCGCCGCCGCCCATGCCGCCACCGGCGGGAGCAGCATCTTTCTTATCTGGCATGTCGGCCACGATGCACTCGGTGGTCAGCACCATGCCGGCGATGGAGGCGGCATTCTGCAGACCGGAGCGGGTCACCTTGGCGGGGTCGACGATACCGGCAGCCAGCATGTCGACATACTCGCCGGTGGCGGCGTTGTAGCCCTCGTTGAAGGGCTTGTTACGCACGTTCTCAGCCACGACAGCGCCATTGACGCCAGCGTTTTGAGCGATGCGCATCAAAGGCGCGGTGAGGGCGGAGGCCACGATGTGGGCACCGATCAGCTCCTCGCCAGAAAGGTTGGCCGCAGCCCACTCCTCGAGGGCGGGGGCCAGGTGGGCCAAGGTGGTGCCACCACCAGGAACGATGCCTTCTTCAACGGCCGCCTTGGTGGCGTTGATGGCGTCTTCCAGGCGCAGCTTCTTGTCCTTCATCTCGGTCTCGGTGGCGGCACCCACCTTGACCACGGCCACGCCGCCGCTCAGCTTGGCCAGACGCTCCTGCAGCTTCTCCTTGTCATAGGAGGAGTCGGTTTCGTCCATCTGCTTGCGGATCTGCTCGCAGCGCGCCTTGACGGCCACGTCGTTGCCTTCGGCCACGATGGTGGTGGTGTCCTTGTTGATGGTGATGCGGCGGGCGGTGCCCAGCATCTCCAGCTTGGCGTTCTCAAGCTTGAGACCAGCGTCCTCAGTGATCAGCTGACCATTGGTGAGAACGGCGATGTCCTCGAGCATGGCCTTGCGGCGATCACCGAAACCAGGAGCCTTCACAGCAGCCACGTTCAGCACACCGCGCAGGCGGTTCACCACCAGGGTGGCGAGAGCTTCCTTCTCGATGTCCTCGGCGATAATCAGCAACGGCTTGCCGGTGCGGGCGATCTGCTCAAGCACGGGCACTAGGTCCTGCACCAGGCCGATCTTCTTGTCGGTGAGCAGGATGTAGGGCTCTTCGAGCACAGCTTCCATGCGCTCGGTGTCGGTGGCGAAGTAGGGCGAGATGTAGCCCTTATCGAAGCGCATGCCTTCGGTGACCTCGAGCTCGGTAACCATTGATTTCCCTTCTTCCAGGGAGATCACGCCTTCCTTGCCGACCTTGTCCATGGCATCGGCGATCATGCGACCCACCTCTTCGTCGTTGCCGGCGGAGATAGTGCCCACCTGAGCGATGGCGCTGGAGTCGGAGATCGGTTTGGCGTGCTCCTTGATCTTGCCGACGAGGAAGTCGGAGGCCTTGTCGATGCCCTTCTTCAGGGTGATCGCATTGGCGCCGGCGGCCACGTTGCGCAGGCCAGCCTTGACCATGGCGTGAGCCAGGACGGTGGCCGTGGTGGTGCCGTCACCGGCGGCGTCATTGGTTTTGGAGGCGGCCTGACGGATCAGGGCCACACCGGTGTTCTCGATGTGGTCTTCGAGCTCAATTTCCTTAGCGATGGTGACGCCGTCGTTGATGATTTGGGGAGCACCAAACTTTTTCTCGAGCACCACGTTGCGGCCCTTGGGGCCAAGGGTGACGGCAACGGCCTCAGCCAGAATGTCGATACCTCTTTCGAGAGCTCTGCGAGCGTTCTCGTTGTAAATAATGCGCTTAGCCATGGAAGGCGATGTCCTTATGGGGTTAGGTCGGATTCAGTAATCGGCCAGTCGTCAGTTGACGATGGCGAGGATGTCCTTCTCGGAAAGCAGCACAAACTCGTCGCTGCCGAGCTTGATGTCGGTACCGGCGTACTTGCTATAGAGCACCTTGTCGCCAACGCTGACTTCAGGAGCCTGGCGGCTGCCGTCGTCGTTGCGCTTGCCGGGGCCGATCTGCACCACCTCGCCCACCTGGGGCTTTTCCTTGGCGGTGTCAGGAAGAAGGATGCCGCCGGCGGTTTTCTCCTCCGATTCGGACACCTTGATAAAAATGCGATCTCCGAGGGGCTTAACCGTGGAGACGCTGAGAGAAACAGCAGCCATGGATGGATTGCGAGAGCAATGACATGGCGCCTGAGACGCCACAGAACAGTGAACCTGAGTGGGCCTGAGAGGCGATTTAGCACTCGGGCTCAACGAGTGCCAACTTATGCCCGATCGAGCTCCAGTGCCCAGGCCCTAATCGTGCGGGTGACCGAACCGCCCGATGCGTACAGGCCTGGGGCAACCAAGTGCGCCTGTCGCAGTGGTAAGGTTGCGCCGCTTCAGGCGGGCTGATTCCCCCTGCGCTTCCCCAAGATTTCCTTACCTATGGCAGCTGCTACCGCCACCGGCACCAAAGGCACCGTCCGGCAGGTGATTGGCCCGGTTTTAGACGTTGAATTCCCGGCCGGCAAGCTGCCCAAGATTTACAACGCGCTTCGGATTGAAGCCAAAAACTCGGCCGGCCAGCTAGTCGCCCTAACTGCTGAAGTTCAACAGTTGCTGGGAGATCACCGAGTCCGTGCTGTGGCCATGAGCACCACCGACGGCTTGGTGCGTGGCATGGAAGCAGTTGATACGGGCTCACCGATCTGCGTACCAGTGGGCGAGGCCACCCTCGGTCGCATCTTCAACGTGCTCGGTGAGCCGGTGGATGAGCAGGGTCCAGTAACCACCACCGAGACCGCTTCGATCCACCGCGCCGCTCCCCTCCTCACTGAGCTGGAGACCAAGCCCAAGGTGTTTGAGACCGGCATCAAGGTGATCGACCTGCTCGCGCCCTACCGCCAAGGCGGCAAGGTTGGCCTGTTCGGCGGTGCCGGCGTTGGCAAGACCGTGCTGATCCAAGAGCTAATCAACAACATCGCCAAGGAGCACGGCGGCGTTTCCGTGTTCGCCGGCGTTGGCGAGCGCACCCGCGAAGGCAACGACCTTTACGAGGAATTCAAGGAATCGGGTGTGATTAACCCCGACGATCTTTCCAAGTCGAAGGTGGCGCTTTGCTACGGCCAGATGAACGAGCCTCCCGGTGCCCGCATGCGCGTAGGCCTCTCAGCTCTCACCATGGCTGAGCACTTCCGCGACACCAACAAGCAAGACGTCTTGCTGTTCGTAGACAACATCTTCCGCTTCGTGCAGGCGGGCTCAGAAGTATCGGCCCTGCTCGGCCGCATGCCTTCAGCTGTGGGCTACCAGCCCACCCTCGGCACCGACGTGGGCATGTTGCAAGAGCGCATCACCTCCACCCTTGAAGGCTCGATCACTTCGATCCAGGCCGTCTACGTACCTGCCGACGACCTCACCGACCCGGCACCTGCCACCACCTTTGCCCACTTGGACGCCACCACCGTGCTGAGCCGTGGTCTGGCATCCAAAGGCATCTACCCGGCCGTGGATCCCCTGGATTCCACCAGCACCATGCTTCAGCCAGCTGTGGTGGGTGATGAGCACTACCGCACCGCCCGCTCTGTGCAGAGCACCCTGCAGCGCTACAAAGAGCTCCAAGACATCATTGCGATTCTTGGTCTCGACGAACTCTCCGAGGACGACCGCCGCACGGTGGACCGGGCCCGCAAGATCGAGAAGTTCCTCTCCCAGCCCTTCTTCGTGGCCGAGATCTTCACCGGTCAAAAGGGTGAGTACGTCAAGCTGGAAGACACAATCAAGGGCTTCAACATGATTCTGGCCGGTGAGCTTGACGACCTACCTGAAGCCGCCTTCTACCTGGTGGGCAACATCGACCAGGTGAGGGATAAGGCCGCCAAGATTCTTGCCGACGCCAAGGGTTGATTCCTTCTTTTCCCTGAGGACCCCTACCCATGAGTCTCACCCTCCGAGTTCTGGCCCCTGATCAGAGCGTTTTTGATGGAACCGCCGAAGAGGTGATCCTGCCAAGTACCACTGGGCAGGTAGGTATTCTTCCTGGCCACGTCACCATGCTGGCAGCCCTGGATACAGGCGTAATGCGTCTGCGCTCCGGCGGCACTTGGTCAACGATCGCCTTGATGGGTGGTTTCGCCGAAGTGGAGGCCGACGAGGTCACCGTTTTGGTGAATGCCGCTGAGCTGGGCAGTTCAATTAATGCCGCATCCGCAGAGGCTGCCTTTGAGGCTGCCCAATCTGCAGCAGCTGCATTTGAGGGCAAGCCAGCTAGCCCAGACAAGGTGAAAGCCCAGCAAGCACTGGCTTCGTCTCGCGCCCGCTTCCAAGCCAGCAAAGCAAGCTAAGTTTTTAAAACCTAGCTTTTTAACCAGCCTAGATTTTTAATGATTTTATTCCGGATTGCACCCGTACCTCCAGTTGCAATCCGGATTTTTTATGATCTTGCTCTAAATGGGCAAAATGATGCATAAAAAAGCACTCCTCGCGGAGTGCTAGTAAACACAACTCATATCTAGCCAAATAACTCAAGCTTAAGAAGCCAGTGCCAATCAGGCGGTACCGCAGAAAGTAACATCAGGGAACTTGAGCTTGGCATCGTCCAGACTCTTGCCTTTACCCTCTTCCTGCCAGTAGTTGATCACCTCGGTAGCCTTGTTGAGTACCTCAACACGCTCGTTGTCGGTGATCCAGCTCTTGCCTTCGAGCTCGGTCTTGAGGGTTTCCCAGGCATCTTCCCGGGGCCAGAAGAAGTAAGAAGTAAGGGGGCTCGGACCACCGCCAACAATCTGATCCACCGCTAGGGCGACGTTGTCAGGCAGCCACAGGATCTTGAGCAGGAAACGACCTTCGTCAGCCTTGGGGGTATAGCCAGAGGGAACGCCGTCCTCATCAATGGTGGCGGTTGCCAAGGCCGCACTACCGCCACGCATAACCGGACGCCCCTGGGTGGTGGTGTCTTCGGCAGCCGCGGCCACTTCGGCCACATCGGTTACTGCTGCGTCAGGAGCGCTCTCGATGGCTGTCATGGGGTCAGTGCTCAAGGCAACAGAGCAAAGAACTAACCTACCAGCCGCCTGGCCGCCCTCGGCCCCTGCCTGCGGCTATGGCCCTGCGCCTGTTCCTCGATTCGGCCGATCCCAAAGCCTGGCAGCAGTGGCTGCCCAGCGGCCTATTTCACGGCGTAACCACTAACCCCACCCTGCTGCGCCGGGCCGCCCAGCCCTGCAGCCTCGACAACCTGGCAGCCCTCAGCCGCACCGCCCTGGGCCATGGCATCGCCGAACTCCAGCTGCAGGCATGGGGCGCCACCGAGGCAGAGATGCTGCGCTGCGGCAAGGCACTGGCGGCCCTGGCCCCCGGCCGCATCGCCGTGAAGCTGCCGGTGACCCAGCAGGGAGCAGCTGTTGCCCGGGAGCTGGTTGGCGCCGGCGTTGCCATCACCTTCACAGCCTGCTACGAGCCCCACCAGGTGCTGATCGCCGCGGCCCTGGAAGTCGCATACATCGCCCCCTATCTGGGCCGCATCCAGGATCAGGGGCGCGATGGGGTAGCCGAAGTGGTCACCATGAAGCGATGCCTTGCGGGGCTCGGCTCCAGCGTGCGGCTGCTGGTGGCCAGCCTGCGCCAGCCCAGCGAACTCAGCCGCCTGGCCGCTGAAGGGCTGAACACCTTCACGATCAGCCCGGCACTGGCAGCTGAACTGTTCGGCAGTGAGGCCACCGCTGCAGCCAGCGTCCAATTTGAAAGCGATGCCCGTTCCTGAAATCCAATTTTGATGCCCCTGTCTGCCACTCCGCCCCGGGCCGTCGTGCTGTTCGACATCGATGGCGTGATCCGCGATGTGAGCGCCAGCTACCGCCGGGCAATCGTCGAAACGGTGCACCACTTCCATGGCCAGCGTCCCGAGCCCGCCGCCATAGACGGCCTCAAAAGCGAAGGAAGCTGGAACAACGACTGGCAGGCCTCGATGGAGCTGCTGCGCCGCACCGGCCAGACCCCCCTGCCGGCGTTTGAGGAGCTGGTGGCGGTGTTCGAAGGCTTCTATTTCGGCGGCGATCCCGCCGGCGATCCAGGCCACTGGCGGGGCTACATCCGCGACGAGCCCCTACTGGTGCAGCAAGCCTTTTTTGCCGCTATGGAGGCTGCAGGTCTGGCCTACGGCTTCGTGAGTGGCGCTGAGCCCCCCTCCTGCCGTTACGTGCTGGAAACCCGCCTGGGGCTCGCCAATCCGCCCCTGATCGCCATGGGAGATGCGCCCGACAAGCCCGATCCCACCGGCTTGCTGCAGCTAGCCAGCCGCTTGGCCGGCGAGAGCCTGGGGGCTGGCGCAGCGCCGGTGGTTTACCTAGGCGACACGGTGGCCGATGTGCTCACCGTGCAGCGCGCCCGCGCCCAGTGCCCCGCTCAGCGCTTCTTGAGCTTTGCGGTAGCGCCACCCCATCTGCACAGAGAGCTTGAGCGACGGGCTGCCTACGAAGCCAAGCTGCTGCAGGCCGGCGCCGATGCGGTGATTCCCTGCACGGCCAACCTGCTGGAGATGCTGCTGCCGCTGCTGGACTGATGCTCTGCCCTGCACTGCCCTGAGCCTCAGCGCTCCAGCGCCGCCGGAGACTTCAGGGCAGCGGCGGTGAGATTTTCATGGCCGTGGCTGGTCACGGCCACATCGTCTTCGATGCGAATACCGATGCCCTTCCATCGCGCTTCGATCTCCGGCTGGCCCTCTGGCACCGGCAGCCGATCGCTCACATAGAGGCCCGGCTCCACGGTGAGCACCATGCCCGGCTCCAGCTCCACGTGGTGCTCACCAAGGCGATAGGCCCCCACATCGTGAACATCAAGGCCCAGCCAGTGGCCGGTGCGGTGCATGTAGAGGTGGCGGTAAGCCCCCTGCTCGATCACCCCATCGAGGGATCCCGCCAACAGCCCTAGGTCCAGCAGGCCCGCCACCAGCACCCGCAGGGCGATCTCATGCACCCCTTCAGCGCTGAAGCCCGGGGCCACCGAGGCCACCGCCGCCTCTTGGGCCGCGAGCACCAGCTCGTAGAGGGCGCGCTGCTCACCACTGAAGCGACCGTTGATCGGGAAGCTGCGGGTGATGTCGCCGTTGTAGTAATCGGCTAAGGAGCAACCGGCATCGATCAACAACAGATCGCCGTCGTTCAGTGGGGCGTTGTTAGCGATGTAGTGCAACACGCAGGCGTTGTCGCCGCCGGCCACGATCGTGCCGTAGGCCGGGCCACGGGCACCCTGCTCCAGGAAGTGCTGCTCAATCACGGCCTGTACCTGCCGCTCATTGAGGCCAGGCCGCACGACCTGACGAGCCAGCTCGTGGGCCTCGGCCGAGATTCGCGCCGCCTCGCGCATGCGCTCCAACTCCTCGGAGCCCTTGCGCAGCCGCAGCTCGTGCAGCAGCGGACAGGGGGCCACCAGCCCCAGGGCGGCCCGGCCGCTGCGGGGGGCTCGGTCGAGCTGAGCGGCCCAAGCCGCCAGCACCAGCGGCTCCACCTTCGGATGCTTGCCAACGCGAAAGGCGATGCCCTCAGCGCCCCTGAGGTAGTCGGGCAGGCGCTGCTCTAGCTCGCTGCGCGGGTGGGCTAGGTCGGCGCCGAACTCGGCCACGGCGCCTTCAGTACCCCAACGGAAACCATTCCAAACCTCGGCACTGGCCTCGCGGGGCTGCACAAACAGCACGTAGCGCTCACCCTCGGGCCGGTGGGGCAAAAACAGGGCCACCGCCTCGGGTTCATCAAAACCAGTGAGATACCAAAAGTCGCTGTTTTGGCGGAAGGGCCACTCGCAATCGGCATGATGAGTCACCAGCGTTGCCGCCGGAATCACGGCAGCAGCTTCCCCGAGCTGAGCGAAGAAGCGCTGACGCCGCTGGGCGAAGGTCGACGGATCGAACATAAAAAAGCGGCCGGCGGGCCCTGCATAAGTCCAGTTTGGAGCAGGCAGCGGGACAGACGCTGGCGGAGCCGATTTAATAGGTAGATGGCGAGCGGCGAAATGGCGGAATGAACGACCTGCTCACCCTGGCGCTGCTTGTGGTGCTGGTGATCGCAGGTTCGGCCCTGTGCTCTGGAGTTGAGGCTGCCCTGCTCACCGTGAACCCGGTGCGGGTACACGAACTTGCCGCCCGCAGCAAGCCCGTGCGCGGAGCGCAGCGCCTCGAGAAGCTGCGCCAGCGGCTGGGCCGCACCCTGTCGGTGCTGGTGATCGCCAACAACGGCTTCAATATTTTTGGCAGCCTGATGCTGGGCGGCTACGCCGCCATCGTTTTCAAACGAGAGGGCATCGAGGGGATCGCCATGCCCCTGTTTTCCGTGGGTCTCACCGTGCTGGTGATCCTGCTTGGAGAAATCCTGCCCAAGGCCCTCGGCAGCCGCCTGGCCCTGCCGGTGGCCCTGGCCAGCGCCCCGGCCCTAGCAATCCTGACCAGCCTGATGCTGCCCCTAGTGCTGCTGCTGGAGCGCCTGCTGCCGGCGATCACAGCCGAAAACGAAATCAGCACCGACGAAGAAGAGATCCGTCTACTGGCCCGGCTGGGCTCCCAGAAGGGCCAAATCGAGGCCGATGAAGCGGCCATGATCGCCAAGGTGTTCCAGCTAAACGATCTCACCGCCCGGGATCTGATGACACCCCGGGTGGCGGCTCCCACCCTCGATGGGGCGACCAGCCTGGAGCAGTTGCGCGAAGACCTGCTGGCAAACAACGCCGAGTGGTGGGTGGTGCTGGGTGAAGAGGTGGATGAGGTGCTGGGCGTGGCCGGCCGGGAGCGGCTCCTGACAGCCCTGCTCCAAGGCGAAGGCAATCGCACTGCCGCTTCCCTAAGCGAGACGGTCGATTACGTGCCGGAAATGATCCGGGCCGACCGGTTGCTCACGGGCTTCCGCCGCAACAGCAGCGGCGTTCGCGTCGTGGTGGATGAATTCGGCGGCTTCGTGGGCGTGATTGGCGCTGAGGCGGTGCTGGCGGTGCTGGCGGGCTGGTGGCGCCGTCCCCAACCTGCGGGCGAAGGGATGCGGCCATGAGGCCCGAACCGTGCACCGAACCGTGCCCCCATCAGGCGCCCGCCATCCCGGAGCGCTGCCAATCCCTGCTCGACCAGTGGCGCCGCCAGCTCCAGCTCAGCGGCCGCGAGCAAAGCCAGCTAGCCGGCCAGCTGCTGGCCCTGGATCGCCAGCTAGGGCGCCTGCAGCAGCGCAGTCTGCGGGTGGCCGTGTTCGGCCGAGTGGGGGTGGGCAAGTCGAGCCTGCTCAACGCCTTGCTGGGGGAGGCGGCTTTCGCCACCGACGTGGCCCACGGCTGCACGCGCCACCAGCAGGCCCAGGCCTGGGCGCAACCCATGGCGGGGCTCAGCCGGGTGGAGCTGGTGGACACCCCTGGCATCGATGAGATCGCCGCCGCCGCCAGGGCCCGACTGGCGGCCCGAGTAGCCCTCGGCTCAGATCTGGTGCTGCTGGTGCTCGACGGCGACCTCACCAGCGTCGAGCACGACGCCCTGGCGCCACTGCTGGCCAGCGGCAAGCCGGTACTGCTGGTGCTCAACCGCTGCGACTGCTGGAGCGAGGCCGAGCAGGCCGAGCTGATCGCCAGCATCAAGCGGCGGCTGCCGGCAGCTGCCCGGCAGCTGGAGTTGATCCCGGTGGCCGCCGCGCCACGCCAACCCCAGCTGCTGGCCGATGGCCGGGTGCGAAGCGTTGTTCAAGCTCCTCAGGTGGAGCCGCTGCGGCAGTCCCTGCTGCAACTGCTGGAGCAACACGGCTGCCTGTTGCTCGCCCTCAATGCCCTGGGCAGCGCGGAGCGCTTTCACCAGTCCCTGCAACGCTGGCGCCTGGGGACCAGCCGCCAGGCCGCCCAAAGCCTGATCGGCCGCTTTGCCGCCCTCAAGGCCACCGGCGTGGCCGCCAACCCCCTGGTGCTGCTGGATCTGGCCGGCGGCCTGGCCTGCGACACCGCCCTGGTGCTGCAGCTCTGCCAGCTCTACGGCCTGCCGATGCATGGCGCCGGCGCCCGCCAGCTGCTGCGGCGGCTCTCCGGCCACAACGCCCTGCTGGGCGGCGCCCAGATCGGCATCCAGCTGGCCCTGGGCGCCCTACGCCAACTGCTGCTGCTGGCGGCACCGCTCACCGGCGGCCTCAGCCTCGCTCCAGCCGCCCCGGTAGCCCTGGCCCAGGCGGCCCTAGCCGTGCACACCACCAGGCTCACCGGCCGGCTCGCCGCCGCCGAACTGCTGCGGAGCGCGCAGCGAGGCGGCCAACCCGGCGCCCTGCTGCGGCGCCTGGCTATCAGCGATCCCCAGGTGCGCCTCTGGCTGGGCGAGCGCAGCGAGCCGGCCCCCAACCTGCAGGCCCTGCTGCCATGAGCAACGGGGTCGTCAAAGCCGCAGAGGGGCCGATCGCCCTGTTTGGCACCAGCGCCGACCCACCGACCCGGGGCCACCAGGCCCTGCTGGAGGGCCTGGTGCAGCTCTACCCCCAGGTTGCCACCTGGGCCAGCGACAACCCCCAAAAACACCACGGCGCCCCCCTAGAGCAACGGGCCACCCTGCTGGGCGAGCTGGTGGCAGCCATCGGCGATCCGAGGCTGAGCCACCGGCAGGAGCTCAGCAGCCCCTGGGCAATAACCACCCTGGAGCGGGCAGCGGCCCAGTGGCCTGGCAGCGAGCTGGTGTTTGTGGTGGGCAGTGATCTGGCTGCCCAGATCCCCAGCTGGAAGCAAGCCGAAGCCGTGCTCAAGGCATGCGTGCTGGCAATCGCCCCCCGGGGCGGCTGGCCCCTGCAGCCCAAACAACTGGAGCAGCTCACCCAGCTGGGGGGCCGGGTGGTGATCCTGCCCCTGCAGGTTCCCGCCACCGCCAGCTCGGCGGTGCGCCAAACCCCCGACCCTGCCCAGCTGCCTGCGGCCCTTTTGCCGCTGCTGCTCGAGCACAATCTCTACGGCCTAGTTGGCGATCCGAGCCTCAAACACCGCCTCAAAAGCCACCTCAAAAGCCCCTGATGCGCCTCGCCCTGGCCCAACTAAATCCGCTAGTTGGCGACCTGGCGGGCAACGGCGAGCTGATCCTGGCGGCCAGCCGTCAGGCCGCCGCCCATGGGGCCGATCTGGTGCTCACCCCCGAGCTTTCCCTTTGGGGCTACCCCCCGCGCGACCTGCTGCTGCGCCCCAGCCTGATAAGGGAGCAGGGCGCCGTGCTCAACCAGCTGGCAGCGTCCCTAGCCCAAGAGCTACCCCAGCTGGCCGTGCTGGTGGGCATGGCCGAACCATCAGGCGCCGCGCCGTTGCCCAACCTGTTCAACGCTGTGGCCTTAGTGGAGGCCGGCAGCTGGCGGGTGGTGGCCCGCAAAAGACTGCTACCCACCTACGACGTCTTCGACGAGCAGCGCTACTTCTGCGCCGCCATGGGGCCCAGCGTGCTGGAGCTTGAGCGGGGCGGCCGGAGCTGGCGCCTGGGGCTAACGATCTGCGAAGACCTCTGGGTTGAGGAGGAGCTGCAGGGCCACCGCCTGGCTGGTGCCGATCCCGTCGCCGAGCTGCTCTCAAGCCGCATCGACCTGCTGCTTAACCTCTCGGCATCACCGTTTGGCCAGGCCAAAGTGGCACTGCGTCAGAGCCTGGCCCGCCGCGCCGCCAGCCGGCTCGCTTGCCCGGTGGTCTACGTCAATCAGGTGGGCGGCAACGACGAGCTTGTCTTCGACGGCGCCAGCTTCGTGGTGGATGCCAGAGGTGGGGTCGAGGCAGGCAGTGCAGTGGTGAGTCAGCTGGCCAGTTGCAAGGAGCAGGTGAGCTGCTGGGAAGTCAACAGCGCAGCGCCAGCAGCATCTTTGCCAGTAGCGCCTTTGCCAGCAGAAAACGAGCAGTTGTTTCGGGCCCTGGTGCTGGGCGTGGCCGACTACGCCCGCAAATGCGGCTTCAGCAGCGCCCTGCTCGGCCTGAGCGGCGGCATCGATTCGGCCCTGGTGGCTGTGATCGCCGCCGCTGCCCTCGGAGGTGAGCGGGTGCAGGCTCTGATGATGCCCTCCCCCTGGAGCTCGGCAGGCTCCCTAAACGATGCCCAGGCCCTGGCTCGGCGCCTGGGCCTGGGCAGCCACACCGCTGAGATCGCAGCGCTGATGGCCAGCTTCGACACCACCCTGACACCGGTGCTGGCGGGCCCGCCTAGCGGCCTGAGCGCCGAAAACCTGCAGTCGCGCATCCGCGGCACCCTGCTGATGGCTGTGGCTAACCAGCAGGGCCAGCTGCTGCTCTCCACCGGCAACAAAAGCGAGCTGGCCGTTGGTTACTGCACCCTCTACGGCGACATGAACGGTGGCCTGGCCGTGATCGGCGACCTCTACAAAACCAGCGTGTTCGAGCTCTGCGCCTGGCTCGATTCAGCCGCCGCCGGCCCCTGCCGGCGTGAGCTGGGGCTGCCAGGCGACGGCGAGCTGGTGGGGCGGGCGATCCGCGATAAACCCCCCAGCGCCGAACTGCGCCCCGACCAGTTCGATAGCGATTCCCTGCCCGACTACGCCGTGCTCGACCCGATCTTGAAGGCCTACATCGAGGAGTTGGCCAGTCCGGAGCAGCTGATCGCCAGGGGCACCCCAGCGAAGCTGGCCGAACGGGTGATGCAGCTGCTGCGCCGGGCCGAGTTCAAGCGGCGCCAGGCCCCACCGCTGCTCAAAATCGGCGGCCGGGCCTTCGGCAGCGGCTGGCGCATGCCGATCGCCGCTCGTTAAAGCAGCTCCTGAATCGTGGATGGCGCCGATCGCCAGCCGCAGCCAACCTGGAACCACAAACAGCAGCAAATCCATGGCACCCCCCAGCTCCAGCGGCGCCAGCCTGACGGCCCCGATGGCAAGCATCGGCGTGCCCGCAGAGATCAAGCGCGATGAACAGCGCGTGGCCCTCACCCCTGACGGAGTGGCCGATCTGGTGAACCAGGGCATGGAGGTGCGCATCCAGGCAGGAGCAGGTTTAGGGGCTGGCTTCAGCGATGCCGCCTTCGCCGCCGCCGGGGCCCGGCTGGTGAGCGCCGCAGAAGCCTGGGGCGCCCATTTGGTGGTGAAGGTCAAGGAGCCCCAGCCCGAGGAATTCGGCTTCCTGCGCTCCGATCTGGTGTTGTTCACCTACCTTCACCTGGCCGCCTACCCGGAGGTGGGCCGGGCCCTGCTGGAGGCTGGCACCACTGCCGTGGCCTATGAAACCGTGCAGCTCGAAGACGGCAGCCTGCCTTTGCTGGCGCCGATGAGCGAAATCGCCGGCCGGCTAGCAGCCCAGGTGGGGGCCCACCTGCTGGAGCGCCCCCACGGCGGTCGCGGCATCCTGATGGGGGGCTGCACCGGGGTGCGGCCGGCGCGGGTGGTGGTGCTGGGAGCAGGCAGTGTGGGCTGGAATGCGGCCCGGATCGCCGCCGCCATGGATGCGGAGGTATTTCTGCTGGATCGTTCGCCCGAGCGGCTGCGCAGCCTCGAGGCCCACCGCCGCGGCCGGCTAGTGAGCCTGGTGAGCAGCAGTAGCCTGATCGAGCGCCTGGTGCCTGGTGCCGATCTAATCATTGGTGCCGTGCTCACCGCCGGTGGCCGGGCCCCCACCCTGGTGGAGGAGGAGCTGGTGCGGCAGATGCAACCCGGCTCCGTGGTGGTGGATGTGGCGATCGATCAGGGGGGCTGCATTGCCACCAGCCGCGAAACCAGCCACACCGATCCGGTGCACATGCTCCACGGCGTGCAGCACTACGCCGTCGGCAACATGCCAGGGGCCGTGCCCTTCACCTCCACCGAAGCGCTGGTGAGTGTCACCCTGCCCTACATCCTGGCAATGGCGGGACGGGGCCTGGTCGAAGCTGTCACCGACCGGCCCGAACTCCTCTCCGGTCTCAACACGGTGCATGGGGCGGTGTGCCATCCCGGCGTTGCCCGGGCCCTGGATGTGACGCCCCGGCACCCGATGGCCTGTCTGCGCTGATCGCGGTCAACCGCTGCAAAGGGCGCACCAGCGCAGAGGGGCTGATCCCCTCGCGCAGGGCGACCAGCAACCCAGCCGCCGCCGCATAGCTCTCCGCCTCGAGCACCTCCAAGCCCAGGGCCGCCGCCGACACGTTGAGCACGCAGGGGTTCTGCACTGCGATCACTGGGATGCCGCGCTCAGCGCAGGCCAGCACAGCCGCCCCCCCCAGGGCTCCTGCCGGGGCCACCACAGCGCCCACATCTTCGATGCGGAGCAGATCAGCTCCGGCTGCGCTCAAGGGTCCTGAGCCAGGTGCCAGGGGCACCAGATCGGGCGCCCGGCTCAATCCCACCAGCACGCAGGCCAAAAAGGTGTAGCCCAATTCCTCCCCCGCCGCCCGGGGGTCGAGACAAGGATCCAGCGGCAGGGGACTGAGGGCCGGCGCATGGGCACATGGCAGGCCCAGCTCGCGGCTGAGCAGATGGCTGATCACCGCCTCGGCACCGGCCAGGGAATCCACACCAGCCCCCTGGCGGTAGGCCGCCAGGGCCTCGCTGGAGTTGTCCTCGGGGAAGCGGGTTACCACCGCAATTGCCGTAGCCCCAGCGGCCTTGAGCATCTGGCCGGCGCGCAGCAGCAGCTCGGGGCGGCCTAGGTGCCCCCAGCTAGCCCCGCTTGCTCCCTGACTCAGCATCACCTCGAGGGGTTCATCGGTGGTGACCACCGGCCCGATCTCCAAACCCAGACTGGCCCGGCAGCCCTCGGCAACCTGGAGATGGCGCCAGCGCAGCTCCGCCTCGATACCGGCATCGAGCAACAGCCCCAACCGCTGCCGGCGCACTGGCCGCAGGCCGATCGCAGCAGCAGCGAAGCGGTCGAGGGCCGAACCCTCCACGTAGTGGATGCGGGAATCGCTCCAGTACAAGGAGGCCCCATTCATGACGTTGGGATGGGTGATCAGGCAGCCACTCGCGGCCGCCAGCAAGCGAGCGGCAGGCAGGCCATCGCCCGCGTAACCACCCAGCTCACATCCAATCCCGGTGGGAATCACCAGCAAGGTGGGCAGGGGCCGGCTCGCCGTCATGCCAGCACCACCGCTTCAAGCGTCAGTAATGGGCAAGATCCAGCCAGACCAGGCTCCACCGCGGTGATCGCCCAGCGCAGCGGTTGACCGTGAGGGGCCAAAGCGGCCTCGATCTGGGCCAACAACGGACCTGGAGCACGGCGGAACTGCAGCGTTACGGGCTGCAGGCGCACCGCCGCAGCACTCATTTCTGGTATTTACCGAACTGGGCTTCGTAGAGGGCATCCTCCATACCCGCCTGGAGCCGCAGGTCAGATTGGGGGTAGGAAACGCAGAGCAGGGCATAGCCCTTTAGCTGCAGGTCTGCCTTGACCCCCATGGCATCGGGCTGCTGAACGCTGCCCTCACCGATCAAAGCTGCACAGGTGGTGCAGACCCCGGAACAGCAAGAACTGGGCAAGGGGACCCCAGCGGCCTCGGCTGCAGACAGCACGGTTTGGTCGCTGCGGCAGGAAAAAATATGTTGGGTGCCTTGAAACTCGGCAGTGATTGTGAAGGTCTGGGTTTCGGTCACAGGAGGTTGCCGGAGTGGGCAGCTAAAAGCCATTGTTCCAGTCCGCCCGCGCCAGCCGCGGCGATCAAAGCTCCTGCCACTGGCTGGGATGGGGCGCCAGGTATTCCGGTGGCGAGGACCCATCCCGAGCCACGGGGGCTGTTAGGGCGAAATCGATGCTGAGGGAGCAGCGCAAATCATCCGGATCCTCGTTGGGCAACACCGCGTGATCCAGGCAGCTGGGAAACAGCAGCAGCAGCCCTGCCTGGGGAGCCACATCCAGCCAAGGTGCGCTCCAAGGCGATGCAGCCAACGGCCCTTCGTGGCCAACGGCCATCCCAGGCACCAGCTCATTCAGCTGCCGCTGCGGCCACAGGCGCAGACAGCCACTGCGGCCGCTGCCATCACCGTTGAGGTAGTAGATGGCGCTGAGGTGAGCGTTGGGGTGGTGGTGGCGGCCTACAACCTGCCCCTCCTCACTAAGCACGGGCCAGCAGCGCTGCAGGTGCAAGGCCACTCGGCTGAGATCGAAACCCAATTGCTGCAGAAAAGCTTCTGCATGGCCCGTCAAGACAGCGATCAGTGGCGCAAAGGCCGGCTGACGCTGCAACTGCCAGACACCATTAAGGTCGCCAGTCCAGGCACAGCCAGGATCGGGGTTGGAGCTGGCTTGGCCCCGCAGCTCGTGCAGGGCGTGAAGTTGTAGTGCCGTATCCAGAGGATCAGGCGAGAGCTGCACCCTGCCAAGAGCCACCGGAAACAGAGGCTCGATCTGCAAACCAGCCCCCAGCCTCAGGACATACCGGCAGAACCGCCAACCACTTCCAGAATTTCCTGGGTAATGGCGGCCTGGCGAGCCTTGTTGTAGTCGAGCGTGAGGCTCTTAGCGAGAGCCTTGGCGTTATCACTGGCGTTGTTCATAGCCGTCATCCGGCTGGCCAACTCCGAAGCTGCGGCCTCCTGCAGAGAACGCAGAAGCTGGTTTTCCAGATAAAGGGGCAGCAGGGCATTGAGCAGCTGATCAGGGCTCTGATCAAAGACGATGTCGGAGGGCAGCTTGGGCTGCAGGTTGGCAGCCGTACCCACTTCGACTCCGAGCCGACCTTCACGGGTGGTGAGGCGGAAGATCTCGTCTTCAGGGATAGCAATGCCCTGGGGATCGAGGGGCAGCAGGGTCTGAATTACGGGCTTGGAGCTCACCAAGTTGATGAACTTGGTGAAGATGATCTCGACCCGGTCGGTGCTGCCGGAGAGAAACTCCGCCAGCACTTCGTTGGCGATACCCATCGCTTCACTGGCCTTGGGCACCTGATCAAGCCCGGTAAAGGTGGCGCGAATCGTGTACTGATTAGCGCGGTTCTGGAAGTAAGTGATCGCCTTACGACCGATCAAGACCAGATCCACCTTGTAGCCCTGGCCAACCAATTCAGCAGTGCGCAGTTCGGTGCGCTTGATGATGTTGGCGTTGTAGCCACCGCACAATCCCCGATCACCGGTAACGGCAAGCAGGGTGATGGTGCCAACCTCGCGCTGCTCGAGCAGGGGAGCATCGGCATCTTCAAAGCGCATGCGTGACTGAAGATTTTCCAGCACGCGGGCGAGCCGGTCAGCAAAAGGCCGGCTGCGCAGCACCTGCTCCTGGGCGCGGCGCACCTTGGCGGCTGCCACCAGGCGCATGGCCTCAGTGATCTTGCGAGTGTTCTTGACCGAACCAATCCGGTCGCGGATATCTTTGAGGTTTGCCATTAGTTATGCCCCTCCTCAAACGGAGGCGAGCATGGTCGACTTCACCTCGTTGATGGCATCCTTGAGCATGGCTTCAGCTTCGTCGCTGAGCTGCTTCTCGGTCTGCACCTTGGAGATGAACTCGGCCTTGTTGCTCTTGAGGTATTCGCGCAGCTCGCGGCAGAACTGCACCACAGACTCCACGGGAACTTCGTCGATCAGGCCCTTGACGCCGGCATAAACCACAGCCACCTGCTCCGCCAGGATTAGGGGGCTGAACTGGGGCTGCTTGAGAATCTCGCGCAGGCGCTTACCCCTGCCGAGCTGCTGCTGAGTTGCAGCATCGAGGTCGGAGGCGAACTGGGAGAAGGCAGCCAGTTCATCGAACTGGGCCAGCTCGAGCTTCAAGGTGCCGGCAATCTTCTTGATCGCCTTGGTCTGGGCAGCACCGCCCACCCGACTGACGGAAATACCAACGTTGATGGCGGGGCGTAGACCGGAGTTGAACAGGTCGGAGCTCAGGAACACCTGACCATCGGTGATCGAGATCACGTTGGTGGGGATGTAGGCAGATACGTCACCGGCCTGAGTTTCGATGATCGGCAGTGCGGTCATCGAGCCCTTGCCCATGGCATCGCTGAGCTTGGCGGCACGCTCAAGCAAACGGCTGTGGCAATAGAAGACGTCGCCAGGGTAGGCCTCACGACCGGGGGGGCGACGCAGCAGCAGGGACATCTGACGATAGGCCTGGGCCTGCTTGGTGAGGTCGTCGTAAATCACCAAGGTGGCCTTGCCCTTGTACATGAACGATTCGGCCAGCGCCGCACCGGTGTAGGGAGCCAGGTATTGAAGGGCTGCAGCCTCTGAGGCACTCGCAGCTACCACGATGGTGTAATCGAGGGCTCCCTTCTCCCGCAGCACTTCAACCACGTTGGCTACGGATGCGGCCTTCTGACCAATTGCCACATAAACGCAGACGACGTCTTCGCCCTTCTGGTTAATGATCGTGTCGATGGCGATAGCGGTTTTGCCCGTCTGACGGTCGCCAATAATCAGCTCGCGCTGGCCACGGCCGATCGGAATCATGGCGTCGATGGCGGTGATGCCCGTTTGCATGGGCTCGTGCACCGACTTGCGCTGGATGATGCCAGGCGCCATCGATTCGATCAGGCGAGTTTCGGTGGTGGCGATGTCACCCTTACCGTCGATGGGCTGGCCCAGCGAATTCACAACCCGGCCGAGCATGGCGTCGCCAACGGGCACGGCGGCGATCTTGCCGGTTGCCTTGACGGTGCTGCCCTCCTGGATGCCGCGACCTTCGCCCATCAGCACCACACCGACATTGTCGTCTTCGAGGTTGAGGGCGATGCCTTCGGTGCCGTCCTCAAACTGCACCAGTTCACCGGCCATCACCTGCTGCAGGCCATAGACGCGGGCGATGCCATCGCCGATCTGCAGCACGGTGCCAACGTTGCTCACCGAAACCGACTTGTCGTAGTCCTCAATCTGCTGCTTGAGGATGGCGCTGATCTCGTCGGGGCGGATGGAAACCATGGGAGGAAGTCCCCACAGGGGGGCTGATGGAGGGGAAGACGGGGAAGCGGGGAGAGAGCTACCGGAGCAAAGATTCCGGAAGCTTGGGCGGGCAGAGGAGCTAGCTCACCTGGGCCAGCGCCAGTCCAAGGCGGCGCACCTGACCAGAAAGGCTGGCGTCAATGACCTGGGAGCCCATGCTGACGATGAAGCCTCCTATCAAGGAGGGGTCAACCACGAGGTCGAACTCCACCGATTTAGAACCTGCAATCTCTTGAACCTTGCGGTTGAGCTCAGCCTGCTGCTCCTCGCTAAGGGCAGCAGCAGATGTCACCTTGGCCAAAGTGATGTTGCGCAGCTCCCGATAAAGCTCCAGGAAACGCATCAAAACAGCCTCCATCATGGGCAGGCGCTGGCGATCGGCCAAGAGCTTGAGCAGGTTTTGCACCGCAGGGGTGACCTGATCGTCGAAAAGCTTTGCCAAAGCGGCCTTCTTGGCTTCGGGTTCAAGCACGGGCGACGCCAGAGCAGCTTTGAGCTCTGGGCTCGAACTCAATACGGCCAGAAGGGCTTTTGCCTGTTCGGCAACAGCGTCAGTCTCCTTACGAGATTCAGCTACCTGCAACAACGCTTCGGCGTAGGGAGTTGCAATCGAGTTGAGGAGTGGCATCAGGCTTTACCCAGGGTTGAAATGGACTGATCGATCAGTCGGGCCTGGGCATCTGCATTGAGCTTGCCGGGCAGGGTGGCAAGTGCTTGGGCAATAGCCCGATTGGCGGCTTCGCGGCGCAACTGGTCGGTGACGCGGGCTGCTTCGGCATTCAAGTCGGCCATGGCTCCCTGCTTAAGGCGAGCCATTTCATCGATCGTGCGCTTTTCGCTTTCCAGGCGCAAAGATTGGGCCCGGGCCAAACCATCAGCGCGAATCTGCTCAGCCTTTTGTTGCGCAGCCGACAAATCCTGCTGAGCTTGAGCTAACGAAGACGTTGCGGCGAGAAGACGCTGCTCAGCATCTTGCAGATCGCTGAGGATGGCGGCACGACGGCGCTCCAGGATGCTGCCGAGGAAACCCGGCAAAAACTTCCAAAGGCCGGCGATCACAATCGCCAAGTTGATGATATTGGTCTCAAACGGATTGAGGTTGAAACCAAATCCGCCGTGACTTGCAAGCAAGGAAGGGAGCAGGAAAGTCATGAGGCTGCCAGCAAGCGGGTCACGATCAGATCACCGAGCTTGTCGGCGTCCTTATTAAGGCGGGCCATCGCCTGATCTCGCTGAGAATCAATCTCACGGCGGGCCTGCTCCCGGGAAGCATTGGCATCGGCCGTAGCCGCGGCAAGGGCGTCGCGGTAGAGACGATCCATCTCCTGCTCGGCCTCGAGGATCAGCTTTTGGGACTGCTGACGCGCGTCCTTGAGCTGTTCCTTGAGATCGGCTTCTAGCCGCTCGGCTTGTGCCAGCTTCTGCTTGGCGTCGGCGCGGCTAGTGGAGATAAAGCTCTCACGCTCCTCCACGGCCCGGCCTACGGGGCGGAAGAACAGCGAATTCAGAATGAAAGTGAGGAGAACAACCTGAACCGCCATTAGCGGCAGGGTGGCATCGAGGTCAAAAAGACCTCCCTCAGGGACACCTGCTTCGGCGAGCAGAAGCCAGCTGGTCATTGGGGCGAGGGCGCTGGAACGATCGGTCGGAATTGAGGTTTGTGAGCCTGGAAGAGCAGGAGCAACAAGCCCCCGCCCTCCTTCCACTCACAACAAGGCTCAACCAGCGAAGGGGTTGGCAAACAACAGCACCAGGGCGACCACAAGGCCGTAGATGGTGAGCGCTTCCATGAAGGCCAGGGACAGCAGCAAGGTGCCGCGAATCTTGCCTTCGGCTTCAGGCTGACGTGCAATGCCTTCAACGGCGCCGCCAGCTGCGGTGCCCTGACCGATGCCGGGGCCGATGGCTCCGAGGCCTACAGCCAGACCAGCGGCCAGAACAGACGCAGCGGAGGTGATGGAATCCATGGTGGAGTGGGGGATGGGGGTCGCGGTTGTGGCGCGTTATGGACCGGGATTAAAACCCTGCGCTGAGGACATCCTTTCAAGAATGGGCCCGGAATGCCTCCGGACCTGCGCGAGGGAGATTTAGCAGACCGCCGGAGCAGCGCTGCCAGCTAAGAGCTACTAGTGGTGCTCTTCGTGCACTGCCTCACCGATGTAGTAGGCAGCGAGGGTGGCAAAAATTAGAGCCTGGATAGCACTCGTGAAAAGACCCAGGAACATTGCAGGCAGGGGCACAATCAAGGGCACCAAAAATGCCAAAACTGCGACCACTAGTTCATCCGCCAAGATGTTGCCAAAAAGACGGAAAGAAAGGGAAAGGGGCTTGGTGAAATCTTCAACGATCTTGAATGGAAGCATGATCGGTGTCGGCTCCACGTAGTACTCGAAGTACCTCAGTCCCTTGCGGCTCAAGCCGGCATAGAAGTAGGCAAGAGATACCAACAAAGCCAAAGCAATTGTTGTGTTGATATCAGCCGTTGGTGCACCAAGCTCGCCACTAGGCAGGTGGATCAGCTTCCAAGGCACCAGAGCTCCGCCCCAGTTACTCACAAAGATGAACAGGAACAGGGTGCCGATGAAGGGCATCCAATCGCGGTAAGCCTTCTCACCAATCTGTTCACGGGAGAGATCGCGGATGTAATCCCAAACGAACTCCAGCAGGTTCTGGGTGCCGCGGGGATCACGCTCCAGCTTGCGGGTGCCAACCACTACAAGGGAAAGCAAGGCACCGATAACGACCCAGGAGCTCAGGAATACCTGGCCGTGAATCTTGAGGTTGCCAAGTTGCCAGTAGAGGTGTTTACCAACCTCCAGTTCAGCAAAGGGGAGAAGGAGAGGCATCGGAGCCAGCGAAGGGGAGTTCGGGGTCGCCAGGGCGACTGAACGGAAACGGGATCAGGTGTCGAAGACTGCCTGAAGGATCACGGCCGGCTTGTAGAGCAGAAAGCCCAAAAGAGCCGGCAGGATCGAAAGTTGGGGGATCCGGGCTGCGATCAGCACCAGGACGACCGGCACGAGCAGCTGAACCTTGCTAACCCGCCGGGCATTTTCTCCCAGCTTGGTGACACTGCGGCTGAGCAGCCACAGGTAAAGAAGGCCAGCTAAAGCACCCACCAACAGGCTAGAAGCCGTGGAGATGGAGCCCAAAACGGCTGTTCCTGCAACCGCCACTGCAGAAAGCAGCAAGGTTGCTAGCAATAGCCGGCGTTGGAGCCGGAAATAACCATCCATGCCATTGCTGACATCGGCGGTTAGCGCTGGCAGGGTTGATGCACCGGTGGCATCATCCATCTGCACTACCGCTTCACCAGCCTGAACTGCCGTTGAAACGGTGGGTTCAGGGTCGGGAAGTAGGGGGCAGGGGAGAGATACCGACAAGCGCGCTCAAATCCCTGAAAAGGCGCGCGGAATCTATCACGGTGCTTATCCCCGCTCCCTCAGAGCACCGGCAGCAAAACCCTCTGATTCAGCAGTTGGCGGGCCACGGCAAGCCGTTGCGCTGCAGACCAATCCAAAGGCAGCTGGCCGATCGCCACACCCGGTGCGCTCTCAAGAGCAGCCATCAAATTGAGCCCCTCCTCGCTGACGTCAAGGGGCATTAGGTCTGGCCCCATCAAGCGGGTGGCTGGCCAACCCCAAAGGCAGCGGTTGGTTTCACCCCGCGCTGCCAGCAGAACTTCGTCGTCGCCCCAATCGGGTGCCCTCACCGCACCATGGCTGAGAAAAAATTCGAAATGGCTGATATCGGGATCAAGCTCCTCCACCAGGATCCACTGCTCAAGCTGACTGAGGCCCTGGGCCCGCTCCAGCAGCTCACCCCTAAGCAAGCGCGCCGGCGACCACACCTCCGGATTGGAAAACCCGGCAAACTCCAAACCGGCTGAGGCAACAAAAGCCAGCAGACGCTCGAGGTTGTAGCTGGTCTCTTGGGGATGCAGATACATATCCGCAAAATTGGCATCGGCTGCCGTGTCGAGGATCCAGCGCCGCTCGTGATGCTGGCGCAGTCGGTTTACCTCAGGCAACTCGGCTAGGAGCTGGCGACCCAGCCTTAGCCCCTCCTCCCCTGAACCGACGGCCAGCCGTGCCAAGGCCCGCTGGGTGCGGTGAATTTCCCAGCGGCCGCCATCCGCATACAAGAAAAGATGCAGGAGCCCACCCGGCCGCAGCAATCCAGCCAGTGCCTGCAAACCAGCCTCTGGCTCGCGCAGGTGGTGCAGCACGCCAACGGAATTGATGTAGTCGAAGGGTCCCTCGCCAGCCAGATCCAGCAGGCTGCGCTGTTCGATACGCAACTCCCGCACCGCTTTTGCCGACCCTGAACGTCTGGTGCGCTCCCGTGCCACCTCAAGGGCTCCAGCGCTGATATCCACTGCCAACACCTCAGCACCCGGATTGAGGTGGCATAGGTAATCGGTGCTGACGCCGGTGCCGCAGCCGGCGTCGAGAATCCGCCAAGGCCGTTCACCTGAGTCGGGGCGCGGCGGCAGGGCTCCAGTAGCAGCAGCCCAGGCGCTATCGACGCACCAGCGCCAGTTGTATCCCGGGGGCGGGCCGTCCTGGAGGGGGTCTCCCGGATAGGGGAAACGGTTGTAAAAGGCGCTCACCATCGGCGTGGCGGCATCACTGGCGGGCAAGGACGGATCAGCGGCAACCGGCTGAGCTTTTCACGCCCAGCGGCCACTAAGCCGAGTCAATTGGCATCAGCAAGCCAGCGAAGCTGCAAACATTTGTTCATGGCTAGGCAAAGGCCCCGAGGGCTCGCCGTAACGTGGCCCAGCCCGGTTCGCTCTCGTCAATGACCGTGACCGCCAGCAGCGGCAGCACCAGGGTTTCACCCCAGCGCTACGACACCCTGCCGCTCTCCAGCGTCCGTCAGGCGGAGCAACAGGATCGCTTCCCCGACGGCGGCGAGCTTGAAACCCTGGTGGCGTTTTTCCAGAGTGGCCAGCAGCGCTTAGAAGCTGCACGCCGCATCTCCGAAAATGCTGATTTCATCGTGGCCAAGGCGGCCAACCGGATCTTCTCCGGCGGCACGCCCCTCTCCTACCTAGATGCTCCCTTGAGCGTCGTCAGGGGTGGAGCCAGCGACGACACCCCCCTGGCCGCTGACCAGGCCGCCTTCCAGCGCTCGGTGCAGACCTTCGCCCAGGGCACCGGCGACTCCGGCGGCAACCTGATCAGCCGCCTGCTTGAGGGTGCTGGTGGCGATGCCGACGTGCGGGTAGTCCTACCCACCGGCTTCAGCCCGATCGCAATAGGCCGCTATGGCACCGATCGGATGCGCAAGTCGCTGCGCGACATGGCCTGGTTCCTCCGCTACGTGGGCTACGCCCTGGTGGCAGGAGACCCCAGCATCCTGGCCGTAAATACCCGTGGCCTCAGGGATGTGCTGGAGAAGGCCTGCTCCCTGGCAGCCACCAATGTGGCTCTGCAGGAAATGCGCGCCGCAGCCGCCGGCCTCTGCAAAGACAATCCCCAGGCCCGCCAGCTGGTGATCCAGTACTTCAACGTGCTGATCGCTGAACTGCAGGTGGCCACACCAAGCACCCGGCAGCGCCTCGGCAGCCCTGAAAATCAAGGCCTGCAGCTGCCTGCCACCTATGCCCTAGCCGCAGACGGCAAGCAGCGCTTCATCATGCGGTCGCGCCTAAGTGGTGCCCAAAAAGCCGAAGTGATTCGAGCCGCCTACCGGCAGGTTTTCGAACGGGACATCGCCAAGGCCTACAGCCAGACGCCCTGCCCGGTAGAAGCCACCCAGGTGCGCCAGGGCCAGCTGTCGATGCGGGAATTCATCCGCTCCCTCGGCCACAGCAAGGAATACCGCCAGCAGTTTTTCGGCCGCTTCTCCAATAGCCGGGCGGTTGAGCTGGCCTTCCGCCACTTCCTCGGTCGCGGCATCAGCTCACGCGAGGAATTCACCCGCTACTTCGACATCGTCAGCGTCCAAGGCCTTAATGGCCTAGTGGATTCCCTGATCAACACCCTGGAATACGCCCGGGTGTTCGGCGAGGAAACCGTGCCCTACCTGCGAGATCTCGGTGAAGAAGCCCAGGAGAGTGCCGGCTGGGGATCAAACCGCAAGCTATTCCGCTTCAGCGCACCCTTTGAAGGCGCACCCCAATACGTCACCCTCTACGCCTCCTATCGCCAACCCTTCGCCGATCAGCACGTCTACGGCGGCGGTAACGATCCCCTGGCCCTCAACTACGGCGCGATTTTCCCTTCCGGCACCGCCTCAGTGGCAACCCGGCCAGCGCCCTACGGCTACGACAGCCGCCGCATCCTGATTGGCAATGGCCTGGCCCAGCCTGGCCAGATGGACAGCGCCCAGTTCCGCAAGGCCAAGCCCCGCAGGGTGGGTCCAAAGGTTGTACGCCTCCAGCAGATTGCTACCGGCGGCAGCTCCGTGCCCCGCCGCGGCGGCCAACCCAGCATCCGTGGCACTGAAGCCAGCACCCAGGCCGTTATTAATGCGGTCTATGTGCAAGTTTTAGGCACTGCTGGCTATGCCGGAGAGCGCAATAAGGTTGAGGAAATCAAGCTCGAGAACGGCGACATCAGCCTGCGGGAGTTCATCCGCCAGGTCGCCCGTTCCAAGGCCTTCCGCCGCCGTTATTGGAGCGGCCTTTACATCACCAAGGCTATCGAAGTGATGCATCGCCGGCTGCTAGGTCGCCCAACCTTCGGGCGATGGGAAATTGACGCCTACTTCGATACCGCTGCCCGCAGCGGCTTCTATGGGGTCGTAGATGGGATTCTGAACAGCCGCGAATACAACGAAACCTACGGCGAAGACACAGTCCCCTACGAGCGTTTTGTCACCGCTACTGATCGCAATGCTCGCAAGGTGCCCGGCCTCAACCGCCCCTTCGATGCCTCTGCCTACGCCGACCTCACACCGGGCAAGCGCCCCGACGTGGCCGCAGTCCAAACCCTGCGCACCACCAGCGATCTGACCAATCGCAACCTGCCGGCGCGCCGCCAAATGATCGTGGGGGGCTGGACAGCCCAGATCGTGGGAGGCGAAACCATGGCGCCACCCCAAGGCAGTGGCACCGCCGGACCGGGCAGCATTCGCCAAGCACCCGAGCCCAGCCGCCGCTGGAACCGCACCCCCGCAACCACCACCGGCTTCTGGATCTCAAGCCCAGCCAGGGGCGGCGTAGCTGCAGCCACTCGGCCTGCCATCACAGGCGGCTGGCGGGCAGCAATCGGCAGCGGTCAAACCACGGGCCTTGCCAACCAGCCGGGCGCTGCCATGGCAAAGGCGATCCAGCCAGGAAGGCCCCAAGGTTTCAGCCGCCGCCAAAGCGTGGGGCGCCCCGTACAACTTGGCCGCACCAATAGTGAAACAGAGGTTCAGGAAGCGCTGGAAAGCGTCTACAAGCAACTGCTGAACCGAGTTCCATTTGCAGCCGAACGACTGGGAGACATGGAATCCCAATTCCGCAACCAGCAACTCACGGTGGCGGAGCTGGTTAGCCAAGTAGCTGGCAGCGACCTTTTCCAGCAACGCCTCAACCGCATGGCACCCCTGCGCGCTGCTTCAGCGGCCTATCTCGCCCTGCTCGGTCGAGCTGCCCAACCCGATGAGGTGAGTGCATACCTGGGAACCAGGTCCAGCCGGGGCCAGCTGGCGGCCATCGAAACTCTGTTGGGCAGCCAGGAATATGCCGAAAGTTTTGGCCAAAATACGGTTCCATATCTAAGGGGCCTGGCCAGCGCCGACGGCATTCCTCTGATCACGGTCAACCGCACCGCCCAGCTCTATGGCGGCAATGCGGGACTAACCCCCGGACCCAAGGCCGCAATCTGAGCCATAAACGCCAAATCAAGCCCAGCCTCCCGGAGATACTTCGGGGGGTTTTTTGTTATCAAGATAACAATTGTCGCAAAAGTTGAGCCGCAAGTCGAAACAAGCGGGGGCGAATAGCCAAACAGAATGATGAACAATTGCTGCGCCAAGCCGCTATCAACAACATTGGCCAAAGCCATTGCGGCGCAAGGGGTTTTTCAAGCATAAACGCCATGAAGAACTGTTACCGCCAAGGGAGCAGCGAGGGGCTTTGCCGCAGAATGATTCGGCGATCGGCGCAAGTCGATCCTTCCCCCTTACCCACCGGATATCGGTCTCCGTCATGGCGGCCGCTTGTTTCGAGGCAGAACTGCATGAGCATCGTCTCCAACTCGATCATCAACGCGGACGCCGAAGCCCGCTATCTCAGCCCTGGCGAACTCGACCAGATCAAGTCCTTCGTGGGCGCTGGTCAACGTCGTCTTCGCGTAGCCCAGGTGCTGAGCGAAAGCCGCGAGCGCATCGTCAAAACCGCTGGTGGCGCCCTGTTCCAGCGGCGTCCCGACGTGATCTCCCCCGGCGGCAACGCCTACGGCGAGGAGATGACCGCTTCGTGTCTCCGCGACATGGATTACTACCTGCGCTTGGTGACCTACGGGATCATCGCCGGCGACGTGACGCCCATCGAAGAGATTGGCATCATCGGAGCCAAGGAGATGTATCGCTCCCTCGGCACTCCCCTCGATGCCATGGCTGAGTCCGTGCGGGAAATGAAGAACGCCGCCATGGGCCTACTCACCGGCTCTGACGCTGAAGAAGCCGGCTTCTACTTCGACTACGTCATTGGCGCCCTCTCCTGAGGCAGCGTTCTTTTACTACTCCCCGCCACCACAGCCGGATTCATGCAAGACGCGATCACCAACGTCATTAACCAGGCCGACGTTCAGGGCCTGTACCTGGACGGCTCCGCCATGGGCCGCCTGGAGCAGTACTTCGCCAGTGGTGAGCTGCGCGTCCGCGCCGCTGCCACAATCAGCGCCAATGGTTCGGCCATCATCAAAGAGGCTGTAGCCAAGTCGCTGCTGTATTCGGACATCACCCGTCCGGGCGGCAACATGTACACCACCCGTCGCTATGCAGCCTGCATCCGCGATCTGGATTACTACCTGCGCTACGCCACCTACGCCATGCTGGCTGGGGATACCTCCATCCTCGATGAGCGGGTTTTGAATGGTCTCAAGGAGACCTACAACTCCCTGGGTGTACCCATTGGTGCCACCGTCCAATCCATCCAGGCCATGAAGGAAACCACCGCTTCCCTGGTGGGTCCTGATGCCGGCCGTGAAATGGCCGTCTACTTCGACTACATCTGCTCCGGCCTGGGCAACTGATCCCTGCCATCGGCACACCCGAGGATCATCTCCATGCGTCTGTTCAAGATCACGGCTTGCATTCCTTGCCCGGAAAAGAGCCGCTCCCAGCGTGAGCTTCAAAACACCTATTTCACGAAATGGGTGCCCTACGACAGCTGGTTCGCTGAGCAGCAGCGGATCATGAAACAGGGCGGCAAGATCCTCAAAGTGGAACTAGCCACTGGGCGTCGCCAACAGAACGTCGGCAACTGATATTCAGTACCTTTCGTTTCTCCCCAAGCTCGGCAGATGCCGGGCTTTTTTATTGTTTGACTCTGGTTGGCAGGGGTCGACAACACCCACCCACTCACGGCTCAATGGGTTGACGATGGCCCCACCTCTGCCACTCCCCAATTCCAGCATTGGCCCGTACCGCAACTCAAACCCCCCACCGCGACGCAGTCAGCGGTACCCCGAAGGCTGGGGCGCTGCTGCCGTTGCCCTGGTCCCAGTGGCCAGCAGAGGCCAGATTGCTTCTGGGCATGGTGGCGCTCTGGAGCGTGATCGGACTACTGGTGCTCACCTCCGCCAGTTGGTGGGTAGCTGAACGGGAGATGGGTGACGGCGCCTTTTATCTCAAGCGCCAGTTGATTTGGATGGCTGCCAGCTGGGGGCTGCTCTGGCTTGGCCTGCGCACCAGCCTGCGGCGCTGGCTGCACCTGGCACCGCTGGGGTTGTGCGTTGGGATCGTTCTGGTCGCAGCCACCCTGGTGATGGGCAGCACTGTCAACGGCGCCAGTCGCTGGCTGGTGCTTGGACCGGTACAGCTGCAGCCATCGGAATTGGTCAAGCCTTTTGTGGTGTTGCAGGGCGCTGCCCTTTTCGCCCACTGGAAGCGCATCGGCAACGACCAGAAACTGCTCTGGCTAGGGGCATTTGGGGCCCTGATCCTGCTGATCCTCAAGCAACCAAACCTCAGCACCGCCGCCCTATCCGGGCTGCTGCTCTGGCTGATGGCCCTGGCCGGGGGCCTGCCCCTACCCATGCTGCTCGGGGCAGCCGGAGCGGGAGGGCTGCTTGGCAGCGCCAGCATCATGATCAACGAATACCAACGTTTGCGGGTGGTGTCCTTCCTGGATCCCTGGCGGGATGCCCAGGGGGACGGCTACCAACTGGTGCAGAGCTTGATGGCGATCGGCTCAGGAGGCTTCCTAGGCGAGGGATTTGGCCTATCCACCCAGAAGCTGCAATACCTGCCGATCCAGAGCACGGATTTTATTTTTGCAGTGTTTGCTGAGGAATTTGGCTTCGTGGGCTCGGCGGTGCTGCTGCTGTTTTTTCTGCTGTTTGGCTTTGTGGGCCTGAGGGTTGCCCTCAGCTGCCGCAGCAACCAGCAGCGCCTGATCGCCATCGGCTGCACCACCTTGCTGGTGGGCCAATCCATCCTCAATATCGCCGTAGCCAGCGGTGCCATGCCCACCACCGGCCTGCCACTGCCACTGATCAGCTACGGCGGCAACTCCTTGATGGCCAGCCTGCTTGTTTGCGGCCTATTGATCCGCTGCTCGCTGGAGGCAGGCGGTCTTGCCCCTACCCCCCGGCGCCGGCGCACCGCAGCTGCCCGATAGGCTGATTACATGATCAGTTTTGGGCCCCAACTGGCCGATTGGGCCCGCAGCAGCGAGGCGCTGCTGCAGCACTCCCTGGCCAGTCCCACCCCCACCACCATTGGGGTTGTGTTTGCTGGCGGCCTGCTCACGAGCCTGGGGCCCTGCTCCCTGTCGCTTTTGCCAGTCACCCTTGCCTATCTGGCTGGCTTTGGCGGCACGCCCGGCGTTAAGCCCAGCCAGGCTCCCTGGCAGCGCAGCCTCAGCTTTGCGGCCGGCATCGTGGCCTCCCTGGTGCTGCTGGGCCTGGTTAGCGGCCTACTGGGCCGGATCTACGGCCAAATCCCCGGGCTGATTCCCACGGTGGTGGCTGTGCTTGCCCTGCTGATGGGCCTAAACCTGCTGGGCCTGCTGAAGCTGCCCCTGCCCGCTGGACCCGATCCTGAAATCTGGAGGCGCCGGGTGCCAGCCCCCCTGGCTCCTATAGCCGCAGGCCTAGCTTTTGGTCTGGCCGCCACACCCTGCACCACCCCTGTGCTGGCCGTGCTGCTGGCCTGGATGGCCCAAAACGGCAAGCCACTGGTAGGCATGTTGCTGCTCACCAGCTTTGGAGCCGGTCAGGTGGTGCCGCTGCTGCTGGCCGGCACGGCGGCCGCCAGCCTGCCGGGCTTGCTGAGCCTGAGGCGGATGGGCCAATGGGTTCCCCCGATCAGCGGCGTGGTGCTGGTGACCACCGGCGCCCTAACCCTGGTGGCCAACTGGCGATGAAAGCCTTGCTGCGACTTGTGGGCTGGATCTCCGATCTGCGGGTAGCGATCGTGCTACTGCTGGTGATTGCCATCACCAGTGGCGTCGGCACGGCCATCCCCCAGCGGGAACCAGCCGAGCTCTACCACCGGCTCTACGACCCCCAGCCCTGGCTTGGACTGCTGAACGCTGATGGGGTGCTGGCCCTGCAGCTCGACCATGTGTATTCCAGCGGCTGGTTCCTGGGGCTGCTGGCCTGGCTGGCCCTAGCCCTGCTGCTGTGCAGCTGGCGCCGCCAGTGGCCCGCCCTGCAGGCCGCCCTGCGCTGGATCGACTACAGCTCCCCCCGCCAACTCAGCAAGCTGAGCGTGGCCGAAACCCTCAGCACCGACACCCCCACGGCGAGCCTCGATCAGCTGGCCGGACTACTGCAGAGCCAGGGCTGGCAAATTCAGCGCCACGACGACCGCCTAGCCGCCCGCAAGGGGCTGCTGGGCCGGGTCGGGCCCCTGCTGGTGCACGCCGGCATGGTGGTGCTGATGCTCGGGGCCGCCTGGGGGGCGCTTGGGGGGCAACGGGCTGAGCAATACCTGGCCCCCGGCCGCAGCCTGGAGCTGATGGACAGCCGGGGCAGCAGCCAACTCACCCTCGCCCTCGACCACTTTTCAATCCAGCGCGATCCCGCCGGGCGACCTGAGCAATTCACCTCCCAGTTGCGCATCTTGGAAGGAGATGGCAGCGGCGGCAGCCTGCTGAAGCAGGCCGAGATCAGCGTCAACCATCCGCTGCGCTTCCAGGGAGTCACCCTGTATCAAGCCGACTGGGCCCTGGCCACCATCAGCCTGCAACTGGGCAAAAGCCCCCTGCTGGAGCTACCGCTACAGAGCTTTCCTCAGCTAGGCGAACAGATTTGGGGCATCGTGCTGCCCACCCGTCCCGATGGCAGCGAGCCGGTGCTGCTTAGCCTGGGCAGCGAACAAGGGCCTGTGGAGATCTACGGCGCCGACGGAATCTCCCTAGCTCGCCTAGCTCCAGGGGGCCCAGCGGTGGAAGTGAAGGGGCTGCCGATACGGGTTGAAAGCGTGCTGCCCGCCAGTGGCATCCTGCTGAAGCGGGATCCGGGCGTGCCTTTGGTTTATGCAGGATTTGCGATCGCCCTTGCCGGCGGTGGGCTGAGCTTGCTTGCTACGCGTCAGCTATGGGCCATCGCTGAGCAGCCATACGGCCAAGCCGGTCAGCTGCACGTGGCCGGACTCTGCAACCGCAATCTCACCGGCTTCGCTGCCGAGCTGCCCCAGATGCTCGCCCAGCT
Organism: Synechococcus sp. CS-1330; assembly: GCA_025128025.1. Classification (GTDB taxonomy): domain Bacteria; phylum Cyanobacteriota; class Cyanobacteriia; order PCC-6307; family Cyanobiaceae; genus Cyanobium_A. The sequence continues at coordinate 150,386 of JAHLYR010000007.1, forward strand.
CTAACAATCCAGCCGCGTGCCGTGGCTGACGCGCACCACGGTGTGAACGTTGCCGCGGGGGTGAAAATCAGCCTCCAGCTGCATCCACTGGGGATCGGTGGCGGCAACCAGATCATCCAAGATGCGATTGGTCACCTCTTCATGGGAAATGGAGCGGTCGCGGTAGCTGTTTACGTAGAGCTTGATCGCCTTGAGCTCCACCACCCGGGGGCCGGGCTGGTAGATCAGGCGCAACACCGCAAAATCGGGGTAGCCGGAAAATGGGCACTTACAGGTGAACTCCGGTAGCTCGATCGAAATCTCGTAGGCACGGCCAGGCCTGGGATTGTCAAAACAGATCAGCTCCGCTTCAGCGATGGCCCGCTCGCCATACATAGGCGTCTGGGTGAGGGAGGACGCGCTGGCAGAAGCTGGGCTGGAAGACATCGGAGCAAGGAAAGGGAAAGGGTCAGTGCCACTAGGCGATCTTAAGGAAAGTGGCCGCAGCCAACAGCTGCCCTGACCGGTAGCAACCGCTACGACGACCCCCACAAAGCTCGGGCCTAATGGCATTACTCCCTACCATCGGCAGGGATTTCCTGAGAGACTTCCTACCTAGCCCGAGCTGTTCCTATGAAAAAAATTGAGGCCATCATTCGTCCCTTCAAGCTCGAGGACGTCAAGGTCGCCCTGGTCAATGCGGGGATCGTGGGCATGACCGTGAGCGAAGTGCGGGGTTTTGGCCGTCAAAAGGGCCAGGTGGAGCGCTACCGCGGCTCTGAATTCACCGTCGAATTCCTCCAGAAGCTCAAATTGGAGATCGTTGTCGATGACGACAAGGTAGACACCGTGGTGAGCGCCGTTCAAGACGCTGCCCGCACCGGCGAAATCGGCGACGGCAAAATCTTCGTGAGCACAATTGATTCGGTCATTCGAATTCGCACCGGTGATCGGGACAGCGGCGCCATCTGAGCGCCAGCACCCCTTTTGCTTTTATGCCCTGGGGGTCAGCGTGCTGGCTACCAGGGTTTTTATTTGCTCTGGGCTTATTGGCGCAGGGCTTATTGGTGCAGAGCTGAATTTTGGGTCGCTGTGGGCTGGTTCAACAAGCTGTTCAACAGGCTCAAAAACATCACCTGCAACATCACCCATTCCGACCTGCCCATCGCAATCGGAGCGCCGCAGCCAGAGCAGGTATTCGTGGTTGCCGGCAGGTCCGGTGATTGGTGAGGCCACCAGGCCGCAAGCCACCAAGCCCAGGCCAGTGGCCGCGGTGATCACCCCTTCGATGGCATCGCAGTGGGCAACCGGATCACGCACCACCCCACCCTTGCCCACCCGGCCCTTGCCCACCTCAAACTGGGGTTTAACCAGCAGCAGCAGATCCACGGGTGCTTGGGGTTGCACCAGCGCCAGCAGCGCCGGCAGCACCAAGGCCAGGGCAATGAACGACACATCGGCCACCGCTAGATCGGGCCAGGGGTCCTCGGGCCCATAGAGCTCGGCCGGGGTGAGGTGACGCAGGTTGGTGCGCTCCTTGAGCACTACCCGAGGATCACTGCGCAGGCTCCAGGCCGTCTGGCCGTAGCCCACATCAATTCCGTAAATGCGGCAGGCCCCGTGCTGAAGCAGACAATCGCTGAAGCCGCCAGTGGAGATGCCGCCATCAAGGCAAACGCGCCCCTGCACGGCGATGGGGAAGGCCTCCAGGGCCCGCACCAGCTTTTCGCCACCCCTTGATACGTAGCGGGGAAGCTGCTGCACCAGCAGCTCCGCCTCCGGCAGCACCTCGGTGCCTGGTTTATCGAGCACTTTGTCGCCATGGCGCACCCGCCCGGCCCTAATCAATTGCTGGGCCTGCTGACGGCTAGCCGCCAGGCCGCGGGCCACGAGCTCCAAATCCAGTCGTTGCTTGCGGGCCATGGCGCTCCACGTTTTGTGATCAAACCACAACGCAAACGGAACAGATTCCAAGCATCTCTGCCTCCGCACCAAAACCCAGCAGAGGATGGCGCCCATAAGTTGATCCGGCACCGATGGCCACCCCAATCCGGACCGCAAATCCTGCAGCCAATGTGCTGGAACTGCTCTATCCAGGCAGCTTCGTCAAACTGCGCAATCAACCCTCCGACCTACCCCCCTTCCAGCTGATCCAGTGCCGTGGCGGTCGCTGCTGGGTGCGGCAGCAGGCCTGGGGCCAGCAGGTGCATTGGGAGGTGGAGCACCAGCGCCTAACGACGGCTGCCTAAGAGGGCAGCAGGGGCGCACCCATACATTGGTCTGGACGTGAGCCAGACGCGGCCTTGATCGAGCGTTATACCCTGCCCGAGATGGGCAACCTCTGGAGTGAAGAGGCCAAGTTTCAGAGCTGGCTCGACGTGGAGATCGCCGCCACCGAGGCCAACTGTGAGTTGGGGCGAGTGCCTGCTGAAGCGGTTGCAACGATTAAGGCGAAAGCCAGATTTTCAGTAGAGCGGATCCTCGAGATCGAGGCCGAGGTTCGCCACGACGTGATCGCCTTCCTTACCAACGTCAACGAGCACGTGGGGGATGCGGGCCGCTACATCCACGTGGGCATGACCAGCTCCGACGTGCTCGACACGGGCCTGGCCCTGCAGATGAAAGCGTCGGTGGCGCTGCTGCGCGCCGAGCTCGACGCACTCGCTGATGCACTTAGGTCTCTAGCCCGCGAGCACAAGGGCACGGTGATGATCGGCCGCAGCCATGCCATCCACGGCGAGCCGATCAGCTTCGGCTTCAAGCTGGCCGGCTGGCTGGCCGAGGTGGAGCGCAACCGCGAGCGTCTCGAGCGCTTGGAGCGGGTGGTGAGCGTGGGCCAGATCAGCGGCGCCATGGGCACCTACGCCAACACCGACCCCCAGGTGGAGGCCATCGCCTGCGCCAAGCTCGGCCTGGAGCCGGATACGGCCAGCACCCAGGTGATCGCCCGCGATCGCCACGCCGAATACGTGCAAACGCTCGCTTTGGTGGGCGCGGCTCTTGAGCGCTTCTCCACCGAGATCCGCAACCTGCAGCGCACCGACGTGCTCGAGGTGGAAGAGAATTTCGCCAAGGGGCAAAAAGGCAGCTCGGCCATGCCCCACAAGCGCAACCCGATCCGCAGCGAGCGCATCAGCGGCCTGGCCCGGGTGCTGCGCAGCTACGTGGTGGCGGCCCTGGAAAACTGCGCCCTATGGCACGAGCGCGACATCAGCCACAGCTCGGTGGAGCGGATGATGCTGCCCGACTGCTCCGCCACCCTGCACTTCATGCTGCGGGAGATGACCGAGGTAGTGAAGGGCCTAGGGGTCTACCCAGACAACATGGCCCGCAACATGAATGTGTACGGAGGGGTGGTGTTCAGCCAGCGGGTGCTGCTAGCGCTGGTAGAAAGCGGCATTAACCGCGAAGACGCCTATCGGATCGTGCAGCGCAACGCCCACAGCGCCTGGAACAAAGACGGCGGCAACTTCCGCGCCAACCTTGAAGCCGATGGCGAGGTGACGGGCAAGCTCAGCTCTGAGCAGCTGGCTGAGTGTTTCAGCACCGATCTACATCAGGCCAACCTGGGTGTGATCTGGCAGCGACTGGGGATTTGAGCTAGAGATTTGAGCTGGCAGACAGTTCAGGCCCAGTGCAGCCGCATCGGTACAGACCCCTCCAGGCTCAGCTTCACCGGGCAGCTTTCACCGGCCAAACGCAGCACATGCCGCTGCTGCTCGCTCAGACTCGGGGGCAAGCTGATCCAGACCTCCAGTAGGGCAATGCGCCGTGGTGCCTCGGCGGTCATGGTTTTTTCAATCCGAGCGCTGGCCCCCTGCAGCGGCCAACCGTGGCGCTCGGCAACAATCCCCAGGATCGTCAGGATGCAGGTGCTCAGGGCCGTGGCCACCAGATCGGTGGGCGAGAAGCGCTCCCCCTTGCCCTGGTTATCGGTGGGGGCATCGGTCTCAAGATCACACCCCGAAGGCCCGTGGCTGGAGTGGCAGCGCAGGGCTCCGTCGTAGCGGCTGTTGATCGTGGTCATCGCGGGGCTTAAGCACCACCCCAGTCAAGCGCCGGCGCGGTGATACGGCCCGCCCTGCTGAATCGAACTGGCCCGATAGAGCTGCTCGAGCAGCAGTAACCGCGCCAACTCATGGGGGAAGGTCAGCGGCGAGAGGCTGAGGCGCCAGTGGGCCTGCTCCTTGAGCTCCGGGTCGAGGCCATCGGCCCCACCGATCACAAACGCCAGCCGCTCAGAGCCAGAGCCTTCAAGCGCCTTAGCGAAGGCCAACGAGTCGTAGCTCTGGCCCTCCTCGCACAGGGCCACCAACTGCTCGCCGCCGCGCAGCTCAGCGGATATGGCCTCCGCCTCGCGGGCCATGCCACCGTCCCTCAGCTCCAAGATCTCCAGGCCTGGGAGCCGCTTGCGGTACAGCGCTACCCCTTCGCTCACCCAGGCCTTGCGCACCTTGCCGACGGCAATGATGCGAATGCGGGCGGGATTGATCACGGAATCGGGCGCTCGATCGCCGGATCCAACTGACCCTTGCCACTAGTAAACAAATCCTCGATCTCGCAAACCGGGAAGCGATTGATCGATTTGAGGGCAGCGCGGGCCTTGCTGCGCAGCTGCTCGCTAATCGCCTCGCAGTAGGGCACTTGGGCCAGCAAATCCACGGTGCGGCGCAGGATCCGCACCACATCACCCTCGTCGAGGGAGGTGTTGGCAATCATGTCACTCCAGCTGGCACCTTTAGCCCAGGCGTGCACTAAACCCATCAGCTCGGGCTCCCACCAAAGCGGGAAGTTGACCTTGGCGTGCTCCTGCTGACGCTCCAGCTCGCGGCGCAGGCCGCGCAGATCATGCAGGGCCTCCTCGGCAGCCGGTGGCGGCGGGTAGCCGCACCACAGATCGGGCCGGTTGACTTCGGTGGAGATGGCTTCAAACACCGCCGCCAGCTGGGGCGGATCGAGCTCATCGAGGTGGCCGCTCATCAGCGACAGTCCCAGCCACAGCTCGTTGTCGCCGCGCAGGGCGGCCACGGTGCGGCCCACCTCGGTGGGCTCCAGGCCATCAGCTCCCGCCAGAGCACCAAAGAAGCGCAACACCTCAATCAACGCCAGGAACGTATCCCAGTGGCGATTAGAGCGGAAGTGCAGCAGCTGCTGGCGCTCCTCGATCTCCAGCTGCAACTCCTCCATACGGCGGCGGTGCTTCTTGAGCTGGCGGCGGTCGCCCCAGCGGTGGGCCGGATGCAGCTCCAGGCCTTCCTCCAGCTGCTGCACCTGCTGGGCCTGGTCCTGCACCTCACCCGCCAGGTCGTACTGGGGGGTAGCCATGTCGTGGCGACTGGCCATGTGGGCAACGGCAAGGGCCAAACCGCCGCTGGCCTGATCGCCATGGCGCAACTCACCAAGCTGGCGCAACTCGGGGGGATCCACCTGGCTCACCTGCAGGCAACTGAGCTCGGCGTGCAAGCTCACCACCCCGTGGCAGGGCAGCAACAGCCAAAGGTTCTCGTCTGTGAGGCACTTGAGCAAAGGAAACTGACCCGGCCCCTTCACCTTCTCCACAATCACCGCCGGCGTCACCCGGCCGCGCAACTGGGGTGCCTTGAGGCTCACCAAAGTGCCCTCGCTGGCGAATTGCAACGCCAAGGTGAGCTCGTGAGCAACGGTTTCCTCGGCCTGCTGCTGCAAGATCCGCAAAATGCGCCTCTCTTCGCGCAGGTGAGCTCGCTGCTTTTCGTAGTCCTCGAAGTCGTCCCAGGGCACCTCGCCGGAGCCATCTTCCAGGCCTTCGAGCTGCTGCATCAACTGGGCGATGCGGGCCTCGTCCTCGACTAAATCGAGGGTGGCCAGGTAGCGGCCAAAACTGCGTTCAACCAGCTCCTTGGCCTTAGCCAGGTCATAGCGCTGCAAGAGGTTGAGCACCATGCCGTAGCTGGGCATGAACTGGCTGACCAGCGGATCGGCTGGCGCAGTAGCGAGCTGGCCCGCTTCACGCACACCTTCAAAGCGGCTCTGCACAGTCACCACGTAGCCCTGGATATCGAGGCCGCGCCGGCCGGCCCGACCCGCCATCTGCAAAAACTCACTGCCCATCAAGGGGCGGTGGCCTCGCTCGGTGCGCTTGCTCAGCGCCGAAATCACTGTGGTGCGAGCCGGCATGTTGATGCCGGCGGCCAGGGTTTCGGTGGCAAACACCACCTTGATCAGCCCCTGCTGGAACAGCTCCTCGATCAGCTCCTTCCAGGCCGGCAATACGCCGGCATGGTGGGCGGCAATGCCCCTCAGCAGGGCCTCGGCGTGACCGCCTTCCCTCACCGCCTCGGGGGTCGTTGCCACAAATAGATCCAGGCGGGCCTTGATGCGCCCCTGTTCAGCAGCGGTTACCAGGGCGGCCTTGCCCAGCTCCTTGACGCCCTTATCGCAACCGCGGCGACTGAAGATGAAGTAAATGGCCGGCAGCATGTCGCGCTCCGCCATTTGGGCCACCACAAAACCTAGGGGGGGAGCCTCGGGCTGGGGCGGTTTCGGTGTTTTCGGGCCCTTGCGCTGGCTGCCCTTGGGGGCGCGCCACACCTTGCAGTTGGGATGGAGCCCGGTGCCCTCGTCGTTGAGGAGGGGGTGCAGCCCCTTGGCACTGCAAAAGCTGAAGGCCAGCGGCACCGGCCGGTGGTCACTGAGCACTAGCTGGGTGGGCCCATGCACTCTCTCGATCCAGTCGGTGAGCTGGCCGGCATTGGCCACCGTTGCCGAAAGCGCCACCAATTGAATCGGCAGCGGGCAGTGAATGATCGACTCCTCCCAGACGGTGCCGCGCTGGGAATCGTTCATGTAGTGGCACTCATCGAGCACCACCGCCTCCACGCCCTCCAGGGGGTCATCTCCCGCATCTGCTGCCGCGTAGAGCATGTTGCGGAAGATCTCGGTGGTCATCACCACCACCTGGGCCTCCCGGTTGAGGCTCATATCACCGGTGAGCAGCCCCACCTTGTCGGCACCAAACTGCTCACGAAAATCGCGCAGTTTCTGGTTAGAGAGCGCCTTCAGCGGCGTGGTGTAAAAAACTTTCTGGCCATGGGCCAGAGCGCGGTAGATGGCGTATTCACCCACCAAGGTCTTACCGGAGCCCGTGGGGGCGCTCACCACTACCGAGTGGCCCTGGTTGAGCGCGTCGATCGCCTCGAGCTGGAAGTCGTCGAGCGGGAAGGGGAAAATTGCTACAGGATCCAGCCCATTGGGCGCCGTTTCAGGCACGCTGCTATTTAAGCTGGATCATCAAGCCATCCTATGAGGGAGGAGCCTGATCCGCCTCAGGCCAGCTCAAGCCACTGGCGCAGCGCCCGTTCCAACAACGCCAGCTCTTGACCCTCTAAAACTCCGACCACCTGGCGCACCTGCTGTTGCGCAGCTGTAAAAAGTTTGTCGACCATTAGCTGGGACGAGCTGGGCAGCCCGTTGGCAAGCGAAGGCTCCAGGGAAAGACGAAACAGCGGCGCAGCCACCAACCGACTGGTGATGGGGCAGCAACAGATGCTGGGGTGACTCGCTAGCCAGCGATCAGCCTGAACCACCACAGCCAGCAACCGCTGGGGATCGCCACTAGCAATCGGATTGCCGAGCCGCACCACCGAGCCCCTCCGTAAAAGCGGGGGAGTCATGCGGTCCAATCGCACCAGTTGGGCAATCGGGCCAACTGCTGATCCCGGCCCTCCTGCCTGGCTACAAGGCGCGACTGGCGTCGACATTCCTCGCCGTCGCGAAATTGGCGCAGATACAAACGCAGGGCACGACGCACGCAAACGCTGAGACTGCACCCGATCTGACCTGCCACCAGCTGCAAACTCGCCTCCAGTTCGGGGTCGAGCCGCACCCCCAAATGGCCTCGGAAGCTGGGGCTGGCCGCAGAAACTAGAGCTGAAGGCCGGGGTGGGGGCATGGTGAAACAGCAATTTGACTTTGTGCAACAAGGCGTTGAACGCCGGCAGAAAGTCCTGAAGAGATGGTCTTGGCCAGTTCAATGCCATTGCTTTGTTTAAGTGCCCCCCCTGTCTCCTTGGCACAAGCTCGGATTTAGCGTTTGCGCAGCACTGTCCGGTCGTTGACACAACCCGGCACCACCTCGCCCCCCTCAGGGGAAAGAGCCGCCAGCTGGCGGGATGAATTGCGGCGTCAACTTGCAGCCATCCCCCCCCAGCGCCGCCGCGGCCTGCGCAGCTTTGCCCCCGCCGCCACCGCCGCCACCCTTGATCTGGCAACTCCCTGTAGCAGGAGTGTCCCCCTGCTGGATCTAGCCAGCAACGACTACCTGGGCCTGAGCCGTCACCCCGGGGTGGTGGCAGCCGCCCAGGCCGCCGTGGCCAGCCAGGGACTGGGGGCCGGAGCCTCGCGGCTGGTGAGCGGCAGTCGGCCGGTGCATGGCGAGCTGGAGGCAGCGCTGGCTGCCTGGCTGGGGCGCGAGAAGGTACTGCTATTCCCCAGCGGCTTTCAGGCAAACCTGGCGGCGGTAGGGGCCCTGGCCGATCGCCACAGCCTGGTGCTGGCCGACCGGCTGATCCACCACTCCCTGCTCACCGGGGTGCGCGCCAGCGGTGCCCGGCTGCAACGCTTCGCCCACAACGACCTGGCCCAGCTCGACTCCCAGCTGCAAGCAGCCCGACGGCGCGCTCCCGGGCAGCGGCTGCTGGTGCTGAGCGAGAGCCTGTTCTCGATGCAGGGCACCAGTGCGGATGTGGCGGTCCTGACGGCCCTCTGCGACGAACACGGCGCCGCCCTACTGCTCGATGAGGCCCATGCCCTGGGAGTGCTCGGCCCCGGCGGACGGGGGTTGGGCCACAACCAGCCCGAAATCGCCCTGATCAGCGGCACCTTCGGCAAGGCTTTTGGTGGCGGCGGGGCCTTTCTGGCCGGCGATGCCCTGGTGGGGGACTGGCTGCTGCAATCCAGCGGCGCCTTCCGCTACACCACGGCCCTAGCCCCAGCTTTGGCCGCCGGCGCCCTGGCTGCCCTGGCCCTGATTCAAGCCGAACCCCGCAGCGAGGCCCTGCTGCAGCGAGCCGCCCGTTGGCGCGCTTGTCTGGAAGCGGCCGGCTGGCCGCGGCCGCCAGGCACCGGGCCGATCCTGCCGCTGCTGGTGGGCGACGATCGCCGGGCTCTCGCGCTGCAACAACGCTTAGAAGCAGCCGGCCTATTGAGCGTGGCCATCCGCCCCCCCACCGTGCCTGAAGGCACGGCGCGGCTGCGGCTGGTGCTGCGCCACGACCTACCGGCGGGCACATTGGAGCGATTGCTCACAGCTCTGGGGAGTCCTGCATGCAGCTGATCGCCATGCACGGATGGGCCGGCGATGCCCAGGGCTGGGAACTATTCCACAGCGCCTGGAGCGCCCGCGGCTGGGCGTGGCAGTGCGGCGAACGGGGCTACGGCGGGCAAGCGCCCAGGCCGGTGGACTGGCAGAGCGGCCCGGGGCTGAAGCTGGTGATCGCCCACTCGCTGGGCCCCCATCTGCTGCCCGCCGCCGTGCTGGCCCAGGCCGATGCGGTGGTTCTGCTGGCCAGCTTTGGCCGCTTTGTGCCCGAGGGACCCGGCGGCCGCCGGCTGCGCAGCGCCGTAGCGGCCATGGCAAGTCAGCTGGCCGGCCCGGAAGCCAGCACCATGCTGCAAACCTTCATGGAGCGCGCCGCAGCCCCCCAGCCCCCAAGCCTGCTGCTAACTGGCATCGCCGCCGCCCCCCTTGATGCATCTGGCCGCCAGAGGCTGGCGGAAGATCTAAACCTGTTGGCGGCCACGGCGGGGCTACCGACTGGCTTCCCGCTCCAGGCGCGGGTGTTGATAGTGGAGGGCGGCGAGGATCAGATCGTGGATCCACAAGCCCGCCAGCAACTGCGCAGCCTCCTACCCGCCGCCGACACCTTAGTGCTGGCGGGCGTGGGGCATTGCCTGCTCAGCCCGGCCCTAGTGCCCACCGTGTGTGGCTGGATAGAGGGCCTGCCATGAACGCAAATCTGCTAGGCAGCCATGTATTCAGCGCGCAGGTGAGCAGCCGCTTCGGCCGCCATGCCGCCGGCTACGCCCGCCATGCCCGCCTGCAACAGGGTGTGGCCTGGCGCCTGGCCCACCTATGCGCGCACCTCCACTTGGGCGCCGGCCCCCGGGCCGATCTGGGCGCCGGCAGCGGGCTGGTGGGGCAGGCGCTGCGGGCTCAGGGATGCCAGGAAGACCTCCTGCAGCTTGATATCTGCCCCGAACTACTAGCCCATAACCCCCTGGCATCTGCCGGCGGCCAGCTCGGCTGGGACCTCAACCGGGGGCTGCCGGAGCAACTGGGCCAGGCCTCCCTGCTCACCTCCAGTTTCGCGTTGCAGTGGCTGGACAATCCCCCAGCTCAAGTGCAGCACTGGTGCGAGCAATTGCGGCCAGGGGGCTGGCTTGGCCTGGCGGTGCCGACAAGCGCCAGTTTTCCCCAGTGGCACCAGGCCGCCGCGGCTGCAGGAGTGCCCTGCACAGCCCTGAGCCTGCCCGACGCTGAAGCCCTGCTGGCCGCCGCCAGCCGGGGCGGCCTAATGGCTCCCTACAGCCGCCGGCTGCGCTTCAGCCGCGCCTACGGCAGCGGCCTCGGCTTCCTGCAGCAGCTACAGGGCCTCGGGGCCAGCGCCAGCCGGGCCAGCCGCCTCAGTGCGGCCCAGTTGCGCCGGCTGCTGCACTGCTGGACCGCTGATGGCTGCGTCAGCTGGGAAGTATTACTGCTGCTTGGTCAGCGACCCGGCCCATGAGCAGCTGCAGCCACGCCCTGGTGATCTGCGGCACCGACACCGACGTGGGCAAAACCGTAGTGAGCGCCCTTGTGGTGCAGGGGCTCGGGGCCACCTATTGGAAACCGGTGCAAAGCGGACTGGAGGGCGGCGGCGACTCGGGCCGCCTGCAGGCCCTGCTGCAGCTGCCAGCTGAGCGGTTGCTACCGGAGGCCTACATGCTGCGGACGCCGGTATCACCCCACTGGGCCGCCGAACTAGAGGGCATCACGATCGACCCGGCCCGGCTGGCCCTGCCAGCAGTTGCCGGAGCATTGGTGGTTGAGACCGCCGGTGGGCTGCTGGTGCCCCTGCGCCGCGACTGGCTGCAAATCGATCAGCTAGCCGCCTGGGGGCTGCCGGTGCTGCTGGTCGCCCGCAGCGGCCTGGGCACCCTCAACCACACCCTGCTGTCGGTGGAGGCTCTGCGCCAGCGCTCCATTCCCCTGTTGGGCCTGGTGCTGAATGGTCCGCTCCATCCCGACAATCCCGCCACCCTGGCCGCCTTGGCCCAAGCGCCGGTGCTAGCCCAGCTACCACCTTTAGAACCCCTCACCGCCTCCGGGCTGGCGGCCCAATGGCAGGCGCAAGATCTGGGCCGTACCCTGAAAGCAGCCATGGGCGCAGGCCCCAACCCCCACCGATGAGCAAGCAGCACTGGTTAGTAAGTGGCGCCCTTGTACTGCTTTGCGGCGGCGTGCTGGTGCTGTTCACCGACGTTGAAACCTCCCTTGTGCGCTGGGTCAACTGCGGACCGCTCTCCAGCGCAGCTGAGCGCCAGAGCCGCATCTGCCGTTAAGGCCCCGCCAGGATCACCGCCTCGGCATCGGCCCGCGACAAGCCATAGGGAAAGTGACGCACGCACACCTGGCCGTCGCTATGCCAGCTCACTTTGAGCTCGTCCACCTCCAGCTCAATCTGGGCGCTCCATTCAGGGCGGTGCAGGTCCCAAAGGCAGGGATTGGCGCGATGCCGCTTGGCACCCAACTGCTCCAGCCAGCGCTCCAGAGCAGGCAGGGGGTGGTGATACAGCGGTGTCTGGGAACTGGGCATCTCGGTCATGAAGCCAACCCTGTCACGTTGGTGGGGGCAACCTCAGGCCACCAGCTCGGCCATTGCACCAATTGGGCACCGCGCATCCAGGCCACGCCCACACCCAGAACCAAGCTCAACACCAGGGCAAAACCCAGCAGCAGCAGCGCCAGCCACTCGCCACCAGAAAGATCACGCCGCACCGAAGCAGGCCGAGAAATGATGGTCGGGGGCGGTGCAACCGGGCTGCTGGGCACCGAAGGTGGGCGCAGCTGGTCGTCATAGCGCTGGCGCAGGGCCGGGTCGCTCAGCACCCCATAGGCCTGCTGCAGCTGCTGGAAAGCCACTGCAGCCTCCCCAGCCGGCAGCACGGTGGTGTCGGGGTGGAAGCGCTTGCTCAGCCCCCGGAACGCTTGGCGTAGCTCCTGGGGCGAGGCGGTCTGCGGCACCTGGAGCAACGTGTAATAACTGGGTGGGGAGCTGGCCAAGGGCAGGGCGCCGGGAAAACGATCCGGTCTGCGGGATCCTAGAGATCAGAAACCCGTCGCCAAGCTGGATGGCTCGCACCCTCACCGGCAATGCCCTCTGGCAGGAGCTCGGCTGGCAGCCCAGCCCAGCCCAAGAAAAGTCGCTTGGCGACCTGCAGGAGCAGCTGCGCCAATGGAACAGCAAGCTCAACTTGACCCGGCTGGTGGAGGACGACGACTTCTGGATAGCCCAGGTGTTTGACAGCCTTTGGCCCCTGGTGCCCCTACTGCAATCGGGGGCAGCCCAGGCACCGCTGCGGCTGATCGATGTGGGCACAGGCGGTGGCTTCCCTGGCCTGGCGCTAGCGATCGCCTTTCCCCAGGCCCAGTTGACCCTGGTGGATTCGGTGGGGCGCAAGGTGGAGGCGGTGCAGGCCATGGCCGCAGCGCTAGGGCTTGGGGAGCGAGTGCAACTGCGCTGCGAACGGATCGAGCGCACCGGCCAGCAGCAGGCCTGTCGGGGCCAGTTCGACTGGGCCCTGGCCCGGGCGGTGGCCAGCGCGCCGGTGGTAGCCGAATACCTGGTGCCGCTACTGAAACCCCAGGGGCGAGCCCTGCTTTATCGCGGCCAGTGGTCAGCCGCTGACCAACGGGACCTCAACGCCGCCCTTATCCCCCTGAAGGCTGGCATCGACCAGTGCATGGCCAGGGAATTACCTACTGGCCGGGGTAGCCGCCACGCCCTGGTGGTTAAACCGCTGGCCCCCTGCCCGCGCACCTATCCCAGGGCCGTGGGGCTGCCGGCTAAGCAGCCCCTGGGCGCGGCAACGTGCGCTTGAGACGCACCGGCGAAGGCACACCAAGGGGAAGAATTTCCTGGCCTTCTAGCTGCTGCTGCAAATCGGGCAACTGCTCATAAGCAACCCAATGAATGCAATCAACGGGACAGGTATCGATCGCCTCCTGTATCAGCTCGGTGGAGTCGCCGTCCTGGCGAATCGCCCGGGAGCGGCCCCAGTGGGGCTCCACCACAAAGGTGTTGACGGCCACGTGGGCGCAGTAGCGGCAGCCAATGCAGACAGCCTCGTCAACCCATACAGCCTTCTGCCCCAGGGCTCCACCCAGCAGTGGTTCGTGACCACTACGCCGTGACTCGGGGGAAAGGGCCGTAGCGGTGAACGCCAGGGAGGGATCAACCATGCCGAGGTGAGCTCCCGGATCTAGGCCCAACGGGTAACCACCAATTCAATGCTGCCATCCTGCTGCTGGGCTTGCTCGCTCACCTGGAAACCCTCCTCAGCCGTGGCGGCCAGGATGCTGCGCAGGGCATATCTCTGATTGAGCTGGGCCAGGAAGCGCTCCACCGGCACTGGCTGATTCCAGAGATCGAGATCGGTCACCAGCTCATAGCTGCCGGTTTCAGAATTGAGGCGAAAACCGATATCAGCGCCATTGGCCTGGGCCACAGCCAGCTGGGCCTCCACGGTTTGGCCGCGATAGCCGCGCACCATCAAGCTCCCCTGCCTTGGGCCGTGGCCCAGATCCTCGAGCGCCTCGAGCAAGGACTGGCGATCGCGGAGCTCGGTTTTGATGGTGCTGAAGTGCGACATCGTTTTGGGAGAAGTAATCGGTTCAGGAGAGGGACTGGACCTGGCTTTGCTGGGCCTGCTGCTGGCAAATAAAGGCCTCAGCCGTAGACCGGCGCTGCTGCACAACTCCAAGCCTGGCCTCAATGCGCTCAGTGAGCTGCTCGCAAGCCATGCCATGCAGCCCTTCCACCAGCTCATCGACGCGCCCATCGGGGTGGATTCGATAGCGGATGGTGAGCTGTTCCATCCCACGGATTGAGAAGTTTGTGAATGTTAACCAGGAAATCCTGCACCTGGTTAGCTGAGCAACCCCTCCTCCACCAGCGTCTGCAGACGCTCCAGCACCTCCGGCTGCTCGAGCTGCTCGAGGGCCAACCGGGCCTCATCGCGCACCCCCGATTCGAAATCGTTGAGCATGGCGTGCAACAGCGACTCAACCACCAGCTGCTGCCGGGGCTCCACCAGCTCGCCGTAGAGGCGACCGAGGGCCCAAGCGCTGTTGCTGCGCACCGCCGGCTCACTGTCGATGCGCAGGCTGAGCAACAGCTGGGCCGCGGCGGGATCGGCCTTGGCCGGCCCGGTGCAACCCGCCTCAGCCAGGGAGCTGGCAGCCCAGAGGCGCACCGCGGCGATGTCCACCTGAAGGGAGCGGATTAGGGGATTGAGGATGGGGGCATCGGGGTAGTTGCCCAGGCTCCAGGCCACGGCCTTGCGCACGTAGCCGTTGTCGTCTGAGACCAGCAGGCCCAGCAGGGGCTCAACCGCCTGGGGGCTGGGGTTGCGGCCCAGGGCGTAGACCGCACTCATCCGCAGGATCGGACAGCTCACCGTCAGCAGCGGCAGCAGCAGGGGCAGGGCCCGGGGATCGCGGTGTTCACAAAAAATACGCAACCCCTGCATGCACTGCTCCTGGCTGCCTGCCCCTGCATCGCCCCGCAACAACGCCAATCCCAGATCGCACTCGGCCGCCACATCACTGGCCGTTGGATCACTGCTATCGAGGTCGTCGAGCGGATCACCGCGCAGCTCCTCTGCCAGCTCCTGAGCCAGCATCTCGGGGTCGAGGTACAGCTCCTGGGGACTACCTCCGAAGGGACTCACCCCAACGGAGGAACTCTCCCCTCCGGACGGCTGATCGGACTGGGGGGAAACGCTCACAACGTTGACTCAGCCAATCGGGGCGGGGGCCGCCATGTCACCTGGCAACCAGATGCGGGCGCTCACGGCAAACAGAGCCAGACCAAACAACACCACAATCGCGGCCGGCAGCAGGGTGGAGCGAAAAAATTGCACAGCCGTGGCTTTTGCGAGTGCTGCCTTCCATCATCGCCCCTAGGGTTCGCCGACTAACTCCCATCTGATGGCTGATAAAAGTTCCGGCAGCTGGCGGCGCCTGACAGCTGTGACCGCCGAGGGAGTAGCCAGCGGCACCCCGCTGATGGTGGGCAGCAAGTTGCTGCAGGGCTGGCTCACCGCCAGCGGCGTACCGCTCGCCCTGATCGGCCTGATCCCGCTAGCTGAGCTGCCCTACACCCTCAAGCTTTTCTGGGCGCCGCTTTTAGACCGCTGGCCGATCGCCTGGCCCGATCGCCGCCGCGGCTGGCTGCTGCTGATGCAGCTAATTCTGGTGCCAGTGATTGCGGCGATGGCCCTGCTGCGACCCAGCACAAATCCAGCCAGCCTCACCGCCATCGGCATCGCTGCCCTGGTCCTGGCCGTCTGCAGTGCCACTCAGGACATCGCTGTCGACGCCTACCGCACCGACCTCCTGCCCGAAGCGGAGCGGGGGCCAGGTGCTGCCGGAGCCACCCTCGGCTACCGGGCCGCCATGCTCGCAGTGGGTGCCGGTGGATTCCTGCTGGCTGATCGCTTTGGCTGGCCGGCCGCCTTCCTTGCCGCCGCAGCTCTGCTGGCGGCCGTAGTGCCGATCACGATCTGGGCCCCGGCCCTGCAACCGGTGCAACACCCGGTCACGAGCCTGCGGCAGGCGGTGCTTGGTCCAACGCGGGAGTTCCTGTTCCGGGCGGGACCAAACCGGGCCTGGCAGTTGCTGCTGCTGGTGCTGCTCTACCGCTGGCCCGATGGCCTGCTGAACGCCATGGCCATACCCTTCCTGAAATTACAGGGGTTCAGCGATGCCCAGATCGGCTTGGTGCAGGGGGGCTGGGCGATTGCCGCCACCATGGCCGGCACCGTGATTGGCGGCGTGCTGTTTGCCCGGATCGGCATGAACCGCTCCCTGTGGCTGTTCGCCATCGCCGGCGTCTGCGGCAACCTCACCTACTGGGCTCTAGCCCAATTCAATTGGGGCTTCGGCGGGCTGATCGCTGCCGTGAGCCTGGAGAACCTGAGCGGAGGCATGGTGGGCGCGGTGTTTGTGGCGCTGCTGATGAGCCTCTGCAACCCACGCTTTTCGGCCACCCAGTACGCCCTGCTTTCTGGCATCTACGCCCTTAGCCGCTCGCTGCTGTCGGCCCCAGCCGGCGTGGTGGCGGGCAACGTGGGCTGGCCCATGTTTTTCCTGGCTACGGCCGCTGCCGCCATACCGGCTTTTCTGCTGATGCTGCAGCTCACCCCCTGGGGGGAACAGGAAGCACGCGGCGCCTTCGATCCCAACCGCGACGCCACCTGATCGAGCTCTAGCTCAAGCCGGCTCCAGGCTGCCCTCGAGCCGGCGACGCAGTTGGCCGCAGGCGGCATCGGCATCGAGGCCGCGGCTGGCTCGCACACTCACAGCCACGTGGCGGTCGATCAGAGCCTGTCGAAACGCCTCCACCGCGCCAGGCGCTGGACGCTGGAATTCCTCCTCGGCGATCGGGTTGTAGGGGATCAGATTCACATGGCTCTGGAAGCCTCGCAGGAGCCGCGCAAGGGCCTCGGCATGCCGGGGCTGGTCGTTAAGCCCGCCCAGCAGGATGTATTCAAAGCTCACCCGCCGGCCGGTGAGCTCAACGTAGTGACGGCAATCGGCCAGCAGCGCTTCTAGGGGATAGGCATGGGCCGTGGGGATCAGCTCCTCCCGCAGGCGCTGGTCCGGGGCATGCAGGCTCACCGCCAAGGTGAACTGGGCCCGACCCAGCCGCTCTAGAGCCTGCTCCGCCAAAGTGGGCAAACTCTTGGGCACTCCCACGGTGCTGACCGTGATCTGGCGCTGGGCCATACCCAGATCGGTGCAGAGGCAATCGATCGCTGCCAGCACCGCCTCGCTGTTGAGCAGGGGCTCACCCATGCCCATAAAAACCACGTGACTGGGGCGCTGGTCCATCACCTCACGCACGCTCAACACCTGATCGACAATCTCGTGCACCGCTAGGGAGCGCTGCAGCCCCCCTTTACCGGTGGCGCAAAAGCGACAGGCCATCGGGCAGCCCACCTGGCTGCTCACACACACCGTCAGCCTGCCTTCGGCGGGGATGCCCACTGTCTCGAGACTGAGGTTGTCGTGGGTACCCAGCAATATTTTTGTGGTGCCATCGCGGGCGACGCTGCGGTGCAGCTCCCGCGAGCGACCAATCCAGTCGCTGGCACCACTGGGAGGCTGGCCGGCCAGCTGGTCCCGGAAGGCCTTTGGCAGCACAGTCACCTGGTCGAGGCTGCGGGCTCCCTTGGCGTAAATCCAATCGTGCAGCTGACGGCCGCGGAAGGCGGCTTGACCATGGCTAACGGCCCACTGCTCCAAAGCCGCCAAACCCATCCCCAGCAGGGGAGTGGCTAGCGGCGCAGCGGGCGATGCGCTCAAGGCCAGATCAGCAAGCCGTGGCCCAGCTTCAATTCCGCCACCAGCAGGGCAATAAAACCCAGCATGGCCATGCGGCCATTTAGCAGCTCGGTGTGGGTGTGGAAGCCAAAGCGGGGCAACCGGCGCTGGGGCACCGGCGTGTTCAGGCTGGTGCGGGCGGGATCACTCATCGGTGAGCAGACCCTCTTCCTGCAGACCCTCGAGGGCAGCGGGATCAGCGATCAGCTCCTCCTCCAGACCCTCCTCAACGGATGGTCGGGTAAAGGCTGCCGTACCGCTGGCACTGGCTTCGATGCCATGGCGGCTGCGAGTTGCCTCAAGATCCGCATCTGAGGGATCATCCAGCACGGCCATCGACGCCGCCGGTGCAGGCATCTCGACGGTGTAGTCGGGACGCAGGTTCTGCATACGGCGATAGCCCATGGCCTCCTCCTCGAGGATGTCCGGATGGGGGCCCGCCTCAGCCCGCAGCTCCTCTTCGAAGCCGCTGAAGCCAGTACCAGCAGGGATCAGGCGACCAATGATCACGTTCTCCTTGAGACCGCGCAGCCAGTCGCTCTTGCCTTCAATCGCCGCCTCAGTCAGCACCCGCGTGGTCTCCTGGAAGGAGGCAGCCGAGATGAAGCTGTCGGTATTGAGCGAAGCCTTGGTGATACCCAGCAGCACCGGTGTGAACTCGGCGGGTGCGCCACCGGTGATTGCCATGGCGCTATTGACCTGCTCCACTTGACGCAGCTCGATTAGCTCACCGGGCAGCAGGGTGGTATCCCCTGCATCCTCAATGCGCACCTTGCTAGTCATCTGGCGCACGATCACTTCAATGTGCTTGTCGCTAATCGCAACTCCCTGGCTCTTGTAGACGTTCTGCACCTCCGTGACCATCCGGAACTGCAGCTTGGAGATCGCCTCCTGGGCCGCCTCCATAGTGGGCTTGCGGCTGCGCAGATCTTCGAAGAAGCACTCCAGCAACTCGTGGGGATTGATCGGGCCGTCGGTGAGCGATTCACCGGCATGCACCTGCTGGCCATCACTCACCATCACGTTGCGACCCAACAGGATTGGGTACTCGGTGATGGCATCGTCGTGCTCGATAACCGAGACGGTTATGGAGTCATCGTCATCACCCTGCTTGATCTGCACGGTGCCACTCTTGCGGCAGAGAATTGTGGATTCCCGCGGACGGCGGGCCTCCAGCAGCTCCTCGATACGGGGCAGACCCTGCACAATGTCGCCTGTCTTTTGACGTTCGAACACCAGCAGGGCCAGGGCGTCACCGCGCTGCACCAACTCACCGTCGCGCACGTGCAGCACGGAGTCGGGCGAAACCATGTAAGGGCGACCGAGGCGAATGGTGAGGGTGCTGCCGTTGATGGCTTCCACCTGACCGCAGCAGGGGGCTTCGACCCCTTCCGCCAGCCGGTCGCCATCGACGATGCGCTGCTCAACCCCAACCTCACACTTAGCCGAACCAAGCTCGATGTTGCGGGTGTCGCCGTCGCGCTCAACGATCAAACGGCGAATCGGCTCGCCATCGACCAGATCAGGCAGCTGAACCACTCCATCCTCCTTGCAGAGGATCTGTGTGGTGGCCACCACATCGCCGCGCTTCACCGCAATGCCGTCTTCCACCTGAAGATCGGTGTGGGTGGAGCCGTGGCTGGCATCGGAGAGGGTGTCGCGACGCACCAGCAGGGTTTCCAAAATCGTCAGCTGCAGGCGCTCGATCGTCTTAGCCCGCTTATCAGACACCGCTTCCACATCCACCGTCATCTGGGGAGTGGTGTCGATGGTTTCGAGGATCAGCTGGGTGCGCAGCAGCTCCACACCATCCACGCTCTTGATCAGTTCGCCATCCTTAAAGGCCAAGCGCTGGGTGGCCTTGAGATTTAAAGAGGGGCCGCCAGACTGCTTAACCGCGCCCAGTTCGGGCAGGTGGGCAGCATCTGGAATGGCGTACTCCTCAACCGGACGCAGCAGCAGGGCCCCACCATCGGGGGTTTCAACTGCTTCCACAAACAGAATCGACTCTGCCTTAAGACCCTTGGCGATCTCCTCACCGGGAGTAACCATCTTGCCGTCAGCAAATTTGCTGATGGTTTTGCTGTCGGAGACCAGGTGGAGAGTGCCTGAGCGCACAATGATTTCCCGAAGAATGTCGTTCTTCTGGGTCACCGTGACGATGCCTGCAGTCTGGCTGAAGATGTCCTTCACCACCTCGGTGCCGGCCTCAATCCACTGGCCGTCCTCAATCATCAACAGGGAGATGTCCTTGTTGATCTCGTGGGTTTCCTGGGGAATCCACAGCAGGGTGCCGCCCTTGCTCACCTCGTAGCCGTTCTTGGCGCTACGGGCTTTCTTGATCGACAGACCAGGGGCAAACTTGACGGTGCCTCCGGTCTGGGTGCGGAAGCGATCGTCGGCGAGCTCAGCGATCACCTCACCATTGGCGATCTTGCTGCCCGGGGCGGTATTGAGGCGGTAGCGAATGTTGTCCTTGCCCTCGAGGTGCCAGATCTCGCCGGAGTGAGTGGATTCACCAACCAACTTGCAGTCTTTGAGGGTAAGGCTGGCGGTGACAATCTGTACCTCGCGGGAGTCACCGGCGCTATCGCGCAGGCGCACGGCGCCGCCGTACTCGCTCACCAGGCGGCTTTCAGCCAGCACTTCGCCGGTGGTGACGGCCTTGTTGCCACCCACCACGGGCAGGGCATTGGGGGGCAGGTTGTAAACGTCACCGCTGAACACCCACATCCGGCCCAGTCTCTGGGCCTTGAGGGTGATGTTGCCCTGGCGGTCGGTGACCTCCTTGGGCTGGATCGCATCTTCGTAACGCACCTGACCAGCCAGGTCGCAGATCACGTCTTTGGTGGCCTTCTCCACGCTCTTTTTAACCGTCACGCCAGCGGCGATCTGGGCCAAGATCGTGTCCCCTGGCACGGTGTCGCCATCAGCGACAAACAGGATCGAGCCGTTGATGATATCGAGCTTTTGCAGCTTGCCCTTGCCCGTAGGCTTAACGCTGAGGGTGAAGTCTGTTTCGGCTAGCTGGGCCTCCACACCGTGGGGGGTGCGGAAGGGGCGAACCCGAGCCTTGGGCCCAAATTCGACCGTGCCATCCACCAGGGAGCGCACCACGCCGGTTTCGGCCGTGGACACACCACCGGTGTGGAAGGTCCGCATCGTGAGCTGGGTGCCGGGTTCACCGATCGACTGGGCGGCCACGATGCCGACGGCTTCGCCCAGATCCACCAGCTGGTTGTGGGCCAGAGCCCAGCCGTAGCACTTACGGCACACCGAGCGGGAGGCCTCGCAGGTAAGCGGGGAGCGCACCTTGACCGTCTTGACACCACCTGCCTCGATCCGGCGCGCCAGGATCGGATCGATCTCACCATCGCGATCAACCAGGATTTCGCCGTCCTCTGCAACCACGGGCTCGGCTGCCAGGCGGCCGATCAACCTGGCGCCAAACCTGCCTTTCTCATCGGCATCGATCGGAATGCTGCGGGTTGTACCGCAGTCGTCTTCCCGCACGATCACGTCCTGGGCTACGTCTACCAAGCGACGGGTGAGGTAGCCGGAGTCGGCTGTACGCAGGGCCGTATCCACCAGACCCTTGCGGGCGCCGTAGGAGGAGATCACGTATTCGGTGACCGTCAGCCCCTCGCGGAAGTTGGTGCGAATCGGCAGGTCGATGATTTCCCCTTGAGGGTTGGCCATCAAGCCGCGCATGCCCACCAGCTGGCGCACCTGGGACATGTTGCCCCGGGCACCGGAGTTGGCCATCATCCACACCGAGTTGAGTGGATCGTTCTCGTTGAAGTTGCGGCGCACGGCCGCCACCAGGCGTTCGTTGGTTTCGGTCCAGGTGTCGATCACCTTGGTGTGACGCTCAACCTCAGTGATCTCGCCGAGCCGATAGCGCTCTTCGGTTTCAGTGATCTGCTCCTCGGCTTCAGCCAGCAGGGCAGCCTTGTCACTAGGAATGCGCAGGTCCTCGACGGAGATCGAAACGGCGGCCTGGGTGGCGTAGTGGAAGCCGAGATCCTTGAGCTCATCGGCCATGGAGGCCGTAGCCGCCGTGCCGTGGTGCTTGTAGGCCCACGCGACCAGATTGCGCAACGCCTTCTTGTCGATGATGCGGTTGCGGAAGGGTGGCGCCTGCTTGCTAAGGGCTTTGCTCGCCTTCAGTGCTGCTGCAGCAGCAATTTCCAGAGCGGCTGCCTCGGCGGCCTTCTTGGCGCTCTTCTTGGTGGTTTTCTTAGCTGGTGTGGCTGTCATGGCTGCGCGCAGTTGATAGACGTAAGAGAAAGGAAAACGGAAACCCGGAACCTTGAATCCGGAACGGCCGTCAGGTCGCAGCCACGGCGTCGATGATCGTGTGGTTGATCACGACACGGCCCACGGTGGTGAGCAAGTAGCGGCTGATTAGCGCGCCATCTTCATCAAAGCGATCGCGGCGGAACAGCCACTGCTCGATGCGCGTGCCGTCGCTGAGGGTTTCTTCTTTTTGGGGCTGCTTGTCCTCGTCGTCGTTCTCCACCTCGCCGCCGAAACGCACCCAGATCCAATCGTGGAGGTGAACGTGCTTCTCCTCAAAGGCATCGATCACATCGTCGAGGTTGGCGAAGGTATTGGCCCGGTCGCCAAATTCAGGCTTGATAGCTCCAGGCTTTTCGGCCGTGAGGTAGTAAGCGCCGAGCACCATGTCCTGGGACGGGGTGATGATCGGCTCGCCAGTGGCGGGCGAAAGGATGTTGTTGCTAGCCAGCATCAGCATGCGGGCCTCGGTTTGAGCTTCGATCGCCAACGGCACGTGCACGGCCATCTGGTCACCGTCAAAGTCAGCGTTAAAGGCTGGGCACACCAGCGGGTGTAGCTGGATGGCGCGACCATCAACCAGTTTTGGCTCAAAGGCCTGAATGCCGAGACGGTGCAGGGTCGGAGCTCGGTTCAGCAGGATTGGGTGACCTTCGATCACCTCCTGAAGCACCTGCATCACCTCGTCGTCGGCGCGCTGAATCAACTTCTTAGCGGCCTTGATGTTGTTGACGATGTTCTGGCGGATCAGGCGATGGATCACGAACGGCTGGAACAGCTCGATCGCCATCTCCTTGGGCAGGCCGCACTGGTGCATCTTCAGCTTCGGACCCACCACGATCACGGAACGACCGGAGTAATCGACCCGCTTACCAAGCAGGTTTTGACGGAAGCGGCCCTGCTTGCCCTCAATGATGTCGCTCAGCGACTTGAGTGCCCGGTTGTTGGCACCCACCACAGTGCGACCACGGCGACCGTTGTCGATCAAGGCGTCTACGGCCTCCTGCAGCATCCGCTTCTCGTTGCGAACGATGATTTCAGGAGCCAGGATCTCCTGCAAACGGGCCAACCGGTTGTTCCGGTTGATGACGCGGCGGTAGAGATCGTTGAGGTCTGAGGTGGCAAAGCGACCGCCATCGAGCTGCACCATCGGGCGCAGGTCGGGCGGAATCACCGGGATCACATCGAGCACCATCCAGTCGGGACGGGCACCGGTGGCTATGAAGTTGTCGATCACGCGCAGGCGCTTGATCAGCTTGGCGCGCTTTTGACCTTTGCTGGCGGCAATATCCCCACGCAGCTGCTCGGCAGTCTCGTTTAGTTCAAGATCTTCCAGCAGTTGCTTCAACGCCTCGGCGCCGATGCCCACCACTGGCTCATTCTCAATATCGGAATCCTCGGCGTAGATCTGGTCCTCGATCTCCAGCCACTCATCTTCCGTAAGAAGCTGCTTGTAGGTGAGGTCCTTGTGATCGCCCGCATCGAGCACCACGTAGCAGTTGAAGTAAACAATCTGCTCCACATCCCGCAGGGGCATGTCGAGCAGGATCGCTACGTAGCTGGGGATGCCCTTGAGATACCAAACATGGGATACGGGGGCTGCCAGTTTGATGAAACCCATGCGGTGACGGCGAACCCGGCTCTCCGTCACCTCCACACCACAGCGCTCGCAGACAATGCCGCGGTGACGCACCCGTTTGTACTTGCCGCAGTGGCACTCCCAGTCCTTGGACGGGCCAAAGATCTTCTCGCAGAAGAGCCCGTCCATCTCGGGCTTCAGCGTGCGGTAGTTGATGGTTTCGGGCTTGGTTACCTCACCCACCACTTGACCGTTGGGCAGCGTGCGCTGCCCCCACTCCATGATCCGCTCAGGCGACGCCAAGGTGATCTTGACGTAGTCGAAGTGGTTTTCGGTACGGAGGTTGCTGTTGGACATCGGCTTGCAGCTCGCGGAGATCGAGAAAGGAAGGGGAGGTACGGCTTCGCCCGCAGGAGGAGCGATCCGCGATCAATCAGCGATCAGTCGTCGTCATAGTCCGCGACGCCGAGGGACTCGTAGGTGGGACGGCTGGGGGTGCTACGGCGGGGGTTGACGTCTTGCATGAGATCAACTTCTTCGCCGGCATCGGTATAGACGGCGATGTCTAGACCAAGCGACTGCAGCTCGCGCATCAGCACTTTGAACGACTCCGGCGTGCCAGGGCGGGGGATCGGCTTGCCTTTAACGATGGCGTTGAGTGCCTCGTTGCGGCCCTGCATGTCGTCGGACTTGACGGTGAGCAGTTCCTGCAGGGTGTAGGCGGCGCCATAGGCCTCAAGAGCCCAGACCTCCATCTCACCGAGACGCTGGCCGCCCTGCTGGGCCTTGCCGCCCAAAGGCTGCTGGGTAACCAGGGAGTAGGGGCCGGTGGAGCGGGCGTGGATCTTGTCGTCCACCAGGTGAACCAGCTTGAGGATGTGGGCGTACCCAACAGTCACGGGCTGGTCAAAAGGCTCGCCGCTGCGGCCGTCGATCAACTGAATCTTGCCTGGGTTATCGGGGTTGTAGACCCATTCCTTGCCGGGCAATTTGGCTGCTTCCTCGAGGTAGGCCTGCACGGTCTGCTTCGACTTTTCAGCGCCGTGCATCTCGTCAAATGGCACCACCTTGACCCGGCAGTCGAGGTGGGAAGACGCCCAACCCATCAAGCACTCGAACACCTGGCCCACATTCATGCGGCTCGGTACACCCAAGGGGTTGAGCACGATGTCGATGGGGGTGCCATCGGGCAGGTAGGGCATGTCCTGCTGGGGCAGGATCCGGCTGATGATGCCTTTGTTGCCATGGCGGCCGGCCATCTTGTCGCCAACCTGAATCTTGCGGCGCTGGGCCACATAGACCCGCACCACCATGTTGGCGCCCGGCGGCAGTTCGTCGCCCTGCTCGCGGGTGTAAATGCGCACGTCAACAACCCGACCCCTTTCTGTGCTGGGCACTCGCAGGGAGTTGTCGCGCACGTCGCGGGCCTTCTCGCCGAAGATTGCGCGCAGCAACTTCTCTTCTGGGGGCTGGTCGGATTCACCCTTGGGGGTCACCTTGCCAACCAAGATGTCGCCGCTTTCGACGTAGGCGCCGATGCGGATAATTCCCATCTCGTCGAGGTGGCCCAGGCTCTCCTCGGCCACATTAGGAATTTCCCGCGTGATCTCCTCAGGACCAAGCTTGGTCTGACGAGCTTCGATCTCGTACTTCTCGATGTGAACCGAGGTGTATAGATCGTCATGCACGAGACGATCGCTCAGCAGGATCGCGTCTTCGTAGTTGTAGCCCTCCCAGGGCATGTAGGCGATCAGCACGTTTTGCCCCAGGGCGATCTCGCCGCCCTCGCAGGCCGAGCCATCGGCCAGCACTTGACCGGCAATCACGGGATCGCCCTGGCCCACAATCGGACGCTGGTTGAGGCAGGTGTCCTGGTTGGAGCGCTGATACTTCTGTAGGTGGTGCACATGGTCGGTGCCCTGCTCATCGCGAATCACGATTGCTGTGGCATCAACAAAGGTGACCGTGCCATTGACTCGGGTGATCGGCACCATGCCGGAGTCGCGGGCCACCTGGGTTTCCAGGCCAGTGCCCACCAATGGGCGCTCTGGACGCAACAGAGGCACGGCCTGGCGCTGCATGTTCGAACCCATTAGGGCCCGGTTGGCGTCGTCATGCTCCAGGAAGGGAATCAAGGAGGTAGCCACCGAGATCACCTGCACCGGCGAGAGCTGGACGTAATCGACCTGCTCAGGGGGCACCTTCTCAAAGTCCTGGCGATAGCGCACAGGCACCAGATCTGCAGTGATGTAGCCATCGGAATTGGTGGGCACGTCGCCAGGGGCTACGCGGCACTCATCCTCGAGATCGGCAGAAAGGTAGATGGGATCACCGCTCTTATGAACAATGCCCTCTTCCACCCTCCAGAACGGCGTCTCGATGAAGCCGTACTCATTAACTCGGGCGTGGGTGGCCAGGGAGCCAATCAGGCCTGCATTCGGTCCTTCCGGTGTCTCGATCGGGCAGATGCGCCCGTAGTGGGAAGGGTGAATGTCGCGCACCGCAAAGCCCGCCCGTTCGCGGGTCAAACCACCTGGGCCCAGGGCGCTGATCCGGCGCTTGTGGGTTAGCTCCGCCAGCGGGTTGGTCTGGTCCATGAACTGGCTCAGCTGGCTGGAGCCAAAGAACTCCTTGATCGCCGCCACTAGGGGCTTGGGGTTCACCAGCTGGGCAGGGGTAAGCGATTCGGTTTCCCCGACTGTCATGCGCTCTTTGATGATGCGCTCGAGCCGATTGAGACCTACCCGCACCTGGTTTTGCAGCAGCTCTCCCACCGAGCGCACCCGGCGATTGCCGAGGTGGTCGATGTCATCGAGGCTGGCGCCGCCGACATCGAGCTCGAGATTGATCAAGTAGTCGATGGTGCTGAGCACGTCCTCAGGGGTGAGGGTGCGCACGGCATCGGGGATGGTGAGGCGCAGCTTTTTATTGATCTTGTAACGACCAACGCGACCTAGGTCGTAGCGCTTGGCATCGAAAAAGCGACTGTGCAGCAGGGTCTGGCCGCCGCTGACAGAGGGTGGCTCACCCGGACGCAGCTTTTTATAGAGCTCAAGCAGGGCCTGATCTTCGGAGGAAATGCCCTCGTCGTTGGCCGACTCGATCGACTTCTGGTAATACTCGGGATGGCGAAGCTTATCGAGCACGTCGTTATCAGACAGGCCGATAGCCCGCATTAACACGTGAGCGTTGATCTTGCGCGTCTTATCGACACGTACGTGCAGCAGGTCGTTTTTATCAGTTTCAAACTTCAACCAGGCACCCCGGTTAGGGATCAAGCTGGCGTTGAAAGTTTTACGGCCGTTCTTATCCTGCTCATCCTTGAAATAGACGCCAGGTGAGCGCACGATCTGATTAACGATCACCCGTTCGGCACCGTTGATGATGAAGGTGCCTCGCTCGGTCATCAAGGGCAGCTCGCCGATGAAAACCTCCTGCTCCTTGATCTCACCGGTCTCCTTGTTGACCAGGCGGCAGGTGACATACATCTGGGACGCAAAAGTCGCATCACGGCGCTTTGCTTCTTCCACGTCATGACGCGGGCGCTTCAGGCGGTACTCGCTACCGATGAAGTGCAGCTCTAGCTTGCCGGTGTAGTCGGTAATCGGCGAAAAGCTCTCGAGCTCTTCGATCAGGCCCTTCTCCAGGAACCATTTGAAGCTCGCGCGCTGCACCTCCACCAAATCGGGGAGGTAAGTGGCGGTCTTGGCGACCTGGATCGCGCTGCTCATGCGGTGAACCTGCAGGAACGGGTGGATAAGGACTGGGCAGCGGAACGCATCTGATGTCGATCACAGCTGACTTGAATGCTCCGCAACCGCCCACACAAACAGCCGCTCCCCCAGTAGGGAACGGCTGCCCGCTGGGGCATGCTTAACGGGGTCGCTTCAAGAATGCAGACGTCGACAACAAGCAGCGCTTCCGCTTCCAGGCCAATAAAACATCATACATTGTGAAGCGGCAGGCCAAACAGCTGTGACGCGTTGGAACTGCTGGTATGAGCCACTTCTGTGAGGGTTTGCCCACGCAAATCGGCCACTCGGGCTGCCACCGCCGCCACAAAAGCCGGTTCGTTGCGCTTGCCGCGGCGGGGCACCGGCGCCAAGAAGGGGCAATCGGTTTCCACCAGGTAGCGATCAGCGGGCACCTGGCGGGCGCAGGCATGGGTGGCTTCCGCCTTGGGGAAAGTCACCGTGCCGCTAAAGCTAATGAAGAAACCGAGCTCTAAAAACCCAGCCATCTCCCCCGGATCTCCGCCCCAGCAATGCATCACGCCGCGAGGGCAGCCACCTAGGGAGGCCCGCTGCCTCAGCAAGGCCAGCATCGGCTCGGCAGCGTCGCGACAATGAACGATCACAGGCAGATCCAGCTCCACTGCCAGATCAAGCTGGGGCTCGAGCATGGCCATCTGAGCAGCCAGATTCTGCTCACGGAACAGATCGAGTCCGAGTTCTCCGATCGCCACCACCCGCCGATCAGCCTGGGCGGCTCGACGCAAAATCTCTGGCGTGTCGGGCTGCCAATGCTCGGTATCGAGCGGATGGACCCCTACGGAATAGCGCAACTCGTCAAAACGGTCTGCCAGGGCGCGGATCGCTGGGATTTCCCCCGGCTCAACGCAGGCATGGACAAGGGAACGAACACCTGCATCACGCCAGCGCTGGGCCACCGCCTCTAAATCGTCGTCAAAATTGCGGAAAACGATGTGGCAGTGGCTGTCGACCAAAACGGGCAAACCCGATTCAGTCGATGCTGGCGAGGCAGTCACGGAGGGAAGCTGGCTCAGGCTTGGGCGGCTGCGGCTGGCTCGATCACCTGCTTCACAGCGGCGCTGATGCGCGACTTCTGATTGGCTCCGGTGTTGCGGTGCAGCACACCCACCTTCACAGCCTTATCAATCTTGCTGAAGGCGGCACTCATGGTGGTTTGAACAGCCGTCTTGGCGTCTTCACCAGGGGTCTGGGAATAGGCGCTGCAAGCGGTGAAGCAGCGCTTCATCAAGGTGCGCAGGGCAGACTTGTAGGTGCGGTTGCGGAGACGGTTGCGCTCGGCAACCTCAATGCGCTTCTTCGATGAGGTGTTATTAGCCACAGGCGGATGGACGCTGGAACAGAGAAGGTAGATCCTACCGTCAGGCCCTCCTTGATAGCCTCACCGCCTGCAAGAGCTGTGCCGGCCTAACTTGACAATCCCGTAACCCTGAGCCGTTCCGTGGTCGCAACGCCTGTTGCCCTGTCGATCAGCTGCCTGCGCGATGACGGTTCAAACGCCGCCGCTGATCGACTGGCAACCATCTCCGAGCGCACCAGTGGCGGGCGCCTGCGAGAAGAGATGGTTCGGGTCGAGGAGATCCTCGCCCGGGTGCAAGCGGAAGGCGATGCCGCCCTGATGGAGCTCACCGAACGCTTTGACGGCGTGCGCCCCGATCCCCTGCGGATTGCGCCACAGCGGCTGGCTGACGCCTGGCAAGCCACACCGGCGCCCCTGCAAGACGCTCTGCGCCTGGCACATCAGCGAATCCTCGCCTTCCACCAGCATCAACTGCCGGCCGACCTGGCCGTCACCGGTCCCCATGGCGAACTGCTGGGTCGGCGCTGGCGGCCGGTGCAGCGGGCCGGCCTATATGTGCCTGGGGGGCGGGCTTCGTACCCCAGCACCGTGCTGATGAATGCTGTGCCGGCGCGGGTAGCCGGGGTGCAGCGGCTCGTGATGGTGACGCCCCCAGGCCCCGGCGGCGAGCCCCATGAAACCGTGCTGGCGGCTGCCCACCTGGCTGGGGTCGAGGAGGTGTATCGGGTTGGGGGCGCCCAGGCGATCGGGGCCCTGGCCTTCGGTACCGCCACCATTCCCCGGGTCGACGTGATCAGCGGCCCCGGCAACCTCTACGTGACCCTGGCCAAAAAAGCGGTCTACGGCCGCGTAGCAATCGATTCGCTGGCAGGGCCCAGTGAGGTGCTGGTGATCGCCGACCACAGCGCCCGGGCCGACCAGGTGGCCGCCGACCTGCTGGCCCAGGCCGAGCACGACCCCCTGGCAGCCGCGATCCTGCTGACCACCAGCCCGGAGCTGGCCGCCGCCATGCCTGCAGCCCTGGAGGCCCAGCTTGAAAACCACCCCAGGTCAGAGATCACCCGCACCGCCCTCAACGACTGGGGGCTGATCGTGCTCTGCGACAGCCTTGGCCGCGCCGCCCAACTCAGCGACTGCTTCGCCCCCGAACATCTGGAGCTGCTGGTGGAAGACCCGGAAAGCCTGGCCGAACAGATCAAGCACGCCGGCGCCATCTTTATGGGTCCGTACACCCCCGAGGCCGTCGGCGACTACCTAGCCGGCCCCAACCACACCCTGCCCACCGCCGGCACGGCCCGCTTCGCCGGCGCCCTGAGCGTGGAGACCTTTATGCGCCACACAAGCCTGATCCGCTTTAACCGGGAGGCATTGGAGGCCACCGGGTCTGCGGTGATCACCCTGGCCGAAAGCGAGGGGCTGCACAGCCATGCCGAGTCCGTCAAGCGCAGGCTGAACTGAGATGGGGGAGCTTGCTTCGCCATGGTGACGTTTCACTCCACCCGGCTGGAACGCACCACCACGGCCAGCATCAGCTGCCACGACATCAGCACAGAGCTGCAAGCATTTGTGGATGCCACCGGGATCCGCAATGGTCTGCTGGTGGCAGCCGGCCAGCACACCACCACCGCTCTGGTCGTAAACGAAGCCGAGGAACGGTTACTGGGCGACATCGAACGCCACTTCCTGGCCCTGACGCCCCCCGACCGGGCCTACGCCCACAACGACCTGCACCTGCGGCCGGGCATTCCCGCCGATGAGCCGCGCAACGCCCATGCCCACCTGATCGCCCTGAAGCTGGGCAACCACCTCACCCTGCCGATCGTGAACGGCCGCCTGGGCCTGGGCCGCTACCAGGCCGTGCTGCTGGTGGAATTGGATGGACCCCGTCAGCGCCAGGTGCTGCTGCAGCTTTGCGGCGACAGGAGCGGAGTTGAGGGCTGAGCCTCAGCGCTTGACCAGATCCCGCACCCGGGGCTCGCCGTCCACGATTTCACCGACCAGCACCTGGTCGGTGATGTTCACGAACAGGCCGTTCTCCAACACGCCCGGCAGGTTGTTGATCGCCGCCTCCAGGCCAGCCGGATCGCTAATGCCACCAGCGAATTTCACATCCAACACGAGATTGCCCTGATCGGTGACCACGGGGCCAGCCTTCTTTACGGCCATCCGCAACTGGGCATCGCCACCCATCACTGCTAGCTGGGCCTGCACCTGACGCCAGGCACCAGGCAGGACCTCTACGGGCAACAGAAAGCTGAGATTCAAGGTGTCGACGAGCTTGGTGGAATCCACCACCACCACAAAGCGATCGGCCCGCACTGCTACCAATTTCTCCTGAACGTGGCAGGCACCACCGCCCTTGATCAATTGAAAAGCGGGATCCACCTCATCTGCGCCATCAATTGCAAGATCGATGCGCTCAATCGCATTAAGACTCTTGAGCGGAATGCCGAGCTCAGCTGCCAGCACCTCGCCTTGAAAGGAGGTGGTGACACCCACCACATCACTGAGTTCACCGCTCTTGAGCTTGGCTCCGAGGGCTTGAATCATCAAAGCTGCGGTTGACCCGGAACCCAGGCCGACCACCATGCCGCTCTGGATCTGCTCAGTGGCCGCAGCAGCCACTGCCTGCTTCATCCGGTCCTGCAGATCCGACATCAAATATTCCTGAATCGGCCGCGACCGTAGCAGCGCTCAACCGGAGTGGGGCAAGGCCGCCGGCTTGATCATCAGGTTGAGTTCGCGTTGACCCCGAACCACCTTGAGCGCCAGGGGCTCGCCAACGCTGCTGCGCTCAACACGCTCCAGCAGGCTGGCCGGATCGGGCACGGGCTGGTCTGCCACAGCCACCACCAGATCACCGCGGCGCAGGCCAGCCGTTTCCGCCGGACTAGCGGGCAGCACCCGTTGCACTAGGGCACCATCCCGCTCTGGCAGCTGCAGCAGAGCCTCGGGATCACGATTGTTGTCCCTGGCGCGGCGAGCAGTGAGCGGCACCAACTGCAAACCCAGATAGGGGTGAATCACCTGGCCGCCGCTGCTGAGCTGGCTGGCCACACCTCGGGCCAAGTTGATCGGGATCGCAAATCCCAACCCTGCGCCTGGTCCAGAACGCACCAGGGTGTTGATACCGATCACCTCGCCACTGGCGTTGATCAGCGGACCACCGGAATTGCCTGGATTGATCGCCGCATCGGTTTGGATCAGATCGAGCCGCTTGTCGGAGAAGCCCAGGCTGTTGATATTGCGGTGCAGGCTCGAAACGATGCCCAGGGTCACGGTGCGCTCAAGCCCATAGGGGCTGCCCATGGCTATGGCCCAATCGCCCACCTCCAGGGCCTCGGAGTCGCCCAGGCGGGCGGAGCGCAAATCCCGCGGTCCGGAGATTTTGACCACGGCCAGATCGGTCACCGAATCGGCGCCGACCACCGCACCGTCCACGTGGCGACCATCGGCCAAGGTGACCTCAACGCTGTCGACCTGATCGACCACGTGGGCGTTAGTGAGCACCAGGCCCTTGGCTGCATCGATTACGACGCCAGACCCCTGTCCCCGCTCTCGCATGCTGCCGGAGGGATCGCCGAATAGATCGCGCAGCAAAGGATCGAGCAGGGCGGGATCAAAGGCTTGGCGAGCCACCTCGCGCTCGGTGTCGATCCGCACCACCGCTGGCGCCACGGCCCGAGCTGCCTCGGCCACAAAGCTGTGGGGAATGGCCTGCGCAATGGGATCGACCGCAGGCTCCAGCGCTAGGGCAGAAGCGCTGAAAGATCCAAGTCCCAGGACTAGGCCGAGGCCGACCGTCCAAACCAGCCTGACCAGGGACAAGCTCGCCCCCAACACCCACTTCATCGACGTTCTTTGACGCATGGCCATGAGGCTAGGGAGCCCATCAAGGCGGCAGGGAATGGGGATAGGGGCAGGCAGCCGGTTGTAACGGCCTAAATTGAACCCAGATCGCACAGCGGCAATGGCAGTTATTCCCCCCGGCACGCGTCAGCGATGCAGCCTTTGCCAGGTGGAAATCCAGGGCATGGTTGGCGGCAACGACTTAGTCCACTTCAGCCAGGGAGGCCCCGGCACTCGGGCAAAGCTCTGGGCACGGGTATGCCAATACCTGCGCACCGGCGAACAGCAAGCCCAGTGCCTGAATCAGGACGCCAGCCAAAGGGGCACCGTCCAACAAAGCGACTACTTCGCTGAAGCCCCGATCATCGAAATACCGCCGGCATCGGCGCCTGGCCCCTGAGCCGCCTATCCCCTAGGCTGAATGCTTGCCCGGCGGGCATACCCTCCAGTCACGGTTTGGCGCCTCGCTGAGCATTCAGCGCTTCGCTAAGGGTTCAGTTTTTTACTGAACAGCTGTGCTCTGCAGGGCAGTTTTAGTACTGCACAAGCCGGCGGGCCGCCTGCCCCCAGCTTCCCCGCCCCATTGCCACACCCCCTCCTGCCCGACCTGGAGCGCCTAGCCCAAGCGGCTGTGGTTGCTACTGGCTTTGAGCTAAAGGGAGTGCACGTCTTCACCCATCGCATCCCCATGACGGTGCAGGTGCTGGTGCAGCGAGCTGATGGCAGTGACATCAACCTGGATGAGTGCGCCTCCCTTAGTGCACCGCTGGCCGAGGCGATCGAGGCTGCCGAGCTACTTGGTGATGCTTATGTGCTGGAGATCAGCAGCCCTGGCGTCAGCGACGAGCTGCACGAGGATCGCGATTTCCGCTCATTTCGCGGATTTCCCGTTGTCGTGCTCTGCCGTGACAACGAAGGGATCGACGTGCGGCGCGAAGGGCTCCTCCTAGAGCGCGATGCGACGGATGTTCACATCAACATCCGCGGCCGCACCCAGCGCATCCCCCGAGACTCCGTGATCAGCGTCTGCCTGGTCACCCCATCCGAGTCCGACTGACTTTCCCCTGACCATTTCTCACCCCTGATCCATGGCCCTGGTTCTGCTCCCCGGTCTGAACAACCTGATCGAGGACATCAGCGACGAGAAGAAACTGGCGCCCGCCGTGGTGGAGGCCGCCCTGCGGGAAGCCTTACTAAAGGGCTACGAGCGCTACCGCCGCACCCTCTACCTCGGGATCAGCGAAGACCCCTTCGAAGAGGACTACTTCTCCAACTTCGATGTGGGTCTGGACCTGGAGGAGGAGGGCTACCGAGTTCTGGCCTCGAAAATAATTGTTGAGGAAGTTGAGAGCGAAGACCACCAAATCGCCCTTGCCGAAGTGCAGCAGGTTGCCGATGACGCCCAGATCGGCGACACGGTGGTGCTGGATGTCACCCCGGAGAAAGACGACTTCGGCCGCATGGCCGCCGCCACCACCAAGCAGGTGTTGGCTCAGAAGCTGCGGGACCAGCAGCGCCGCATGATCCAGGAGGAGTTTGCCGACCTGGAAGATCCCGTGCTCACCGCTCGGGTGATCCGCTTCGAGCGCCAAAGCGTGATCATGGCCGTGAGTTCTGGCCTGGGTCGCCCTGAGGTCGAGGCCGAGCTGCCCCGCCGCGACCAGCTGCCTAACGACAACTACAGAGCAAATGCCACCTTCAAGGTGTTCCTCAAGGAAGTGAGCGAGGTGGCGCGGCGCGGCCCCCAGCTATTTGTGAGCCGCTCCAACGCGGGCCTGGTTGTCTACTTGTTCGAGAACGAAGTTCCCGAGATCCAGGAGGGTTCAGTCCGAATCGTCGCCGTAGCCAGGGAAGCCAATCCCCCTTCCCGCTCAGTCGGCCCGCGCACCAAGGTGGCCGTCGACTCGGTGGAGCGCGAAGTTGATCCAGTGGGTGCCTGCATTGGCGCCCGCGGCTCCCGAATTCAGCAAGTTGTTAACGAGCTGCGTGGCGAGAAAATCGACGTGATTCGCTGGTCACCCGATCCGGGCCAGTACATCGCCAACTCCCTCAGCCCGGCAAAGGTTGAAATGGTGCGCCTGGTCGACCCTGAAGGGCAGCACGCGCACGTGCTGGTTCCCTCCGATCAGCTCAGCCTCGCCATTGGCCGCGAAGGCCAGAACGTGCGTCTGGCCGCCCGCCTTACCGGCTGGAAGCTCGACATCAAGAACGCCGGCGAATACGACCAAGCCTCAGAAGATGCGGTGGTGGCTGAGCTGATTGCCCAGCGGCAAGAGGAGGAGGCTCTTCAGGCCGAAGCCGAAGCCCGCCTCGAAATCGAACAGGCCGCCCGGGCCGAGGAGGATGCCCGTCTGCGGGAGCTATATCCGCTGCCAGAAGACGAAGCCGATTACTACGAGGAAGAGGAGGTGGCCGAGGCCCAATATGAGCCCGCTCCAGGGGAGGCGCCCCAGGCAACCGAGGCAGAGGCCCGGTGAGTCGCCGTGCCGTGCTTCGGCGCTGTGTTGCCTGCCGCGCGCTGCTGGATCGCCAGCAGCTTTGGCGGGTAATTCGGCTGGCCGAAGGGGGACTCGGGTTGGATCAGGGCATGGGCCGTTCGGCCTATCTCTGCCCCAACCAGGCGTGTCTGGAAGAGGCGAAACGACGTAAGCGTCTGCAGCGGGCCCTGCGCTGCCAGGTTGCAGATGCAATTGTCGAAACGCTGGAAAAGCGCCTGACCCCAGGCGCCGATCTCGCCTCTGAGGCAAGATGAACATTGGCCGCAGCGCGCGTGCGGCCTGGTGTGCCCCTCGGCCCCGCATGGCGGCCCTTGGGCCCCGACCCATGGAGACCTGAATGACCAGCAGCGGCAAAGTCAGAATTTATGAGCTGTCCCGGGACTTAGGCCTGGAGAACAAGGACGTGCTCGACGCCGCCGAGAAGCTGGGGGTTGCGGCAAAGAGCCATAGCAGCTCTATCAGCGACGACGAAGCGACACGGATTCGCTCCTTGATCGAGGGCGGCTCGAACGGCAGCAAGGCGGCGGCGCCGGCCGCGGCCGCTCCGCCGAAAGCGATCCTCGCGGTCAAAAAGGCTGAGATCGCGGCTGTCGCATCGCCGGCCCCTCCCCAGCCAGCCACCAGCCCCCGGCCGGTCGCTCCGGCGGCAGGCAAGCCGGTAATGCCACCGGCCCGCCCCGCCGCAGCTCCTGCAGGTAAGCCAGCCCAGCCCAACAAAACCCCCTTGGCAAGCAAGCCACCCCTGGCATCCAAGCCACAAGTGGTTTCCAAGCCTCAGCTGGTCTCCAAGCAGCCAGAGGCTGCCAAACAGCCTGAGCTTGTAAAACAGCCAGAAGTTGTAAAACAGCCAGCAGCTGCGAGCAAGCCCATCTTGGTGAGCAAGCCGCCGGCACCGAGCAAGCCCCCGGCACCAGCCAGGCCCGCCACTGCTTCAGCCAGCAAACCTGCTTCGCCCAGCAAGCCTGCTTCGCCCAGCAAGCCTGCTTCGCCCAGCAAGCCTGCCGCACCCAGCAAGCCTGTGGTGATTGCATCCAAACCAGCTCGCCCCGCCACCCCAGCCCCGGCACGCCCGGCCCCTGCAGCTCCGGCACCAGCTGCTAGCCGCAAACCAGAATTGCCGATGCGGCCAGCGCCCGGCAAGCCCCAGCTGGTGGGTAGGCCCATCAGCACCCCTGCTGGCACCACCAGCAGCCGCCCAGCTCCGCCTGCAGGCAGGGCGCCCCTGAGTCAGCGTCCCGCCAGCCCCCAACGCACTGGCGTGCCAGCTCCAACCCGTCCAGGCCAGCCTGGAGCTGGGGGCCGTCCTGGCCCAACCCCCTTGGAGCTTGTCGGCAAGCCGATTCGCCGCGATAGCGAAGCTCCTGGAGCCCCTACTGGCCTGGGAGCTCCCGGTCGCCCGGCAGCACCTGGCCGTCCGGGTATGCCAGCCGGGATGCGCAAGCCGATGGCTCCTGGCGAGCTGATGCAGCTTCAGAAGCCCTCCGGCCGCCCCACAGCTCCACCGCCGCGGCGCCCCGGCGACCGCAGCGAAGCCCCAGCAGGTGCACCCAGCAGCCCCGGCGGCACCCCGGAACTGGTGCGACCCAGCGCAACCCCGCCAGCAGCCCCCAGAAGGCCTGGCTTCCGGGCGCCAACTCCCGCTGGTGCAGCCGGACGCCCCCGTCGCCCTGACTGGGACGACAGCGCCAAGCTGGAGGCCCTGCGCAGCCGCACGCCGCAAAAGCAGCGCACCAAGGTTCACATCATTGGCGAAAATGATGATGCGCTCACGGCTGAAACCGGTGGCTACGCCGGTGAACAGGAGGCCTATGTGCTGCAGGCCAGCCTGGCCCGCCCGGCCAAGCCCCGCACCGCCTCCACCCCAGCCGCCAAACCCATGGCGGCGATGCGCAAGCGCAAGAAAGAAACCACCCGCCAGCGGCAGCGCCGCCGGGCCATGGAATTGCGTGCAACCCGCGAAGCCAAGGCTGTTCGGCCCGAAATGCTGATCGTGCCGGAGGGCAACCTCACGGTTCAGGAGCTGGCCGAGAAGCTCGGCGTGGAAAGCTCCGAGATCATCAAGAGCCTCTTCTTCAAGGGGGTGATCGCCACGGTGACCCAAAGCCTTGATCTCTCCACAATCGAAGCTGTGGCCGAGGAATTCGGCGTACCGGTACTCGAAGACGACGTCGAGGCAGCGGCCGCCAAGACGGTCGAGATGATCGAAGAAAGCGATCGCGCCCACCTGATCCGTCGCCCACCCGTGGTGACCGTGATGGGACACGTCGACCACGGCAAGACCAGCCTGCTCGATGCAATCCGCAAAACCCGAGTGGCAGCAGGCGAAGCCGGCGGCATCACCCAGCACATCGGCGCCTATCAAGTGGAGATCCCCCACGCAGGCGAACAACGCAAGATCACCTTCCTCGATACCCCAGGCCACGAGGCGTTCACCGCCATGAGGGCCCGCGGCACCAAGGTCACCGACGTGGCTGTGCTGGTGGTGGCAGCCGACGACGGCGTACGGCCCCAAACCCTGGAGGCAATCAGCCATGCCCGGGCCGCCAAGGTGCCGATCGTGGTGGCGATCAACAAGATCGACAAGGAAGGCGCCTCCGCCGACCGGGTCAAACAGGAACTCTCCGGCCTCGAACTGGTCGCGGAAGACTGGGGTGGCGACACCGTGATGGTGCCTGTCAGCGCCCTCAAGGGCGAGAACGTCGACAAATTGCTGGAGATGATCCTGCTGGTCACCGAGGTGGAAGACCTCCAAGCCAACCCGAACCGCATGGCTCGGGGCACCGTGATCGAGGCCCACCTCGACAAGGCCAAGGGCCCTGTTGCCACCCTGCTAATTCAGAACGGCACCCTCAAAGCTGGTGACGTGCTGGCGGCCGGCCCGGTACTGGGCAAGGTGCGCGCCATGGTGGATGACACCGGTAAGCGGGTTAAGGAGGCAGGTCCTTCCTATGCCGTAGAAGCCCTCGGCTTCAGCGAAGTCCCAACCGCTGGCGACGAATTTGAGGTCTATCCAGATGAGAAGACCGCCCGCTCGGTGGTGGGCGACCGCGCCAACGAGGCACGGGCCACCCGACTTGCCCAGCAAATGGCTTCACGTCGGGTTTCCCTGGCCTCGATGTCGGGCCAGGCCAGCGAGGGCGAGCTCAAGGAGCTCAACTTGATCCTCAAAGCAGACGTGCAGGGCTCAGTGGAGGCGATTCTCGGCTCCCTGGAGCAGCTCCCTCAGGGCGAGGTGCAGGTGCGGGTGCTGCTCTCCGCACCGGGCGAGATCACCGAAACCGACGTCGATCTAGCCGCCGCCTCCGGCGCCGTGATCGTTGGCTTCAACACCTCAATGGCCCCTGGCGCCAAACGCGCCTCCGATGCCACCGGCGTCGACGTGCGCGACTACGACGTCATCTACAAGCTGCTGGAAGACATCCAGATGGCTATGGAAGGCCTGTTGGAGCCGGAGTTGGTGGAGGAGTCCCTCGGCGAAGCCGAGGTGCGCGCCGTATTCACGATTGGCCGCAGTGCGGTGGCTGGTTGTTATGTGACCAGCGGCAAGCTGCAACGCAACTGCAAAGTGCGGGTGTGGCGCGGCAAGGAGAAGGTGTTCGAGGGCGACCTCGACTCCCTGCGTCGCAACAAGGACGACGTCAAGGAAGTTGCCAC
Organism: Synechococcus sp. CS-1330; assembly: GCA_025128025.1. Taxonomy (GTDB): domain Bacteria; phylum Cyanobacteriota; class Cyanobacteriia; order PCC-6307; family Cyanobiaceae; genus Cyanobium_A. The sequence continues at coordinate 188,940 of JAHLYR010000007.1, forward strand.
CGGCTTCGAGTGCGGCATCGGCACCGACCGCTACACCGGCTGGCAGGAAGGGGATCGGCTGGAGGCGTTCAAACTGGCCACCCAGCGCCGAACCCTCACCATCTGACCTCCGTGAACCCCCGCAGCGAGCCCCTGCTCTGGCTCCAGCTGGTGGCCCTTGGGGCAGTGCCGCTGGAGCTTTTGGGGTTGGTACTGGTGCTGGCGGGGGCGGATCCTGGCCCCCTGCCTGGGCTAGAGCGGTTGCTGGCCTGGGCAATCGGCGCCCTAGGGCCCGCAATTCTGCTCTGGCAGCGCCCAGCCGACGTTTGCTCCTTGCTGGTAATCCAAGTACCGATCAAAGCTAGGAGCGGGGCCCAGCTCAGCTTGGCGGCACTGCAGAGCAGCCTGGTGCTCAAGCTCCTGATGGCAGCTGGCGCTGCGGCCCTGCTGCCCCTTTTTTGGTGGATAGACCAGCACGCCGCCCTAGCTACGCCTCTCTCCCCCCTGGCAGCAAGCCCTCGCTTCGTGGATCTGCTAGTTGCCTGCCCGCTGCTAGCGGTAATCACCTGGCAGTGGCAACAACTGATCCAGGCAATCGCCCTGCTAAGCCGCAACCCGGCCACGCTCTCTGAGCGTCCACCCCTGAGCTTGCAGCAGCTCGTCAGCCAGCGAATGTCCTTAGGGCTGCCCCTGTTGCTGCTGAACCCGCTTTTGACCAGCCAGCCTGCTGCACCAGAAGCTCCAGCACCAGAGGCTCCAGCGGCTGAGGCTCTCGTCCAACCTGAAGCTGCTTCAGTCGCCGGCTCGGTTGCGATCCAACCAGAAGAGACTGCCGAACAAGCTGAGGGCACCGACCTGGATCAGCAGGTCGGTTGAGGCAACTTCGGCTCCGCTTGCCAATCGCATTGCCATCGTGGCTAACCCCACAGCACCAGAAGCGGCCAAGGCCACCCAGAGACCGCTCCGCAGACCGCGCCAGGGGGTACGAGCTTCTTGGAGCAACCTCGCCTTAAGGGCTGGATCAATTGAATCTGGCTTGGATCCCATCACTTACCCTTCCAATCAAGGCCAACCCCTGAATGCTAATTTCATTGAGCTGCCGGTGTAGCTCAGGGGTAGAGCAACTGATTCGTAATCAGTAGGTCGTCGGTTCAAATCCGATCACCGGCTTAAGAAATAAAACCAATGGCGACTGACTGAGCACTGCTCAATATCGTCAGCGCGTTTCGACTTGCACTTGTTCAACCGCCTGGGCCAACTGCAGCAAACGGTGCTCGGGCGAGCCCACCAGCTCAATTAACAACGGCGGGCTCTTTTTCGGCAAAATATCAAAACGACCATCTCGATAGATCTGCTTAAAAATAGCGTCCACTTCGTCGCGGTAGGAATGGTCAACCGGACGAATACCGTCATCCTCCATGGCCACCGGCCAATCTTCAGATTGAGGCACGAAAGCCAAGATATCAAGACGCTCCAAAGATTCCCTTGCCGCAGACACCATTGACAGGACGAAGTCATCATCAATATCAGTCAAATGCTGATTTGCCGTGTACTGGGAATAGGCAATGTAATCAACTGGCGCCCTGTCAAAGATGACCTGTTCGGCAGGCGTGGAATAGTGATTAAGGCGACCAATGCTGTAGTACAGCTGAATTCCGTTCTGCAATCGCGTGGAGGCATCACCAAAAAGAATCTCGTAGGGACCTAGCAGGCCAAGAACTCGATAGGGCTCCTCCTCGCGCATGTAGTCGCCATTAAGCGCAACCCAATCATTTACGACCGTGGACTTCCCGAGGGAATGGGATCCAGAAATAGCAATCCGCATGGCCAGGGCCAACTTGCGCTTTCAGGGTAGGGACTGCTCTGATGTTTTTCCTATTTGCGGTTGATATTCATCCAGCCCCAAAAGCCAAACCAACCCCCCAGCCAATAAAAAAGCCCCCTCTTACGAGGGAGCTTTTGGGATTCCGTTATTTCCCAGCCGTAGCTGGGTTGTTGACTATCAACCGATTGCAGGTGCGGTCAGTGCCACGGGGGTGGCAGTAGCAGCAGCAAGGTCAAGCGGGAAGTTGTGAGCATTGCGCTCGTGCATCACTTCCATACCCAGACCAGCGCGGTTCAGCACGTCTGCCCA
>JAHLYR010000008.1 GCA_025128025.1 Synechococcus sp. CS-1330
CCCGTTTGGTCTGCTTCTTGGCTGTGGTGAGCTCGTAATCAGAGAAGCCAAGCTGCTTGCCGCCCATCAACCCAGTCCTGGCCTGCGATCACAGGGTTATTGTCCCGCAAACGGCCTCGGTTTTCCAGAGTCTCCCTAGGCCTCAGTCGAGCTCGGTGAGCGGTTCGCCCCTACGGGTGCGCATCAACTGGTGATCAAGAGAGCCGGGAGATTCGGCCCGGAGGTCGTTCAGAAAAGCCGGTAGATGGCTTTCCAGAGTGCCGCGCCGCACGAAGGGGCCAAACCAATAAACAGCGTTGGGAGAGTGGGTTTCTACCCGTGCCCACCAGGCCAGGCCCAAACCATTGGCGCAGCTGCGCACTGGCCACAGCAGGGGATTCATGAGGCAGGAGCGGCTTGTTGTCCATTCTGCCCGGCGTCGGTACCGGGGCTGAAGGGGGGAGTCACAGTTGAATATCCCCATGGAAACCAGACCTGGCGGCTGGCTCCATGCCCAGGTCAATTACCGGTTCCTGGTTGGCCGGAATCTCAGCAACAATCTGCTGCTCTGCCACTTGTTCTGCCGGTTGCTCTGGCTGATCCGCTGGCCGAATTTCTGACTCCAGCTCAGGCTCTTGATTGTCCAAAAGCTCAGCAGAGGTATCCGGCTGGCTAGCGGACAGTTGCTGCGCTGCTGCAGAACTCGCTTCAGCTGCTGCGGGCTCTTGCTCAGGCTCGGGGCTAGCGGCTGGAGCGGGCAGCTGGGGGCGCACCAAACGGGGTGCGGGCTGGGAACCACTCAATCCCTTCATCCAGCCACGCCGTGCCACCTCGTAGAGCAGCAGAGCGGTAGCCACAGAGGCGTTAAGGCTTGGTGTGGCGCCACGCAAGGGAATGCGCACCAGCTGATCGCAGTTGCGGCGGGTGAGCATGGATAGACCATCACCCTCAGAACCGGTGACAATGACCAAAGGCCCTTCTAGATCGGCCTCCTCCAGGCTGACGGTGCCCTCGGCGGCCAGACCCACTACCCGATAACCCTCCTGCTTGAGGGTGTCGAGGGCGCGGTTGAGGTTAACCACCCTTGCCACAGGCAAATGCTCAAGAGCACCTGCCGCAACCTTGGCCACCGAGCCGGTAAGTCCAGCGCTGCGGCGCTGGGGCAAAACCAGGCCATGGGCACCCAGGGCTTCGGCACTGCGCACAATCGCACCAAGGTTCTGGGGGTCAGTAAGACCGTCTACCGCCATCAGCAAGGCCGGCTCACCAATGGTTGCGCAGCCCTCCATCAGGGTCTGCAGATCAAGGGTCTCCGCTGCCGCTGTCTGCAGGGTGATGCCCTGATGCACGGCACCACCGGTGAGCTGACCCAGGCGCGCCCAGGTGACCTCCTCAACCAGGACGCCCGATGCCTTGGCCTCGCGCAGCAGCTGCAGAAACTTGGGGCTGAAGCGCATTTCTGGGGTGCACCAGACGCGGTGAATCGGTCGACCGCTCTCCAGTGCCGCCTGGGCCGGGTGGCGGCCCCAGATCAAATCGGCGCTGGGATCGACGCTGTGGCGTTCCGCATCACCGCTAGGGGGCAAGCTATCGGCGTCGACGATCAGCGGCTTGGCGGCGAACCTGCCAGGCGCGGGGCGGCTGCCAGTACCAAAACGTCGGCCATCAGGGCGCCCGCCTGCTTCAAAGCGCCCGCCCCCTTCAAAGCGACGGCCCTCGGGGCGAGCGGAGTCGGGACGGCGGCCCTGGGGACGACCTTCAAAGCGACCCCCGGGTCGCCGCTCGTAGGGCTTGCTGTCTGAGCTGGAGCGATCGCTGGAAAAACGGGGAGCAGGCGGACGGTCGAAGGAGGGACGCTCACCGTCACCACGCCGTTCAAATGGGCGGCGCTCGCCGCGACTACTGGGGCGCTCGGCTGGCCCATCGCGGCGGGGCTGGAAGCGGGATACACCGCGGGGGGCGGGACGTGCACCGGTCTCGCGCCGGGGATCCCGATCTCTTGGCCCTTCTCGGCCATCACGGCCTTCACGGCCTTCTCTGCCCTCACGGCCCTCCCGGCCCTCACCAGCTCCATCGCGGCGCCATTCAGGCTTAGGACCGCTGAAGCGGGGTGGGCGGCCAGCCGCCCCGCGGGCGCCGCCCCCCGTCCGCTTCTCGGGACGGCGTTCAAATCGTGGGCTCATGGCGTTGTCTGCAGGTTATGGATCGATCTCCTTCAAGTGATCTAGCAGCTCGGCTAACCGGGCAGGCTTGTGGAGAAACAACCAACCAAGCAGGGCCTCAAGGCCCGTTGCCTGGCCGTAGGCCGCCGCATCACCCCGCCGGGGCCCCCTGCCTGCCCGATTGCGGCCCCGGCGCACCAGGTCTCGCTCCGCATCAGTGAGCTGGTGATCAAGCCTCTCCAGTGCCAGGGCCTGGGCGTCGGCACGCACTACCTGCACAACCTCCTGATGCAGGGTGTGGGAGCGGCCTGGACGCTGACACCGCTGCAGGCGGTGATGAAGCTCCCAGACCGCATCACCCAGCCAGGCCAGCTGTAGCGGGCCTAATTCGGCCTGGGGAGGATGGGGGGCAAGGCCAGCTAGCCAGCTCGAAGCGGGCCGCAGCTCAGCCTTTCCCGACTCAAGCGGCGAGGTTGCCAAGGGCTGTTTCGAGGTCGGGCTGAAGGTGCAGAAATTCTTCTAGGCGCACCAGCTTCACGGTTTGAACAACACGGGCGTTACCCACCACCAGAAACTTCTGCCGATCGCTGTTGCACTGCTTGGCGAGCTGGACTAAAGCGCCAAGACCGGACGAGTCGAGGAAGTCAATGTGGCTGAGATCGATCACCAAAGGCTGACCATTGCCGCGGTGAGAGGCCACAAATTCCCCGAACTGTTTGTCGGAGTAGGCATCCAGCTGGCCAGTGAAGCGGAACAGCTGGCAGTGGGCCTGCTGCTCGAAGCCCCCTCGCAGGGACACCGTCAATCGCTGCAGGTCGTTGATGGCTCCAGTCCTCGATCCGTTCTGGGCCGAAGTGTAGGGAGCAAATTTGCCGCTGCAGAAGACGCAACAAAAGTGCGTCAGCGGCGGCTGGCCATCAGGGCCGCGAAGCGCGCGAAGTGATGGTCGGCGTCGTGGGGGCCGGGACTGGCTTCCGGGTGGTACTGAACGCCAAACACCGGTGCATCAAGCAGCTCCAGAGCGGCCACGGTGTGGTCGTTGAGGTTGTGGTGGGTTACCCGCACTCGGTCGGCAGGCAGGGATTCGGGCACAAGGGCAAAACCATGGTTTTGGCTGGTGATCTCCACCTGGCCTGGGCTGCCACAAGGGTGATTTAAACCGCGATGGCCGTAGCCAAGTTTGAAAGTGGTGCCTCCAAGGGCCAGCCCCAGGATCTGGTGGCCAAGGCAGATGCCAAACAGGGGGAGATTGGGCAGGGCGATAAGACCTTTGGCGAGCTCAATAGCGGAGCTAACGGCGGCCGGATCGCCAGGGCCGTTCGATAGGAAAACCCCCTCGGGCTTGTAACTGAGAACTTGCTCAAGGCTGGCATCGGCTGGAAGCACGGTCACCTCGCAGCCGTGGGCCGCCAGACGCTCGAGGATCGCCCGCTTGATGCCGAAATCAATGGCCACCACCCGGTAAGGGCGATCGGGCTGGGCTTGCGTGCGGGCATCAAAAGCCACCCCACAGGCTTGATCCCAGTGATAGGGATTAGGGGTAGTAACAGATGCAGCCAGGTTTAGGCCCTGCATTGAAGGGGCCGAGCGCACTTGATCAAGCAAGGACGAAGCCGAGGTGCCATCACTGCAAATTGCGCCGTTGATTGCGCCGCCATCCCGCAAATGACGCACCAGAGCTCGTGTATCAATGGCGCGAATTCCAACTACTCCATGGTGGAGCAGCCAGCCATCTAGATCACCCTCTGAGCGCCAGCTACTGGAGCAAGGTGAAAGCTGGCGGGCGATCACCCCGCGCACATGGGGGCGATCCGCTTCCTGATCAGCATCGTTTACCCCGGTATTGCCCAGTTCGGGGTAGGTGAAAGTGACCAACTGCCCGGAGTAACTCGGGTCGGTCATGACCTCCTGATAGCCGGTCATACCGGTGTTGAACACAACTTCTCCGATGGCCGTGCCCCGGGCCCCGAAGGCCTCACCCCGCAGCACGGTGCCATCGGCCAACACCAGCAAGGCAGTGGCAGCGGGCTCGCTCACGAGTTCAGGGCAGTTGTTTCGATCATCCCGCAACGGGGGCTGGCAGGGCGGCGCGCAGCCGCTCTAGAGCTTGCCAGCCAGCTCCAGTGGCAATGGCCTGCTGGGCCAAACTCAGGCCAGCGGCGACCGAGTCGCTCAAACCAGCGGCCCATAGCACCAGCGCCGCGTTGAGGGCCACCACGTCAGCCTGGGCGCGGCTAGCTCGGCCCTGGAGCACGGCTTCGAGGATGGCTTGGTTGGTGGCGAGATCTCCGCCCGCAAGATCGGTGATCGGGGCAAGCTGCAAGCCCAAGGCCTCCGGATCAAGCTGGTCGCTGCTCACAACTCCAGATTCCACCAGCCGCAGCGAATTAACTCCAGCCAGGGAGGCCTCATCCAGGCCGCCCTGACCATGCACAACCACAGCTCTGCGCAGCCCCAGCCGGGCCAGTGCCTCAGCCATCGGATCGAGCAGATCAGGCCGGGCCACCCCGAGAACCTGGGCCTCGGGCCGCAGGGGATTTACCAATGGGCCAAGCAGATTGAAAACAGTCCGCACCCCCAGGCTTCGGCGCAGGGGGGCCAGCCCCACCAGCGCCGGATGCCAACCAGGAGCAAACAAAAAAGTCACCCCCGCACCGGGTAAGGCGCCAATCACCTGCTCCTGGGGGGCCTGCAAATGAATGCCCACTGCCTCCAGCACATCGGCTGAGCCCACCCGACCACTGGCACTGCGGTTGCCGTGTTTAGCCACGTGGGCGCCACAGGCTGCCGCCACGAACGCCACAGCCGTTGAAATATTGAAGCTGTCGGCCCCATCGCCACCGGTGCCACAGGTATCAACAAGCGCAAGAGCAGGGCGGGAGGCCGGCAGCGGACAGGCCTCCCGCAAGACCTCAGCCATCGCCGCCAGCTCCTCGCCACTCACACCCTTGGCCCGCAAGGCGGCCAGCAGCCCTCCGGTGAGCACTGGATCGATCTGTTCTGTCAGCCATCCCTGCATCAGCGCGGTGGCCTGCGGGGCCGACAGCGACTCGCCATTGAGCAGCTGGTCCAACAGGGCAGGCCAGGACTGAACAGTGGGCATAGGTAGTAAAAAGCCCGGGTGCAAAGCACACCGGGCCGGGTGATGGGGACTTCTCCACTATCACCCGAAGAAGGGGGAAATGGCGATGGCTGCCTTGGCTAAATGTCAGGCCTGTTCCTGGTCAGCGGTATCAAAGCTGGAGCCCACCGCCTCACTCGCCGCTGGTGCGGGCCGGAAACCTTTTGCCCAGATTGCCTGGGTGCGGCTGTGCAGATCTTCACGGCTAATGCCCCACAGGCGCAGGGCCTTGGCCAGATCTGAGCTGAGATCACGGGCACCGGGAAAGGCCTCGTAGCGCATCAACAAGCGGGCGGCATCAACCAGGTGGTGGTCGGCTGGCACCTCAGCGGCAAGCAGCCGATCCACCACATCGCGATCCGTGGCGTAGAGGGGATGACTTTGATCGTTGCTGCCGGATTGGGAAGGATCGGAAGCCATGGCGCAGCTATTGCTGAGGCCAGCCTGCCGGAAAAGCAGCTGCCTAGGTTGGTGGCACCTGTGAAAACGGCCCCTGATGGGAGCCATACGGCTGGATCTGATCCGTCGCTACCTGCGGCCCCATCGCAAGGTGGTGTTAATCGGCGTCGCCGCCCTGGTGGTGGTGAACCTGCTGAGCGTCTCCATTCCCCTGCTGGTGCGGCGGGTAATCGACGACCTGCAGGATGGTTTCGCACTTCAAGACGTTCTCGCTCAAGCGGCGCTGATCGTCGCCCTGGCCACGGTGATGGGGGCGGTGCGGCTCTACTCACGCATGCTGGTGTTCGGGGTAGGCCGGCAGGTGGAGGCCGAGCTCAAGCAACAGATTTTTGATCACCTGCTCAAGCAGGAGCCCGGCTGGGTGCAGACCACCGGCAGCGGCGAGGTGATCAGCCGAGCCACCTCCGACGTCGAAAACGTGCGCAGGCTGCTGGGCTTCGCCGTGCTCAGCCTTACCAACACGGTGCTGGCCTACGCGCTCACCTTGCCAGCGATGCTCTCCATCGACGCCTGGTTGACCCTGGCGGCGGTGGGGCTCTACCCACTGATGTTGATGGTGGTGCGTCTCTTCGGCGGTCGCATGATGCGCCAGCAACGCCGCCAGCAGGAGGCCTTGGCCTCCTTAAGCGACCTGATCCAGGAGGACCTTTCCGGCATCAGCGCCATCAAGATCTACGGCCAGGAGAGCACCGAGCAGACCGCCTTCGCCGGTCGCAACCGCATCTACCGGGATGCGGCCCTGAATCTGGCCCGCACCCGCAGCACCCTGTTCCCGCTGCTGGAGGGCATCTCCTCAATCAGCCTGCTACTGCTGCTCGCCTTGGGCAGTGGCCAACTTGAAAGTGGCCGCCTCAGCATCGGCGACCTTGTGGCCCTGATTCTGTTTGTGGAGCGGCTGGTGTTCCCCACAGCCCTGCTGGGATTCACCCTCAACACCTTCCAAACCGGCCAGGTGAGCCTGGAGCGGGTCGAGGAGCTGCTGCGCCGGCGGCCCTTGATAGTTTCTTCAGCTTCACCAACTCCCCCAGCCAAGCCCGGGCGGGGGGCTGTGGAGGCCCGCGGCCTCACCGTGCGGTACCCCAACGCTCCTAGACCGGCCCTGGTGGACGTCAGCTTTGAGCTCCACCCCGGTGAGCTTGTGGCAGTGGTGGGGCCGGTGGGCTGCGGCAAAACCACCCTGGCCCGTGCCCTGGGGCGCATGGTCGAGGTCGATCCCGGCCAACTTTGGCTAGATGGGGTCGACATCACCGCTCTGGATTTAGCTGACCTACGGGGCCAGGTGGGCTTAGTACCCCAAGAGGGCTATCTGTTCACCGCCAGCCTTGCCGACAACCTGCGTTATGGCGAGCCTGAGGCGCCCTTGGAGCGGGTCGAGGCAGCAGCTCGCCAGGCCAGGCTTGAGGGTGACATCAAGGGATTTCCCGACGGCTACCAGACCCTGGTGGGAGAGCGAGGCATCACCCTGAGCGGCGGCCAGCGACAACGCACAGCCCTAGGGCGGGCCCTGCTGGTACGCACCCCCCTGTTGGTGCTTGATGACGCCCTGGCCAGCGTCGATAACACCACCGCCGCCGAGATCCTGCGCACCATTCGCAGCGAGCAGGCAAACGCCCAGTCCAATAACCAAGGCCTGGGTCGCACCGTGCTGATGATCAGCCACCAGTTATCGGCGGCTGCCGCCTGTGATCGAGTGCTGGTGCTCGAAGAGGGTCGGCTTGTGCAGCAGGGTCACCACAGCGAGCTACTGGCTGAGCGCGGCACCTACCGACGCCTTTGGGATAGGGAGCAGGCAACTGAGCAGCTGAAGGCGGCCGGCTGATCTCAATACTTGTTGAGCTGTTCAGCCAAGTGGCCCATATGGGGCTTAGGTGGATGGTGTCGCCTTAAGCGTTCGCCTAGGAGCATCCATGGAGCCAGTTGCCCCGATTACCGGCTTGCCATACCGGCTGCGCTGCACCCTGACCTTCGGCGACATTTACGGGCAGATTTTGATCTGGATGCTGGTGATCTTCGCCAGCCTCGCGGCTGGCTTGGCCTTGATGGGGGCCAGTAAGCCGATCTTTGCCCTTGTGGGTGTGGGTCTGATCCTGGTGCTTTCCCTGCCGTTCCTGCTGTTCGCCTTCACCACCACCCTCCTCAACCACATTGCCTTTGAGCCCGACGCGGCAATTAAAGGGACTGCCTAGGCTCCAATTTAATTGCAGTTAGCAGCGTGTTCGGCCTGTTTCAGAACACCCCTCAGGCCCAAGCTCCCCACGTTGTGCTGGGCACCCCAATTGACGCAGCCGTAAAGGTCGGCCAGGCAGAGGCAGTTTTTGGTTGCGGCTGTTTTTGGGGAGCCGAAAAGGGCTTTTGGCGCCTGCCTGGGGTGGTTACAACAGCGGTGGGCTACGCCGGTGGCTCAATCCAGCAACCCAGCTACGACCAGGTTTGCTCCGGAAGCACAGGTCACAGCGAGGTTGTTCGGGTGGTCTGGGATACGGACCTGATCGATTTCAGCGATTTGCTGAAGCTTTTCTGGGAATGCCACGACCCCACCCAGGGGGACCGCCAGGGCAATGATCGTGGCAGCCAGTACCGCTCGGTGATCTATGCGGATGAGCCTGGTCTGGTGGCCTTAGCAGAAGCCAGCCGCGACGCTTACCAGGCCCTGCTGAGTAGCGCTGGCTTTGGGGCGATCACCACTGAGCTGCGCAGCAACCAAACCCTTTGGTACGCGGAGCCTTATCACCAGCAATATCTGGCCAAACCCGGCAGCCGGCCTTACTGCTCGGCCCAGCCAAGCGGACAAAGGCTCGGTGAATTTGCGGGCTCGGCATACAAGCTCGATCCACGGGTGTGGTCTTCCTATGACTGGACGGTGGCCCATTGCGTACTGCGGGGGGACAATGCCCCCATCCAGTTGGCCTGAGCATGTCCGTGCCGCTGCTTGCCGCTGCCTTGCTCTCAATGGGGTCGCCTTGGTGGGAGGACTACGGCATCACCGAACAATTCATCTGCCCCGATCAGAGCCGGGTCACCTTGGAGCGCAATGACTCCCAAGCCTCCCTGCTCACCGGACGCTTCCGCTCCACCATGTTTCGCGAGGCCTCAGACCTACCAGGCATCCGTTATCGCAACGAGCAACTGACCTTGGTGCTTAGGGGCGATGTGCTGACTATGGAGCAGCAATTCAGAAGGTTGGAGTGCCTGCGCACGGACCAGGTATGAGTAGGACAGCGCTGTGAACCCCTTACCCGATCGCCTGGTGATTCTTGGCTTACTTATCACCCTTGGGTTCTGCTTTGCCCTGATCTTCTGGAGCGTCAAGCTGAACCCGAGGCCCGAACCCCAGCTGCAATGGCGGGATAGGCCTTCCGCTCAGCCGTCCGGCTGGCAGAACTACCCCAAGGCCCCGCTGCTGTGAGCAAGCTCGAGCCCAGGCCACGCAAGCGCCCCCTGCATCCGCTGCCTAAGGGGCTTGTGGAGCTCTACGGGTTGCTTGCCGTGTTGTTTGTGCTGGTGCCTGAGTGGATGGCTGGCGGCGCCCTGCTGAGCTTCTCAGCCAATCGCAAGGGTTCAGACCTGCCTGCGGCCTCAGCCGTATGGAGCCGCTTGCCCGAATTGCGGCTGGCAAGCCTGGGGGTAGGGGAGCTGCGGCAACTAGCCCGGCGCCTGCGCGTTCCTGGGTATGGGGTTTTGGGACGGGAGCGGCTCACAGAACAGCTGATACGCCGGCTCAAACAGCGCAAAGCGCTGTGGTAACTTCGATCTGCCGGGGCGTAGCGCAGCTTGGTAGCGCACCACTTTGGGGTAGTGGGGGTCGCAGGTTCAAATCCTGTCGCTCCGATTTCGACAATTCACCGATCCAAGGTGACCTTCTTCCATGCCGGCTTCCCCAGCCGGTTTTTTTATGCGCCAGTCCCGGGCGCTCAGGCCGCTTCTGAATCGGCCTCCACCCTCAGCACCTCAAAAGCCAGGGCCTGGGCCTGGCGTTCGCTTAGTCGACGACTCCAGGCACCCCGCACCGGCTCATTCCAGCGAAAGCCAGCCTGTTTGGCCTTATGCCGCTCTGCATAGGGGAGGTTGGCCCGATAGAGCAGCTTTGGCTCCATAGCGGCAGCCAAGAGGTCTTCGAGGTTGGCACAACGCTCCAATACCTGAACGAGATAGGTGCAATCGGTGAGGGCTCGATGGGCAGCCCACACCGGCACCCCGTAGGCCAAGGCCAGATCGCGCACCGAAGGGGCCGTCCTCAGGTGCCGCTCCGGCGGCCACTCGATATCGTCCATCGAGCAGATCCAAGGCTTGTCAATTGGCGGCAGCGGTCCCAGCCCAAACCACTTGGCATCAAAAGCTGCGTTGTGGGCTAGCACCGCATCTGCATCCGCGAGCAGGGCAAGGAAATGCTGCAGGCCCGCCTGCCAGGGCTGGGAGAGTCTGGTCACCTCTGCAGCAATGCCATTGACATGTTCCGCAGGGTTGGCAGCGGTTGGCAAAAGAAAGGAAACCTGGCTCAATACCGACCTGCTGGGTACATGAAACAGAACTGCTCCAACCTCGATGCACTGGGCTGAAACCGGCTCCATACCGGTGGTCTCCGTGTCCAGGATCAGCAGGTTGATAGGTGCTGATCGAAGTTGTGGATCGCAGTTGGCAGGGCTGGGATCACAAGCCACAAGCTCCTTTGGCTCGGCCGCTGGGCTCAAAGCCGAGGTTGCACTCACCAGGCTCAGCAGGTCGTTCTGTTGCCAGAGGCTGGGCTGTTCCTCGATCGGGCCAGTCACATCTGCCTGAATTGCTCAACCCATCGTCCCAGCCCACCGCTACAAAAACAGCTACGACTTGGGGTACGACTACGGCTACCAGGACAGCTGCCTAGGGTAAAAAGGCTTGTCCAATTTGATTTAGATGGCACTTGCCGCCGGAGATCGAGCCCCCCTCGTTGCCCTTAGTGATCAACACGGTGAGGGCCGCCGCAGCGATCAACTAGCCGGGAAGGCATTGGTGCTGTTTTTCTATCCAAAGGACGACACCCCAGGCTGCACCGCTGAAGCCTGTGCCTTCCGTGACAGCTACCCCGACCTCCAGGCCCTGGGTGCTGAAGTTTGGGGTGTCAGCGGCGACGGTCAGGCAAGCCACCAGCGCTTTGCCAGTCGTCACGACCTGCCCTTCCCGCTTCTGGTGGACCAAGGCAACGCCCTACGCAAAGCCTTCGGAGTTCCAAATGTGCTTGGGTTGCTGCCAGGCCGGGTCACCTACGTAATCGACGGCGAAGGCGTAATCCGCCATGTGTTCAACAACCTCCTTGATGGCGCAGCCCATCGCAACGAAGCGCGGGCGGCCTTGCAACGCCTCGCCCTCTGAGCATGAAGGGCTGGCGGCAGCGAGGTGATATCTGGCAACTGGAGGCCGATCGGCCCAACCGCGGCACGGTCGAATTCATCGGCGGTAGTTACCTGGCGGCGACCCCCCAACTCAGCTACCGGCGGCTTCTGGAGGCACTGGCGGCTAGGGGCTGGCGGATTAGGGCCTGGTCCTATGTGCCTGGCTTCGACCACCAGGATCAGGCCAATACCGCCTGGCGGCGGTTCCGCCAGCTGCGTGATGCGGATGGAGAAGGGGGCGACTCCAGCAGGCTGATGCTGCGACTTGGCCACAGCCTGGGCTGCAAGCTGCACCTGCTGGCACCTGATGGGGGGCGTGGGGGAGCCGGCCTAGTCGCCTTGAGCTTCAACAACTTCTCAGCCGAGCGCTCCATACCGCTGCTGGCGGAGCTCGGACAGCAGTTCAATTTTCGCAGCGAGTTCAGCCCCTCACCGGAGGAAACCCTGCAGCAGGTGGCGCGCACCTATCTCCAACCCCGCAATTTATTGGTGCGCTTCAACCGGGATCAGATCGACCAAAGCCAGCGGCTGCTGGGAGTGCTTCAAGGTCGTGCTGGAGATGCCAGCCGATTGATGGAACTCCCAGGCGATCACCTCGCCCCCGCCAGCGCCGGTTTGCGCCAGAGCTTGCTAGGCCAGTGGGCCGACGATCCCGGCAGAAAGCGAGCCCTGGAAAGCATCGCGGCTTCGGTCGATGGTTGGGCCGGTCTAAACCCTTAGGGCATCGAGTACTGAACGATCCTCCAAGGTGGAGGTGTCACCAGTCACTTCCTGGCCAGAGGCCAGGGCCCGAAGGATGCGGCGCATGATTTTGCCGCTACGGGTTTTGGGCAGGGAATCGGTGAAACGAATTTCATCGGGCTTGGCGATCGGCCCGATCTCTTTGCCCACATGGGCCCGCAAATCGGCAATCAGGGCATCACCGCCGCAGCGACCCGCCTCAAGGGTCACAAAAGCCACAATCGCCTCACCCTTGAGCTCATCGGGCCGGCCCACCACAGCCGCCTCAGCCACCGTGGGATGGCTCACCAGAGCACTTTCAATTTCCATTGTGCCGAGTCGGTGACCACTCACGTTGATCACGTCATCGACCCGGCCCATCACCCAGAAGTAGCCGTCGGCGTCACGGCGGGCACCGTCCCCGGCGAAATACAAATAGGAGCCATCGGCGGGTCTGATCTCCTCCCAGTAGCTCTTGCGGAAGCGCTCCGGATCGCCATGCACAGTGCGCATCATTCCTGGCCAAGGCCTTCGAACTGCTAAGTAGCCACCGGCATCAGCCGGCTGGGATACGCCGCCCATATCCACGATGTCAGCGGCGATTCCAGGCAGGGGCAGGGTGCAGGAGCCGGGTTTGGTGGGGGTGGCGCCTGGCAGGGGGCTAATCATCACTCCGCCGGTCTCGGTTTGCCACCAGGTGTCCACTACCGGGCAGCGGTCGCCGCCGATGACATCCCGGTACCACATCCAGGCCTCGGGATTAATCGGCTCCCCCACGGTGCCCAGGATTCGCAACGAACTCATGTCGTATTGATCCGGCACGGAGCGGCCTGCCTTCATAAAGGCCCGGATTGCTGTTGGGGCGGTATAGAAAATTGTGCAGCGATGCTTCTGAATCACCTCCCAGAAGGCACCTGGCTTGCTCGGCCTGGGCGCACCCTCGTACATCACCGTGGTGGCGCCATTGGAGAGGGGCCCGTACACGATGTAGCTATGGCCGGTGATCCAGCCCACATCGGCGGTGCACCAGTGGATGTCGTCCTCACGGATGTCGAAGATCCACTGGAAGGTGAGGTGGGCCCAGAGGTTGTAGCCGGCGGTGGTGTGTACCACCCCCTTCGGTTTGCCGGTGGAACCAGAGGTGTAGAGCACAAATAGGCGTTCTTCGCTGGCCATGGGCTCGGCGGGGCAATCTGGGCTCTGCCCATCCACCAGCTCGTGCCACCAGTGGTCCCGGCCGGTAGCCATGGGGCAGTCGCCCTTAATCCGTTGCACCACCAGCACATGCTCAACGCTGGGTGCGCCGCCATTAGCCGCGAGTGCCTCGTCAACCGCGGGCTTGAGGGGCACGGGCTTGTCCTTGCGGAAGCCACCATCGGCGGTGATCACAGCCTTCACTTGGCCATCGATCAGCCGATCCCGCAGGGCATCGGCCGAGAAGCCGCCAAAAACCACCGAGTGGGGGGCACCGATGCGGGCACAGGCCAACATGGCAATGGCTGCCTCCGGGATCATCGGCATGTAGAGGGCAACTAGGTCTCCCTTGCCGATGCCAAGAGCCTTGAGGGCATTGCTCGCCTTACACACCTCGGCATGCAGTTGGCGGTAGGTAAAGCTGAGGCTATCGCCGGGCTCCCCTTCCCAAATCAGGGCGGTCTTATCGGCCCGAGGCCCATCGAGGTGGCGATCGAGGCAATTGAAGCTCAGGTTGGTGGTGCCCCCCGCAAACCACTTGGCGAAAGGGGGATCACTCCAATCGAGCACCGAATCGAAAGGCTCAAACCAGTGCAGCTCACTACGGGCCAGGTCGCCCCAGAAGCCATCGGGATCACTTTCAGCCTTGCTGCAAAGGGCCCGGTATGCATCCAGAGAGCCAATGCGGGCCGAGGCTGCCAGATCAGCTGGCGGCGCAAACAACCTTTGCTCCTGGAGCACCGATTCGATCGTCGGACCCGTTGTGGCATCAGGCATGGGAGATAGACAGGCGGATGCTGACGGGCGGTTGCTAACGGTCAGTTACCAACGAAAAATTTTAACCAGCTAGCGCCGCAGTCCCAGGCTCCCTGCACTGGCATGTAATGGGACGTCGTGATGCAGGATAGATAGATGGGTCCTGCTGCCTGCCTGTTCGATCTCGACGGCCTGCTTCTAGACACCGAACCACTGCAGGCCAGGGCCTGGCATAATGCCGCCTCCCACTTCGGTTGCCAGCTAGGTGCTGAACAGCTGCTCAGCCTGCGAGGCCAGCGCCGGTTGGATTGCGCTGCCCTGGTGTGCCGCTGGATCGCAGCTTCAGGCTTAAATCCCCCGAGTTGTGAGGCTCTGCTGGCCGTGCGCCAACCCTTGGCAGATGCCTTAGTACCCACCGCTGCCGCTATGGACGGCGCCGCGGAATTGGTGCAGATGTGCAGGGATCACCAGGTCCCCATGGCCCTCGTCACCAGCAGCTCCCAGGACGCGGTGCGGCGTAAGGCTGCACCCCACCGATGGCTGGAGCTGATCCAGGTTCGGGTTTACGGCGATGATCCAGCCCTAGCGGCGGGCAAACCAGCACCGGACCCATTTCTGCTCGCAGCTAAACGCCTTGGCCGCAATCCCGGCGACTGCTGGGCCTTCGAGGATTCAGCCGCCGGCATCGAGGCCGCAGTGGCCGCTGGTTGTCAGGTGTATGCCCTTCTTCCCAGCGATGCAGGTGCCCAAGTAACACCTCCAGGGGTGACCAGACTCCATTCGCTCAGAGATGTGCGCTGGTAGCTGGCTGAGCAGAATCAGTAGAGGCGACTAAGCACGAAATCAGGCAGGGCCCGCAGGGCGCTGCGCGGTTCGGAGGGGGCTAGCCATTCCAAAGCTTGAGCTGCTTCCTGGGCGAAGCCTTCAGCCAAGGCCCGGGAGCGGGGAATAGCCTCGCAACCCCTCACCAGTTCTAGGGCTTGCTCCAGATCACCTTCCTCACAAAATTCGCGTTCGATCAAGCCGGCAAGGGCAGGTCGCTCTTGGAGCGCATACAGGGCCGGAGCGGTGAGATAACCAGAGGCCAGATCGCTTGCCGCTGGCTTGCCGAGCTGCTGATCACTGCCAGTGAAATCGAGAATGTCATCAACCACCTGGAAGGCCAAACCCAACTGGCGGCCGAAGCGGTAGAGATCATCGAGCTGGGCCCCTGGCAAACCGGTGAGCACACCAGCTGCCCTGGCACTATTCGCAATTAGAGATGCTGTTTTGCAGTAGCTCTTTTCGAGATATGTCTCGAAGCTCTGGCCAGTGTCGTAGCGGAAAAGGCCCTGTTTCACCTCGCCGTCTGCCAAATCCATGATCACCCGGCTGAGAAGCTTCACCACCTCGAGATCATCGAGATTGGCCAGATGCCAACTGGCCTGGGCGAAAAGGAAATCCCCTGCAAGCACCGCCACTCGGTGATTGAAACGGCTGTGCACCGTGTCGACGCCGCGCCGGGTTGCAGCCTCATCGACAACGTCGTCGTGGACGAGCGAAGCCGTGTGGATCATTTCAGTGATCTCAGCCAAGCGTCGGTGGCGGGGGCCCAACTCACCGTCGGGGGCTACTGCCCGCGATAGCAGAAGCACAATGCCGGGCCTAAGCCGCTTACCACCTGCAGCAAACAGATGCTCAGCTGCCGCCTGCAAAATTGGATGGCCAGCTCCTATAAGGCTGCGCAGGTCGGCCAGCAGGGCATCTAGATCAGCCTCCACGGGCTGGAGCAGCTCTGCAACCGTTGCCACAACACCTCCGCTGTGGCGAGATCCTAGAAGGCTTGCCCCACAGACCGCAGGTCCACCCGCTCAACGGCAGGCCGGTAACCCAACCAGCGGCTCGCCCCGTCGGCGAAGGCCTCCGCAGATCCACTGACGCAGACCCGGGTGCGCTCGGCTGGGGACACCACCTCTACCGCTGCTAGTTCGCCTTCGGGCATGCCGCCCATGCTTGCCAAAAGGGGCCCTAGGCGCCGTACCGCCGATTCAGCTGGATCAACAAGCCGCACATGGGGAGGCAGCAGGGCCGTGAGCAAGGGGCGCAGCATCGGGTAGTGGGTGCAGCCCAGCACCACCGTGTCGACACCGGCTACGAGTAGGGGCTCCACGTATGCCTTGGCTTCCTCTATTAGGGCTGGAGCCTGGAGATCACCGGCCTCGATCAAGGGCACAAAGGTGGGACAGCCCACCTCAAGCACAGAGGTGTGGGGCCGGCAGGCATGGATTGCCCGCCTGTAGGCACCGCTTGCGGCTGTGGCAGGAGTTGCCAACACCCCCACGCACTCGCTGTTTAGGTCGGCAGCAACGCTGTCGATCAGGCCCACCACAGGAACGCCGGCCTCCGCCACGGCCACATCAAGAGCGAGGGCATTGGAGGTGTTACAGGCCATCACCAGAACCCCCACCTGCTGGTGGCGCAGCCAGGCCACAACCTCAGCGGCAATGGAGCGAATCTCGGCGACACTGCGCTGGCCATAGGGAACCCGGGCCGTATCGCCGAGATAGAGGCAGGAGGAATGGGGATAGCGCTCCTGAAGTCGCCGCAACACCGTGAGCCCGCCCAAGCCGCTGTCAAACAGCCCCACCAAGGCGCTCATGGCCGCTCCTGCAGGGCTTTAAGAATCCCAGCGCTCAGAGCTAAGGCCATGCGACGCCGGAAATTGGCATCAGCAAGGCGCCTGGAATCGATTTCTCCGGTGAGAAAGCCCATCTCAACAAGGGCAGAGGGCATCACCGTGCGGCGGATCACGAAAAAGCGCCCGGTGCGAACACCGCGATCTGGACTGCCAGGGGAAATGGCCACCATCTGCTCCTGCAACGCCACAGCAAGGCGACGGGAGGGGGATCCCGCACCCTCAAAGAAAAAAGTCTCGATACCGTTCACATCGGGACGGGCCATGCTCAAGGCATTGGCATGCACGCTCACAAACAGATCGGCGCCACTGCTATTGGCCAGGGCTACCCGGGGAGGCAGGTCAACGTCCACCTCTGAGGTGCGTGTCATCAACACCTGGACGCCGCGGGCCTGCAATAGCCGGGCCATTTGCAGACAAACATCAAGCACTACGTCGGTTTCCCGAAGGCCACCAATGCCAACTGCTCCCGGATCGGGGCCCCCATGGCCAGGGTCGATCACCACCTTGAAGCGGCCCCGGGGAACCACCGGCAAGCCATCGGCGGAAAGGGGCGTAGCTGCGGTGGGGAAGAAGGTCTGCTGATCGGCGCCAAAGCGGGCGACAGCATCGAGGTCTCCCTCGCCGATGCCAAGCCCAGCTTGGTTGCCAAGGCCCGGCAACTCCATGCGCCAGCGGTCGCGGGATGTGCCCACCAGGCGCAGGCCAGAGGGATCGAGCTGGGTACCCGGCGCAAATTCCAGCACCAGGCGGGTTGTGAAGCCATCTGGACGGCCAATCCGCACCTCGCGCAAGGCACCACTGCCACGCACGGTGCGTGTACGCGATGGGGCACCGGGCAGGTCTACCCAGACCCGGGGGCCCCTAAAGCCAGTACCAGCTTCAAAAAAAGCCTGGGGGCGTACATCGATGCTTGTACGCAACTCCAGCTGACCACTGCGGGAAACGCGCCAGGCCGCCAGGGAAGAAGCCCAGGCCGGTAGATCGGCCATCAGCAAAGCAAACGCTGCCAGGGCAGCAGTCCAGCGGAATCTGACGAACCAGGGCATCGGGACAGTCAGAACAGGGCCGGCCGGCGGTGCTTCAGGCTGGGCATCTGGGCCCGCACCCTCTGGGCATGACCCGGATCGATCGGGGCAATGGCAGCGCTGACACTCACGCCGGCATCTGCCAGCACGGTGCCCCAGGGGTCGATCACCAAGGCATGGCCGTGGCTCTGCCTGCGTCCGTAGTGCTGGCCCGTCTGGGCGGGGGCGACCACATAGGCAGTGTTTTCAATCGCCCGGGCCTGCAGCAGCACCTGCCAGTGGTCCTTGCCGGTAAAAGCGGTAAAGGCTGCAGGCACAAACAAAACATCCGCCCCTGCCTGGGCCAGGTGGCGATAAAGCTCAGGGAAGCGAACGTCGTAGCAAATCGACAGGCCAATCCTGCCAAGACCGGGCACATCAACTACCGGGGGCAGTTGGTCTCCGGGCTGCACCGTGGCTGATTCCCGATAGGTGTTGCCGTCGGGTAAGTCGACATCGAAAAGGTGGATTTTGTCGTAGCGAGCCAGGAGCTGGCCCTCCGTTCCTACTAACTCAGCCCGGTTGAAGGTCTGACCCGGTCCAGCTGGGACGGGGAAGCCCCCACCTAACAAGGTCACTTGATAGCGACGAGCCATCGTGACAAGGAAGCTGCTGCAGCGCTCAGCCAAAGATGGGGCCAACTCAAGGCGCTGCTCGTCCTCCCCCATGAAGGCGAAGTTTTCGGGTAGCCCGACCAACTCAGCGCCGCGACGGGCGGCAAGTTCGATCTGCTCTTCCGCTGAAGCGAAATTCACATCCGCATCCGGCGTGCTTGTGAGTTGCACAGCTGCCGCCAGAAAACTGCCCACCGACTGCCCCAATTAATCCGCCAAACTTTAAGGGAAGTGCCAAGGGGCGTTCCGCGCTGCTGTGATCAGCTGGCCTTAAGCACCCCTGGCTCTGCCTGGAAGGGCACGATCTCCAGACTGTCAACAGAGGCACAGCATGCGAAGTCGGCGTCATGGTTGCCAATGCCCATCAAACGTTGGCCATGGCTGGCGGCGCGCAGGCACCCTTCGGTGTCCTGGGCCCACTGGTGCCAAACCGCCAGGGCCACATACATTTCATCGTTGGCGATGCGGGCCGGCCTCTGGCTGGCAGTGCCAATGGCAAGCAAGGCATCGGCCACGGCCCCGGCAGCAAGGCTGTCTTCCAGGGAGTAATCCCCTTCCCAACCACTTCCCACGATCCAAACCGTCTCACATTGCTTCTCCCAAAGGCTTGTTGCCACGGCGGTGCGATTCGGAAGGCAAGCGGTCAGAAGCAATGGCACGGCTTTCACCGCTGCCAAGGAGCGGGTGCCGTTGGTGGTGCTCATGAAAATCCGCTTGCCTGAAACCAGCTCCGGAGTGATCGCAACCGGTGAATTGCCTAGGTCATAGCCATCGATGCGTTTCCCCCCCCGCTCCCCTGCCCGCAAACGGGACTCCGCAGGCCAGGCACTGGCCGCTGCTTCGAGTTTGGAGAGATCCGCAAAAGCCTCGACGGCCTCCGCACCTCTCTCCAGGGAAAAGGCAATGGTGGTTGTGGCACGCAGCACGTCGATCACGACGGCGGCATCGGGGCCTCCCTCGCTAGGAGGCAGCACCGCGGGAACCGTTTCTGAAGTCGCGAAATAAGAGATTTGCACCGGCACTGCCAAGGGAGGGTGCGCCACAGTAGGAACCACCGGTCAAACCTGATGGCAGCTACGGCGCCCACCCTGCGCAGCCGCCGTGATCTACGCGGCTTTATTGCGCTCTTGGAATCCCGCGGCGCCCTGCGCCGGATCACCGCCCCGGTGGATCCAGACCTGGAGTTGGCAGCGATTGCGGACCGGGTGCTGGCAGCTGGCGGCCCGGCCCTGTTGTTTGAAAATGTGATCGGCTCCACGATGCCGGTGGCCGTGAATCTGCTGGGCACCCAGGAGCGGGTGCTGTGGAGCATGGGCATGGAGCAGCCAGAGGAGCTGGAACGGCTCGGCGAGCGCCTAGCCCTGCTGCAGCAACCCCGCCCCCCCAAGGGGGTGCGGGAGGCGGTGCGCTTTGGCTCGGTGCTGCTGGATGTGCTCAAGGCCCGGCCCGATCTCGACCTCACCCCTCCCTGCCACCAGCAGGTGTTTAAGGGCGAGGCAGTGAACCTTGATGCCCTGCCCCTGCTGCGGCCCTGGCCCGGCGACGGCGGCCGGATCATCACCCTTGGCCTGGTGATCACCAAGGATCCAGAAACTGGCACACCCAATGTGGGCGTGTACCGGCTGCAACAACAGTCGGCGAACTCAATGACCGTGCACTGGCTGAGCGTGCGCGGTGGCGCCCGCCACCTGCGCAAGGCGGCGGCGATGGGCAAAAAGCTTGAAATCGCCATCGCCATCGGCGTGCATCCGCTGCTGGTGATGGCGGCCGCCACGCCGATCCCGGTGCAGTTGAGCGAGTGGCTGTTTGCTGGCATCTACGCCGGCGAGGGCGTGCGGCTCGCTAAGTGCAAAACGGTGAATTTGGAGGTGCCAAGCCACAGTGAGGTGGTGCTGGAAGGCACGATCACCCCAGGCTCAGAACTGGCTGACGGACCATTTGGCGACCACATGGGCTTCTACGGCGGCGTCGAAGATTCGCCCCTCGTCCAGATCCAATGCATCACCCAGCGGCGTGATCCGGTGTACTTCACAACCTTCAGTGGCCGGCCCCCCAAGGAAGACGCCATGATGGCTATCGCCCTAAACCGGATCTACACGCCAATCCTGCGCCAGCAGATCCCTGAAATCGTCGATTTCTTTCTGCCGATGGAGGGGCTCAGCTACAAACTGGCAGTAATTGCCATCGATAAGGCCTATCCAGGCCAAGCCAAGCGGGCGGCGATGGCCTTCTGGAGTGCCTTGCCCCAGTTCACCTACACCAAATTTGTGGTGGTAGTGGACAAAAGCATCAACATCCGCGACCCGCGCCAAGTGATCTGGGCGATCAGTGCCCAAGTGGATCCGCAGCGGGATTTATTTGTGCTCGAAGACACCCCCTTTGACAGCCTCGATTTCGCCAGCGAGCGCCTGGGCTTGGGCGGCAGGCTGGCGATTGATGCCACCACCAAGATCGGTCCAGAGAAGCGCCACCCCTGGGGAGAACCCCTAAGCCGGCCTGCCGAGCTGGAGTCCAGGCTCGATGCCCGCTGGGCCGAGCTTGGCTTGGCAGATATCGGCAAAGACGAACCAGATCCGGCCCTATTTGGCTACACCCTGGAGCACGTGCTGGAGCGGCTGGCGGGGCGGGCAACAGCTAAGGCGTGATGCTTTCTCGCCAGGCCAGCCATGCTCTCAAGGCCCTATTGGAGCTGGCAGCCAAGCCCTTGGAGTGGCAGTCAACCCACGCGCTGGCCACGGCCCAACACCTACCCGAACCCATGCTGGAGCAGCTGCTGCTGCGCCTACGCCGAGCCGGGTTGCTGGATGCGAGGCGGGGTCGGGTGGGCGGCTACCGACTCACCAGGCCTGCGCGGGACATATCAATGGATCAGATTTTGACAGGCCTTGGCGAAGCTTTGAGAAACAATCCGAATCGGTCCGAACCGTTGGAGCCCGCCAGCTCTCCAGCCGATCAAGTGACCTATGCATTGCAGCTACGGCTAGAGCGGGTTCGGCAGAAGGCGCTGGCGGAACTCAGTCTCGAAGACCTGCTGTTCGACCTGCGCAGCGCCGTGGCCGGATCTGATGGCGAGGTTGGGGTGATGCTTGGTTGAGCCATGGGCCTCCCCCCGCGGCGTGATCCATAGGATCGGGCCACTGCCGTCAGAGCTTCGTGGCCCATTTCGCCGCTAATCCTGCCCCACTCCGCCTGACTGGTGGCGGCACCCTGGCGGGAACCGTGCAGGTGCCCGGGGATAAATCAATCTCCCACCGGGCCCTTTTGTTTGGGGCTATCGCCGAGGGAGAAACCCGCATCGAGGGCTTGCTACCAGCGGAGGACCCGCTCAGTACAGCCGCCTGCCTGCGGGCCATGGGCGTTGAGGTATCGCCGATTCAGGCCGGCCAGCCAGTGACCGTGCAAGGCGCCGGCCTCGATGGCTTCCAAGAACCTGGCGATGTGCTCGATTGCGGCAACTCGGGCACCACAATGCGGCTGATGCTGGGGCTGCTGGCAGGCCGGGTTGGCCGCCACTTCGTGCTCACTGGTGATGGCTCCCTACGGGGCAGGCCGATGCGGCGGGTCGGAGCCCCCCTGGCCCAAATGGGTGCCCAGATCAATGGCCGCGGGGAAGGCAACTTCGCACCTCTAGCAGTGCAGGGCCAGCCGCTGCGCGGCACAACTATTCACACCCCAGTGGCCTCAGCCCAGGTGAAGAGCGCCATCCTGCTTGCCGCCCTCACCGCTGACGGGCCCACCACCGTGATCGAGCCAGCCCAGAGCCGCGACCACAGCGAGCGAATGCTGCGGGCCTTCGGCGCCGAGTTGTCTGTGGGCGGTGCGGGCAACACGGTGGTGACCCTGACCCCGGGGCAAACGCTCAAAGGTCAAGCAGTGGTAGTGCCAGGTGACATCAGCTCCGCCGCCTTCTGGCTGGTGGCCGGTGCGATCACCCCAGGCGCTGAGATCACAGTGCAGAACGTGGGGCTCAACCCCAGCCGCACCGGCATCCTTGAAGTGCTGGAGCAGATGGGCGCTCATATAAGCGTGCTCAACCGCCGGGATGTGGCCGGAGAGCCGGTGGGCGACCTGCGGGTTTGCCACGGCCCGCTGCAAGCCTTTGAAATCAGTGGCGACCTGATCCCCCGGCTCGTTGATGAGATCCCAGTGCTAGCCGTAGCCGCCTGCTGCGCCGACGGCATCAGCCGCATTCGTGACGCCGAGGAGCTGCGGGTCAAGGAAACCGACCGCCTGGCGGTAATGGCACGGCAGCTCGGTGCGATGGGCGGCCGCATCGAGGAATTCGCAGACGGCATGACTATCAGCGGCTGCACCGAGCTGCACGGCGCAGAGGTTGACAGTGAGACCGACCACCGGGTGGCCATGAGCCTGGCGGTAGCGGCCGGCATCGCCCAGGGCGACACCCTGCTGCACCGGCCGGAAGCGGCAGCAGTCTCCTATCCGGGTTTCTGGGACGACCTAGCCCGCCTTAAGCAGCAGGCAAACTGATAGGTAGTCCACGCAGAAACCCATGCTCGCCGTCGCCGTATTGGCCGCAGGGAAGGGCACCCGCATGAAGAGCGCCCTGCCCAAGGTGCTCCAGCCCCTAGCCGGTGCCACCTTGGTGGAGCGGGTACTGGCCAGCTTCGAGCAGCTTGAGCCAGAGCGGCGCCTGCTGATCGTTGGCCACCAGGCCGAGCGGGTGGAGCAGCAGCTGCAGGGCCTAAGCGGCCTGGAATTCGTGCTGCAGCAACCCCAGAACGGCACTGGCCACGCCGTGCAGCAGCTGCTCGAACCACTAAAAAACTTCAGCGGCGATCTGCTTGTGCTCAATGGCGACGTGCCGTTGCTACGCCCCGAAACCCTTGCGGCCCTGCTGGAGCAACACCGCAGCAGTGGCGCTGCCGTGACCATGCTGACAGCCAGGCTGGCCGATCCCAGTGGCTACGGGCGAGTGTTTGCCGATGCCAACGGCTCCGTTAGCGCAATCGTGGAGCATCGCGACTGCAACGACCAACAGCGTCTCAACGACCTCACCAACGCCGGTATCTACTGCTTCAACTGGGCCAAGTTGGCGGAGGTGCTGCCCAAGCTCACCACCGACAACGACCAAGGCGAGCTCTACCTCACCGACACGGTGGCCCTGCTAAGGCCGGCCATGCACCGAGAGGTGGCTGATGCTGACGAAATCGCCGGTATCAACGACCGGATTCAGCTCAGCCAATGCGAGACGGCACTGCAGGAACGCCTAAAGCGCCACTGGATGGCTGAGGGTGTCAGCTTTGTAGACCCAGCTAGCTGCACCCTTAGCGAGGGCTGCCGCTTTGGCCAGGATGTTGTGGTTGAACCCCAATGCCACTTCCGCGGCAGCAGCTCCATCGGCGATGGCTGCCGCATCGGGCCCGGCTGCTTGATCGAAGACAGCAATTTGGGAGCAGGTGTGACCGTGCTCTATTCAGTGCTGCGCCAGGTGCAGGTGGGTGAGCACTGCGCCATTGGCCCCTTCGCCCAGCTACGCCCCGGCACCTCTTTGGCGGAGCACTGTCACGTCGGCAATTTTGTAGAAGTGAAAAACAGCAGTCTTGCCAATGGCGTGAAAGTAAACCATCTCAGCTATATCGGTGACGCAGATCTTGGTGCTGGCGTCAACGTGGGTGCAGGCACAATCACCGCCAACTACGACGGCGTGCGCAAGCACCGCACTGTGGTGGGCGCCGGCAGCAAAACCGGGGCAAATTCTGTGCTGGTGGCACCACTGACCCTGGGCGAAAACGTCACCGTTGGAGCCGGCTCGACGATCACCAAGGACGTGCCGGCCGGGTCGCTCGCCTTGGGCCGTGCTCGCCAGCTCGTCAAGGAAAACTGGTCCACCCAGTTAAACCAGCCAAGCCCTCCAGCCCCATAGGCTGCGCCAATCCTCCCCAGCTTTTATGAATCGAGACAGGCGTCCTACAGCTTCACCAGATGCAGCTTCACCAGATAAAGAGGGCTTTCTCTACGAGCCGGTGGAACGGTTTGGCGAGAGCATGACCAGCCCCAAACCCTGGAACAAGGCTGCCCTTGCCGGGGTGGAACTATTAAACGGTCGGGTGGCCATGCTTGGCTTTGCCGCGGCAATAGCCGGCGAGCTTCTCACCGGCAAGGGCATGGTGGGCCAGCTGGCTGCCATGTTGCATTGGTATTTGGGCTGAAAGCAGAAAGGCCCCGAGTGAACCACCACCCAGGACCTTCGCCCGAAGGCACAACATCGTGAAATGCTGCTCCGCAGCCATCATGGCCGATCGCGCCGAGCCCGGAGAGCCCTTTGCCGAACCCGGCATGGCCGATCAGAGAAGCGGGATCAAGCGCTCCAGAGCAACACCCCGACTGGCCTTGAGCAGAAGCACATCTCCAGGCTGCAGCCATTGCTGCAATTGCTCGGCCGCGGCCTCCGGGCAATCCACCTGCTTTAAACGCGATAGGCCAGTGGCCGCTGCAACCATGGCTGCCCCTTCCTCGCCCTGGTCCACGATCACCAGCCCATCAAGGTTTAGTTGCCTGGCCCGCTCGGCCACGCTGCGGTGCAGAGCGACGCTCTGCCCGCCCAGCTCGAGCATCGTGCCTAGCACCGCGAAGCGGCGGCCAGGCTGCTGGGCCAGCAGCTCTAAGGCGGCAAGCACCGCCTCCGGTGAGGCGTTGTAGGTCTCGTCAAGTATCAGCACGCCATTTTGCTGCAAACGGCGGCTGCGTCCTCCGGGCAGATCCACATGCAGGGGCCGCCAACGCTCAGGCTCAAGGCCGAGCTCACGAGCTACCGCCATGGCAAGCATCAGGTTGCGGGCGTGATGCAGTCCCTCGAGCGGCATAGGCAGGGCCACTCCGGCCAACTCCAAAATCGCCCCCTGGCAATCAAGGCTGCCCAGCAGATCTGCGGCCGCTTCATGGCCTTCTCCCTGCAGGGCAACCCTCACTACCCGGCCAGACCACACCCTGGCCAGGGCGCGGTCCAGCAGAGGATCACCAGCCGGGATCACCACCAAGCCATCGGGCCCCAAACCAGCCACGATTTCGCACTTAGCCGTGGCGATTGCCTCACGACTGCCAAGCCGGCCAATGTGGGCTGTGCCGATGTTGGTAATCACTGCCACATCGGGGCTGGCGCAGCGACTCAGCCGTTCGATCTCACCGAGGCCCCGCATGCCCATTTCCACAACCAAGGCCGCCTGATCAGGGGCTGCGCCAAGCAAGGTCAGGGGGACGCCAACGTCGTTGTTTTCGTTGCCGCTGGAGGCCCAGATCGGCCCAAGCGGAGCAAGGGCACTGCGGATAAGTTCCCGCGTGGTGGTCTTGCCGGCGGAACCGGTCACCGCCACCACTGGCGCCGCAAGCTGCAGGCGCCAGAGACCCGCCAGTTCCTGGTAGGCCTGCAGGGTGTCCGGCACCAGCCAGAGGGGAACGTGAGCTGCGGCGGCAGCAGCCAACACACTGGCCTGGGAGGCTGGCGCAAGGTGGCCCGCCTGGGCTAGTAGAGCGGCGGCACCTGCCTCGAGGGCACCGGCAAGGAAGCCATGGCCATCGAAGCGCTCGCCAATCAGCGGCAGAAAAAGGTCGCCGCCGCGCAGCTGGCGGCTATCGGTGCAGATGGCCTGGGGGGGAAGCTTCAGCGCCGCCTGATCCACCACCAAGGGGCCGGTGGCGGGTGGACCCCAAAGCTCCTGCAACTGGGCTAAACGCAGACTCATCGTCGGCTGTCGGGGGCGATGCCGAGGATCATGCCTGAGGAATTGGCTCCGCCTCCAACAGCACCATGCCGCTACCCACACGGGCGACCTGGGCCAGCAGATTGCCGCCAGGGGCTACCAGGCGCAGCCGCTCGTAACCCAACTCACGGCTGCGCTGCAACCAGAGATCGGCCTGCTGCTGGCGGCGCTGCAATGGCAAGCCTCCCCAGGGACTCACCAGCTCCAGATCGAGCAGCCCCTGCTCTGGGTGGGGGCGAGCAGAAGCAATGCAGCCATCGGGGTCGTCGTTTGAGAGCAGGGCCAGCAGGGGGTCGAGCTCAAGGCGCGTGGCTGGAGCAGGCTCTGCAAGCTCAGGAGGCTCAGGAGAGCTTGAAGCTAGACCAACAGAGCGGGGGGCAACTTGTTCAAATACTTGTTCAACAACTGGTTGAACGGCTGAACTATCCGCAATATCAAAAGTGGTGGGGGTGGGAGCAAAAGTTTTTATAAGCAGCGTCAGCAAACACGCCAACACAGCCAAGCCAAGGGCTAGCAGCACCGGCCAAAAAAAGGCCGCAAGCCCTTGGGGCCAGAAGCCAGGCACCGATAAATCCCCCTCACGGTTGCGGCGCACCAGCTCCCGCAGCTTGAGCACCGTGCTGGCCAAGGCGGCACGCAGGTCCACTGCAAGGCGGCCCCAAGGTTCTACGTAAGGGGCCGGATAGGGAGCTGGTGGCTCCGAACGGCCCGACCTATCGGGGGCGGAAGTGGGTGGCGTCACCAAAAGCGGTTCAACGGCGCTTCAGCAGGGAAGCAAGGCCCCGCCGGCTGGGGTCAGCATCTTGACCTTGGGAGAAACGCTCAACCGCGGCAGCCTCAGGGGTTGGCTCTTTTACCCCGCAAACGTCGCGGTACATGGCGTCGTATTCGAGCGCCGAGCGAGCCCAGCTGAAGTCCACGCCCATGCCCCGGCGCTGGAGTTCCTGCCAACTGGCCTGATTGCGGTAGGCCTCCCAGGAGCGCACGATTGCCGTATAGAAATCGATTGGCTCATAGCGATCGAAGCCATAGCCGTTGCCACTGCCAGCGAGGGGGTCGTTGGGGGGCACGGTGTCCACCAGACCGCCCACCATCCGCACCACCGGAATCGAGCCATAGCGCATCGCCAGCATCTGGCTGATACCGCAGGGCTCAAAGCGACTCGGCATCAAGAAGGCGTCGCTGCCGGCATAGATCAACCTTGAAAGGGCATCGTCGTAGGTGAGGAAAACGGCGAAGCGGCCGGGATGGCGCGCTGCCATCTGCCATAGCCCCGACTCATAGGTGCGATCTCCCGTGCCCAGCACGACAACCTGGCTGTCGGTGTAGGCCAACACCCGATCAGCAACCTGCAGCAGCAGATCGACACCTTTTTGATCGACTAGCCGGCTCACCATTCCCATTAGGTAGGAGCGGGGATTCACAGCCAAGCCAAAGCGCTCCTGCAAGGCCTGCTTATTAAGGGCCCGGGGGGCTAAATCCGCAGCCGAAAACTGGGCTGGCAGGCTGGCATCAGTGGCTGGATTCCAGTCTTCCGTATCAATGCCGTTGAGGATGCCGCGCAACTTGCCGCTGATGAAATTCAGCAAGCCATCGAGATGCTCGCCGTATTGAGGCGTGCGGATCTCCATCGCATAGGTGGGGGACACCGCATTGACCCGATCGGCGTACAGCAAGGCCGCCGCCATCGTGTGGTCCCCTTGCATATACCAGGGACACCAGGTAATGCGATCAAGTTTCCAGCGCCAAGGGCCCTGATACTTGAGATTGTGGATTGTGAATACGGTGCTGATCTCCGGGTCTTGATGCATCCATACCGGCAACATGCCTGTGTGCCAGTCGTGGCAGTGCAGCACCTGGGGTTTCCAGTGATGCCAGCAGAATTCCGCAGTGGCGCTGGCAAAGAAAGTGAAGCGCCAATCCTCGTCTTCACCGCCGTAGATGCGCTCCGGGTCAAACACCGGATGGCCCACTAAATAGAGAATCAGGCCGTTGGTGGGATGGCGGGCCTCAAAGACAGCGAAGTCATTGCCCATCGTGTGGCCGCGCCAGATGGGTTCGGGCGAAACCTTCAACTTCGACCACAACTTGCCGTAACCCGGCAAAATAATGCGCACGTCGTGGCCTAAGGCGGCTAGGGCCGGTGGCAGGGAACCCACCACATCGCCCATGCCCCCGACCTTGATCATCGGAGCGCATTCGGCCGCCGCAAACAAGACCCGCATCCCAGAGTTACCGGAGGTGGGCGCAACTCTACGGGCGTCGCTAGGGCAGCACCGTCACGGGCGTGCCCATCTCCACCAGATCGAACAGTTCCTGCACATGTTCATCCAGTAGGCGCACGCAGCCGTGAGAAACGGCCTGGCCCACGCTGTGCCGCTGGGGTGTGCCGTGGAAGCCAGCACTGACGCAACCCTTCACCACAAGGTGCTCGCTGCCGTTGAAGCCGGCGCGGCCCTTGCAGTCGCGGTGGAAGCCGATCCAGCGGCTGCCGAGGGGGTTGGCAGGTCCAGGCGGGACGCGTTGGCCGGTGGCTGGGTGCTCCCAGGTGGGATCTACCGCCAGCTCGATGACCGCAAACTGACCGACCGGGGTCTCCCAGCCCGGCCGGCCGACACCCACTGGAAAGCGTTTGCGCTCCTGGTTGCCCTCTAGTACCAGCAACTGGCGCTGGCGCCGGTCAAGGACGAGCCGACGCTGCAGGGATGGCTCTCCAGCTGCAACGGCAAGGGGTGGCGCGAAAAAGACAGCTCCCACAAGCAGGAGCGGAAGCAATCGCAGCAGCCCCAAACAACCCACTGGCCTGGGATGAAATCCGTTTGTTTTCAAGGTAGCCAGGGAGCATCGGAGAAGTCCGGCGGTCGCTTCTCAAGGAAGGCATTGCGCCCTTCCTGGCCCTCCGCTGTTCGATAAAAGAGATGGGTGGCCTGGCCGGCCAGTTCCTGAATGCCAGCTAAGCCGTCGGTTTCAGCGTTGAAGGCAGCCTTGAGGCAGCGGATCGCCGTGGGGCTGTGCTGCAGCACCTCGCGCGCCCAGCTGATCCCCTCCGCCTGCAACTGATCCAAGGGCACAACCCCATTCACCAAGCCCATGGCCAAAGCCTGGTCGGCCCCGTATTGACGGCAGAGAAACCAAATCTCCCGTGCCTTGCGCTGGCCCACCACCCGCGCCAAATAGCCGGCGCCAAAGCCCCCATCAAAACTGCCCACCCGCGGTCCCGTCTGGCCAAATACGGCGTTCTCAGCAGCCAGGCTCAGATCGCAAAGCAGGTGCAGCACCTGGCCACCACCAATCGCGTAACCCGCCACCAGGGCAATCACCACCTTCGGCAAGCTGCGGATCAGGCGCTGCAGATCCAGCACATTGAGCCGGGGCAAGCCCGACTCGTCGAGATAGCCCCCATCGCCGCGCACGCTTTGATCGCCGCCAGCGCAAAAGGCCCAGCCACCATCAACCGCTGGGCCGGCGCCGGTAAACAACACCACCCCGACCCGAGGGTTGTCGCGGACTCGGGAAAAGGCGTCGCAAAGCTCGTGCACGGTGCGGGGCCGGAAGGCGTTGCGCTTGTGGGGTCGATTGATCGTGATGCGGGCGATCCCCTCCTCGCATAGGTCAAAAAGGATGTCCTCGTAGGTGCCGGCGGGCTGCCACTGCACCGCTGCCGGGGTCTGGGAGGAAGGGCTCAAGGCTGCATCAGGGCTTGGGCAGCCATTCTGCGCAAGGTCTGGCGCCTGAGCGCATCGGCGCGGCGATCGCTCACCAGCTCAAGCAGCGCCAGCGGCTGCTGCAGCGCCCAGTCCAGCTGGGCTGGCAAGCCAGCAAGCTGCTGCACCCTGCGCCCCGGCACGCCATGGGCGGCAGCCAAAGCCAAGTGATCAAGCTGCTGGGGCATGGCAAACAGCCTCTCGAAATCCATGACCTGCTCAGGCGTTGTGCGAATCGGCAGCTGCTCAAAGATGCCGCCACCGCCGTTGTTGATCAGGATCACGGTGAGACGACCCTTTAGTTGGCGCTGCCAGAGCCAGCCATGGCTGTCATGGAGTAGGGCCAGATCACCCGTGAGCAGCACCGCCTGGCCATGGGCCTCAGCGACCCCGCAGGCGATCGAGAGGGTGCCATCGATGCCGGAGGCCCCTCGGAACCCATAAACCGGTCGCCAGGGGGCTGTGGGATTGGCGAAGCTCTCCCAATCGCGCACTGGGCTGCTGTTGGCAAGCACCAGCGGTAAGCCGGCGGGCAGCAGAAGCCCCAGCTGGCGCGCCAAACAAAGCTCGTTAACTCCATTTCCAGCCCCCTCACTGTTGGCTAGCTGCTGATCTAGCCAGAGCTGTAAGTGCTGCTCCCGCTGCCGCCAGCGGGCTCCAAACCGCAGGGCCTCGCCACTGGGGCCACCAGCCCAAAAAGCTGGCGGCAAGCTGGCACTCCAGCCGGCCAGTCCGGCGGCGCTCTGCTGGCAACCGCTGCCGTGATAACCGCTGCCGAGCGGATCAAGACATCTTGGCTCGCCCTCACTGACAAGCCACTGGAGAGACTCCTGGTCGGCCAGCCAGCGCTGCAGGCGGCGGCTGGCGG
This sequence comes from Synechococcus sp. CS-1330, assembly GCA_025128025.1. Taxonomy (GTDB): domain Bacteria; phylum Cyanobacteriota; class Cyanobacteriia; order PCC-6307; family Cyanobiaceae; genus Cyanobium_A. Next base: position 30,403 of record JAHLYR010000008.1, read on the forward strand.
GCAAGGGGCCAAGGCGCAACACCTGGGCTGAACGCAGCTTGGGTTCAGGAGCCTCGAGCAGTAGGTCGTAGCTGCTGATCAAATCCAGTTCAGCCAACCCCCTCAGCCCGCTAAGGCCATCGGCCAGCACGGGCCAGCCCGTGCGCCGCTGCCAGCGCAGCAAAGCCTCCACATAACCAGTCCAGTGCTGGGGCAAGCCGCGCCAGGGACCAGCCACAACCACCCCAGGCTGGTCTGGATCGGGAGCGGGGCTGAAGGGCCTTGCCTGGATCCCTGATCCAGTTGCACTCAGGGCGAGCTCGCCCCATGGAGGGGGCGTTATCTCAAGGGAAGCGTGGGCCGTTGCCTCAAGAAGCGCCGGCCCGCCTGCATGCAGGGGTTCAGCAAAGGGAAGGTTGAGGTGCACTGGCCCCGGGGCCAGACCAGGGGGCTGGGTTGCAGACCATGCCTGGCGAGCCAGGGCAGCGATTGCAGCATGCGTCATGGCAGCCAGTCCAGTGCCATCGCCCTGGCCAAACCAGCGCACACTGGCGGCCAGAAAGCTTTCCTGGTTCACGGTCTGGTTGGCCCCACAGCCCTTGAGCCGGCTGGGGCGATCAGCGCTAATCAGCAATAGGGGAATGGCGCCATAGTCCGCCTCCACCGCGGCGGGCAGCAGGTTTGCCACTGCAGTGCCCGAGGTGGTGACAACTGCAACTGCTTTGCCAGTGGCCCTGGCCAATCCCAGGGCAAAAAAGGCGGCAGAGCGCTCGTCAATGGCGGTGTAGAGCGCCAGCCCGCGCGGCTCAAGCACGCCAAGGGCCAGGGCCAGAGCACCGGAGCGACTGCCCGGACACAGGACAGCCTGGCTTAGCCCCTGCTCCATCAGGGCCTTCAGCAGCTGCAGCGCCGCCTCGAGATTGCGACGGGCCAACTCCACGCCAGGGCGGTTCAGGATGGATTGATCCAGTTTCCACTGCACCCTTGTCGTCCTCGCCCCGCAGCAGCGCTCCCAGCCTGGTCGAAACCCTGCGCCGCCAGGTGGTGCCAGTGCTGGTCTGGGTGCTGCTGGCCCTAGTGCTGCGCTGGGCGGTGCTGGAGCCCCGCTGGATTCCCTCGGGATCGATGCTCCCGGCCCTGCAACTGCAGGATCGGGTGCTGGTGGAGAAGCTGCGCGCCCGGCTGCATCGCCCCATACCGATCGGCACCGTGGTGGTCTTCCATCCCCCCGCAGCCCTGCTAGCAGCTGGCTACGACCCCAAGGCGGCCCTGATCAAGCGGGTGGTCGCACAAGCGGGCGATGCAGTGGAGGTGCGTGATGGCGTGCTGTGGCGCAACGGCAGCAAGGCGGCAATTGATTGGTCAGCCGAACCGATGAACTACCAACTGGAACCCCTCACAGTGCCCCCAGACCATCTGCTGGTTTTGGGAGACAACCGCAATGCCAGCTTGGATTCCCACCTCTGGGGGCCCCTGCCGCAAAGGGCCTTGATCGGCACAGCGGTGCTTCGTTACTGGCCCCTCAATCGGTTCGGCTGGTTACGGATCTCCGCCATGGGCCACCCCCCTGGTAAGCCGGATGAGCTGGGGTAAGGTGCAATGCGGATGCAGAGCTCGCCGGCGATGTTCAACCCGGAGTTCCTGACCACCGATAACGAAGCGATCAGCGGTAACTCGTTGATTCAGTACCTGCAGGAGCAATCTCCTGATGTACTGCAAAGGGTTGCTCGCTCAGCCAGTGGCGACATCCAAGACATCATTCGCCACAACGTCCAAGGCCTGTTGGGGATGCTTCCCGGCGAGCAGTTCGAGGTCAAGATTCAGACCAACCGAGAAAACCTTGCTGGCCTGCTGGCTTCGGCGATGATGACCGGTTACTTCCTGCGCCAGATGGAACAGCGCATGGAACTGGACACGAGCCTGCTGAGCTGCGGAGACCTGGACAGCGACCTCGATGCCGACCCAGGCGAGCTCAGGCTCTGAGTTGGCTCAAGCTCAGAAATCCCCTGGTGCAAGCTCCGCGGGCTGCTCCGGCACGACTCCATAGCGCAGAAGGGTTTTGTCAATGCCGCTCAGGTAAGCCCAACTGCCGCTGTCTGGTGCCCAATCTCGCCCTTCCAAGCAGTCTGCAAGCTCCCTTAATTGCTGGGGGCTGCAGGCCACCGGAGCTTGGTAATGGGCCGGCACCAGCCAGCGGATTTCGGCATGGCCAGCCAAATTGCGGATCCAGGTCACCAGGGCGGCCCGGCAGCGGGGAAACACCAGCCGCTCCAAGACAGGCGCCACCAGCAGTGCAGCCTCAGGGCCGGGCACCAGCCGCCGAAATTCAGCCTGCCAGCCCTCCTGCCAGCGGAAGGGATAGAGGCCGAAATAGGCCCGAGGCGAGCGCACCCCCGCGGCCAGCAGGCCGGAAAGCAGCTCCCTGATTCCAGGGACCTGCAGATGGTCTGGGCGGAGATAGGAGGCAAACAACACCAGTCGCTGCCAGCCCTGCCTGCGGCAATCAGGAGTGTCCAGCAAGGGCGCATCACCGCGATCCCTGGCATGGAAAAGCAGCGGCGTCGGATCGGCATCAAATAGTTCTGGGGGTTGCTCGCTGATGGCCACTAGGGCATCGGTGAGCAGCAGGCAACCACTGGCGCGGTGCAGGCAGGCCGCCTCCATGAAGGTGCCCAGGCCTAGGTCTAGAGGCCCGAGCGGCAGCCAGTGCAGCTCTTCGGCATGGGGAAGGCCCTGCTCAAACAACACCCGGGTGCGCTGGGCCGGGAACCCCAACCAGGCCAGCGGCAGCGGCAAGGGGAAGCTCCACTGCCTTGGTGTCACCCACACCTGGGCGGCAGGGAAAGCCCTTGCCATCGCCGGCACCGGCAGCTTGTGCTCGAGGCCAGAGCTGGTGGGCAGCACGATCGTGCAAACGGGCCCGTAGCGGTGTTCCAGCTCGGTAAGCGCTGCCCGCACCTCTCCAGTGGGGGGCACGGGGGCATAAAGCAACAGCCCAGCCCGCAAACGCACCACCGTCATCCGGATCGGCACTGCCACGTAAAACACCCCCTGGAGCTGCTCGAAACTCCAGACCTGGCCAGGGATTAATTCGCGCACCAAGGTGCGGCGGCGGCCGTAGGGGTAGAGCGGCAACAGGGGCCACCAGGGCCAGCTCTGATCTGCGCTGGGCGCAGCTATATCTCGGCTGGGGAGCTGGTTCACCTCAGGCCAGCAGCACCAAGCTGACACTCATCACCAGCATTCCTGCCGTGAGGCCAGCAATCATGACGTGGTGATGGGCCCCTGTGCGCTGGGCGGCAGGCAGCAATTCATCGAAGCAGATGTAAACCATCAATCCGGCGACGCTGGCAAAAACCAATCCCATTACCGTGTCGCTGAGAAATGTTTTTAAAAAGACGTAGCCCACCACTGCACCGATGGGCTCGGCAAGCCCTGAGGCGAAAGACACCCAAAAAGCAGTACGGCGGCTGCCAGTGGCGTAATACACCGGAGCTGAAATCGCCAAGCCCTCGGGAATGTTGTGGATGGCAATCGCAATGGCGATGCTGATGCCAAGCCTGGGACTTGAGAGGGCTCCAACAAAGGTGGCTAAACCCTCTGGAAAATTGTGGATGGCAATCGCTAGAGCCGAAAACAGGCCTGTGCGCAGCAAGTTCTGAGACTGTACCCCTGGCAAATTGGCCTCAGGAAGGGTCAGATCATGGCTGGGTAGGGCATTGTCGATCAGGGCAATCAACACCATGCCGGCAAAAAACGCCAGCACGGTGACCGCATAGCCGGTGGTGGCTCCAAGCCCGATGGCCAGCGATTCCCTGGCCTTAGGAAATATCTCCACAAAGGAGACAAAAATCATCACGCCAGCCGAAAAGCTCAATGACAAACTGAGCAACTTGGGGCTGAATCGCCTCGACACCAGGCCAAGCAAACTGCCAAGCCCGGTGCAAAGGCCGGCTGCCAGGGTGAGCAGAAAGGCAAACAACACCCGCTGATCAAGGTCAATCAAGGGGTTGGCTCCGCTGCCATCAGATCTGAGCAATTCATGCTGGCAGGGGGCAGGTTGCAAAGCCATTGCCGGCCCTGCTCGATAAACGCAGGCCAGTCGAGTTTTTCAGCCGCCGCTGCCTGGGCCACCAACAGGGGTGCCTGGCGTTTGATCTCGGCGAGATCCGGCTCGCTCACCCCCGCCGAGAGGGCCAACATGTCAGCCATGGACCGGGCCACAACCCTGGTGAGATAGGCGGCGCTGAGGGCCTGCAACGCCCCCCCCACCAGCCAGGTGGCGCCATGCAACTTGACCAGGCCAGTTAGAAGCTGGCTGCTCCACTCCACTACCCCCTGGGCGAGGGCTGCCTTGGCCAGTTCGCTAGCGGCGGCCTGCAGTTGCTCGAAAGTCCAAGGGCAATCCCAAAGGCGAGCCATTTCGCGCAGCATTAAGCCATTAGCCACCGCAAGCACCAGCAAATCAAGGCTCGGCAGGGGCGCCGCCACCACCCCAGCCGCCACCAGCCATTGGGTGCGCCGCTGCAGCGGCAGAAAGTGCTGGCGCCGCAGCTGCTCGAGATTGCACTGCCACTGGCTGTGCAATTGCTCAAGACGACGCAGCTGGCGGCTGCGGCGCAGCTCCGCTCCGCCACTGGCGAGATGCCGGGCTAGGGGCGAAACGCTGGCTGTAAGGGTCGTGGGTAGGCCATCCCAAAAAAGCAGACGCCTGGAAAGCTCTTGCCCAAGCTGGGAGCGCAATTCAGCGGCAAGAGCTTCACGAGACTGGTCATCACTGGGGCAATCCACCAGCAGCCATGCGGGCTGGGCTGCGGGTAGGGCCTCGAGCCAGCGCAGATCAGCGGCGGATAGAGGAGTGCGCAGATGGTGGATCAGCAGGTCGCAGGCAGCAAATACTTCAGGCCAAGACCAATCGGCACTCCAGGCCGGCAAGGGATGGGCCCAGTGAAGCTGAAGTGTCTCGGGACCACGCAGGGCCCCAATCAGATCTGGTTGCAGAGCCAGAGCCGGAGGGCAGGTACCCACCAGGGCCAACTGCAAGCCCTGCCGCTCCAGCTCCTGGCGCAGGGCTGCCAGTTGGTCCTTGCGCAACTGGCTATCAAGCTCAGCCTGGGCTGGAGCAGGCTCCCCTGCCAAACGTAAAAACTGAGCCTCAAGCTGCTCCAGGCGACCCAGCCAGCCGGGCACATCCGTGGGGGCTGGCCCCCGGGGTTGGCGGCGGCGCAGCAGCAAAGCACCCAGGCCCAGGCCAGCCAAGGTGAGGCCAGAGGCGATGGGCAGGTGGCTCAATCGCAGCAGCCCATCGAGGGCAAACCAGCCCATAACCCCGGTGCCGATAGCCGGCAGCCAAGGTTTGAGGGTCGTGGGCATGGCCTGGCGGACCATGGCTAACCCGGCGAGCTGGGGGAGGGTCACCGGCGGCGTCAACGGCGCTGGACAAGCTGAAGCATCTTTAGCTCAGCTTGAGACGCTGCGCAGGCGGCAAATGCCAATAGCTTGGGCGCGAGTCGGGGGTTTGCCTTGCCAGCTCCAGGAGTAAGGGACAACCCAATGGAGGGTCGCCAGGACACCCGCGAACAGGTGAAGCGAGTGCTGCTGGTGGCCCTGGCCGTCAACATCAGCATGACGCTGTTGAAATTGCTGCTAGGCCTCTTGAGTGGCTCACTAGCCGTGCTGGCGGATGCCATGCACAGTGCCACTGACGGATTTTCGAGCCTGTTGGGACTGGTTACCAATGGACTTTCAGATCCCGAACCAGACCGGGACCATCCCTACGGGCACCACAAGTACGAAGCGGTGGGGGCCCTGGCTATCGCAGCCTTCATCCTGTTCACTGCCTTTGAGATCCTGCAGGCCGCCATCGGGAGGCTGAGCACCGGACTACAGCCCTTGCGAATGGATAGCCGGGAGCTGCTGATACTGCTGCTCGTGCTCGGCATCAACATTCTGTTGGCTAGCTACGAGCGGGCCGAGGGGCGCAGGCTTGGCAGTCCCCTACTCAAGGCCGATGCGGCCCACACCAGCAGCGACATCTGGACAACAGCGGTGGTGCTGGTGGGCCTGGCCGGAGCGGTGTGGCTCAACCTCAGTTGGCTCGATGTCGCCCTAGCAATTCCGCTTTGCTTGCTGCTGGTGCGCGTGTGCTGGTCGGTGCTGCGCACCAACTTGCCCCAGTTGGTTGATCAGATCGCCATTGCCCCGGAGGCCATTCACCAGGTCGCGATGGAGGTGGCAGGGGTACTCAACTGCCACGACATCGCCAGCCGCGGGGTGCTGGGCCAGCAGGTGTTTATCGACATGCACATGGTGGTGGACGCCAATGACCTGCCAACGGCGCACCGGATCACCGAATTGGTGGAAGAGCACCTAGAGGCCCGGTTTGGTCGGGTGCGCTGCACGATCCACCTCGAACCCCGGGAATACGCCAGCGCCGCCATCACCTTTAAGGGCACCCATGGCTGAGCAGTTGCCTCAAATAACACTGAGGCAGCAGGCCCAGCTACTGGATTGGGGGGCTGAACTTCAGGCTGCTCCCAATTGGGTTGGCAGCCTGCCGGTGGCCCTGCTTGAGCGCTGCTGGCTGAGGCTGCGCCGCATATCACTGGAGCAGCTTGCCTTGGTGCTACCGCCAGATGCCAGCGCCGAAGCACCAGAGCTGGTGCGCTACCGGGCCTGGATCTCCGCCGGAGCGCCGGCCTGGTCAGCCCAGCTGCGCTGCTGGCAGGAATTCGGTCAGCCGGCCTGCCAGGAGGCGCTGCGCCACTTCTGGGGCCACCAGGAGCGAGGCAACCACGGCTGGACCTTTGCTGCCTATCTGGAGCTGCTGGAGACCTATCGAAACCAGTTTCAACCAGGGGCCGTGCGGGCCCTGCCCCTGATCGTGCTCGCCCGCAGCGGGCAGCGGGAGCCCCATCGACTGCACTGGCTCACCCCCCCCTTGGCCAGCCGATGCGGCACACTTGCCCCTGACCGCACAGGCTGAGGCGATGGCCGACGAAACCACCCCCTCTCAATCTCGCGATGACCAGGGGGGCCGTGCCGGTGGCGGCCGCCCGCCAGGCAACCGCGAACCCGGCGGATTCCGCATCCGGCTCAGCGACAACGAGATGCGTGCCGCCAGAGCAATTCAGGAGGGCTTCGCGCTGCGCTCCACGGTGGCTGCCCTGGGCTTCGCCATTCGCACGGTGGCCCAGCTTCTCGAGGATGGAAAACTCGACGAACTGGTCGCTCAACAAAGGGCCCAGGCCGGTCCCCGGGGAGATTCCCCCCGCAGTGATTCCCCCCGGGCGGAGCGCCGGCCAGGGGGTGGCGAGGGCCGGGTGATCCGCCAAGAGCGGGCACCTCGCATCGACCCGTTCGCTCGGCCTAGCAAGCCTCCTGCTCCCGTGGCAGAGCCCATCGAGTCCAGCACTGAAGAGGCTGCCCCCGAAGAGCTGGCTGCCGAAGATCTGGCTGTAGAAGAGCTGGCCCCCGAGAGCGCTGAGAGCACCGAAAACCCTGAGAGCACCGAGAGCTGAGTCCCATGGCACGGCCGAGGGTTCTGTCTGGGGTGCAACCCACCGGGGCTCTGCACCTCGGCAACTGGCTGGGTGCGATCCGCAACTGGGTTGATCTCCAGAGCAGCCACGACACTTTTTTTTGTGTGGTCGATCTTCATGCGATCACAGTTCCCCATCAGCCAGCCCAGCTCGCGGAAGACACGCTCTCAACAGCTGCTCTCTATCTCGCCTGCGGCATAGATCCCGATCGCTCAACGGTGTTCGTGCAGAGCCATGTGAGCGCCCACTGCGAACTTGCCTGGCTGCTCAACTGCGTCACCCCGCTCAATTGGCTGGAGCGGATGATCCAGTTCAAGGAAAAGGCAATCAAACAGGGAGACCAGGTGTCTGTGGGCCTATTGGACTACCCGGTGCTGATGGCTGCCGACATCCTTCTCTACGACGCTGATCTAGTGCCAGTGGGGGAGGATCAAAAGCAGCACCTTGAACTCGCCCGCGACATTGCCCAGCAGCGCATCAACGCCCGTTTTGGCAAGCGCAATCCAGACGGTGAGTTGATTCCAGTGCTCAAGGTGCCCGAGCCCTTGATCCTGCGAGAAGGGGCCCGGGTGATGAGCCTCACCGATGGCAGCTCAAAGATGAGCAAAAGTGACCCCAACGAGGGATCTCGGATCAGCTTGCTGGATCCGCCGGAACTGGTAGTTAAAAAAATCAAACGGGCCAAAACAGACCCCACCATGGGGCTGGAATTCGGCAATCCGGAGCGGCCGGAAGCAGACAATCTTCTGGGGCTCTACGCCCTGCTGGCCGGCAAAAGCCGGCAGCAGGCAGCCGAGCAGTGCAGCGCCATGGGCTGGGGCACCTTTAAGCCCTTGCTGGCAGAAGCTGCCGTGGAGGCCTTAAGGCCAGTGCAGCAGCGTTATCAGGAGTGGCGCCAGCAGCCAGGAGCGGTGGCGGAGGTGCTGCGCAATGGCCAGCAAAAAGCTGCCGCTGTGGCCGATGAGACCCTCAAAAGGGTGCGGGAAACACTGGGTTTCTTGCCGCCCGCCTAGGAGCTTTCTGGACAGTTCAGGCTGGCAAAGGCTGGCCCTGGCTCCAGCTCCAGAGCCGCAGCAGCCAGTAGCCAAACGCCAGCACCGCAGCGGCACAGGCCCACTGCAGCAGCTGCCTTGAGGCCAGGCGGCCGCCGAAGAGAGTCCAGAGCCCTAGGGCCAGCGCTAGCCCCACCAGCACAGGGCCAAAAGCGTGCCACTCCAGGGCTTGGTCAAGGTCACCGCGCAGGGTCGCCAGCACGGAGCGCGTTAGGTAACAGGCGGGGCAGGGAATCCCCGTGAGCTGACGCAGGGGACAACTCCAAAACCCCATGGGCAGGGCCGCTCCAGCCGCCAGGCCCAGCAACAGCAAAGAACGGCGCTGTCTCAAGGCTCCTTGTAGATCACCCGACCCCGATCGTCATTGCCGACATCCAACAGCTCCGCGTGAAGCAACCGTTGGATCTCATCACGCACCTGGCGACTCTCCACCCCAGCCGGCAACTCCATCTCGACAAGGGCGTCATTAAGGGTGAAACCCAGCTCGCCGCGCCGCCTAGCCAAATGAACTAGCTGCCGCTCAACCGAGAGGGTCGAGCCCTGCAGCCCCAAAGGCAGGTTCGCCTGGTCAACCAGTTCGGGCATCAACCAGAGATCAACCAATTGGCCCACGAAGCAGAGACCAAAAGTGAGCAGCCAGAGAGTGCCACTTAGGGGTTTGCGGTTGTAGAAGCGATGCACGCCACAGACTCCCACCAGGCCCAGGGCCCAGAGCACGTAGCCGAAAGCCAGGTTGCGGCGCTCGCCCATCACGGCAGGGTCACCCCATGGCGGCGCAGGGCCGCCGAAAGATTCCACACCGACAAAACCAATTGATGCCAGGGAGCCAGGGTTTCCATCTCCAGGGCCATTGGTATGGGAGCTGCCTGGCGCAAGCTTGTGGCAGCGCAGAGTTCCTTGCGGGCCTGCACCAGGTGGTCGCGCAGGATCAGCTGCTGGTCTTTGGGCATCACCGCTTCTGGGCAGTGATCTAGCAGCAGCAGGCCGCGCTCAAACCAGGAACTGAAGTCGTCGAGCAGGGACCCGAGCAGCTGATCAAGCAGGACGCCGGGGGATTGGGGCTCGGGTGTTGGAGAAGAAAAACCCATGGCTCCAGCTTAAGAGCGCTGCGTAGGATCGTTCTTCGCCCTAATTAGACGCGCGATCAGTGCCCGTGAACCCAAGCAGCTCCGAGCCAGCACCGATCGCCCTGCCCAAAACCAGCGAAAGCAACCAGCTGCTGCGCATTCGGCACTCGATGAGCCATGTGCTCGCCATGGCGGTGCAGAAGCTCTTTCCCCAGGCCCAAGTCACAATTGGCCCTTGGACCGAGAGCGGCTTTTATTACGACTTCGACAATCCCGATCCCTTCACCGAGGCCGATCTCAAGGCAATAAAAAAGGAGATGGGCAAGATCATTGGCCGGCGTCTGCCGCTTGAGCGGATCGAAGTAAGCCGCACTGATGCCGAGGCAAGGATCAAAGCCCAAAACGAGCCTTACAAACTGGAGATCCTGGCGGGGATCAGCGAGCCCATCAGTCTCTACACCCTGGGCGAGGAGTGGTGGGACCTCTGCGCCGGGCCCCACGTAGCCAACACCAGCGAGCTCAACCCCAAGGCCTTCGAGCTTGAGAGCGTCGCCGGCGCCTATTGGCGTGGCGATGAAACCAAAGCCCAGCTGCAGCGCATCTACGGCACCGCCTGGGAAACCCCCGAGCAGCTGGCGGAACACAAGCGGCGCAAGGAAGAGGCCAAACGTCGGGACCACAGGCGTTTGGGCACCGACCTGAATCTGTTCTCGATCGAGGATGAGGCCGGGGCTGGGCTGGTGTTCTGGCATCCCCGCGGGGCGCGGATGCGCCTGTTGATCGAGGATTTTTGGCGTCAGGCCCATTTCGCAGCTGGATACGAACTGCTGTACACACCACACGTGGCTGATATCAGCCTGTGGAAAACTTCCGGCCACCTCGACTTCTATGCCGAGAGCATGTTTGGCCCCATGCAAGTAGATGAGCGGCAATACCAGCTCAAGCCCATGAACTGCCCCTTTCACGTGCTCACTTACGCAAGCACCCTGCGCAGTTACCGGGAGCTGCCAATTCGCTGGGCCGAGTTGGGCACCGTTTATCGCTACGAGCGCCCGGGTGTGATGCACGGCTTAATGCGAGTGCGCGGCTTCACCCAGGACGACGCCCACGTGTTTTGCCTTCCAGAGCAGATAAGCGATGAGATCCTGCGCATCCTCGATCTCACAGAGGAGATCCTATCCACCTTTGATTTCAAGACCTACGAAATAAATCTCTCCACCAGGCCGGAGAAATCGATCGGCGAAGACGCAGTTTGGAAATTGGCAACCCAAGGCCTGATCGAGGCCCTCGATCGCAAGGGCTGGGCATACAAGATCGATGAAGGCGGCGGCGCCTTCTACGGTCCCAAGATCGACCTAAAAATCGAGGATGCCATCGGGCGAATGTGGCAGTGCTCCACAATCCAGCTCGATTTCAACCTGCCAGAACGATTCGAACTGGAGTACGTAGCAGCTGATGGCTCAAGAATGCGCCCGATCATGATTCACCGGGCCATCTTCGGTTCGCTGGAGCGGTTTTTCGGGATCATGACCGAGAACTACGCCGGCGATTTCCCCTTCTGGCTGGCACCCGAGCAGATCCGGCTGCTGCCCGTTACCGATGAGGTGATGCCCTACGCCGAGCAGCTACTTGAGCAGCTCAAGGCCGCTGGCATCCGCGCCACCCTGGACCATTCCGGCGAGCGCCTCGGCAAGCTGATTCGCAACGGCGAGCAGATGAAAATCCCCCTGCTGGGGGTGATCGGCGCCAAGGAAGCTGAAACAAATGCCGTGAGCCTGCGCAGCAGGCGCGAAGGCGAGCTCGGCAGCGTGGCCGTGGCCAACCTGCTGGCTGCAGCAGTGACGGCAAATGCCGAGCGGGCAGCCGGCCTGGGCCTGCCGGCGGTCACTACTCCCAGCCAGTGACCACCCTTCTCGCTGGGGACATCGGCGGCACCAAGACCCTTCTCGCCCTGTATCAGCTGCAGGCCGGGGGTGAATTGGAGCTGCTCCGCAGTGAGCGCTACCTATCCGCCGACTGGGACGACCTAGCCCCAATGCTTGACAGCTTTCTGGGTGTTGACCAGCCCATCCCAGCTGCCGCCTGCCTGGCGGTGGCAGGGCCGGTGGAGGCGGGTCAAGCCCAACTAACCAACCTCCACTGGCAGCTCGATGGCAGCCAGCTTGCTGCGGCCACAGGTATTGGGCGGTTTGAGCTGGTCAATGATTTCGCCGTATTGATCTACGGGCTGCCCCACCTCACCTCAGAGCAACAGGCGCTAATACGCCCGGGGGTGGCGAGGCCTGAGGCGCCCCTGCTGGTGCTGGGTGCGGGAACGGGTCTGGGAGTGGCCTACGGGGTACCAACCCCAGCTGGGCTGGTAGCGGTAGCTAGCGAGGCCGCCCACGCTGAATTCGCCCCCCGCAGCCAGCAGGAATGGGAGCTCAAACAGTGGCTCGCCCAAGAGCGGGGCCTGGAGCGAGTCTCGATCGAGCGGGTGGTGAGCGGCACGGGCCTGGGCGAAGTGGCCCGCTGGCTGCTTCACATCCGCCACCCCGGCGGAGACCATCCCCTTTTCCCGCTAGCCGAGGGGTCGGAACTGCCCGCTGCCGTGGCAGCCAGCGCTGCCCTAGGGGAAAGCCTGGCCTGCGAAGCCTTGGAGATCTGGATCGGCTGCTACGGAAGTGTGTGTGGCGATCTGGCCCTGGCTGGTCTGAGCCGGGGAGGGCTGTGGTTGGCCGGCGGCACCGCAGGAAAACTGCTCGAAACCCTGCGCTCGCCCACCTTTAACCGGGCATTCCTTAATAAGGGTCGGCTAGAGCCGGTTCTAGCAAGCATGCCGATCACGGCCGTGGTCGATCCGGCCATTGGCCAATTCAGTGCGGCTTGCCGGGCCCGCATGCTGCTGGCCTGAGACACTGGGCGCAGCAGAAGTTGTCCCATGGTGCGCCCCCGGGTCGGACAAGGGGTTGAAGTTCACGTTCCCGCCACCACCGCCAATGTGGGCCCCGGCTTTGACTGTCTGGGGGCTGCCCTGGATCTCGACAATGTCTTCCAGATGCGCTGCATCGAGGGAGGCAGCGAGCGCTTTGATCTGATTATTGAAGGCAGCGAAGGAGCTCACCTACGCGGTGGGCCCGACAACCTGGTGTATCGCTCGGCCCAACGGGTGTGGAAAGAAGCTGGCGAGGAGCCGGTGGCCCTTGAGGCAAGAGTCCGGCTGGCGGTGCCGCCGGCCCGAGGTCTTGGTAGCAGCGCCACTGCGATCGTGGCTGGCCTGATCGGCGCCAATGCGCTGGTGGGCGAGCCCCTCAGCCGCGAGAAGCTGCTGGAGTTGGCCATCGATATTGAAGGCCATCCCGACAACGTGGTGCCATCACTGGTGGGGGGATTGTGCATGACAGCCAAAGCGGCCTCTCACCGCTGGCGGGTGGTGCGCTGTGAGTGGTCGCCCCTGGTTCAGGCCGTGGTGGCAATCCCCGCTATCCGGCTCACCACCAGCGAAGCAAGGCGGGCCATGCCCAAATCAATTCCGGTGGGGGATGCGGTGATCAACCTGGGTTCCCTCACCTTGCTGCTGCAGGGGCTGCGCACCGGCAATGGCGACCTGATCACCGATGGCATGCACGACCGCCTGCATGAGCCATACCGCTGGGGCCTGATCCACGGTGGCAAGGCCGTGAGGGAGGCGGCACTAGCAGCGGGAGCCTGGGGTTGCGTGATCAGTGGCGCCGGTCCAAGCCTGCTTGCCCTTTGCCCCAAACCAGCGGCCGAGAACGTCAGCAGAGCGATGGTGCGGGCCTGGCACCAGGCCGGTGTTGAGTCCCGCTCCGAGGTGCTGGCCATCCAGCAACTGGGCAGCCGCTGGGAGCACTTGCCAGACCAGAAGCTAGGCGCCAGTGAGTAAATCTACTCAGTCGAGAGACTGGGGCTGATAGGTTGGTTGCCGATTTGAACAGTGCCTGACCTCGGCTTTGTTCAGCGAATCACCAGATCTGCAATCGGGCCGTGATGGACGTCAACATGCCCCTGCTAGCCGCGTCCAGCCTGGTCGCTCCAGCAGCGGAATCGGCCTTTCCCTGGCTGAGCCTGATCGTGCTGCTGCCAGCAGCAGTCGCCCTGGTAATGCCGCTGCTACCGGGAGATGGCAGCGACCCCAAGTGGCCCCGCACCCTGGCCCTCGCCACCCTGGCGATTGACCTTGGTCTGATGGTGTTCTGCTTTAGCAGGCACTTCGATGGCTCCAGCAGTGATTTGCAACTGGTGGAAAGGGTCAGTTGGGTGCCGGCCATGGGCCTGGAGTGGTCCCTGGCAGCTGATGGCCTTTCCACGCCGCTGGTGCTGCTCTCAGGCCTGGTAACCCTGCTTTCGGTGGCAGCCAGCTGGAACATCAAGACCAAAACCCGCCTCTATTTCGCCCTGATGCTGGTTCAGGCCTCAGCCCAGGGCCTGGTTTTTCTCTCACAAGACTTTCTGCTTTTCTTCCTTGCCTGGGAGCTTGAGCTTGTTCCGGTATATCTATTAATCGCAATCTGGGGTGGCAAGCAACGTCAATATGCGGCCACTAAGTTTATTTTATATACCGCCACAGCCTCCCTATTGATCCTGCTGAGCGGCCTTGCTCTTGCCTTCTCAGGCGACAGCTTCAGCTTCAACCTCTCAGAGCTAGCCAGCCGTTCCCCCGGTGGCACCTTTGGCCTGCTCTGTTATCTGGGCTTCCTGGTGGGCTTCGGTGTGAAATTGCCAATGTTCCCCCTCCACACCTGGTTGCCCGACGCCCACGGTGAAGCAAATGCGCCCGTATCGATGCTGCTGGCAGGGGTGCTGTTGAAGATGGGTGGCTACGCCCTGCTGCGCTTCAACGTGCAGATGCTTCCGGAGGTTCATCTGAGGTTGGCACCAGCCCTAATTGTGCTCGGCATTGTCAACATCGTCTATGGCGCCCTGAATGCTTTTGCCCAGGACAATGTCAAACGTCGAATTGCCTGCAGCTCCGTGAGCCACATGGGTTTTGTGCTGCTCGGTATTGGTGCAGTAGATGCCCTCGGCATTAGCGGCGCCATGTTGCAGATGATCAGTCATGGCCTGATCGCAGCTGCCATGTTCTTTGTTACCGGGGTGTTTTACGAGCGAACCAAAACCCTTTCAATCCCCAACATGGGCGGCCTCGCCAAAGCCCTGCCGATCACCTTCGCCTTTTTCCTGGCCAGCTCTCTTGCTTCCCTTGCCCTGCCCGGCATGAGTGGCTTTGTGAGCGAGATCACGGTGTTTCTCGGTATCACCGCGAACGACGACTTCACCATCGGCTTCCGGGTGATCGCCATCGTGCTGGCAGCGATCGGATTAGTGCTTACTCCTGTTTATCTGCTCAGCCTCTGCCGCCGGGTGTTCTTCGGTCCCAGAATTCCGGCCCTAGCAGTGGTGGGCGACATGCGTCCAAGGGAGCTTTTTATTGGTCTCACCCTGCTGATACCAACGCTGGCGATTGGCTTTTGGCCGCGGCTGGCAATCGATGTCTATGAGGCCTCAACCAACGCCCTTGCCCAGCAATTGAGTGCAACTGCCCTGGTTGCCATGGGCCAGGTCACCGCCCTGGGCTAATTCACAAAAGCTTGCTGGATCGGCTGGAATGGATGCACCAAATCCCCCATCCATGACCCTGAGCGCACCCCTGCCCTTGCTGGTTGGTCAGGGTCTTCCGCCCTTCGATGGGATCACGCCGGAGCAGGTAGAGCAGGCGATCCCTGCCTTACTAGGCGAGCTAAACGAATCGCTTTCAGCCCTAGAAGCCAGTCTTGAGATCCGCTTAGGCGAATCCGAGTCGCTCAGCTGGGAGGAGGTTATGGAGCCTTTACACAAGCTTGGCGAGCGGTTGCGCTGGAGCTGGGGGGTGGTGAGCCATCTCAATGGCGTCTGCAACACACCAGCCCTGCGGGAGGCCCACCAACAGCAGCAGGGGGCCGTGGTGCAATTCGGCAACCGCGCTGGGCAATCGCGTCCGATATATCGGGCTCTCGAGGCACTGCAAGCCAATCCCAGCCAGCTCGATGCCACCCAGAGCCGCATCCTGGCGGCGGAGCTACGGGACATGCAATTGCGGGGCGTGGGTCTGGAGGGGCAGGAGCAGCAAGCCTTCAACGCCGCCTGTGAGCAGCTCGCGGAACTCGCCACCGCCTTCGGCAACCACGTGCTCGATGCCACCAACGGCTGGAGCCTCACTCTCAACAGCGAAGACGAACTGGCCGGCCTACCAGCCAGCCTGCGGCATCTGCTGGCCCAAGCTGCGACAGATGCCGGTGAAAGCGGCTGGCGCCTGGGCCTAGACATGCCCAGGGTGGTGCCCTTTCTAAAATTCAGTGGGCGCCGGGACCTGCGCGAAAAGGTCTACCGCGCCCAGGTGGGCAGAGCCGCCAGCGGCGAATTGGATAACAATCCCCTGATTGCCCAAATCCTGGAGCTGAAGTTGAAACAAGCCCAGCTGCTGGGCTATGCCAACTGGGCAGAGGTAAGCCTCGCCTCGAAGATGGCCGGCTCGGTGCAAGAGGTGGAAGACCTACTTGAGAACCTGCGCGCTGCAGCATTCCCAGTGGCCCAGCAGGAGCTCGCCGCCCTTGCTGCCTGCGCCAGCCGCCACGGGGCACCAGAGGCAGCTGAGCTCAAGCCCTGGGACGTGAGCTACTGGGCAGAGGTGCTGCGTCAGGAGAGCTTCGAGCTCAACAGCGAGGCCCTCAGACCCTGGTTTTCCCTGGAGAAGGTACTGCAGGGGCTGTTTGTTCTTTGCCAGCGCCTGTTCGACATACAAATAGTGGCCGCAGATGGGGAAGCACCGATCTGGCATAGCGATGTGCGCTATTTCCGAGTGCTTGAAGCCCGTAACGGCGAGCCCCTGGCCGGCTTTTACCTTGATCCCTATAGCCGCCCTGGCAGCAAGCGAGGTGGTGCCTGGATGGATGAATGCCTCGGCCGCTCCCGCAGCGCCACCGGCGAGCCCGTGTTGCCGGTGGCCTACTTGATCTGCAACCAGAGCCCACCTGTTGGGGACACCCCCAGCCTGATGACCTTCGACGAGGTCGAAACCCTCTTCCACGAATTTGGTCACGGCCTCCAGCACATGCTCACCACGGTGGAGCGGCCCCAGGCAGCCGGTATCAACAACGTGGAGTGGGACGCGGTAGAGCTACCCAGCCAATTCATGGAGAACTGGTGCTACGACCGTGCCACCTTGATGGGCATGGCTCGCCACTGGCAGAGCGGCGAGCCGCTACCTGAGGCCGAATACCAAAAGCTGCTGGCAGCTCGCACCTTCATGGCTGGCGGCGCCACCCTGCGCCAGGTGCACCTCGCCCTCACCGATCTACGCCTGCACAGCCAGTGGACCCCCGACAGCGGAGATAGTCCCGATCAACTGCGCCGCCATATCGCTGCCACCACAACGGTGCTTGAGCCAATAGCCGAGGACGCCTTCCTCTGTGCCTTCAGCCATATTTTTGCTGGCGGCTATGCGGCCGGCTACTACTCCTACAAGTGGGCTGAGGTGCTCAGCGCCGATGCCTTCAGCGCTTTCGAGGAGGTGGGCCTGGAGCAGGAGGAGGAGATCGTTGCCACCGGCCGCCGTTTCCGCGACACCGTGCTCAGCCTCGGTGGCAGCCGCTCTCCAGCTGAGGTGTTCGAAACCTTCCGAGGGCGTCAGCCAAGCAGCGAGGCTCTGATCCGCCATTCCGGGCTGGTGGCCGCCTGATGGGCACTCCTGAACCGGAGCTGGTGGCGGTCGCCGAGGCCTTCGCCCTCCCAGGACCTGTCACAACGATTGCGCCCCTTGGTAACGGCAACGTAAACGACACCTATTTATTGGAGGTGCACTCGGGGGGGGCAACAGCACGCCGCTACGTGTTGCAAAGGCTCAATACCCGGGTGTTTCCCCAGCCGGAGCTGGTGATGCAAAACATGGAGGCGCTCAGCGAACATGCCGAGCAGCACCCTCTGATCGGACAACGATGGGAAGTGCCGCGGCTAATCGCAAACCGCCATACCGGCCGACCCTGGCTATGGGCAGAGGGCCAATTTTGGCGTCTACAGAGCTTCATCGAAGAGGCCATGACGGTTGAGGCGATCACGGACCGGGAGCAGGCCCGGCAGGTAGGTCGCGGCCTGGGGCTATTCCACTTGCTGATCAGCGACCTGCCCCCAGAGCAACTAGCCGACACCCTGCCGGGTTTCCACGTCACACCGACCTACCTGGCGGCCTACGACCAAGCTTTGCTATGCAGCCCAATAGGTCATGACGATCGGGAGCAATGGTGTGCGGCATTCGTGGAGAAACGCCGCGAACTGGCACCGGTCCTTGAGGACGCCAATAAAGCGGGCCTTCTGCAGCTGCGGCCTATTCACGGCGACCCCAAAATCAACAATGTGATGCTCTGCGCCCACACGGGAACTGCCGTGAGCATGGTGGATCTAGACACAGTTAAGCCAGGCCTGGTGCACTACGACATTGGTGATTGCTTGCGTTCAGCCTGCAATCCAGCGGGGGAAGAAGCCTGTGAACCTGATAGCGTCAAATTTGATCTCGATCTCTGCGAGACCCTCCTAGAGGGCTACCTCGACGCGGCAAGAACATCCCTAAGCGATACAGACCTGGATTACATCTACGTGTCGGCAAAGCTGATCAGCTTCGAGCTAGGCCTGCGCTTCTTAAGCGACCATCTAGCTGGCAATGTCTACTTTCGTACAACCCATTCAAACCACAACCTCGATAGGGCTTTGGTCCAATTTCGTCTGACCGAAAGTATTGAGGCCCAGGAAGAACAAATCCAGCAGATTGTGGCAAAGCTGCGATGAACAGCACCAGCTTCAAATTAATTCCTTTTGCTACCGAAATGCAGGGGGAACTTACCCTCTACTCACTCCATGGCCAACTCAGCGTGACTGAGAATACTCTGCAGATCACATTCCAGCTTGAGGGCGAACTAGCCAAGTTGAGGATTGCTAATAGCAGCGGCCCACCACTGCGACAAGACCTTCTTTGGCAAGCAACCTGCCTGGAATTCTTTCTTGCCGCTGCAGGTAACAGCGACTACTGGGAGTACAACCTTTCGACTGGCGGTGACTGGAACGTTTATCACCTAGAGGGCTACCGGCAGGGGCTAGTTGAAGAACCTGCCTACAAGCAACTCCCCTTCAGCGTGATTGGCGATGACAAACAATTGAGCTTGAGCCTTACTTGCGCGCTGCCACCAGCGCTGGCCACCCACCGGGCAGCTGCGGGGCTCGAAGTTGGGGTGTCCGCCGTGCTCAAAAGCTCCAGCGGAGAGCTGGCCTACTGGGCCCTGGCCCATCCCGGCATCGAACCTGACTTTCACCACAGAGGCGGATTCTGCCTCAAATTTGCCTAGTGATGCCGGCTGCGCCGCACCGCCACAATCCCGTCAAAGCCTGACACCGGGGCCTGACACTTGCGCAGTTCAAGGCGAACCGGCACCGGGCCATAGAGCTCCTCGATCCGTTCGAGAATCCTTTCGCTGTAGTGCTCCAGGGTTTGGCAGATCAGGCTGCGGGCCTGCTGTTGCAGGGCGGTGATCAACTGGCTGTAGTCGAGGGTGTCGGCTAGGGCATCACTGCGACCAGCAGCACTTAAATCCACGCTCAATTCCAGATCCAGCTCAAACCACTGGCCTTCCCTGCGCTCGAAATCGAGCACCCCCACATGGGCCCAAAGCCGCAGGCCGCGCACCTGAATCGCATCGCTCATGGCAGGAAGCTCACAAAGGCAGGGAGCGATGGCTGAACTGGCGCACACCGCTGGCGTAATCGGCGGCGATATGACCCTCACCGCGCAACCGGTAGCGATAGGTCACCAAACCCTCCAGCCCAACGGGGCCGCGGGGGGGCATGGTTTGGGTGGAGATGCCCACCTCGGCGCCGAAGCCGTAGCGGAAGCCATCGGCGAAGCGGGTGGAGCAATTGAGGTAGACGCCAGCGCTGTTTACCGCAGCCAGGAAGCGGTCGGCCGTGGCGGCATCTCGGGTGCAGATCGCGTCGGTGTGACGGGAGCCGTAGCGGGCGATGTGGTCGAGGGCTGCCTCCAGATCGGCCACTACTTTCACGCTCAGGATCAGGTCTGAATATTCGGTACTCCAGTCGTCGTCTGTTGCTGTATGGCTCACACCAAGCGCCATGGCGGCGGCATCGCCGCGCAATTCAACCCCGGCTGCCCCGAAGGCCAGCACGGCCCTGGGCAGAAAATCGGCAGCTGTCTCAGCGTCAACCAGCAGGGTTTCGATCGCGTTGCAAGCTGCCGGGTATTGGGTCTTGGAATCCAGCGCCACCTTCAGTGCCAGATTCAGATCCGCGGCCCTATCCACAAACAGGTGGCAGATGCCATCGGCATGGCCCAGCACGGGAATACGGGTGTTGTCCTGGATGAAGCGCACCAGGGCATTGGAACCTCGGGGAATGATCAGATCCACCAGCCCATCGAGCTTGAGCAGCCCCAGGCTTTCCTCCCGGCTGGTGAGCAGCTCCAGGGCATCGGGCTGCACCGCACTAGCGGCCAGGCCACGGCGCAGCGCTGCATGAATGGCCTCACAGCTACGGCTTGCTTCGCGGCCACCCTTGAGCAGGGCGCCGTTGCCGGAGCGAATTGCCAAGGAGGCGATCTGCATCACCGCATCTGGCCGCGCCTCAAAGATCACGCCCAGCACCCCCAGGGGCACCGTTAACCGCTCCAGCACCAGCCCCGCATCAAGCTCGGTGTGGAGCTGACGGCGGCCAACCGGATCGGCAAGCTCCGCCACCTGGCGCACACCCGCGATCGCCCCTGCCAATTTGGCTCCATCGAGCTTGAGCCGGGCCACCAGCGCCGGCGCCAGCTCCTCAGCGGCAGCGGCCTCAAGATCGGCCTGGTTGGCGACCAAAATGGCTTCACTGCCCTGCTCTAGGGCTTCTGCCATGGCCAGCACGGCCAGACGGCGCTGGCCATCGTCGAGTTGGCCAAGGGCCATGGCGCAGCGGCGCACCTGGGCGGCCCGGGCCAGCAGGTCTGGGGAGGGATCAGGAATCATCGAGCCATCATCCCAAGCTGGGCGCCAAACGTTGCAACGCCAGGCGAGCCGCCCCCAGCCGGCCGGCTCCGTTGCCGAGGCTGCAGCGACGAATCGTCAGACCCTCCCGGCTGGCTGCCTGCACCCGCTGCTCCACCTCCTGCCACACCGCTGGCAGGAAGTGATCGCTGGCGCCGCTGAGGCCACCACCAATCAGCACTAGTTCCGGAGTAAGCACATAGAGCAGGGAGCTCAAACCTTGCCCCAGCAGCTGGCCGTAGGCCCGCCAAACCCCCAGAGCTTCGCCGTCGCCGCCAGCGGCCCTGCGGCATAGTTCGGCCGGATCCACGTTGGAGAGGCGATCGAAGCCACGGCGACTGCAGAAGGATTCCAGTGAGCCGTTGTTACCGCTGTTGCAGGGCGGACCAGCGGGATCGAGGCCGATCAAACCGGGCTCGGCGGCCGCCCCCCGATGACCTGTAAACAACTGGCCATCAAGCAAAACCGCTCCGCCCACGCCCGTGCCCAAGGTGAGCAGCAAGACATCGCTAACTCCGCGGGCCGCCCCGAGCCAGTGCTCACCGAGCAGGGCGCAGTTGCCATCATTTGCCAGGGTCACCGGGCGCTCCAGCAGGGGCTCGAGCCAATTGGCCAAGGGCACATCCAGCCAACCCGGCAGGTTTATGGCGATGCGCGCCACCCGGCCGGCCTGGTCGCTCGGCCCCGGATGGCCCACCCCAACCCGATCGGCCAGCCGCTGAGGATCTAGTTGCTGCACCGCCGCCACGATTGCCGTTGTCACTGCACCAGGCACCGCTGGCTGGGGCGTAGGCACCTGCAGCTCCGCAAGCAGGTCGCCGGCTTCGCTGAAGCGCCCCAACTTGATGGCGCTACCACCGAGATCCACCCCGATCAACTGGTTCATCAGAATCGCTGCATC
Organism: Synechococcus sp. CS-1330; assembly: GCA_025128025.1. Lineage (GTDB taxonomy): Bacteria > Cyanobacteriota > Cyanobacteriia > PCC-6307 > Cyanobiaceae > Cyanobium_A. The sequence goes on from JAHLYR010000008.1 coordinate 52,000, forward strand.
GAAATAAACAATCTCAGAAGCGGAAAAACAGCTGCAACTGGGTCTGCCAGGCACCCTGGGCGTCGACGGCCCCTTGCAGGTTGAGCAATTCTGAGGCCTTGAAATTCAGATTTAATTGGGGCGGTACGTCGGAACGGTTGGGGGCAGCCAACACGGATGCATTGAAGCGTTCCGTGAGATCAAGACCTATTTCTGCTCCCAGCACCAGCTGGGGCGGCACCCGGCCTGAGCGACGTTCGGCGCCACTGGCCACACCTTGGTTCACGTAGGTGGGATAAAGGGCAAAGCTGAGTCGCTGGCCGAAGGCATCGCCGAGGGTGCCGAGCAGGGGCGAGAGCAGGGTTTGGCCTAGGGCGGTGGCAAGAGCAGTGCCGCCTGCCGATCCCGCCAGGCCGGCCAGGGTATTGCCGCCGATCAGGGCCAGTAGCCGATCTTCCGAGAGCGGTGGCGAACTGCGCAGCACCAGATTGTCGGCAAGCCGGTCCGCCGGTCCGCTCACACTCAGGAAAACCCGCACCAAGTTGAGCTGATCGAGGGAGTTGGTGGCGCCAGCCGCCTGAAAGTCTTGCAACGACAGGCTGCCGGCTGTCCCGATACCACTAGTGCTCGGCAGGTTGTCGGAGACCCTGGTGCGCAGCGAGATGTCAATAAAAGGAATCAATCCCATGGAGGGTGTGAACACCGCAACGTTTGGTGAGTCGGGGTCGAGTCCAAACGTGGTGGTGAACAGGTTGAGTCGCCCGTTCAGCAACCGCACCACGCCCTGCAAGCGCAGGCTCGGATCCAGCCGGCCATTGAGACGCAGAGCCCCACTGGTACCAAAACTTGCCAGGTTGGGAATACCCACATTCAGGTCGGGGCCCAGCTTCAGCTTCAAGTCATCGAAACCAACAAAGCTGGCGTTAGGTACGGCGGCACGCAGGGCCTCACTGGCGTTGCTCTCCACATCGGGACCGAGCAGTACCAAGGGCTGGTCGTAATTCCAGCTGGATTCCAGCAATTCAGCGGCGCTTGCTACCGGTGCCGCCAAATTGGCTTCACTGGCCAGTCGGGCTGGCTGAACGTTGACGCTGCCCCGGGTAATAGCCAGCTCCCCGCCGATATCAAGGGCAGCAAGGCTGCCTCCAATTTGAAGGGACCCATCAGCCACGGCTTTGATCCGAGGCATGGCAAAGGGAACCTTTTCAAGCTCCACCTTCAGGGTGGCGTCTTTGCCATCAGCTGTGGCCTCAGGGCGAAACAGTCCCAGGCTTCCACTACCACGCACCACTCCCTTATCTCCCACCTTGGCGTTGAACTCCTGAAGCAGGAGCTGCTCAAAGTCGAACAGCACGGTGGCATCGACGTCACGAACCTTTTGGCCGATGAACTGCAGCTGAGCACCCCGGAAACGCAAAAATCCGTTAGCGATCGGCTCTCTGACGCTGCCGCGCACAAGCAGTTGCAGGTCGCCGCTGCCCTGATTCCACTGCAGGGCGGGCTGGGCAAGCCCCGCCAGGAAACGCAGGCCGTCGTCGCGGCTGGCCAGGCGCAGTTCAAGACCCTGCTGCCCTGAATCCAAGGGCACAACCCCCGCCAATTCGACGCTGCTTGATGCCCCCGCCGCCCGCAAGGAAAGATCAAGGAGCAGCCTGGCCTGCTCCAGCTGAATGGTGCCCCGCTCCAGCACCAAAGCCGTTTCCCTTAGGTGGCCATCAACCAGGCTGATGTTGAGGGCAAGCTCAGGCTGGGGAGTGCCGAGGCGGTAGCGCCCCTGCATAGATAGGCGACCCCGCAATCCGGCGGGAACAGGCGTCAGCAGGGCCAACAGCTCGAGGGGCAGGTCGGCCAGGCTGAAATTGCCAGCCCCCCGCCGCAGGGGTCCGCTGAACTTCACCAGCACCGGCACAGAAGTCAGGGGCTGGTCCTGGTTTGCCTCAGGCAACCACAGGTGGGCGCGGGCCTGGAGGTCAGCGCGGGCTTCTGGCAGGCTGGGTCCGTCAAGGCGCAGGTCTGCGTCGATCTGACCAGCAAGCTGCTGCAATCGCTCCTGCGGGCTGCTTTGACGGTCACGCTCCAGCCGCGCAGCGCTCAGCCGAGCTCGAGCCAGCTCCAGGGCCCGCAGTTGGTCCTGCACGCTGCCGCCAAACGTATCGATCAGCAGGGTGCCGATGTCGCTTGCCCGGCCCAGGATCGGCGCCCCCTCGCCGCGCCACAGGGGCCAGGCCCGCACCAACTGCTGCAAAAACAGCGGCGGCAATCTCTCACCCTGCAGGCGGGCTCGGAAGGCGCCATGCCACACGCCACTCCAATCGATGGCAAGGTTGCCCCCAGCAAGAGGAGAGATAGCTCCTTGGGCTGAGTAGCGACGCTTGGCATAGCGGAAGTTCGCCTGGGCCGATTTCCCCCAAACGCCCAAAAACACTGGCCGATCAAGCTGGGCGTTGCCGCTGAAGGCCAGGGGTTGGAATTGAAGCAGGCCCTGACCGCTCAACAGGGCTTGCAGGGGCTGCCGCCTCGAATTTGGCCCCAGGGCCAGCTGCAATCCATTGAGGGGAATCTGGATCGCCTGCCAGCGATAGCCCCGAGGGCGGCCGTTGAGTTCAAGCGTCCCGCCGGCCCGCTCAAGGCGCACCTGAAGGGGTACCCAACTGGAATCGAGGCGGGCAGTAAGCACCCCCACAGGCGCTGGAGCCAGGGCTTGCATGCGTAGGCGCCCACCACCAGCAGGATCACCCAACCAGTTGCCCTGCCAGTTTTCCCGCAGGCTCAAGGGACCGGCACCGGGCTGGTCGATCCGGAGATCCAGGTCTGGCTTCAAGGCATTGAGAGGGCCCCGCACCCGGCCGGAGGCTTGCAAGATTCCCCGTATTTGGGCGCCCACAAGCAGATCGAGCCGCTCGAGGGGGTAGCGCTCTAGCTCCAAGCTGAGATCGAGCTGGCCTGGCAGCAGCCCCTCTCCGGCCCGCATGCCCAGGGGCAACACGCCACGGGCCGAGAGGTGGGCACTGCTAAATCGCTGCAGCACTAGGCGCTTCTCGCGCCAATCCAAAACCGCATCCCATGGACCCAGCAACGGGTTGCTGGACTGACCAAAACGGGCCTGAAGCTGGGGCAGGTCCCACGGCCCCCTAGCCGAAACTGAACCGCCTACCTGTTGGTTCAACACCCACTCAGGAGTGCCAGCCTGGAGTGGAAGGTCACTTGGCCGGAGCTGCCATTGGCCCGTCAGCTCAAAACGCCTGGCCAAGCTCCCCTTGAGCCTTAGCCAGGAACTGCCGCGGGCCAGCTCAAACTGGCGTACCAGAAGCTGGTTTCGCTGCCACAGCCCCTCAAGCCGCAGCGTGCCCTGCAGGCCCTTGCCCCCCGGTGCTCCCCAGCGCCAAGTAGAGCGATCCAACTCGAGCGCCTTGCCGCTGCAGCGCAGCTGGCTGAATGGCAACTCCAATCGGGCAACGCCCATAGCTGGCCGCCAGCGCAATTGGCGCAGCTGGGCTCCCCCTTTACAAAAGGGCTGGCGATCCCGCCAGGCCAAGGCGAACGTGCCATCAGCCCTGCCAGCAAGCTGACCAGGCACGCCTAAGAGGCGCTGGAGCGTGGCCAGCTGCAGCGCCTTTGCCCGCAGGGTTCCATCCCAGCGCTGACTCTGCCAATTGCCCTGGAGCTCCATGGCCAGCTCGCCAGCGGCCGCCTCCGAGCGCAGCCAAGCCGCCATTTCCAACTCGCGCCGATGGGGCCGCAATTCACCTCGGCCCGTGAGGCTCAGGCTGGCCCCGGAAGGCCGCAGGTTGAGCATGGCGGGATCAACCAGGCGCAACCTGAGATCCAGGCGCGGCGGCTTTGTGCCTGGGTCAAGCCGCCCTGGCACCCAATACTGACCTTGAGAGTTGCGGCGCAACTCAGCTCTCACTCCGGCCAAGCCCACATGCAGCACTGGCAAACGCTGGCGCAGGCTCGCTAGCGGGTCCAGGCTCACCAAAACCGAACGCACCAAGACTGTGGAGCCATCCAGCCGCCCAGGGGCGATGCGACTGGGCCCAATGCGCAGACCACCCCAGCCCAGACCCTGATACTCGCCAAGCTCAACGGGATGGCCGGAAAGCTGGCTGAGCGGCTGCTCAATCCGAGGTCTCCAGTGCTGGTAAAGCTTTCTCAGGGCCTGATCACCGCCCCAAACCAGCAAAATCAGGGTGCCGAAGCCGCCAGCCAATGCGGCCAGCAAGCGGACGCCACCGGGGCCCCGCGGCCAGGGTGGGGAAGCAAGTGATGACGAAGCAGGGACGGGCCCAGGGCTCTGTTCTGGCAACTCCGCCATTCCCGTGGGCTGCCACCCCTTGCGACCGGCGCAATATAAAGGCACTAACCAAAACTTCCAGCCCTATGGCCGCTGATCCAATCCTGCTAACAGCGGGCAAATGGCTGGGGGCCGCCAGTGGGGTCCTGGCTTTGACGACGATTGTTGGTTATCTGAGCCGCTGGGGGATTCGCTTTCGCCTGGTTGGTGTCACCAGCTTCACGGCCCTGCTCGCGGTTTCCTGCCTGACCTTTGCTGTTAGCTACAGCCCTCGGGTGCAGCTAGCTGGAGCAGTGAGCGTGCCGGTGGTGTTCGACAACGGCATCGACCTGGTGGTGGCAGCAGCTCCAGACGGCCTGACGGACGGGGCCGCGGCAGCCACCGTTCAACAAGTAGCCCTAAACCTCAGGGGTGGCGGCCGCAGCAGCGCCGACAACCTGGTGCATGTGCGACTGCGCCGGGTCGAGACGGTCGCCCCAGGGCTGAGCAAGCCGGTGGTGCTGGCGGAAGCCACCCGCAGCCTGACGGGTGGTGACGTTCAGCTACAGCCCTAACCATGTGGCAATTGCCAATTCACTTTCAGCGCGAACAACGCCAATTGGAGCTGGCCGGCATCGAAGACTGGCCCCAACTCGCCGGTCTCCAAGACCAGGATCTGCGCCGCCTAGGCCGCAGCGGCGGCGCCAGCGAAGCCCGCCTGATAAAGCTTCGGGGCCAGGCCCGGCTAGTGGTGGAGGTGGGACTAGACCCGGCAGAAGCCGCCCTGCTGCTCTACGCCGGCATCGCTAGCAGGGCTGGCTTGGCAGCCAGTGACCCACACCAACTCTTGGTACAAATGGGCCGGCTGCAGCGAAGCCTCACCGGCATGGCCTCACCGCTGCTCGATTTGGCCACCTTGAGCGAATGGATCCGGCGGGCCAAACGCCGCCCCACAAACTGATCTAGAGCAGTCGCCAGCCGTTGCGGCTTGTGGCTCAAATGGAATTGCTACGGGGCTACATGAATTGTCTGATCTTCACTCCCCCAAAATTCATCCGGCCTTTGGAAGGGCCCTATTCAGTCTTCTGCCCTTACTGCTAATCAACCTGGCAGCCGTATGGGCACCTGCCCTGGCCCAATCCCAGTTACTGGAGTCCGTAAAGCAAAACCCCACCAAAGCGAAGGCACTTTGTAGCCAATTTCAGGGCTTCAACGCCCAGGGGCTCTCAGCTACATCCCGCTCGGCCGTAGGCCAAATCGCCCGCCAAGAAAACCTCAGCCCCATGGATTCTGAGGTTCTTATCACCTACGTGATCGGCCTGTATTGCCCCGATGTGCGCTGAGTGAGCAGCCCGGCGCCAGAGCTGCTGCGGGTTCAGTGGCGCGACGAGACCATGGAATGCCGCGATGGCATCAAGCTAATCAGCCGCGTTTGGCAACCAGAAGGCCAAGGACCATGGCCGGTGCTGCTGATGCGCCAGCCCTACGGCCGGGCAATCGCCTCAACTGTTACCTATGCCCACCCCAGCTGGTACGCAGCCCACGGCTTTCTGGTGGTTGTTCAGGATGTGCGCGGTCAAGGTGCCTCCCAGGGGACGTTCCAAGGATTCGAGCAGGAGTTATCCGATGGTGCAGACACCATTCGCTGGGTTCGCAAACTTGCTGGCAGTAACGGGCGAGTCGGTTGCTACGGGTTTTCTTACCAAGGCCTGACCCAACTACTGAGCGACGATCCAGAGGCCCTGCCCGACTGCCTGGTCCCGGCTATGGCTGGTTTGGACGAGCACGGCGACTGGGCTTGCGAGGGAGGAGCCCATTGGTGGGCCCTAGGCCTCGGCTGGGGACTGCAATTGGCAGCCCTGCGCTGCCAACAACTTGGCGACGCTGCCGGCTGGCAAGCGATTCGCCGCAGCCTCGACTCGGGCGCCTTTTTGTCTGAAGGATTGGAACTGCTCAAGCGCCATGACCCCCAAGGCATGGCCTGCCGCTGGCTGCAGCTCCCGGCAAGCGAGGCCCCCAGGTGGGTTTGCCACCAACCAGACGCAGCTCTATGGCAGCGTCCCATGCTGCTGATCGGTGGCTGGTACGACCCCCATCTGCGCGGCATCTTGAACCTCTTTTCACTTGCTAAAGCTGCAGGTGGCTCGCCGCTGTTGCGCATTGGCGCCTATACCCACCTCGACTGGAACGGCGGCATTGATCGGTTGCAACTGGCCTTTTTTCAACACCATCTGCAGGATCAAGCCGCTGCAGAAGAGCTAAGCGTTGCCGTTCTTGTAGAAAAAAAAGCCCATGCAAACGGCAAGCAGTCAAGTCGCCATTGGCGCGTCCCAACTTCAGCCGGCAGCCCCATGAGCTGGGGGCTGCGCAGTAGCGGCCTGGCCTCAATCGACGCGGAAGAGGGCGAACTGCTGCTCGATCAATTTGGCAGCGGCCAGGTTGCCCTGGTGCACGATCCCTGGCGACCAGTTCCAGGGCGGGGCGGCCACCTTGGCCTCGATCCAGGCCCGTGTGAGCGCGGCGATCTGGACCGCCGTGGTGATGTGATCTGCTTCAGCAGTTCACCCCTGAGCACGCCCCTGGAGCTGGAAGGACTGCCGGTATTAACTGTTGTTGTGCGGTCTGACCAACCCAGCTTTGACCTTTGTGCAGCGCTCTCGGTGCTGGATCGCCAGGGAAGGGTGCTCCAACTGAGCACGGGCGTGGCCCGGACCCAGCAGCTAGCCGGTGAAAAGTCGCTGCTGCAAATTCAACTTCAGCCCCTGCTAGCTGAACTCGGCCCCGGGGAACGGTTGCGACTTTCCCTAGCGGGAGCGGCCTGGCCGCAGATTGCCGTAAACCCCGGGGATGGCCGCGAGCACATTGGCCCTGCCGGCCCGAGCCATCGAGTCATCACGCTTGAGCTCGAACTGGCTGATTCCCAATTGCAGCTGCTGCCCCTCTTGGACGGCAAATTTGGGGCACACTGATCCAAATGTTTGTTTTTGCGATGTCGCTGCGCCACCTGCGCCCTGCTCAACAGTCCCAAACCCTCAGCCGCATGGCTCTGGGCATGCTTTCGCTGGCTACTGGGCTGAGCATCACCGTGGCGGCACTGCCAGGAGTTCCAGGCAGTGCGGCTTTGGCCCAAAGCCAGAGCAGCGGCGTGGATCAACCAGCCCTCAGCGTCGAAGCAGCCCGTGCAGCCGCCAATCGCATTTTGACAGCAGTTAAAAGCCGTGATGCCAACTTGCGTTTTAGCCAGTTCTCAGAGGAACTCAAGGGGGTTAGCAGCCCTTCGATGGTGGCGGAGTCAATGCGCACCCAGCCGAAGCTGTTGAGCTGGACCCTGCTCAGCGTGCAAGGGGGTCTGCGCAACACCACCGTTGAGGCCAGCCTGACCACAAGCATGGGCAAGCGAGACCTGTTCATCGTGCTCAACCCCGAAGGCAAGCTGGCTGGTTACCACCTAGATGACACCGATGAGGCACCCAGCGTGGTTGCCAAAAGATTCGTTACCGCCCTAAGCAGCGGCCACTTCATCTCAGCGCGAAGCTTTTTGAGCCTGCCACTGCAGAAGGAAATCTCAGCCAGCAGCCTGCAGGCGCGCTGGCAGGAACTGCAACGTCAAACCGGCGAATTTGTACGGATCCGCAAAGTTGTAGTGGCCGAGGGCGGAGGCGACCAGCGTCTCGTACTCGTCAATAGCGATTTCAATCGTCTTAGCGATTCTCTCTTTGTGATCCTCAATGCCAACAACGACATAATCGGCGTCGATTTTCCCAACGATCCAATCGCCCCCAAGCAGGTGCGTTGAGCCCTGAAGCGCCTAAGCTCGCCTTCCGATCGCTGCTGGTACATGTCCTTGCTCACCCTTAACTGGATGGCGGAGGATTGCCAGCGGCTGGCTGAATGCCGGCACGACCACCCGTTTGCGGTGCTAGGGCCCCAGCTCCTCGAATCGGGCGGTTGGGTGCTGCGCGTCTGGATGCCTGAGGCAGAGAGCGTTGAGCTGCTGATCGATGGCCAATCGCTACCGATGGCCACCCCGAATCATCCTTGGATTTTTGAGGCCCCTTGGGGCAGTGATCCTGGTTCTTCCTATCAGGTGCGGGTCAACCGCGGCGGCATCGAACACGTCCAGCCCGATCCTTGGTCGTTTCGCCACGAATGGATGGGCGAACTGGATCGCCTGTTGTTTGCAGAGGGCAACCACCACCACATTTGGCGCCGTATGGGTGCCCACGTGGTGGAGCACAACGGCGTCAAAGGCGTTCAGTTTTGCCTCTGGGCCCCCAATGCCCGCAGCGTTGCGGTGCTGGGCAATTTCAACGGCTGGGATGGTCGCCACCATCCAATGCAGGCAAGGGTGGGCGGATCCTGGGAGCTATTCATTCCCGGGATTGAACCAGGTGAGATCTACAAATACGAGGTGCGGGCTCAAAACGGGCACTGCTACCAGAAAGCAGATCCCTATGGCTTCCGCCACGAGATTCGTCCTAACAATGGCTCGATAGTTGAGTCCCTTGCGGGCCACCATTGGCAAGACTCGGGCTGGATGCAGGAGCGGGACAGCCGCAACCCCCTCGACCAGCCCGTGTCTGTGTATGAAATGCATCTGGGCAGCTGGATGCACGGCGCTGCCGACCAGCCCTACATCGAACCCGATGGCACTCCGCGACCGCCGGTGCCTGCAGCCGACCTCAAACCCGGCGCTCGCCTGCTCACCTATCCGGAGCTAGCTGATCGGGTCATCCCCTATGTGAAGGCCCGCGGCTTTACCCATATCGAGCTGATGCCCATCTCGGAGCATCCCTTTGATGGTTCTTGGGGCTACCAGGTCACGGGCTGGTACGCCCCCACCAGCCGCTTTGGCACACCGGATGAATTCCGCGCCTTTGTAGACCGTTGCCACGCCGAAGGCATTGGCGTGATCCTCGACTGGGTGCCAGGCCACTTCCCCAAAGATGCCCATGGCCTGGCCTTCTTTGATGGCGCCCATCTTTATGAGCATGCCGATCCGCGCATCGGCGAGCACAAGGAGTGGGGCACCCTCATCTTCAATTACAGCCGCAACGAAGTACGCAACTTCCTTGTAGCCAACCTGGTTTATTGGTTTGAGGAGTTCCACATCGATGGCATCCGCGTAGATGCGGTGGCCTCCATGCTTTATCGCGACTACCTGCGCCCAGACGGTGAATGGTTGCCAAATGAGAATGGCGGCCGGGAAAACACCGAGGCCGTCACTTTCCTGCAACAGGCCAACCACGTCCTGTTCGAGCACTTCCCTGGAGCACTCTCGATCGCCGAGGAATCCACTACCTGGCCCATGGTTACCCAACCCACCAATATTGGCGGCCTCGGGTTCAACCTCAAATGGAACATGGGCTGGATGCACGACATGCTCGATTACTTCGAGCTAGATCCCTGGTTCCGCCAGTTCCACCAGAACAACGTCACTTTCTCAATCTGGTACGCCTTCACTGAGAACTTCATGCTGGCGTTGAGCCACGACGAAGTGGTGCATGGGAAGAGCAACCTGCTGCACAAAATGCCAGGTGACGACTGGCAAAAGTTCGCCAACGTGCGGGCACTGTTGGCATACATGTGGACCCATCCCGGCAAGAAGACCATCTTCATGGGGATGGAATTTGGCCAGCGGGCTGAGTGGAACGTCTGGGGCGATCTGCAATGGGATCTGCTGCAGCACGACTCTCACCAGGGGTTGCAGCGCCTCGTCGACGATCTCAACGTCTTCTACAAATCCGAGCGGGCTCTCTGGGGAGACGACTTCAGCGAATTCGGCTTCCAGTGGATCGATTGCAACGACAATCGCCACTCGATCATCAGCTTCATGAGGCGTGAAAGTGCCACGGGCAAGTGGCTTGTGGTGGTGGCCAACTTCACCCCCCAGAGCCATTCCCACTATCGAGTGGGTGTACCGCTGGAAGGCTTCTATGAGGAAGCCTTCAACACCGATGCTGAGCGCTACGGCGGCAGCAACCTGGGCAACCTGGGCGGCAAATTCACAGACCAGTGGGGGATTCATGGCTATGAACAATCCCTTGATCTCTGCCTACCACCCCTTGCGGTGCTCGTCTTCCGTCGGGACGAAATCCGCAGCCAGCAGATGGATGAAGACACCTGTGACGAAGCCGCCGATTCCGGGGCCCTGCTCGGGTAAGTTCTCGCTTCGCTCTGCTTGCACCCAATGACCGAAACCGCCCCCCTGCTGCTGCGCGCCGCCCGAGGTGAGCAGGTGGAGCGGCCCCCGGTCTGGATGATGCGCCAGGCCGGGCGCTACATGAAGGTGTATCGCGACCTGCGCGACCGCCATCCCGGCTTCCGGGAGCGCTCGGAAAACCCCGATCTCTCCTACGAGATCTCGATGCAGCCCTTCCACGCCTTCAAGCCCGATGGCGTGATCCTCTTTTCAGACATCCTCACGCCCCTGCCGGGTATGGGGATCAACTTCGACATCATTGAAAGCCAGGGGCCCCTGATCCAGGAGCCAATCCGCAATCTTGCCCAAGTAGAGGCTTTGCGAGCCTTGGAGCCGGCCGAGAGCATGCCTTTTGTGGGTGAGGTGCTTACCCGCTTGCGTCAATCGGTTGGCAATGAAGCTGCAGTACTTGGCTTCGTGGGTGCCCCCTGGACCTTGGCCGCCTACGTGGTGGAAGGCAAAAGCAGCAAGAACTACGCGGTGATCAAGGCGATGGCCTTCCAGGAGCCGGAGCTGCTGCATAAGCTCCTAGACCACTTCGCCGAATCAATTGCCACCTACCTGCGCTATCAGATCGATTCCGGCGCCCAGGTGGTGCAGATGTTCGATTCTTGGGCCGGCCAGCTCAGCCCCATGGATTACGACAGCTTCGCGGCGCCTTACCAGAAGAAGGTGGTGGATCTGGTTAAGCAAACCCATCCCGATACCCCCTTCATTCTCTACATCTCCGGCAGTGCCGGCGTGCTTGAGCGCATGGCACGCACAGGGGTAGACATAATTTCGCTCGACTGGACCGTGGACATGGCCGAGGGCCTGGCCCGGCTGCCAGAGCACATTGGCGTTCAGGGCAACGTGGATCCCGGATTGCTATTCGGCACCCCAGCGGCCATCCAGGCCCGCATCGACGACACCGTGCGCAAAGCCCGAGGCCGCAAGCACATCCTCAACCTGGGCCACGGCATCCTGCCGGGCACTCCAGAAGAGAACGGCCGCGCCTTCTTTGAGGCCGGCAAAAGTGTGATGGAGCGCATCGGAGCGGCGGCTTGAGCAGCCCTGCGCCAGGATCCCGGCCCCAGCGGATCCTGATCACAGGCGCCAGCGGCTGCGTTGGCCAATACATCACCGAGCAGCTCTATCGCCACAGCGATGCGGAGTTGCTGCTGCTGCTCCGTGATCCAGCCAAGCTCACGGTTGTTTCAGCTGATGATCCCCGCATCACGCTGCTTGTTGGTGACCTGCGGGAGCTGACCCCCCATGCCGGAGCAATCGCCACCGCTACTCGCATTATCCACACGGCCACCGCTTGGGGCGATCCCTTAAGAGCCCAGCAGGTGAACGTGGACGCGGTCAAGCAGCTGCTGGCTTTCACCAGCCCCCAATGGATGGAGCAGGTGATCTACTTCTCCACCGCCTCAATTTTGGATCGCCAGTTGCAGCTGCTACCCGAGGCAGCTCAATTTGGCACTGAATACATCCAAACCAAGGCACTTTGTCTGCAGCAACTGGAGGCCCACCCACTGGCCGCCAAAATTGTGGCCGTATTTCCCACCCTGGTATTTGGGGGTCAGGTGGGTCCGGGCGACCGCCATCCCACCAGCTATCTCACCGCCGGGCTTCAGGAGGCCACCCGCTGGTTGTGGCTTGCTAAGTGGCTGCGCGCCGAGGCCAGCTTCCACTTCATCCACGCCGCCGACATAGCCCTGGTGTGCGCCCATCTGGCCACCCAACCCCATCAGCCCAATCCGGAGCCAAACCAGGGAGCCCTGCGGCGCCTGGTGCTCGGCCAGGCACCGATCAGTGTCAATGCCACCGTGGCCCAGCTCTGCCGTTGGCGCCGCAGCTGGCAGCCAGCCTTTGGCATCGATCTGCAGGGCTGGCTGATTGAAGCCCTGATCAAGCTGCTACGCATCGAGGTCAACGCCTGGGATCGCTTCTCAATTCGCCAGCGCCACTTCGTGCACGAGCCGGTGAGCCCACCAGAACGCTTTGGCTTGGTGAGCTACGCCCCCACGCTCCAAGCGGTGTTCGAAACCGCTGGCCTGCCGCACAGGTGAGTAACCACAGGCATGGTTGGCTGGTCGGGAGGCTGCTGCTGAGCTGCCTCCTGTTAACGATGCTGCTGGGCAACGACGAAGGCTTTCTTGTCTTCCAACCCGAGCAGCTGACGATCAACGCCGGCGACACAGTTCGCTTTGAAGTGCGCGGGCTTGGCCCCCACAACTTGATCGTCGCAGGCCATCCCGAATGGAGCCATGAACCCCTGAGCTTCGCTGTGGGCGAAAGCTGGGAGCAGCAATTTGATATGCCAGGCCGCTACGCGATCTGGTGTGAGCCCCATCGGGCAGCAGGGATGACCGCTGAAATCAACGTCCTGGCCCCTGGCTGATCCCTCTAGCGACCCGACTTTGTGGCAATTGTTTCGAACCTGGTTGGCAGAGGTCACATCAGCCCGGTTCACGCCTTAATTTTGGCGAGTTGCCCATGCTTTTAAGCGCCCCCCCATGCGCCGTCTCTTCTCTCTGATCGCTCTCTGCCTGGCGCTCGTGCTGGGTGCTGCACCGAGTTTCGCTGCCGATGTGGCCCATGGCGGCCAGATCTTCTCCGCCAACTGTGCTGCTTGCCACATGGGTGGCGGCAACGTAGTTAACGCCGAGCGCACCCTTAAGCAGGATGCACTGACGGCCTACCTGGCCAACTACAGCGAAGGCCACGAAGCTGCCATCGCCTACCAGGTAACCAACGGCAAAAACGCCATGCCTGCCTTCGGTGGCAAACTCAGCGAAGGTGACATCGCCGATGTCGCCGCCTACGTCGAAGACATGTCTTCTAAGGGCTGGGCTTGATCTAAGCCTGGTCTCCCGGAGTGATGTCCAATTAGTCCTTAAGTAAACCCCGGCCAAAGCCGGGGTTTTTTATTGGCCACGGAAGCCAAGCGAACATCCCGGAAATTCAGACCTGATCTCAGCTCTGATGTCGGCGCACAGCCAGTACGGCCAGATAAAGCTCCTCCGGAACCTCGCGGATGTCGTATTCGCTGGGAAGCACACCATGCACATAGCGATGCACGGCCAGCCAGCAGTTGCGCTCCGGATCCCGACCAGTGCCATCAAACTCCCGCGACTCGGCAGCCAGTTGCTCAATCAACGGGTCGTTCCAGGTGTCGTTCACGGCAGCGATCCCCCATGCGGGGGGCCAGAGTGGGAGCAGTCTGAACTAGTGCACAGGCATGGCAGCCCATACCCCCTCGCCCCCGACCCGACTGCTGCTGGGGTTGGATGCCATGGTGCTTGGACTCTCTATCGCCGGTAGTGGGCTGCTGGGAGGCATCCAAGGCGAAGCTCAGGCCCAGGGCTTGCCTAAGCCCTCCTGTCCCCTGGTGGTGCCGCCTAGCCAGAAACTGTTCCAACCCCGGCGCATCCAGCCCAATCAGGTGCAGGCCAAGAACGCGATGGGCTGCCTATCCCCCGCCGACGCGGTGTACGGAGCGGATGGCTGTCCGCTACGTATGTGCGGCGCCGAGGCAGGCGTGATTCAGCTGCCGGAGCCGTAGGCCACCTGGCAGACAGCGTTGAGCAGTTGGGCTTGGTCGGCAGTGCCGGGTTGCTGGCCATTGAGCAGACCCTGCTGACAGTTGACGGCACCAAACAACTGACTGCCATCGACGTTGTAGTTGAAGCTTGCGCCGTAGCTACCGACCGCTTCTATCGATCCATAGTTGAGCTCGTAGCTGGTGTTAGGCACCACAATCACCGGTGAACTGTTGTTGGCCGCCACATCGACTAGGCCTGTGATGGCCGCACCGGTAGCAAGGCCAGCCAGCCCCCAGCCAACGGAACTGGCACCCCACCAGCCCCAACCACCCCAGCCGCCGTACCAGCCGGCGTTCCAAGGGCGATTGCCCCAGTAGCCACCGTTGCGCCAGTTGTTGTTCCAACCGTTGTAATCACGGTTATAGAAATTGTTGTTGACGTTAATTCGGTTGCCATTCCCCCAGCTGTCTCGGGCACCGTCTCCGTACATCGGGTGATAGCCCTGGTAACCCCGCTGCCAGTTGTTGTTCTGAAAGTGGTAGCTGCCGCCACCCCAGCTGCGACCACCGGCGCCTGCACCGCCCCAACCACCTCCACCAGCACGCATACCGCCACCACCGAAGCCACCCCCACCTCCGCCGCCACCACCTCGGGCCTCAGCCGATTGGGGAATAGCAATCGTGGTAAAAAGCAGTCCGGCACTGAGGGTGGCAGACAGGAAACGCCGCAGGGTCATGGCAACAGTGAAGAAGGGAATGGGGTGAAAAAGATAACTAGTCCAGAAGAAAAGGTCCGCTTGGCCAACATCAGCCGCTGGTGACCGGCGCATGGTGCACGCCACCCCTAGAAGAAGGGGGCCGCCGACTGCGGAGCAGCCTCCATGCCGCAACGGCGATGCCGCCCCCGAGGGCCAACAGGAGCATGTCGCGGGACCAGCCCGGCAGCCGGCCCGCCAGGCTCTCCGGCAGGGGGGTGCCCTTCGGATCGGGTCCGTAAGCCACCTGGCAAGCGGCATTGAGCAATTGCGCCTGGGCTGCAGTGCTGGGCACCTGGCCACCCAGCAAGCCTTGCTGGCAGTTGGCGGCCCCCTTCAGCGGTGCACTGCCGGCTACCGCGTAGCTGAAGTCGGCGCCACCTGAGCCCACCGAATCAACAGTGGCGTAGTTGAGTTGATAGTCGCTGTCGGGCACATCAATGACCGAGGACTGTTGTTCAGAGGCGTTATTCACCAGATTCGTGATCACCTCAGCACCGGCAAGAGCTGCCAACCCCCAGCCAAGGGAGGATCCACCCCACCAGCCCCAGGTGTCTGAATTCCAGTTGTACCAGCCGTAACCCCAGGGGCGACTTCCCCAGTAGCCACCATTGGCCCAGTTGTCGTTCCAGCCGCCATAGTTTCGGCTGTAGAAATTATTATCCTGGTTGAACTGGCGATTAAAGCGGTCGTGATCGAAACTTCTGTTTATCCCATCATTGGACCAGCCGCTTTGGTTGTAGCGCCGAAACTGATCAGCCGAAACGTTGTGACCGGTCCATGGGGTACGGATGCCAGCGCCATAGAGGGGATGGCTGCCGCGATAGCCCTGATCCAGACTGCGCTCAGCGGGACGATCAGCCCCGCTTCCGCCACCACCACTGGCTTCCCGTTCAATTGGTGCACTATCCATCCGGGGGGCTGCTTCAGCTGGAGAAGAACTGAAGCGGTAAGCCCCGCCACCGCCAGAAAAATCACCACCACCACGAAAACCTTCACCACCACCACCGCCACCCCGAAAACCGCCACCTCCACCACCACCGCGGGCTTCCACCACGGCAGGGGTTGCTGCAATTCCACCCAACAACAACACCGAAACCCCGAGAGCGCACCAATTTTTCATCAGCTGGCTGGATCATCCAGCTATTGAATTTGACTCCTTACTAACCAGTAGCCCTGCAAGCACCAGTAACTGCAGGGATCCGTTACAGAGAAATGCTGGCTGCTTGCGATGGCAAATCCTGAACGCAGCAGATGGGCGCGAAGTGTTGAAACTAATTACAACGGCAGACCGCGTTGAAGGTTTCCCACCAGCTCTGGGGAAGACCGAATCAATCCGTTCGGTTCTCCTCGCTGCTGAATTGTGACATCGGGCATACGGTTGATCCAGCAGCTCAAACGAGGCAAGTGGCCATGCATCCCACCGCCGAACTTTTCACCGAGAAAGCCTGGGCCTCCGTGGTGGCGGCCCAGCAATTGGCGCAGCAGCGGCGTCAGCAGCAGATGGAAAGCGAGCATCTGCTCGCCGCCCTGCTTGGCCAGCAAGGGTTGGCAGACCGCATTCTGGAAAAGGCCGGCGTAGATGTGGGCACCCTCAGTCAGAAGGTTGAAGCCTGGATCCTCGCTCAGCCAAGCCTTAGTGCGCCGCCCGACAACGTCTATTTGGGCAAGGGGCTCAATACCGTTCTTGACCAGGCTGAGCAGCTCAAACAGTCCTACGGCGACAGCTACATCGCGATTGAGCACCTACTTCTGGCGCTAGCGATAGACGACCGCTGCGGCAAGCAGTTGCTATCTCAAGCGGGCACAAACACCAACAAACTCAAAGAAGCAGTACAAGCCATCCGCGGATCCCAAAACGTGACCGATCAGAACCCAGAAGGCACCTACGAATCCCTGGAGAAATACGGCAGGGATCTCACCGCCGCCGCCCGCGAGGGCAAGCTCGATCCCGTGATTGGCCGCGATGAAGAGATCCGCCGCACGATCCAGATCCTCAGCCGCCGCACCAAGAACAACCCTGTGCTGATCGGCGAGCCCGGTGTGGGCAAAACCGCCATCGTCGAGGGCCTGGCCCAGCGCATTGTCAATGGCGACGTGCCCCAGGCCCTGCAGAACCGCCAGCTCGTGTCACTGGACATGGGCGCCCTGATCGCCGGTGCCAAGTACCGCGGCGAGTTTGAGGAGCGGCTCAAGGCGGTGCTCAAGGAGGTCACCGCCTCCGAGGGCCAGATCGTGCTGTTCATCGATGAGATCCACACGGTGGTGGGAGCCGGCGCCAGCGGCGGCGCCATGGACGCCAGCAACCTGCTCAAGCCCATGCTGGCCAGGGGAGAACTGCGCTGCATCGGCGCCACAACCCTCGATGAACACCGCCAGCACATCGAGAAGGATCCAGCCCTAGAGCGCCGCTTCCAGCAGGTGTTCGTGGATCAGCCCACGGTGGAGGACACCATCTCAATCCTGCGCGGCCTAAAAGAGCGCTATGAAGTGCACCACGGCGTGCGCATCGCAGACAACGCCCTAGTAGCAGCAGCCGTGCTCTCCAGCCGCTACATCGCCGATCGCTTCTTACCAGACAAGGCCATCGATCTGATGGATGAATCGGCCGCCCGCCTAAAGATGGAGATCACCTCCAAGCCGGAGCAGATCGACGAGCTCGATCGCCGCATCCTGCAGCTGGAGATGGAAAAGCTGTCTCTGGGGCGCGAATCGGACCCTGCCAGCAGGGATCGGCTCGAACGCCTGGAGAAGGAGCTGGCCGATCTCAGCGAACAGCAGAGCACCCTCAATGCCCAATGGCAAGCAGAAAAGAGCTCCATCGATGAGCTGGGCGCCATCAAAGAAGAGATCGAGCAGGTGCAGCTGCAGGTGGAGCAGGCCAAGCGCAACTACGACCTAAACAAGGCCGCCCAGCTCGAATACGGCACCCTGGCCGAGCTGCACAAGAAACTGGCGGCCAAAGAAGAAGCGCTTAATGCCAGCGGCAGCGATAAAACCATGCTGCGCGAAGAGGTCACCGAAGACGACATCGCCGAGGTGATCGCCAAATGGACCGGCATCCCCGTAGCCAAGTTGGTCCAAAGCGAGATGGCGAAGCTGCTGCACCTGGAGGAGGAGCTGCACACCCGGGTTATCGGCCAGCAGCAAGCTGTTACCGCCGTGGCAGATGCGATTCAACGATCAAGGGCAGGACTGAGCGATCCGAACCGTCCAATCGCCAGCTTCCTGTTCCTTGGCCCCACAGGTGTGGGCAAAACGGAGCTCTCCAAGGCTCTAGCAGCCCAGCTGTTCGATTCGGAGGAGTCGATGGTGCGCATCGACATGAGCGAATACATGGAAAAGCACGCCGTGAGCCGCCTGATTGGAGCCCCTCCGGGCTACGTGGGCTACGAGGAGGGCGGCCAGCTCACCGAAGCGGTGAGGCGCCGGCCCTACGCCGTGATCCTTTTCGACGAGGTGGAGAAGGCCCACCCCGATGTGTTCAACGTGATGCTGCAGATCCTTGATGACGGCCGCGTCACCGATGGCCAGGGCCGCACGGTGGACTTCACCAACACGGTGCTGATCCTCACTAGCAACATCGGCAGCGCCTCAATCTTGGATCTGGCCGGTGATCCGGCACGGCACGGCGAAATGGAGGCCCGGGTGAATGAGGCCCTCAGAGGTCACTTCCGGCCTGAATTCCTCAATCGGCTGGATGAATCGATCATCTTCCACAGCCTTAAGCAGGAGGAATTACGCGAGATCGTGGAGCTGCAGGTGCAGCGGCTGGCCAGGCGTCTGGAGGACAAAAAACTGGGGCTGCAGCTCAACGCCGATGCCCTCGACTGGCTTGCGGGTGTGGGCTACGACCCGGTGTATGGTGCCCGTCCGCTCAAGCGCGCCATCCAAAGGGAGCTGGAAACGCCAATCGCCAAGGGAATCCTCGGTGGCGTATTCACCGGCGGCCACACCATCACGGTTGATATTGCAACCGAAGGCGAAGCGCGCAAGTTGCGCTTCCAGCAAAGCGAGCCAGCCAAGTTACCCGTGCTGGTGTAGTTCATCCAAAAGCTGGTACGAGAAACCGTGGCGGGCCCGGGTCACCAGGCCCGTCACCTGCTCAGGCGCTGCGGGTAGCAACTCTCCAACTGCCACCGCCCGGTAGTGATCTGCCACCAACCAGGCGCTGGTGCGGGGATCGCCAGCAAAGCGGGGAATTAAGTGGAGGTGCAAATGGGGCGCACCCTCGCCAAAAGCAATCGCATAAACCCTGTCGCAGCCGGTTTGTTCCTTGAGCAGGGCGCTGGCATAGCGCACGGCAAGCCCCCAGGCGGCAGCCTCCTTGTCGTTGAAATCAGCCGGGCCCGCTACATGGCGAAGACTATCTAGGAGCAGCCAACCAACCAGGGGCGCGGGGTCGGGATGGTGGCGCAGCAGCCATAGCGAACCTCGGCCAATTTCGTAGGCGCCCCGCGCTGCGGGGTCGTCATGAAGGCGGCAGATAGGACAGATGCTGCTCATTGATCCATTCAAATGAACGGGGCCCTAAGAACCCAATAGATGCACTGTCAGCAACCGCTCGCTACCGCGGCGGCGATGCTCCCACAGATAAACAGCCTGCCAGGTGCCTAGTAACAGACGGCCAGCCTCAAACGAGAGGCTGAGCTGACTGGTTGTGAGAGCCGTGCGGATGTGAGCCGGCATGTCGTCGGAGCCTTCATCAGCGTGTACGTAGGGGCGCAGTTCACCCCGGCCGCTAACCGGACGGATACCCTCCTCAGGCACGAGGGCCCGCAGGTAGCTGGAAAGGTCACGCAGAACGCGCGGGTCGGCGTTTTCGTTGATGGTCAAGCTGCATGAGGTGTGCAGGCACACCAGGTTGAGCAGCCCTTGCTCCATGCCACTAGAGGCCAAGGCGGCATTGAGCCGGCCGGTGAGATCGGTGAAGCCCTCGCCAGGGGTCACCACCCGCAGGGTCTCGAGGCTTTGGCGAAGCATGCAGAATTGCTAGGTATCTGCTCATGCCTAGCATCAGCTGATACTCGTCCTCTGCCCTGAGCGGCTGCTATGCGCATACTGCTGTCCCTGTTGATCGTGTTGCCTGGCCTGGCAGTGGCTGCCCCAGCGGCCAATGCCCAGCGGCAGGTTCCGAAAATCGGCAACATCTGCCCAATGGGATACGTAGACATGCTGAATGGCAAGTGCAGCACCCTGGGGCTGATGACATACACGGTGCAACCCACCAACGGCAAAGCTTGCGGTGCAGGCTGGATGAACGTAGGCGGTAACTACTGCCGCAAAAAGTGAACATTTCTAGCCAACAAAATTTCGAACCAGACGATTGCCCAGCTCTTACCGTTCTCTACGACGGGGGTTGCCCCCTGTGCCTGCGGGAAGTGAAGCTACTGGGCCGCAAAGATCAGGAGCGCCATGGCGAACGGCTAAAGCTCGCCTTCGTGGACATCGATCGCGCCGAATACAACCCAGATAGCTACTCCGGCATCAGTTACAGAGAAGCCATGGGGCGCATTCACGCCATTGATGCCAGTGGTGCAGTGCTGCGTGACGTCGAGGTGTTTAGGAGGGCCTACGGCCTGGTCGGCCTGGGCTGGCTCTATGCCCCAACCCAATGGCCACTGCTACGCCCCGTGATAAACCTTGCCTACGGCATCTGGGCAGGCCTGCGCCTGCGGCTCACTGGACGACCCAGCCTGGAAAGCCTCTGCCATGCACGCAGCGGTGCGTGTCTGACCTAGCTAATGCGACAGGAAGTCGACTTAGTGGTGATCGTCAGCGGCCTTGGTGCTTATGTGCCTGGGCCCTGGCGGCTCGCTACTGGCTAAAGGTGCTGGTGCTGGATTCCCGCAGAGTGGCCACGGGAGCGGCCCATTGATTTAGCCGCCAAGGTGTCCATTTTGAATCTGTTCCCTCCCTTTGCTCTGGGCTAGGCCGTTGGCCAAGCAGCAACCCGTTGGCGCAGGTTCTACGGTCCATAGGGGAAAAAGTGCCAATAGTCAGTTACCGAGACTGGGGGCTGCTTCTCCCAGAGGGAGACCTGTGGGTAGAAGTAGGCAAATAGCCCTTTCTCGAGCTGGTGCTCCAATGCGAGGACCTGCCGCCAGCGAAGAATGGCGAAGCTTTATGCGGGTGCTTGAACCAATCTGCCGGGCAGCAGATTCCCCGACCTTCTAGCCCAGGCCGTAGTCTTGCACAATTAGGCAGTGCCTTTGGTGCCCTAGCAAGGCGTCAACTCAATGATCCTTTCCTGCTGCATTGGGTTGATCTGCTCTGCTTCTTGATCTCAGGACTGCCGATGGATAAAACCAGCGCACCGGCAATGCCCACCTCAACTCACGGGGGATGAAGATGCGGCAGGGAACGATCGTCGATGCCACCTTGATCTCAGTGCCCAGCTCCACAAAAAGTAAAGAGGGGAAGCGGGATACAGAGATGCACCAGACCAAGAAAGGCAACCAGTGGTACTACGGGATGTACCGGAGGCCTGCGAAGCGGTAAGTCCACGTCGGCGTCGACAAGGACTCAGGCCTGACCCATTCAGTCGTCACCAAGGCTGCCAACGTGCACTACCTCACCCCCGCTGCTGAGCTGCTGCATGGCGATGAGGAGGTGGTTTATGGAGATGCCGGCTACCAGGGCATCACGAAAGGACCTGAGAAGGCGGGCCATTCAGTGGGTTTCGCGTGGCGATGCGACTAGGCAAAAGCCGAGGGCTACCTGACACTCCAGATGGAAGACTGCAGGATCTGATCGAGGCTGCAAATGCACACGTGCGCGCCAAGTTCGAGCACCCATTCAGGGTGATCAAACAGCAGTTCTGCTTTGAAAAGACCAGACTGCGTGGCCTGGCAAAGAATCACTGCAAGATCAATGTGCTGGCCGCTCTGACCAATCTTTATCTCGCTCGTGGCCATCTACTGGCTGCAGCATGAACACAGAATTGGTCTGCCTGTTGGGCGGAGCAGGGGGCCAAAAGAGAAGGTTAAAAGCCCGTAATTTAGCAATCCAGGTGCTGATTCAAGTCTCAATACAACACAAAGACCACGTCAGACGACTATTGACGGCCCCACTCTGCTCAAATCGGCATTCCCCAGAGATTTCCCAATACTTAAGAACAATCACCCAGTTGGATGAGCAGCCGGGCGTGGATCCAACACCCAAATACCGCCAACACCATGCGGTTCGACCTGAATCCAAAGAGTTGGAGCGCATACCAGATGTACTTCGTCGATTCAGGCCGACCGCTGCCTGGCGCACCAACACTCAAGACTCGTACTAGCATGCGCCCTTATGACGCCAGGGAACTTTCGCGCAAGCTTAAGCCCAGGGCTGGAAGCAAGTGGCATCCCAGTGGCGCTCTGGCGTAGATGTCTAAGCACGACGAGTAACAGATGCCATGAGCAGCTACCTGATCCGCCGCGACGATGGCATCAGCGACGGCATCGCCGGTCAGGTGTTCGACAGGCTGTTGGACACGGCTAACGCCAGCCCTCACGGGCATTCTCCGAAAAACCTAAGGATGACAGCCAATGACACCGCCACTCTCCGGCAGAACCGGAATCCAAGCACTCACTCAATAGCTCGAGGGCACTTCATTAGCTACCTCGGCTCTGCCAGTGGAGCCAATGCTGGGCAATTGGGACTTTAGCAAAGTAAATAAGGAAGAAATCTTGCATAACTGCAAACAAAATCCTGATGTGTTTATCCCTGAATTCGGCGCATTGGATGGTCTTGCAGAGATTTACCAAAACAACCCCTGGCTTCCACTCAAGCTTCGAGGACTTTATGGATGAATGGCAAGAAGAGGAGAATGCTGCAGAACATGAGTTCTAAATATGAACTTATTTCATTTGGATATCCATCCTCAAGAGCTTATCCAAAGTGGTTTAAAAGTCACCTGCCTAACCACTCGGTTGAGCTTCAAGAGCATAATGCCTTGCCTCAAGGGGAGCTGGATCTAGTAATGGCAGAGGCTACGGAGGACAGGACTGATGTATTCAATCGCGACCACAACCATTGCGCTCAGGTCGGTAAAGACAAGTAAAAGTGTGTCGCACCGCTAGGGAGACTCTGGAAAACCGAGGCCGTTTGCGGGACAATAACCCTGTGATCGCAGGCCAGGACTGGGTTGATGGGCGGCAAGCAGCTTGGCTTCTCTGATTACGAGCTCACCACAGCCAAGAAGCAGACCAAACGGGA